>CAKTIE010000011.1 GCA_934565655.1 uncultured Oscillospiraceae bacterium
TCCAGCATGGTCAGATAGTCGCCGGCGTAGTACATGGCGATGGCGGCGTTGCCGCCCTCCATCTTGCCGAAGATCTCATCCATGACGAAGGCCTGATACACACCCTTGTTCTTGGCGTCATAGATCAGCTGGAAGGCCTCCTCCAGCTGGCTCTCGTCAGTGGTGTTGATGTCGTAGCCCAGATAGCACAGGGCGGCCATCAGCGCGTCGCGGGAGTTGTTGATCATCAGCACCTGTCCGGCGTACTTCTCGTCGAACATGGCGCCCCAGCTGGTGATGGGCTCGTCCACCATAGCGGTGTTGTAGATGATGCCCACGGTGCCCCAGGTATAGGGAACGGTGTACTTGTTCTCCGGGTCGAAGCTGAGGGACTTGTACTGGTCGTCGATGAGGTCATAGTTGGGGATGGCACTGTAATCCAGCTCCGCCAGCATATCCTCCTCGATGAGACGGCCAATCATATAGTCGGAAGGTACGATCACGTCGAAGTCCGCGCCGCCCATTTTGATCAGGGAGTACAGGGCCTCGTTGCTCTCCGCCGTCTGATAGTTGACGCGGATGCCGGTCTCCTCCTCAAACTGGGTGATGAGATCCTCGTCGATGTACTCGCCCCAGGAGCAGACGTTCACCACGCGGTCAGACCGGGCGGCGGCGCCGGTGAAGATCAGCACCGCCAGCAGCACGCAGGCAAGGCCGCCCGCCGCAAGCTTTTTCCACAGGCCATTGCTCCGCTTGGGAGCGGGAGCGTTGGCCGCAGCGCCCTCACGGTGATGGTGGACATGGTGCTGGGCGTGGTTCTCGCGGATGTTGATGATGGCCAGCAGCAGTATCACCGTCACGAACAGCAGCGTGGAGATGGCGTTGATCTCCGGGCTGACCCGCTTCTTGGTCATGCCGTAGATGGTCATGGCCAGGGTGGAGGCGCTGGTGCCGGCGGTGAAGTAGCTGATGATAAAGTCGTCGATGGACATGGTGAAGGCCGTCAGCGCGCCGGACACGATGCCGGGCTTGATCTCCGGAATGATGACCTTCCAGAAGGCCTGCATCCATGTGCAGCCCAGATCCTGGGCCGCGTCCACCAGATTGCGGTCCATCTGCCGCAGCTTGGGCCCCACGGACAGGATCACATAGGGAATGTTGAAGCAGATGTGGGCAATCAGCAGCGTGCCGAAGCCCATGGTCAGCCGCTCCGGCAGCACGACGGCGCTCTGCCAGCTATTCACCCAACCGGCAAAGGCGCCCCAGCCGTTGAAGAACACCACGAACAGCAGGCACAGGCTGACGCCGGTGACGATATCGGCGTTCATCATGGGGATGTTGTTGACGGCCATCAGGCTGTTGCGGGCCTTGCGGCGCATGCCGTAAAAGCCGATGGCGGCAAAGGTGCCTGCGATGGTGGCGATGACCGTGGCCAGCAGGGACACCAGCAGCGTGATATACACGCTGTGCATGATAAGCCGGTTCTGGAACAGCTGCTGATACCAGTGGAGGGAGAAGCCCTTCCACACGCTGGAGCTGTTTCCGGCGTTGAAGGAGAAAACGATCAGGATGATGATGGGCGCATACAGGAAAAGACCCGTCAGGATCATCAAAAGGCGGTCGCCTACGGAGTTGGCTCTTCTCTGTCTCATAGCATCACCGCCTGTTCCTCGCCCTCACCGAAGCGGTTCATCACCAGCATGCAGATGACCACGATGATCATCATCACAAGGGAGATGGCCGCGCCCAGCTGGGGATTATACGCGCCGCCCAGGAACTGCCGCTCGATCAGGTCGCCCAGCAGCAGCTCGGTGCCGCCGCCCAGCATACGGCTGATGGCGAAGGTGGACACCGAGGGGACGAAAACCATGGTGATACCGGACAGCACGCCCGGCAGGCTCAGCGGCAAAATCACCTTGCGGAACACGGTGACGCTGTTGGCGCCAAGATCCCGGGCCGCCTCCAGCAGGGAATAATCCAACTTCACAATGACAGAATAGATAGGCAGGATCATGAAGGGCAGGTAGTTATACACCATGCCCAGCACCACCGCGCCCTGGGTGTTCATCATGGAGAAATACTCGATATTGCTGCCGGTGATGCTGTTGTACAGGGCGATGATGCCGATTTTCTGGAACAGCTGGTTCAGAAGGCCATTGTTCTCCAGAATGGTCATCCACGAGTACGTCCGCAGCAGAAAGTTCATCCACATGGGCAGCATGATCAGCACCATGGCGGTCTTCTGGAAGGATGCCGGCTCGCGGCTGAGGAAGTAGGACACGGGATAGCCGATCAGCAGGCAGATGGCCGTGGCGATCAGGGCCAGCTTGAAGGAGCGGCCGAACACCGCCGCATAGTCGCCCATCTGCACGAAGTTATCCAGTGTGGCGCCGCCGTCTCCGTTGGAGAAGGCGTAGATCACCATGATGATGATGGGAGCCACCACGAAAATGGCCATCCATACCACATAGGGCACGGCGAAACGGGAGAGCTTATTCTTCATCCTCGCTCTCCTCCTCTTCCAGCTCTGCGCTGGCGTCCGCCAATTCCTCATACTCCTCGGAATAGGAGGAGTAGTCGCCGAACATACCGGAGTATTCGCTCTTCTTCATGATGTGGAAGCCCTCCGGGTCGATCTTCACGCCGATCCGTGCGCCCACCGGCGAGTGGTCGGTGGTCTGGATCAGCCATTTGAAGCCGCGGAAGTCCACGATGATGTCGTACTGCATCCCCTTGAAGGTCACGTTGGTGACGGTGCCCACCAGCTGGCCCTGCTCCACAGGCACGATGTCGATGTCCTCGGGCCGGATGACCACGTCCACCGGCTCGTTCTCGGCAAAGCCGCCGTCCACGCAGGGGAACTCCTTGCCGTACATCTTCACCACGTTGTCGCGCACCATGGTGCCGTTGAGGATGTTGCTCTCGCCGATAAAGTCCGCCACAAAGGCATTTTTCGGCTCGTTATATATATCTTCCGGCGTTCCGATCTGCTGGATGCGGCCCTTGTCCATCACCACCACGGTGTCGGACATGGTCAGGGCCTCCTCCTGGTCGTGGGTCACATAGATAAAGGTGATGCCCATCTGCTGCTGGATACGCTTCAGCTCGTTCTGCATATCCTTCCGCAGCCGGAGATCCAGCGCGCCCAGCGGCTCGTCCAGCAGCAGCACCTTGGGCCGGTTCACCAGCGCGCGGGCGATGGCCACGCGCTGCTGCTGGCCGCCGGAGAGCTGGTCAACGCGGCGCTGCTCAAAGCCCTTCAGGCTGACCACCGCCAGCATCTCCGTGACACGCTGCCGTATCTCATCCTCCGGCACCTTGGCGATGCGCAGGCCGAAGGCCACGTTCTCGAATACGTCCAGATGGGGAAACAGGGCGTATTTCTGGAACACGGTGTTGATCTGCCGCTTATGCGGCGGAACGTCATTGATCCTCACACCGTCAAAGGTGACATCACCGGATGTGGGCGTAGTAAACCCGCCGATGATCCGCAGCGTTGTGGTCTTGCCGCAGCCGCTGGGCCCAAGCAGTGTGAGGAATTCGGAATCGTTGATGTAAAGATTGATGTTGTCGAGAACCAGCTCGTCGTCAAACGCCATGCAGAGGTTCCGCAGGCGAATCAACTCTTTGGACATTTATCCTCCCCCGTTCATAAAAAAGATTTTTTCGCCTCTTCTCTCTGTACTCACCGAGGGCCGGAACGGCCTGTATTTTTCGTTGAAATTTGGCATGCTGAAAACAGCAAGACCACTATATAGAAAAAGGGGGGAAATGTCAATATAAATTGAAAAAAGTATGGGAGGTTGTCAAAAGCCTCCCCTGTGTAAGGGGAGGTGGCACGGCGAAAGCTGTGACGGAGGGGTTGACAATCCCCGAGCCAGCCCTCTTTACACAAGGGGGCCTTTGGTACGGTGCACCTCTGCCACCTTGCGCCCATGGAGAAAATATGCTATGATACTGCTACCAATTTTACCCACAAAGGAGAGCGCCATGGACAAAAACGAAAAAGCCGTGGTCACCACGGTGTTTGACTATCTGCGCTGGCGGGGCGACCTGACCTTCGCGCAGGACGCTTTCAACGAGGTGGACAGCCTGGTGCTGTGCATCATCACCTATCTGAATTTCCGCCGCTTCCCGGAGCTGCGCAGCCGCGAACCGGAGGATGCCATCCTGCTGGGCGACATCGTGCCCCGTATGACGGCGGAGGATGAGCAGCAGGGCCTGTCCCCTAACGACTATATCCCGCTGATGAAGCTGGCCGCCGGCTCCCGCCGCTTCGGCGGTGTGCGGATGTTCGGCTATGAGGCGGTGCGGGACGAGGCGCGGGAGATGCAGCTGGACGCCCTGTCCTTCCTGGTGCCGGACGGCACGCTGTTCTGCGCTTTCATGGGCACCGACCGCTCGCTGGTGGGCTGGAAGGAGAACCTGAACCTCAGCTTTATGGACGCCGTTCCCGCCCAGGTGGGCGCGGCGGAGTATGTGGAGGACATGGCCTGGCACTGTCCCGAACGTCCCCTGCGGATCGGCGGCCACTCCAAGGGCGGCAATCTGGCGGCCTACGCCGCCATGCACATCCCGGAAAGACTGCAGCGTACCCGTCTGCTGGACGCCTATAATAACGACGGCCCCGGCTTCCGCAAGGATGTGACCGACACGGAGGAGTACCGCCGCATTGCCGAAAAGCTCCACACCTATATCCCTGCCTCCTCCATCGTGGGGGTGCTGCTGGAGCACACGGAGGATTATGTGGTGGTGGCCAGCAACAGCCGCGCCGTCATGCAGCATGAGCCGCTGACCTGGGGCGTGCAGGGCCGTCAGTTCATCCGGTGCGAGGAGCGCTCGGAGCTGGGCAAGCTGTCCGACGATGTGCTGCGGGAATGGATCGCCTCCATGAGCCGCGAGGAGCGGGAGGAGTTCTCCGCGGCACTGTTCGACATGTTCACCCAGGGCGGCAAGCTGCGCTCGCTGGAGGAGGTCAAACAGAAGGATATTCTCCGCCGTCTGGCTGCCGACGAAAAGCAGAAGGGCATCGTGTCGGAGGTCATGCGGCGGCTGATGTCCGACGTAAAGGACGAGTTCCTCCGCACGGCGGAGGAGGGCCTGAAGGAGACGGCGGAAACGCTGAAGGAGACCGCCGGGAATCTCTATCAGGCGGGCCAGAAGGTGCTGGAGCGCCGCAAGGAGGAAAAATAAAGTAAGTCCCGGCCAACGGCCGGGACTTACTTTGTCGTCGGAAGAATTACGATGCGGCGCTCATTCAATGGCTCCCCTGTGTAAGGGGAGCTGGCACGGCGTATGCCGTGACTGAGGGGTTGACCGTGTGGTTGACCGGTTTGTGACAATCCCTCCGTCACCTTCGGTGACACCTCCCTTTACACAAGGGAGGCTTTGTTTTGGCTAGCAAAGGCAACCCCCGGCTCTGCCGGGGGAATAAAAAAGCCTATGGCGTGGAAGAGAGTAGAAAAGAAAAAGTCTCCAAGCTGGAGTAGGTGAAAGGTTTGCCGACCAAGACTTACAAAAACAAGGAGACTAATTCATGACAAGAAATAAACCCACCGACCAGCAAAAGGCTTCCGGTGATGGTGATAGCCCGTTTACGGGCGGTAGGGCAGAGAATGCAAGCGAAATAAAATTCAGTGCCCCTTGAGGGGTTTGCCAGTAATAGGCCCTTATAGGGCCTGGTCAAACCTCCGGCTTAGCCGGAGGTTTTGATTCTGCAAAATCTCAAAGACGAGATCCACTGACGAAATTTCTGCCTTTGATATTCTCAGGAGTGATAATACGTTTTGGCGCAGTACTCCCGCTGGATGGTGATGCGGCCCTCGTCGGTGAGCCAGTCCACAAAGTTGGCAAAGTTCCGCTCGATGATGGAGAACTTGAACTCGTTCTTCGTGCGGATGTTCTCCCGCTGGCAGAAGGCGGCGATCCACTGGGCAAAGGTCATGCCGTCCACCAGATCCTCCAGCAGCTCGTCGGCCTTGCGGTAGATGAAGGCACTGTTGCTGTCCACCAGGGCTTCCAGCGCCGCGTGGTCCGTCACCACTGCCTTATGGGCGATGATATAGGCGTCGAACCGGCTCTGCCGCAGGAATTCCTTGCTTTGCAGGTCGCGGGCAATGAACATGGAGGTGGGCAGTTTGGCGTTGTCGATCTGTTGCTGGTCGATGAGGCAATCCCCCACATAGGCCACGTTGTCCGGCGTCACCACGCCGATGTGACCGGCGCTGTGGCCCGGCAGCTGCAGAATGCCGAAGCGTGCGCCGCAGAAGTCCAGCCACTGATCCTCCGGGCCGATGATGGTGTCCGCCACGAAGCACTCCTCCAGAAGATACTCCCGGCTCTTGCCGTAGGTCAGGGCCACATAGTTGGCCCGGTAGGCATCGGGATTCACGGAGATGCCCGCCTCGATGATGTGGGCGGCGGCCTTTGCGCCGCAGCGCTGCTGTAAATAGCGGACGTTGCCGCTGTGATCAAAGTGCGCATGGGAGCAGATGACGCCCCGCAGACGGAAGCCGTTGTCCTCGATCATGGCGGTCAGCCCCGCCCGATCCAGCTTGGCATAGCCGGTATCGATCAGCACGATGTCCTTTTCCGTAATATGATAGACCACCAGCAGTGCGGTATTGGCCTCCGCCACCCAGGTATTTCCCAAAACATGACGCAGCTCCATGACGCTCACATCCTTTCCATCCGGCAGTATAACAGCTTTTTTGCGCCGCCGCAACAAAAGAATCCGCATTTTTTTGATTTTCCCTCTATGCAAACGGAGAGAAATAAGGTAAAATAGCAAGGTATAAATGAAACATAAAATAGGAGCGTGACACATGGACGAACCGAAATATAAGCGGGTGCTGCTGAAGATCAGCGGCGAAGCGCTGGCCGGTGACAAGCACTTTGGCCTGGACTTCAAGGTAATGGGCCAGGTGGCCGACGTCATCAAGGAATGTGCCGCCATGGGCGTGGAGATCGGCGTGGTCATCGGCGGCGGCAACTTCTGGCGCGGCGTCAAGAACGGCGAGGGATATATCGAGCGCTCCCGCGCCGACCACATGGGCATGCTGGCCACCACCATGAACTGCATGGCCATGGCCGACGTGCTGGAGCAGAAGGGCGTGGACGTGCGGGTGCAGACGGCGCTGGAGATCCGCGCCGTGGCCGAGCCCTACATCCGTGCCCGCGCCATCCGCCATCTGGAGAAGGGCCGCGTGGTCATCTTCGGCTGCGGCACCGGCAATCCCTATTTCTCCACCGATACCGCTGCGGTGCTCCGCGCCGCCGAGATCGGCGCCGATGTGATATTGCTGGCCAAGAATATCGACGGCGTGTATGACAGCGACCCCGCCACCAATGCCGACGCGGTGAAGTTTGACGCCATCACCTATGACGAGGTGCTCAAGCGCCATCTGGCCGTGATGGATTCCACCGCCACCAGCATGTCCATGGACAACCACATCCCCGTGCTGGTGTTCGCCCTGAAGGACCCCTATAATATCGTCCGCGCCATTCGCGGTGAAAAAATCGGAACAATTGTCAAGGAGGACTGAAAGACATGTTGAAGGATGAATACAAGATCTACGAGGAAAAGATGAAGAAGAGCATCGAGTCCGTGGAGAATGACTTTGCCGCCGTCCGCGCCGGCCGGGCCAACGCCTCCGTGCTCAACCGCATCAACGTGGATTACTACGGCACCCCCACCCCGATCCAGCAGATCGCGTCCATCGGCTCCCCCGATCCCCGCACCCTGCTGATCACCCCCTGGGACACCAACGCGCTGAAGGGCATCGAAAAGGCCATTCAGGAGTCCGATCTGGGCATCAATCCCCAGAACGACGGCAAAAGCATCCGTCTGGCCTTCCCGCAGCTGACGGAGGAGCGCCGTAAGGATCTGGTCAAGCAGATCCGCAAGTATACCGAGGGCGGCAAGGTGGCCGTGCGCAATATCCGCCGCGACGCCATGGACAATTTCAAGAAGCAGCAGAAGGCCTCCGAGATCACCGAGGACGAGCTGAAGATGGCAGAAAAGGACCTGCAGAAGATGACCGACGACAGCTGCAAGGAACTGGATAAGCTGCTGGAAAACAAGGAAAAGGAACTGATGTCCGTCTGATGGGCCTGTTCCAAAAGAAGCATACAACGGCGGGACAGGTGGACATGGGCCGCCTGCCCCGCCACATCGCTATTATTATGGACGGCAACGGTCGTTGGGCAAAGAAGCGTGGGCTTCCGCGCACTGCCGGCCATAAAGTAGGCGCCGAGGTGTTCCGCGATATCGCCACCTATTGCCAGGAGCTGGGTCTGGACTATCTGACCATCTATGCCTTTTCCACCGAGAACTGGAAGCGTCCCAAGGACGAGGTGGACACCCTGATGAGCCTTCTGGAGCAGTATCTGCAGGAGGCCATCGACACCATGGAGCGGGATCATATCCGCCTGAAGATCCTGGGCGATGTTACGGCGCTGTCTCCCAAATTGCAGCAGATGATCGCTGAGACCAACGCCATCTCCACCCATTATCAGGGCTTTCAGGCCAACATCTGCCTGAACTACGGCGGCCGGGCCGAGATTTTGCGGGCGGCCCGCCTGTGCGCTGAGAGCGGCGAGGAATGGACGGAGGAGAACTTCGGCAAGTACCTGTGGTCGGCGGGCATCCCCGACCCGGAGCTGATCATCCGCCCCAGCGGTGAGCTGCGCCTGAGCAACTTTCTGCTGTGGCAGTGCGCGTACAGCGAGTTCTATTTCTGCGACACCCTGTGGCCGGATTTCAAGCGACAGGATCTGGACAAGGCGATTATTGATTTTCAGCACCGCGACAGAAGATTTGGTGGCGTGAAGGCGTAGGGTATCGGCGGACGCTTCATCCAAAGGCCCCCTTGTGTAAAGGGGGCTGTCAGCGCAAAGCGCTGACTGGGGGATTGTCCATTCAAGATGGTACCGCGCAAGTCCGGATGGATGCTACGGCGGCATAGCCGCCGAGATTGACACTAAAAATATGCCACCGGCATATTTTCTTAACGTGTCAACCCCTCCGGCGCTTCGCGCCACCTCCCCTTACACAGGGGAGGCTTTGGTACATTTCGCCTCGCGCATCACTTACATAACAAGGAGCAACTATGTTACAGAGAATTCTCGTGGCGGTGGTGGGAATCCCGCTGCTGCTGTTCGTTCTGATCATCGCGTCGGACTGGGCCACGGCGGCGCTGCTGTGCGCGCTGTGCGCCGTGGGCGCTCATGAGCTGCTGGCGGCCGCCTGCCCCAAGGACATCACCCGCCGCTGGTGGGGCCTGGGCGGCATCCTGGGCGTGACGGTGATCCTGCACACCTACCTGACTGGCATCGGAGAGACCGGCGCGGCGGCGCTGATGGCGTGGCTGCTGGCGGCGTTTCTGGTGCTGCTGTTCGTCAGCGTGGTGGTGGAGTTCGGCACGCCCCGTGCGCTGGCGTACCGGGATGTGTGCACCATCCTCATGGCGGGCATCGCCATCCCGCTGGCCTTCAGCTGCCTGATGCGGCTGCGGCTGATGGAGCACGGCGGCGGTCTGGTCATGATCCCGCTGGTGGCGGCCTTCTGCTCCGACTCGGCGGCGCTGTTCGCCGGAATGGCGCTGGGCAAGCACAAGCTGGCACCCCGGGTCAGCCCCAAGAAAACCGTCGAGGGCGCCGTGGGCGGCCTGCTGGGCGGTATGCTGGGCATGGTCATTTTCCGCATCATCTTCTTCCTGGTGACGGAGGTGCAGCTGAATATCGCGTGGTGCCTGCTGCTGGGCCTTGCGGGCGCGGTGATGGGCCAGCTGGGCGATCTGAGCTTTTCCGCCATCAAGCGGGAGTGCGGAATCAAGGACTATGGCCGCCTGCTGCCGGGACACGGCGGCGTGTTGGACCGGTTCGACAGCGTGATCTTCGCCTCGCCGCTGGTGTGGCTGATCATCAGGAGCATTACCTTATACTGAGGAAGCAATCATGACAAAAACCATTTCCCTGCTGGGAAGCACCGGGTCCATCGGGCGGCAGACGCTGGCCGTGGCCCGGGAACTGAAGCTGCGGTTGGCCGCGCTGGCGGCCCACGGCAGCGTGGATCTGATAGAAGCGCAGGCGCGGGAGTTCGGCCCGCGCCTTGCGGTGCTTTATGACGCCGCCGCGGCGGAGGAGCTGCGGCAGCGTCTGCGCGATACGGATATCGAGGTGCTGTCGGGGCCGGAGGGCCTTCTGGCGGCGGCGCAGGCTCAGGAGGCCGACACGGTGGTCACCGCCGTGGTGGGCAGCGTGGGTCTGGCGCCGACGCTGGCCGCCATCCGTCTTGGGCGGCGCATCGCCCTGGCCAACAAGGAGACGCTGGTGTGCGCCGGCGAGCTGGTGATGACCGCCGCGAAGGAATACGGCGCGGACATCGTGCCGGTGGACAGCGAGCATTCCGCTATTTTTCAATGCTTGCAGGGCTGCGCCGACCGCCGGGAGATACGCCGCCTGATCCTGACCTGCTCCGGCGGCCCGTTCTTCGGCAAGCGCTATGAGGAGCTGGAGACCATGACGCCCGCCCACGCCCTGAAGCACCCTAACTGGAGCATGGGCGCCAAGATCACCATCGACTCCGCCACGCTGATGAACAAGGGGCTGGAGGTCATCGAGGCCATGCGGCTGTACGGCCTTCCCCTGGAGCAGGTGGACGCGGTGGTGCACCGGCAGAGCGTGATCCACTCGCTGGTGGAGTTCCGGGACGGGGCCATGCTGGCCCAGCTGGGTACGCCGGATATGAAGCTGCCCATCCGCTACGCCATGACGTGGCCGGAGCGGGCTGCATCGCCGGAGGAGCCGCTGGATCTGCTGCGGTGCGGCGCGCTGACCTTCGCGCCCATCGACGCCGATGCCTTCCGCTGCTTCGCCATCGCCCGGCAGTGCGCCAAAGAGGGCGGCACCGCCTGTGCCGTCATGAACGCCGCCAACGAGGAGGCGGTGTGGGCGTTTCTGCGGGGAGAGAACTCCTTCAACGGCATCCATCGCACGGTGGAAGCGGCGCTGGACAGGGTCGCGGTGAAATATCAGCCAAGCCTTGCGGATATACTGGAAGCAGACCGCCTTGCCCGGGAAGCGGCGCGGGCGGTACTGAAGCGATAAAGGAATTGTAAGCTATGACGACCATTGTGTATATTCTGGTGGCAGTCCTCATCTTCGGCGTGCTGATCGCCGTCCATGAGCTGGGCCATTTTCTGGCGGCCAAGGCCTGCGGCGTGACCGTCAACGAATTCTCCATCGGCATGGGGCCTGCCCTGTGGAAAAAGCAGAAGGGCGAGACGCTCTATTCCCTGCGGGCCATTCCCTGCGGCGGCTTCTGCGCCATGGAGGGCGAGGACGAGGATTCCGACGATCCTCACGCCCTGTACCGGCAGGGATTCTGGGCCAAGCTGGTGATCTTCACCGCCGGAGCCTTTATGAACTTTGTCACGGGGCTGGTGATCCTGCTGCTTCTGTACAGCGGGGCAAAGGCCTTTTATGCCCCCACCATCACCGCCTTTGCCGACGGCTGCCCGCTGGAGGCGGAAAACGGCCTGCAGGTGGGGGATACCCTGCTGTCCATCGACGGCGAGCGGGTGTATATGTACTCCGACGTGAGTCTGCTGCTGGGCCTGAACCGGGACGGCACCTTCGATCTGGTGGTGCGCCGGGACGGGGAGAAGGTCACTTTGAAGGACTTCCCCATGGAAAAGGCGGAATATCTGGATCAGAACGGCAATCCCTACACCGGCTACGGCCTGCTGTTCGGCGTGAAGGAGGCCACGGTGGGCGACCGCATCGCCAACAGCTGGAACAACGCCCTGGACTTCGTGCGGCTGGTGCGGCTGAGCCTGAAGATGCTGGTGACCGGCGAGGCGGGGCTCCGTGATCTCAGCGGCCCGGTGGGCATCGTGTCCACCATGACCGAGGTGGGCGAGGCGGCGGAGACCGTTGGCGCCGCCATCAGCGATATCGCCTATCTGGCGGCGCTGATCGCCGTGAATCTGGCGGTAATGAACCTGCTGCCGCTGCCGGCGCTGGACGGCGGCAAGATCTTCTTCCTGGTGGTGAACGCCCTGTCCATGGCGCTCATCAGGAAGCAGATCCCCCTGAAATACGAGAACTATATCCACTTCGCGGGACTGGTGCTGCTGCTGGCGCTGATGGCGCTGGTGACCTTCAGCGACGTGTGGAAGCTGTTTACCTGAGAGGATGCGAGAAGCAATGAGCAGACAGATGAAGATCGGCGGCGTGACCATCGGCGGCGGGGCGGAGGTGGCCATCCAGTCCATGTGCAATACCCGCACCGAGGATGTGGCTGCCACCGTGGCCCAGATCCTGCGGCTGGAGCGCTCGGGCTGCGAGATCATCCGCGTGGCCGTTCCCACCATGGAGGCGGCCCACGCCGTCGGGCAGATCAAAAAGGCCATTCATATCCCGCTGGTGGCGGATATCCACTTCGACTATCAATTGGCGCTCCGCTGCGCCGCCGAGGGCGTGGACAAGATCCGCATCAATCCCGGCAATATCGGCGCGCAGGAGCGGGTACGGGCCGTGGCGGAGGCATGCCGCGACCATCATATCCCCATCCGCATCGGCGTCAACGGCGGCTCGCTGGAGAAGCCGCTGCTGGAGAAGTACGGCGGCGTGACGGCCCAAGCGCTGGTGGACAGCGCCATGGGCCATGTGCGCCTTTTGAACGACTGCGGCTTTGACGACATCTGCCTGTCGGTGAAGTGCTCTCATGTGCCCACCAATATGGCAGCGTATACCCTGCTGTCCCAACAGACGGACTATCCCCTGCACCTGGGGGTCACCGAGGCGGGCACCCCGGAGATGGGCGTGCTGAAATCCGCCATCGGCATCGGCGGCCTGCTGTGTCAGGGCATCGGAGACACCATCCGCGTCAGCCTGACCGCCGACCCGGCGGAGGAGGTGGTGGCCGCCAAAAAGATCCTGCAGGCCACCGGCCTGCGCCGCACGGGGCCGAATCTTATTTCCTGCCCCACCTGCGGCCGGACGAAATATGACATGATCCCCATTGCGCGGGAGGTGGAGCGGCGGCTGCAGGGCTGCACCAAGCCCATCACCGTGGCGGTCATGGGCTGCGCCGTCAACGGCCCCGGCGAGGCCAGAAGCGCCGACGTGGGCATTGCGGGCGGCGACGGCGAGGGCCTGCTGTTCCGCAAGGGCGAGATCCTGTACAAGGTGCCCCAGGACAAGCTGGTGGACGCCCTGATGGCGGAGATCGAGAGGCTGTAAGGGACGGTTTTGCACCATGTTCCGGCGAACATTTGCAGGGGGAGCGGCGTCCTCGACGCCCCGCCGACGCAAGAGAATGTTGCCGGTAAACGAACGGGCCGCCGAGGACGTCGCCCCCTACGGAGCGAGCGGCGATGGTGCGCCGACCCCACCCACCACACAGAGAAAAGGATGAAATTATGACGGATAAAGTACCGTTTTTTGATTTTTTTGACCGTTTCGTGCCGCCCCGTGAGCTGCGGCTGCTGCTGCATGACGCGGCGGTGACCGGCGGCGTGCTGGATCGGGAGAACCGCGCCATGGAGCTGGAGATCCAGTGCGGCGAGGCGCTGCCGGACGCCGCGCAGGAGACGATACGCCAGCTGCTGATGCAGGAGTATGACCTGCGTCACCTGCGGCTGACGGTACAGACGCCCCAGGCCGCCGCCAAAAAGGCGGGCGGCGGTGAGCTGCTGATGGGCAAGCCCATCAAGGGCAAGGCCATCCCCATGGTGGATCTGAACCCCAAGATGGGCGCCATCGTAGTGGAGGGCAAGGTCTTTGCCGCCGAGATGTACGAGACGCGGCGGCCGGGCCTGTGGTGCCTGACCTTTGACATGACCGACTATGCCGGAAGCGTCACCGTGCGCAAATACATGGATGAAAAGGAGGCCAAGCCGCTGGCGGGCCTCATCAATCCCGGCATGTGGCTGCGCCTGCAGGGCGTGGTGGAGCTGACCCGCGACGGCAAGGACGTGCAGCTGCGGCCCCTGAGCATCGCCAAGATCGGCCACGAGGGCCGCAAGGATACCAGCCCCGAGAAGCGGGTGGAGCTGCATCTCCACACCCGCATGTCCAACATGGACGCCCTGACCGATACCGCCAGCGTCATCAAGCAGGCGGCGGCATGGGGCCACCCGGCCATCGCCATCACCGACCACGGCGTGGTACAGTCCTTCCCCGACGCATGGCATAACGCGGGAAAGATCAAGATCCTCTACGGCGTGGAGGGCTACTTCGTCAACAATCTGGATGACCGCATCGCCGTCCACGGCCAGCAGGATCAGCCCTTTGAGGACGAGATCGTCTGCTTCGATATCGAGACCACGGGCCTGAAGGTCACCACCGAGGCCATCACCGAGATCGGCGCGGTGGTGCTGAAGAACGGCCAGATCACCGACACCTTCCAGACCTTCGTGAACCCCCACCGTCGCCTGACGCCGGAGATCATCGGCCTGACCGGCATCACCGACGCCATGCTGGCGGACGCGCCCTCGCTGAAGGAGGCGCTGACGGCGTTTTTGAAGTTCGTGGATGGCCGTCCGCTGGCCGCCCACAACGCGCCCTTTGACATCAGCTTCATCCGGGCCGGCTGCAAAAAGGTGGGCCTGCCCTTTGATCCCACCTATATCGACACGCTGATCCTGGCCCAGAACCTGCTGCCGGAGCTGCATAAGTACAAGCTGGACATTGTGGCGGAATATCTGGATCTGCCCGCCTTCAACCACCACCGGGCGTCGGACGATGCCGGGATGGTGGGCTATATGCTGATCCCCTTCTTCGAGAAGATGCGCAATGAGCTGCACATCGACCATATCCAGCAGATCAACGGCCAGATGACCCGCCTGCGGCCCCAGGGCAGCCGGTCCAACCGCTTTCCCAAGCACATCATCATTCTGGCCAAGAACAAGCTGGGCCTGAAGCACCTGTATCAGCTGATCAGCGCCTCCAACCTGAAGTATTTCCACCGTGTGCCCACCATTCCCAAGACGGAACTGGTGGCCCACCGGGAGGGACTGATCATCGGCTCCGCCTGCGAGGCGGGCGAGCTGTTCCGGGCGGTATCCGAGCACCGGGAGTGGGCCGAGCTGAAGCGGATCGCCAGCTTTTATGACTATCTGGAGATCCAGCCCATCTGCAACAACATGTTCATGCTGCGCAACGGCGATGTACAGTCGGAGGAGGAGCTGCGGGACTTCAACCGCACCATCGTCCGTCTGGGCGAGGAGCTGGGCAAGCCGGTGTGCGCCACCGGCGACGTGCATTTTCAGGAGCCGGAGGACGAGATCTACCGCCATATCCTGTTGGCCAGCAAGAAATTTTCCGACGCCGACGCGCCGCTGCCCATCTATTTCAAGACCACCGACGAGATGCTGGAGGAATTCTCCTATTTGGGTGCGGAAAAGGCCCACGAGGTGGTCATCGACAATCCCCGGAAGATCGCTGATCTCATCGAGGAGATCGAGCTGCTGCCGCCGGGCCAGCTGTTCCCGCCCCGCCTGGAAAACTCCGAGCAGGAGCTGTATGACCGGGTGTGGAGCAAGTGCCACGCTATGTACGGCGAGAACCCGCCCCAGCTGATCGTGGATCGCCTGAACGTGGAGCTGAACAGTATTCTGGGCAAGTACGATGTGGTGTACATGTCCGCCCAGAAGCTGGTGCAGCGGAGCCTTGAAAACGGCTATCTGGTGGGCTCACGAGGCTCCGTTGGCTCCTCACTGGTGGCCTATATGTCCGGCATTACCGAGGTGAACTCCCTGCCGCCCCACTACTACTGCCCGGAGTGCCAGTATGTGGAGTTCCAGACCGATCCCCAGTACGGCTGCGGCGCGGATATGCCCGACAAGCTATGCCCCAAATGCGGCACGAAGCTGAAAAAGGATGGATTTGACATCCCCTTCGAGACCTTCCTGGGCTACGGCGGCGGCAAGGTGCCCGATATCGACCTGAACTTCTCCGGCGAGTATCAGGCCCGCGCCCACCGTCACGCCATCGAGATGTTCGGCGCCACCCAGGTGTTCCGGGCCGGCACCATCGGTACGCTGGCGGAAAAGACCGCCTTCGGCATGGTGAAGAAGTATCTGGAGGAAAAGGGCGAGACTGCCTCCAACGCGGAGATGAACCGCCTGACCCAGGGCTGCGTAGGCGTGCGCCGCACCACGGGCCAGCACCCCGGCGGTCTGGTGGTGGTGCCTGACGACATGGATGTGGAGGATTTCACCGCCGTGCAGCACCCTGCCGACGACGCGGGCAGCGACACCGTCACCACCCATTTTGAATACCACTGCATGGAGGATAACCTGCTGAAGCTGGACATGCTGGGACACGATGACCCCACCATGATCAAGTACATGGAGGATCTCACCGGCGTCAACGCCAGAGAGATCCCACTGGACGATCCGGACACCATGTCCATCTTCATCTCCTCAAAGGTGCTGGGATATGAGAATGACGAGATCCTCGGCCCCACCGGCGCTGTGGCCATCCCGGAATTCAACACGCGCTTTACCCGCCAGATGCTGGTGGACACCCAGCCTACCAACTTCAACACGCTGGTGCGTCTGTCCGGCTTCTCCCACGGCACCGACGTGTGGCTGGGCAATGCCCGCGAGCTGATCGTCAGCGGTACGGCCACCGTTCTGGAGACGGTGGGCTGCCGTGACGATATCATGCTGTATCTGATCTCCATGGGCCTTGATCCCAAGATGAGCTTCAAGATCATGGAGGCCGTCCGTAAGGGCAAGGTGAAGAAAAAAGGCTTTGAGGACGGCTGGGAGGAGGCCATGCGGGAGCACAATGTGCCGGACTGGTACATCGAGTCTCTGGCCAAGATCGGCTATCTGTTCCCCAAGGCCCACGCCGTGGCCTATGTGACCATGGCTTTCCGCATCGCGTGGTTCAAGGTGCATGAGCCGCTGGCCTTCTATGCCACCTTCTTCTCCATCCGGGCCAAGGCCTTCGACGCGGAGTACTGCTGCGCCGGACTGGACGCGGTGAAGCGGAAGATCCGGGAGATCGAAAACAACAAGGACGCTACCAACGTGGAGCAGGATCTGATGGTGACGCTGGAGGTGTGCTACGAGTTCTATCTCCGGGGCTTCCACTTTGACACCATCGACATCTACAAGTCCGACGCCACCCACTTTCTCATCACGGAGAACGGCCTGCTGCCGCCCTTCGTGTCGGTGCACGGTCTGGGCGAGGCGGCGGCACTGGCCACGGTGGAGCAGCGCAAGGGCAAGGACTTCATCTCCATCGAGGAGTTTTCCACCACCTGCAACAAGCTCAGTAAGACCCATATCGAGCAGCTGAAGGCGCTGGGCGCCTTTGCCGGTATGGCGGAGACCAGTCAGGTCAGCTTCTTCTGACAGAAAAAAGAGATGGCGGCAGCCATCTCTTTTTTTTGCCCCTTGGCGGCGGGATTTTGCTGTTGCCCCTGGGGCGGGAATTTGGTATAATAAATCAGTTATTGCCGCGGCAGGGAAGGGGAGGATACCGTATGCGCGTTCTGGCCATGACGGCGTTTTCCTTTGCCGCCGCGTTCCTGACGGCGGCGCTGATGGAGGAGACCGGCTGGTATCTCTATGCCGCAGCGGCCCTGCTGGTGCTGGCGGTCATAGCCTTTTTCCTGCGCAGGAGAGGGAAGCTGTGGGGCCGCATGGCGCTGCTGGCGGTCTCCGCCGCTGCGGCGCTGGCGTATTTCACCGGCTATCAGGCGCTGGTGCAGCAGCCCGTGCTGGACAAGTGCGGGCAGGAGTTGCCCTTCACCGGCGTGGTCTGCGACTACGCCATAGAGACCGATTACGGCGCGCGGGTGACGATACAGCTGGACGGCTCGCTGCTGCGGAAGGCCATCCTGTACGGAGACGCGTCGCTGCTGGAGCTGCGGCCGGGCAATACGGTGTCCGGTGCCGCAAAGTGGAACGACGCCGCCCATATTCGGGAGACGCGGCTGACCACCTTTACCTCCCGGGGCGTCTACGCCCTGCTGTATCAGAAGGGTGAGCTTTCCGTGGAGGATGGCACGGCGGACAGCGCCCGGTGGTGGCCCGCCCGGATGAACCGGGCCTTTCAGGAGAAGATACGGGCCATCTGGCCGGATGAGCGGATCGCCGCCTTTGTGACCGCCGAGCTGACCGGCGATAAATACGATATTTCCGACGAGGACTATACCATCATGCGGGGCGCGGGACTGGCCCACCTGTTTGCGGTGTCGGGGCTTCACTGTGCCTTTCTGGTGACGCTGCTGGGACTGCTGCTGCCCCGTCACAGACGGCGGCTGTTCTGCGGCGTGACCATCGGCGTGCTGGTGTTCTATATGTGCATGGTGGGCATGACGCCGTCGGTGGTGCGTGCCTGCGGCATGCAGGGCTTTCTGCTGCTGGCGCCGCTGTTCCGGCGGGACGGCGATTCCCTGACCAGCCTGGGCGCGGCGCTGCTGGCGATTTTGCTGCCCAATCCCTTTGCCGCCGCGTCCGTCAGCTTACAGCTGAGCTTTGCCGCCACCTTCGGCATCGTGCTGCTGTCGGGACGGCTGTACCACCTGTTTTACGACTGGTATCAGGGCGACAGCAAGCATATCCGGCGGGTGCTCTCCTTTGGCTGCGCCAATCTGGCGGTATCGCTGAGCGCCATGATCTGCACCGTGCCGCTGGTGGCCTATTATTTCAACACACTGTCGCTGGTGTCGCCGCTGGCCAGCCTGTTGGCGGTGCCTCTGGCGGGCTATGCCTTTATGGCGTCCTTTGTCACGGTGCTGGCCGGCTTTGCGTGGCTTCCGCTGGCAAAGGCGCTGGGCTGGATATCCTATGGCCTGATCCGGTTGGTGCTGTGGATCGCCTATGTCCTGACCCGCTGGCGGTATCACGCGGTCTATTTCGATAACCACTATCTGCGCATCTGGCTGGCGGCCGCCTATATGGGCTTCGGCCTGTGCGCGGCGGTGAAGCGCTGGCGCAAGCGGAAGTACCTGTTTGCCGCGGCGGCATGCGCGGCGCTGCTGACACTGGCCATCTGGGGCAATACCCTGATCTACCGCAGCGGCAACATGAACGTGACGGTGCTGGACGTGGGACAGGGCGAGAGCGTGGCGCTGTACTCCGACGGACAGGCGATGCTGGTGGACTGCGGCAGCTCCAACAGCTATGTGGACGCGGGCGCTGTGGCGGCGGACGCGCTGGCCTCCATGGGCTTTTCCCATCTGAAGGCGGTGGCGGTCACCCATTTCCACGCCGACCATACCAACGGTCTCTACACGCTGCTGAGCCGCCTGAAGGTGGATACCCTGTACCTGCCGGACATGGAGGATGAATACGGTGTCCGGGAGCGGCTGCTGGAGCTGGCGGACCGGTACGGCATCACCGTGGAGTGGGTTCGGCGTACCACACTGGTGGCGGTAGGCGATGTCATGGTGACCCTCTATCCGCCGGTGGGCGAGGGCGACATCAACGAGCAGGGTCTGTCCGTGCTGGGCAGCGCCAACGATTTCGACGTGCTTATCACCGGCGACATGAAGGGCGACACGGAGCGGGCGCTGCTGAAAAAGTACCCCATTCCGGATATTGAGATACTGGTGGTGGGTCACCACGGCTCCAAATACAGCTCGGACGAGGCGTTTCTGGCGGCGATAAAGCCGGAGATCGCTGTCATCAGCGTGGGCGACAACAGCTACGGCCATCCCGCGCCGGAGACCATTGAGCGGCTGGAGCGCATCGGCGCGGCGGTACGCTGCACCAATACCGAGGGCAGCATCACCATTCACGAAGGAGAAGAACATGGCGGAGAATAAAGGTTTTACCCAGCTGAAGGCCGATCTGAAGGCGGAGCAGCTGCAAAATGTGTATATCTTCCACGGCGAGGAGACGTATCTCCGCAGCCGCTATCTGCAGCAGGTGCGCCAGCTGCTGATCCCGGCGGGCTTTGAGGAGTTCAACGACCACCATCTTAATGGCAAAGGCTTGACGGTGCAGGCGCTGACCGAGGCGGTGGAGGCCATGCCCATGATGGCCCAGCACACGCTGGTGACGGTGGAGGACATGGATATCTTCAAGCTGGACGAGGGTCAGCGCAATGCCCTGATCGCGCTGCTGGAGGACTTTCCGGAGTACTGCACGCTGATCTTCCTTTACGACACGCTGGAGTATAAGCGGGACGGCAAGATGAAAAAGCTGTGCGCCGCGCTGGACAAGCATGTCTGCGTGGTGGAGTTTGCCCAGCAGGAGCGGACGCAGCTGGTCAACTGGCTGCGCCGCCGGTTTACGGCGCTGGGCCACGACATCGACCCCACCACCGCCGACCATCTGCTGTTCACCTGCGGCACGCTGATGACGGAGCTGGTGCCGGAGATCGAGAAGATCGCCGCCTACGCCAGGCAGGAGCGCATCACCATCGACGATATCAACGCGGTGGCCGACCCCATACTGGACGCCCGCGTGTTCGACATGACCAACTGCATCACCGCCGGGAAGTATGATGACGCGGCGCGGGTGCTGTCGGACCTGCTGCGGATGCAGACGGAGCCCATCGTCATTCTGGCGGCGGTGGGGAAGGAGCTGCGGCGGCTGTATACCGCCCGCATGGCGCTGGATACGGGGAAGGATCGCTTCTGGCTGAAGCAGCTGTGGGGCATGAGCAGCGACTATCCCGCCAAGCTGCTGATGCAGGCCGCCAGAAAGGTGGATCACGAGTGGTGCAGCACCGCTGTGAAGCGCTGCCAGAGGCTGGATCGCCGCATGAAGAGCGAACGGGGCATGGACAGTGAGGCGGAGCTGAAGCTGTTCCTGATGGAATTGGCAGGTGCGCGGTGAAGCCCCGCATCCGTGAGGTCATCATCGTGGAGGGCCGCTACGACAAAAACGCTCTGTCTCAGGTGGTGGACGCGGTGATCCTGACCACCGAAGGCTTCGGCGTGTTCCGCGATAAGGAGAAGCTGGCCTACTTCCGCCGTCTGGCGGAGAGGCGGGGCGTGATACTGCTGACCGACCCCGACGGCGCGGGCTTTGTCATCCGCAATCATCTCAAGGGGGCGCTGCCGCCGGAGCAGGTGAAGCAGGCGTATGTCCCCGATGTGATGGGCAAGGAGCGCCGCAAGCGCAAGGGCGGCAAGGAGGGCAAGCTGGGCGTGGAGGGCATGTCTCCCGACGTACTGCTGGCCGCCCTGCGGAACTGCGGCGCCACCTTCGAGGGGGAGGAACCGGTGAAGCAGAGCGCGGGCATCACCCGTGCCGACCTGATGGACAAGGGCCTCATCGGCCCCGGCAGCGCGGCGCGCCGTGCCAGGCTGATACAGGCGTTGCAATTGCCGGAGCATCTGACCACCGCGGGCCTGCTGGACGCTTTGAACCTGCTGCTGAGCAGGGAGGAGTTCGACGCGCTGTAAAAATGCGCGGACGGCGCGGCAAAACTATTGCAATCCCGACAGGGAGCGAGTATAATATTATTCTGGCTTTTTGCCATAAACAATGACTTATAAGGAGTGTGAGACAATGACCGAGGAAAGAAAGACCAATACCCCCGAGACCGAGGCGGTAGCGGAGAGCAAAAACTTTATTCTGAACTTTATCGACGAGGACATCGCAGAGGGTGGTCAGTTCCAGGGAATGACCGTCCACACCCGTTTCCCGCCGGAGCCCAACGGCTATCTGCACATCGGCCACTGCAAGGCCCTGTGCATCGACTTCGGCACCGCCGAGAAGTACAACGGCCTGTGCAACCTGCGCATGGATGACACCAACCCCGCCAAGGAGGACACCGAGTATGTGGACGCCATCCAGCAGGATATCCACTGGCTGGGCTTCGACTGGGGCGACCGGTTCTTCTATGGCTCCGACTATTTTGAGAAGGACTATGAGTACGCGGTGGAGCTCATCAAGAAGGGCCTTGCCTACGTCTGCGAGCTGACGCCGGAGGAATTTAAGGCCAACCGCGGCGACATCGGCATCCCCGCCGTGTCCCCCTACCGTGACCGTCCCATCGAGGAGAACCTGCGGCTGTTTGAGAAGATGAAGAACGGCGAGGTGGAGGAGGGTAAGATGACCCTCCGCGCCAAGATCGATCTGGCCAGCGGCAACTTCAACATGCGCGACCCCGTCATCTACCGCATCCGCTTCATCAACCACCACCGGCAGGGCACCAAGTGGTGCATCTTCCCCATGTACGACTTTGCCCACCCCATTCAGGACGCGCTGGAGGGCATCACCCACAGCCTGTGCTCCCTGGAGTATGAGGAGCACCGTCCCCTGTACGACTGGGTGGTGAACAACGTCTCCATCCCCTACCACAAGCCCCGGCAGATCGAGTTTGCCCGCCTGAACATCGACCACACCGTCATGTCCAAGCGGAAGCTGCGCAAGCTGGTGGAGGAGCACTATGTTTCCGGCTGGGACGATCCCCGGATGCCCACCCTGTGCGGCCTGCGCCGCCGGGGCTACACCGCCGCCTCCATCCGCAATTTCTGCGAGATGATCGGCGTGGGCAAGACCCCCAGCGTCATTGAGTACGGCACGCTGGAGCATTGTCTCCGCGAGGATCTCAACGCCACCGCCGAGCGTACCATGGCGGTGCTGCATCCCGTGAAGCTGACGGTCACCAACTATCCCGAGGGCAAGAGCGAGACCTTCTCCGTGGAGAATAACCCCACCGATCCCACCCAGGGCACCCACGACATCACCTTCTCCCGCCACCTGTGGATCGAGGCGGACGACTTTATGGAGGTTCCCGTGCCCAAGTACAAGCGCCTGACTCCCGACGGTCTGGAGTGCCGCCTGAAGGGTGCGTATCTGGTGAAGTGCACCGGCTGCGTGAAGGACGAAAACGGCAATGTCACCGAGGTGCTGTGTGAGTACGATCCCGACTCCCGGGGCGGCGATCCTGCCGACGGCCGCAAGGTCAAGGGCGCTACCCTTCACTGGGTGGACGCGGAGAACTGCCTGGACGCCGAGGTGCGCCTGTACGACAACCTGTTCTCCGACGCCACGCCCGACGGTCCCGACAAGGACTTCCTGGACTGCCTGAACCCCGGCAGCCTGACGGTGCTGACCGGCTGCAAGGTGGAGCCGGAGATGCGCAAGGTGGCGGCGGAGTTCGACAAGCAGGAGAACCGCACCGGCGTCAACGCGCCCACGTTCCAGTTCATGCGGGTGGGCTATTTCTGCCTGGATAACCGGGACTCCACGGCGGAGCATCTGGTGTTCAACCGCAGCGTGTCCCTGAAGGACAGCTTCAAAAAGTAACAAATGGCCCTGTGCCGCCGGAAATGCCGCGTAAGCGGCATTTCCAAAGCTGTGCGGTTAGCGCAATCTAACCACTGGACACGGCACAGGACAGTAATTTTGATATGGAGGTATCTATTATGGTTCAGATCACATTGAAGATCGACGGTATGGCCTGCGGCATGTGCGAAAGCCACGTCAACGACGCGGTGCGCGCCAAGTTCCCGGTGAAGAAGGTCACGTCCTCCCACACCAAGGGCGAGACGGTGATCCTCAGCGACGAGGATATCAGCGAGGAGGCCCTGCGGGCCGTTATCGAGCCCACCGGCTACAAGGTGCTGGGCTGCACCAGCGAGCCTTATGAGAAGAAGGGCCTGTTCGGCCGCCTGAAAAAGTAAATCTTGCCTTATCCGCCGCCGTGCCTTATACTGGTGACAAACCATCACCAGAAGGCACGGCGGCGGCCGTATAGCGGCAGCTTCCGTAAACAGGAGGAACCGGATATGAACGATTTTATGACCCGCTTTTCCATCAACTGTCACAGCTCCATCCGCTGCGGCGGCGACACAGTGCTGTGGTTCGACCCCTTCCGGGTGGAGAGCACGCCGGCTGACGGCGATGTGATCTTCGTGACCCACGAGCACTACGACCACTTCTCGCCGGAGGACATCCGCCGGGTGATGAAGAGCGACGCCGTGCTTGTCCTGCCGGAGAGCTGCCGGGAGACGGCGCTGGCGGCGGGCTTTGCCGCAGGGCAGATCATGACCGTGCAGCCCGGCGGAGCGTATCAGGTGAAGGGTGTGGACTTTGAGACCGTGCCCGCCTACAACATCGGCAAGAAATTCCATCCCCAGGCCAACCGCTGGGTGGGCTATGTGGTGACGGTGGCGGGCCGCCGTGTCTATGTGGCGGGCGACACCGACGATACGCCGGAGGCCCGCACTGTCCACTGTGACGCGGCATTTCTGCCCGCAGGTGGCACCTATACCATGACGGCGGCGGAGGCTGCGGCGTTGGCCAACGCCATCCATCCCCAAGTGGCCGTTCCCACCCACTACGGCAGCATCGTGGGCGAAAAGACCGACGGCGACGCTTTTGCCGCCGCGCTGGACGCGGGCATCCGCTGTCTGAAGCTGCTGTAAGGAAAAGGAGACACCATGGATAACTTGACAGACATTCTGAAAACCTCGCTGGGCGGGTATACGCTGGCCAACATCCTGTCCGCGCTGCTGACGCTGCTGATCTGTCTTGTGGTGGTGCGGCTGGTGATGAAGCTGGTGACGCGGCTGCTGGGCAAGGCCCGGCGCATCAACGACCGGCTGCAGAAGATCATCCTGACCTCCGCCAAGGCTGTCCTCTATGTGCTGACGGCTATTATCACGGCGGAGGCCTTGGGGGTGAACACCACCTCTCTGACGGCCATCATGTCGGTGCTGACGCTGGGTGTTACGCTGGCGGCGGAGGACATTCTGGGCAATGTGGCCGGGGGACTGGTGATCCTGTCCTCCCGCCCCTTCGGCATCGGGGATGTGATCGAGTCCGGCGGCATGGTGGGTACTGTGCAGGAGATCACCCTGAACCACACCAAGATCGAGACGGCGGACGGCCAGATCGTCATGCAGCCCAACAAGGAGCTGTCCGCCTCCCGCATCATCAACTATTCCGCGCTGGGCCGCCGCCGTGTGGTGCGCACCGTGACCGCCTCCTACGACGCGCCTACGGAAACGGTGAAGGCCGCCTGTCTGGAAGCGGTGGCGGCCACGCCCAGGGTGCTGCCTGACCCCGCGCCGGAGGTGTACCTCACCAATTACGGCGCCAGCTCCATTGAGTACAGCGTCCGGTGCTGGACAACAGTAGAGGACTACTGGAACGCCTTCTATGCTCTCAATGAGAACCTGCGGGGTGCCTTTGAGAAGCACGGCGTGGAAATGACCTACGACCACCTGAATGTCCATGTGATCGGGAAATAAAAAAAAGGCCGTCCTGCTTCCGCAGGACGGTCCTTTTTTCGTTATGTGGGGCGCTTTTGCAGCACATGCTTGCGGTAGCTGACGCGGAAGTAAAGGTACTCCGCCGTGCCGGTGATGGCCCAGGAGAAGATGTACAGCAGGTACAGGGAGGGGATGGTGTGGAAGTAGGCGAAGATGGTATATACCCAGATGACCCGGAACACGCAGGAGCCCAGGATCACGATGATGGTGGGTATCACGCTGCGGCCGATGCTGCGGGAGGCGGCGATGCTGGCGTCCATCCACGGGGCCACCACAAAGGAGAAGCCCATGATCCGCAGGCGCTGCATGCCCGCGTCAATGACCTCCGGCTCGTTGGCGAACAGCGACAGGAACTCCCGCCCGAACAACAGCAGCAGGCCGCCTGCCGCGGCGCCCACGATGGCGGCATAGAGCATGCTGATGCGGTAGCTCTTCAGGATGCGGTCGTTGTTGCCGGCGCCCCAGTTGCGGCTGCCGAAGGTGGCGCAGGCGGTGTAGAAGGCCGCCATCATGTTAAAGATCAGGGTGTCGGCGTTGGCGGCGGCGGAGTTGCCGGACACCATCACCGCGTCGAAGGAATTGACGCCCACCTGCACGAACAGGTTGGCGATGGCAAAGATGGCGTTCTGCAAGCCGGTGGGGATGCCGATGGCCAGCACCCGGCGGCCGGCCTGCATGTGGAACCGGAGCTTCCGCCATTCCAGGCGGCACTCATCCTGCCGCCGCACCAGATGCAGCACGATCAGCAGGGCGGACAGCCACTGGGCGATGACGCTGGCCGTGGCCACGCCATCCGCCGCCATGTGGCATTTGATCACGAAGAACAGGTTCAGTATCACGTTCAGCACGCCGGACAGCGACAGGTACAGCAGGGGACGCTTCGTGTCGCCGGTGGCGCTCAGCACGCCGTTGCCGAAGTTGTAAAGCGCCATGGCGGGCATGCCGAAGGCGTATATTTTTAAGTACAGTGTCGCGCCGTCGATCAGCTCATCCTTGGTGTTCAGCAGGGCCAGCATGGGCCGGGCCAGCAGGTTGCAGATCAGCAGCATGATGATGCCAGCCGCGGCACAGATCAGGAAGGAGGTGTGAACGGTCTTTTCCACCTGCTCACTGTCCTGCAGACCCAGGCCGCGGGCCACCGCCACGTTGACGCCGCTGCCGATGCCGATCAGCAGGCCCGTGAACAGGGATACCAGCAGCGTGGTGGAGCCTACCGCGCCCAGCGCCAGATAGTCGGCGAACTTTCCGGCGATGGCCACGTCGCTGAGGTTGAACAGCACCTCCAGCACCTGCGTCAGCATCAGGGGCAGACTGAACAGCAGAATATTCTTCCACAGCGAGCCTGTGGTCATTTCAATGGTATGCAATTGCTTTTCCCGTGCCATAGCCAGCCCTCCTGTTTGTAATATTTCTGTATGCAAGGGCACAGTATAACACGGCCAATTCCGCAAAACAACCCCCTTTTCCGCTATATTTTCCCGAAAGGAAAGCCGGGGGAATTGTGCAAAATGATGCGCCGGATGATAAAAAACTGCGCCGCCGGGGAAAATCGTATATTTTGTGAACGAACTTCGGATGTTTTGTGAACATTAGCACTCCCTTATTGACAGTGCTAAAATCGGCGTTATAATAAAGGCGATCCTTGAGGGAGGGCAAAGAAAGCCCTCCGGAGATCAAAATTATATGTATCTGTCATGGTAACAGAGTTTCGCCGACGGAAGGCCGTTACCCCTCTGCCGCGAAAAATGAATGGAGGTTATGACTTATGTTGCCTAGCATTTTTGGTGAAAATCTGTTTGATGATTTCTTTTCTGATCCTTTCGGCATGATGGTTCCTCAGGGCCGCGATCCGCTGTACGGCAAGCATGCCAAGAACCTGATGAAGACCGACGTCCGCGAGACGGAGGATTCCTATGAGCTGGACATCGACCTGCCCGGCTTCAAGAAGGACGAGGTCAGCATTGACCTGAAGAACGGCTGCCTGACCATTCAGGCCACCAAGGGTCTGGACAAGAGCGAGAGCGACAAGAAGGGCAAGTACATCCGCCAGGAGCGTTATGCCGGCGCATGCAGCCGCAGCTTCTATGTGGGCGAGGATGTGGAGCCTGACCAGATCAGCGCCAAGTTTGAAAGCGGCATCCTGCAGATCAGCGTGCCCAAGGCCGCCAAGAAGCTGCCGAAGAATTCGTCCATCTCGATCCAGTGATCTTCCACAGAACAGAGAAAGCGTCCAGCCTTTGGCTGGACGCTTTTTGCGTGAAAAAAACGCCTCATCCAATGGATGAGGCGTTGGCGCGGAAGGAGGGATTTGAACCCTCGCGCCGCTTTTGACGGCCTACTCCCTTAGCAGGGGAGCCCCTTCGGCCACTTGGGTACTTCCGCAGATATGAAATTTCTGGCGGAGAGAGTGGGATTCGAACCCACGGATGCTTTCACATCGCCGGTTTTCAAGACCGGTGCTTTCGACCACTCAGCCATCTCTCCGTATGCGAAAATCCGTAGCAAGAACCCAGACGCAGGTTATATCTTACCATGCTGCGGGCGTTTTGTCAACAAAAAGAAAGTGGCTCGATAAAAAAATAAAAAAATCGAAAATTAGGGGTTGCAAAATGGAAAATGATGTGCTATTATAAATAAGCTGTCTGACAGACAAGTGAATATCCGGGTGTGGCGAAGTTTGGTATCGCGCTTGAATGGGGTTCAAGAGGCCTTGAGTTCGAATCTCAACACTCGGACCAAAAATATCCTTACGCTTTGGCGTGGGGATATTTTTTTGCTCCCGGTGCCGAGAACGCAAGACCTCTTGCATTAAAATAAACGGCCTTGAGTTGGAATCTCAACACTCTGAGCCAAAGAAACGTTTTCTGTAACGGAAGCACTTCTTTTTTTACATTTTCTGCGCCGACGCGGCGTTTCGGGTTGAAGAAGCGCCGCCTGCGTGGTATGATAGGAGCCGGTAACGGATGAAAAGGGGACAGTCATGCGAAATGGCCCGGCGCATGCTGGGCATATAGACACCCGCGCCCGGTTGGGAGCAGAACAGAAGAAGGAGCGATCAGAAATGACGGAATATGAGATCATTATTGAATCTATGACGCCCTGCGGCGGTTCCAAATACGCCAATAGGAGGATCATTGAGGCGGAGGTGGAAACACCGGAGGCCTATGTGGAGCAGCATAAGCGCTTCCCCATCCGGGACATCAGCAGAACGGAAAACGGCACCGTCATTACCACCGGCAATGAAAGCGGCTATATTGACCGCTACACCTTTACGGAAATATAAAAAGCGCAGGCGCGGGAGAGCTTTCCCGCGCCTGCACGTTTGTTATACCATTTTTTCCGGCTGCACCAGAGCGTCGTATTCCGCGCCGCTGAGACAGCCGTCCTCAACCACCGCCTGCCGCAGGGTCAAGCCCTCGTGGTGGGCTTTTTTGGCCAGTGCCGCCGCCTTTTCATACCCCAGCCGGGGCGTCAGGCACGTCACCAGCATCAGCGACCGGTTCAGGTTTTCCGTCATGGCTGCCTCGTCCGGCTCGATGCCCGCCACGCAGCGGAGACGGAAGGAATCCATCACATCGCCCAGCAGCCGGGCCGACAGCAGGAAATTATAGGCGCACACCGGCTGAAAGACATTCAGCTGGAAGTTGCCCTGCGACGCCGCCACGCTGATGGCGGTGTCATTGCCCATCACCTGTACCGCCGCCATGGTGACGGCCTCGCACTGGGTGGGGTTCACCTTGCCGGGCATGATGCTGCTGCCCGGCTCATTCTCCGGAATGTGCAGCTCGCCCAGACCGCACCGCGGGCCGCTGGCCTCCCAGCGGATGTCGTTGGCGATCTTCATCAGGTTGCAGGCCAGCGCCTTCATGGCTCCGTGGGCGAACACCAGCGCGTCCTTGGCGGTCAGGGCGTGGAATTTGTTGCCGTCCGGAACGAACTGCGTGCCCGTCAGCGCCGTCAGCCGGCTGCATACCATCCGGTCGTAGCCCTCCGGTGCGTTCAGGCCGGTGCCCACGGCGGTGCCGCCGATGGCCAGCTTCCGCAGCTCGGCAAGGCTGGCCTCCAGCATGCGGCAGGGCGCGTCGATCAGTTCCTGCCAGCCGGATACCTCCTGGGCGAACCGCAGGGGCGTGGCGTCCTGCAAATGGGTGCGTCCAATGCGGATCAGCGCCGGATACCGCGCCGCCAGCGCCGCAAAGGTCTCCGACAGCTGCCGTGCGGCAGGCAGCACCTGCCGCTCCACCGCCAGCACCGCCGCAATATGCAGCGCGGAGGGGTAGGTGTCATTGCTGGACTGGGAGCGGTTCACATGGTCGTTGGGGTGCAGCGTCACGCCCTGCTCCGCCGCCAGATGGGCAATGACCTCGTTGAGGTTCATGTTGGTCTGGGTGCCGCTGCCGGTCTGCCAGACCACCAGCGGGAACTCCTCGTCCCACTGGCCCGCCCGGATCTGGGCGCAGGCGCGGGAGATGGCGTCCGCCTGCTCCGGGGTCAGCCTCCCGGCGGCGGCATTGGCCTGGGCGCAGGCGTCCTTCAGATAGGCGAAGGCCTCGATGATCTCCCTGGGCTGGCGCTGTCCGCCGATGGGGAAGTTCTCCAGGCTCCGCTGGGTCTGGGCGCCCCAATGGTGGGCCGCCGGAACGGCCACCTCGCCCATGGTGTCGTGCTCGATGCGATAGTCCATGGTGTCCTCCCCTCAGATACGCGCCACGCCGTCCTGACGGGCGGCCTCCGCCACGGCGGCGGCCACCGCGCCGCACAGCCGGGGATCAAAGGCGGCGGGCAGGATGTAGTCGGCGTTCAGATCTTCGTCCGGGACCAGACCGGCGATGGCCTGTGCCGCCGCCAGCTTCATGCCCTCCGTCACGTGGCTGGCCCGCACGTCCAGCGCGCCCCGGAACAGGCCGGGGAAGCAGGACACGTTGTTCACCTGATTGGGATAATCGCTGCGCCCGCTGGCCACCACCAGCGCGCCGCCCTCGTGGGCCTCCTCCGGGGTGATCTCCGGCGTGGGGTTGGCGCAGGCGAAAATGACGGCCTTGTCCGCCATGGTGCGCACCATCTCCGCCGTGACCAGACGGGGCGCGGAGAAGCCCAGAAATACGTCTGCTCCGGCCAGCGCGTCCGCCAGCTTCCCGGTCATGCGGTGGGAGTTGGTGCGTTCGCATACCGCCGCCATGTAGGGGTTCATGCCCTCCGTCACGCCGGGGCAGAGGATACCCTGCTTGTCGCACAGGGTGATGTCGGTGTATCCGGCGCTCAGCAGCAGGCGGCACACGGAGAGTCCCGCCGCGCCCGCGCCGTTGATGACGATGCGGGCGGACTTGTCCTTTCCGGCCACCTTCAGGGCGTTGGTCAGGCCCGCCAGCACGATCACCGCCGTGCCGTGCTGATCATCGTGGAATACGGGAATGTCCACCGCCGCCTGCAGACGCTGCTCGATGTCAAAGCAGCGGGGCGCGGAGATATCCTCCAGATTGATGCCGCCGAAGCTGCCTGCCAGCAGGGCGATGGTGCGCACGATCTCGTCGGGATCCTTGGTGCGCAGGCACAGGGGAATGGCATCCACGCCGCCGAAGGCCTTGAACAGCACGCACTTGCCCTCCATCACCGGCATACCGGCCTCCGGGCCGATGTCGCCCAGGCCCAGCACGGCGGTGCCGTCGGTGACCACCGCCACGGTGTTCCAGCGGCGGGTCAGCTCGTAGCTCTTGCTGACGTCCTTCTGGATCTCCAGACAGGGCTGCGCCACACCGGGGGTGTAGGCCAGCGACAGCGCGTCGCGGCTGTCCACCGCCGCACGGGGCGCGATCTCCAGCTTGCCCCGCAGGGCATAGTGGAGCTTTAAGGATTCTTCTGCGTAATTCATATGCTTTACCTGCCGATCTTGTCAGAAATGTAGATGATCGTTTACCACAGCGTCGGCTTGCCTGCGCAGCGCGCTGTTTTCTGCGGTATAGTATACCATACCGGTCAGAAAAAGAGAAATAAAAATTTCCGCTGGCATGCGTGACGCTGCCGGTGGAAAGCTACAGGCGAGGCAGCCCTTCGGATGCCTCGCCTGTGTGGTTCAGTTCTGGGAAATGCCGCCGTTGTACTGGCGCTTCAAAAAGGAGACAAATGTCCGGGCGGCTGTGTTGGCGGCGGGCAGCGTTTTGACCGCGATGCCAAGGCGGCGGGATACCGGCTTGTCCAGCGGGATGGCCCGCACCCGGCCCTCATAACCGGCCAGCGAGAAGGCGGACAGCACCGAAACGCCCAGACCGCCCGCCACCATGGACAGGATGGCGCCGTCGTCCGATGCCGTTACCGTCAGGCGCGGCGCGTCCGGCGGAAGCAAAGGCTCGATATACTGCTCCGGACTGGAGAGGAACGGCTCCTGCAGGAGACGCTCCAGAGAAATGGTCTCCTCCGTCCACGGGAAGTCCGGCGGCACCACCGCGACCAGCGGCGCGTCCGTCAGCGGCGTCCAGTGGAAGCCCTTGGCGCAGGCCTCGTCCACCAGAGCCAGCTGGATCTTGTCCTGCTCCAGTGCTTCGGCAAGCTCATTGGCCTGCACCAGAACATCTACCTTGATCTCCGGGTGCAGCTTGCGGAATTTGCCCAGCAGGTCCGGCAGACGGGCGCGGGCAATGCTGGCGAAGCAGCCGATCCGCAGACCGCGGCCGTACAGCTCGCCCTGTACCTCCGCCTCGCTCCGCAGGGCGTCGCAGGCACTGATCACCTGGTTGATATAGGGCAACAGATGCTCGCCCTCCTCCGATAAACGGACGCCGTGGCTGCTGCGGAGCAGCAGCGTGCAGCCCAGCTCCGCCTCCAGCTTGTTGACCAGATGGGTCATGGCGGACTGGGTATATCCCAGCTGCGCGGCGGCCTTGCCGAAGCTGCCGCATTGCACGGCGGTCAGCACGGCCCGCAGCTTGCTATCATCCATAGGGAACCTCGCTTTCTGCGATTTATACAAAAATACTTTAATGTAATTATAAATATAGCACAACATACCGGCGGCTTCAATGACAATTCTGTGAATTATCTGTCAATATTATGGTGAAATTTGTAAATTTTGTGAGAGCCATAAGTCTTTTTCATGACCCGATGAATTACGCTCAATTCTCAAGCCATGAAAAAAATGTTACTCTATATGAGCGAAATGCATGACACTGTGTTGATTTCGCGGAAGAGGAAAGCGTAGTGAGGAGAAAGGTAAATGAGTATGCAAAAGAAGAAGAGTACAGTCCGGGACGTGATCGTGATCGGTTTCGCACTGTTTTCCATGTTTTTCGGCGCGGGAAACGTGGTGTTTCCCCCGTATCTGGGTCTGGAAGCCGGCCCTGAGTGGCTGACCGGCTTTGCCACCTACTTTGTTGCCGACATCGGTCTGGCGCTGCTGGGCATGTTCGCCCTGCTGCGCGTGGGCAGCAGCGAGGCCGTGCTGCACCGCGTGGGCCGCGTGCCTGCCGAGATCCTGATGTGCGCCATCATCCTGTGCATCGGCCCCATGGTGGCCATTCCCCGTACCTCCGCCAGCACCTATGAGATGGCCATTGCGCCTAATATCTCCGGTGTGTCTCCGGTGGTGTTCTCCGTGATCTTCTTCGCGGTGATCCTGGCGCTGTGCATCAAGGAGTCCGCCGTGGTGGACATCGTGGGCAAGATCCTGACCCCGCTGCTGCTGGTGGGTCTGTTCGCCATCATCGTCAAGGGCGTCGTGACCCCGCTGGGTGATATTGCCGCTCTGCCTCAGATCAACAACGTAGCCGTCACCGGCATCAAGGCTGGCTATCAGACCATGGACGCGCTGGCCGCCCTGCCCTTCGGCATCATCGTGCTGCAGAGCGCCGCCAGCAAGGGCTACTCCGGCAAGAAGTCTACCCTCCGCATCGTAGGCGGCTCCGCGCTGCTGGCAGGCGTTCTGCTGCTGGCGGTGTATATGGGCCTTGCCTATCTGGGCGCCACCGTTTCCACCCAGTATACCGGCACCGAGATCGGCCGCGCTCAGCTGACCATGGCTATTGTCGAGGGCCTGATGGGCAAGGTGGGCATGGTGCTGTTCGGTGTGGTCGTGGGTCTGGCCTGCGTCACCACCGCTGTGGCCCTGACCAGCTCCGCCGCCGCGTATTTCTCCGAGCTGTGCCGCGGCAAGGTGCCCTATAAGGTATTTGTCATCGCCATCTGCGCCTTCAGTGCCGTGGTGTCCAACCTGGGGCTGGACCGCATCGTGGCGGTGGCCTCTCCCGTGCTGGATGTGGTGTACCCTCCCACGCTGGTGCTGATCTTCATCGCCCTGATCATTCCCCATGCCCCCGACCGTGTCAGCCGCTGCGCCGTTATCGGCGCGCTGATCACCAGCGTGCTGTGCACCCTGCATACCTACGGCGTGTCCCTGACCTTTGTGGAGTATCTGCCCCTGTACGGTCTGGGCCTGGCCTGGGTCGTTCCCGCCGTGGTGTTTGGCCTGATCGCCGCGCTGCCCGGTTTGCGCTCCCATTCCCGCTCCCGCTCGGGACAGACCTTCCACAGTCCCACCGAGGAGCATTGACAATAGCGGTAAAGCCGCCTCTCCTGAAACAGGGCCGCCTTCGGGCGGCCCTGTAAATTTGTCAAAAAGGGCATAGCCCTTTTTGACAAAATAGGACTCGCTCCGACCCGCGCTTTTCCACCCATAAATGGGCGAAAAAGCACTCTCTCCGCGCAAAGTATTTTTTGCCACGCACATGTCGCGGCAAAAAATGATCCAAATAGTTCGCCGCCATAGCGGGCGGCGAATTCTGCGAAGCTTTTTTGACAGACTGACAGGACCGCCGGAAAGCGATCCTGTTTTATAGTTTATAAATAGACAGCCCAAAGCCGCGGCGCAGAGGGTGCCGCGGCTTTGGGCGAAAGGAAATGAAAGAAGATAGCAGATTCAGGGCCGGGCTCAACCGGCCAGCGTGGCGGCCATGACCGCCTTGATGGTGTGCATGCGGTTTTCCGCCTCGTCAAAGACGATGGACTGGGGGCTTTCAAACACCTCGTCGGTGACCTCCATGGCGTCACGGCCGAAGGCCTCGCCCATCTCCTTGCCCACGATGGTCTTGTGGTCGTGGAAGGCGGGCAGGCAGTGCATGAACACGGCCTTGTCACCGGCCTGCGCCATCAGCTGAGCGTTGACCTGATAGGGGGCCAGATCGGTGATACGCTCCTTCCAGACCTCCACAGGCTCGCCCATGGAGACCCACACATCGGTATAGATCACGTCGGCGTTCTGTACGGCCTGGGCGGGATCGGTGATGAAGGACAGCGTGGCGCCGGTCTCCATGGCGATGGCCTGGCAGGTGCCGATCAACTCGGGATCGGGGAAGTACTTCTCCGGCGCGCAGGCCACAAAGTGCATGCCCATCTTGGCGCAGCCCACCATCAGGGAGTTGCCCATGTTGTAGCGGGCGTCGCCCATGTACACCAGCTTCTTGCCCTTCAGACCGCCGCAGTGCTCCTGAATGGTCAGGAAGTCCGCCAGGATCTGGGTGGGATGGAACTCGTTGGTCAGGCCGTTCCACACGGGAACGTTGGCATACTGGGCCAGCTCCTCCACGATGCTCTGGCCGAAGCCGCGGTACTCGATGCCGTCAAACATGCGGCTGAGAACACGGGCGGTGTCAGCGATGCTCTCCTTCTTGCCGATCTGGGAGCCGGTGGGGTCAAGGTAGGTGACGCCCATGCCCAGATCGTGGCCCGCCACCTCGAAGGCGCAGCGGGTACGGGTGCTGGTCTTTTCAAAGATCAGGGCGATGTTCTTGCCCTGGCACAGGGCGTGGGGGATACCGGCCTTTTTCTTGGCCTTCAGGTCAGCCGCCAGCTCCAGCAGATAGCTGATCTCCTCGGGGGTGAAGTCCAGCAGCTTCAGGAAATCCTTGTTTTTCAGACTGGTCATGGGAGTGCTCCTTCCAAATAATAAGATAGGGCGTCAATGCCGGTCGCCCTTGTGCAGCTGCTTTTCCAACCGGTTCAGCAGCCACGTCAGCGCCACCACGATGATGAGGTACGTCAGCGCTACCACCATCAGGGGATTGAATGCGTCGAAGGTGTTGTTGCGGATCAGGTTGCCCGCTCTCGTCAGATCCTGCACGGCCACATAACCGGCCACGGCGGTCTCCTTCAGCAGGGCGATCATCTCGTTGCCGATGGCGGGCAGGATGTTCTTCATGGCCTGGGGCAGGATGACGTGTACGGTGGTCTGGATCCGGGACATGCCCAGGGACCGGCCCGCCTCCATCTGGCCCGCGTCCACCGCGCCGATGCCGCTGCGCATCAGCTCGGCCATATACGCGCCGGAGTTGATGCCGAAGGTGACGATGCCCACGGTGATGCCTCCGCTGACGCCGCTGGCGGACTTCATAATGACGAAGTAGAAGATCAGCAGCAGCACCACCACGGGGATGCCGCGGATGACGGTGGTGTAGATGTCGCACAGCGCGCACAGGGGCTTCATGGCGCGGCTTCCCTCGCCGCAGTATTTGATGATGGCCACCAGCGCGCCGATGACGATGCCGATGCACAGGGCGCCCAGCGTAATGATGGCGGTGTTGCGCAGACCGTCCACCAGCATCATATAGCGGTCGTCCTCCAGAAATGTGGAGGCCAGCTTGGCGCCCCAGTCGGTGAAGAATTGGCCGATGGCGGTAAACCAATTGGTAAAGATATTCATAGTGGCGGCTCCTTAGGTATCATATCATGCCGCCCGGAGCGGCGTGGGACAATTTGCGGGGAATCGGGGGTATTTAACGGTTGAGTGAAGAGTGAAAAATGAAAAGTGAAAAGTTACGGTATGCTGCTGAAGCGGCATGATCGGAATATGTTTTGCCCTCTCTGTAAGTCCAGAGGTCGACCCTTGTGGCCGCCCGGTGGGGCGTAAGGGCTTCGTTGCGGTACCCCGCCGCAAATCGCGCGGCGGTTCCTTGCACCCTTGTGTAGGGGGCGGCGTCCTCGACGCCCCGTCGGTTTACCGGGAATTTTTATATTCTTCGCACGGCCCGTCGAGGACGCCGGCCCCTACGAAGTTCTATTATCGGTAATTGCGTTCGTCGTGGGGCGGGGTCGGGGCGTTAAGAAAACATGCCGGTGGCATGTTTTTAGCCTCCGATCTCGGCGGCTATGCCGCCGTAGCATCCATCTGGGCTTGCACAGCATGACTGTGGCCAAAAGTGACCCGCGCCCAGAGGCGCGGAACACTCTTGAATACTCTTCGTCAGGGTGCGATGTAGGTCACGCCGTACTGCTGGAAGATCTGCTCGATGGTGCCGTCGGCCAGCAGGGCGTCCAGGGCCTCATTGAAGGGGGCGACCAGCTCGCTGCCCTTCTGGAAAGCGAAGGCGTAGGGTTCGGAGGTCATGGCCTCGTCCAGCACGGTCAGGCCCAGCTCCGGCGCCATGGCCAGGGCTACCTCGTTATCCACGACCCAGGCGTCCACCTTGCCGGAGGTCAGAGCGGCGGCAGCGTCGTTGTTGGCGGTGAAGGCCAGCACCTCATAGCCGTTGCCCATGCAGTACTCCTCGGCGGTGGTGCCGGTCTGGACGGACACCTTCTTGCCCTCCAGGTCAGCCTTGCCGGTGATGCCGCTGTCGGCGGTCACCACGATGGCCTGAGCGGCCATGAAGTACACGCTGGAGAAGTCCACGTTCTCTTTTCTCTTGTCGGTAACGGTGATGCCGGACATGCCCACATCGAACTTACCGGCCTGGACACCGGGGATGACGGAGTCGAAATCCATCTGCTGGATGTCCAGCTCCATGCCCATCTTCTCGGCTACCTTGTTCAGGATATCCACCTCGATACCCACCACCTCGCCGCCCTCCAGAGACTCAAAGGGAGGGAAGTCGGGGCTGGTGGCCACCACCAGCTTGGTCTTGGCGGTGTCGGCGGAAGCGTCGTCACCGGAGGGAGTGCTGTTATCGGAATTGCTGCTGCCGCAGCCGGCCAGCAGGCCCAGCGCCATGACCAGCGCCAGAGCGAAAGCGGTCAACTTGGTAAACTTTTTCATCGTTATTCTCCTTTTTCATTTTGTTGGGAAAGGTATGTCTTTATGGCGGCGATCTGTGTCTCCACAGAGGCGGGGCCGCCCAGTGAGGTACGTCGGGCCACGCAGTTTTCCAGCGCGATGGCCTCGTATACGTCCTCGTCAAATACGTCGCTGTACTGCTTCAGCGTTTCCAGCGGCAGGGCCTCCAGCACTGTGTCGTGATGGATGCACCAGGCCACCAGCTCACCGGAGATCTTATAGGCGGTGCGGAAGGGGAGACCCTTCTTCGTCATGTAGTCCGCCAGATCGGTGGCGTTGATGAAGCCCTTCTGTGCCGCCTTGTACATGGTGTCGGTACAGGGCTTCATGGTGGCGATCATGGGGGTGAACACCTGCAGACACATCTTCACGGTGTCCACCGCGTCGAACACGGCCTCCTTGTCCTCCTGCATGTCCTTGTTATAGGCCAGCGGAAGGCCCTTCAGCGTGGTCAGCAGGGCCATCAGGTCGCCGTAGACACGGCCCGTCTTGCCGCGGCACAGCTCCGCCATGTCCGGATTCTTCTTCTGGGGCATGATGGACGAGCCGGTGGTGAAGCCGTCGTCCAGCTCCACGAAGTGGAACTCCCAGCTGCTCCACAGGATCAGCTCCTCGGAGAAGCGGCTCAGGTGCATCATCAGCACGGCGCAGGCGGAGAGGAACTCCGCGCAGAAGTCACGGTCGGACACGCCGTCCAGACTGTTCAGCGCCACCTGAGAGAAGCCCAGCTGCGCCGCCTCGTACTCCCGGTCGATGGGGAATGTGGTGCCTGCCAGTGCGCAGCACCCGATGGGGGACACGTCCATGCGCTTGGCCGCGTCGTCCAGACGGCCGATATCCCGCTGGAGCATCATGGCGTAGGCCATGAGATGGTGGCCGAAGGTGATGGGCTGCGCCCGCTGCAGATGGGTGTAGCCGGGCATGATGGTGGTCTTGTACTGCTCCGCCTTCCCGGTGACGGCCTCCAGCAGTCCCAGCACCAGGGATCGGATGGCCGCGATCTCCTGCCGCAGATATAGCCGCAGATCCAGCGCCACCTGATCGTTTCGTGAGCGGGCGGTGTGGAGCTTTTTGCCCACATCGCCCAACCTCTCCGTCAGTACCTGCTCCACGAACATGTGAATGTCCTCGGCAGATAGGTCAAATTGCAGCTTGCCCTCGTCCAGATCGGCCATGATCCCGGCCAGACCGAAGATCAGCGTCTGGGCCTCCTCCTCGGTGAGGATGCCGCAGTGTGCCAGCATGGCGGCGTGGGCCATGGAGCCGGTGATATCCTGCCGGTACATGCGGCAGTCGAAGTGCAGGGACGAGTTGAAGTCATCCGCGATCTGCGCCGTTTCCTTTTCGGCCCGTCCGGCCCAAAGCTTTGCCATGGTGGTGTGCTCCTTTCGGGAATTATATCATCATGAGGGCGGCTTACCGCCCTCATGATGACGGAAATTTCATTTCTTACAGCTTGCCCTGATCCTTCAGCGCCTGCATCTTGGTGGTCAGGCCCCACAGGTTGATGAAGCCGGTGGCCTGAGACTGGTCATAGTCGCTCTCGCCGAAGGTCACCAGATTCTCGGAATACAGGGAGCAGGGAGAGGTCATGCCGGCGGGGATGATGTTGCCCTTATAGAGCTTCAGCTTCACGGAGCCGGTCACGTCCTTGTTGGCCTCGTTGGCAAAGGCGGTCAGCGCCTCCTGCAGGGGAGAGTACCACTTGCCGTTATACAGCAGGTCGGCGTAGTCCACGGACAGCTTCTGCTTGGCGTGCATGACCTCTTTGTCCATGGTCAGCATCTCCAGCTGGGCATGGGCGAAGTACAGGATGGTGCCGCCGGGGGTCTCATAGATACCGTGATCCTTCATGCCGATGAGACGATTTTCCACGATGTCGATGATGCCGATGCCGTTCTTGCCGCCCAGCTCGTTGAGCTTCTCGATGATCTTGCTGGCCTTCATCTTCTCGCCGTCCACGGCCACGGGAGCGCCGGCCTCGAAGTCGATGGTCACATAGGTGGGCTCGTCAGGAGCCTGGAAGGGGGACACGCCCATCTCCAGGAAGCCGGGCTTATCCAGATCCGGCTCGTTGGCGGGATCCTCCAGATCCAGACCCTCGTGGCTCAGATGCCACAGGTTCTTGTCCTTGGAGTAGTTGGTCTCGCGGGAGATCTTCAGAGGTACGTTGTGGGCCTCGGCGTAATCGATCTCCTCCTCACGGGACTTGATGTCCCACTCACGCCACGGGGCGATGATCTTCATATCGGGGGCAAAACGCTTGATGGCCAGCTCGAAACGGACCTGATCGTTGCCCTTGCCGGTGGCGCCGTGGGCGATGGCGTCAGCGCCCTCGGCCTTGGCGATCTCCGCCAGCTTCTTGCCGATGACGGGACGGGCAAAGGCGGTGCCCAGCAGGTAGGTCTCATACTTGGCGTCCATCTTCAGGCAGGGGATGATCACGTCGTCCACCATCTCGTCCACCAGATCGGCCACGATCAGCTTGCTGGCGCCGGTCTTGAGCGCCTTCTCCTCCAGCCCCTCCAGCTCATCGGCCTGACCCACGTTGCCGGCCACGGCGATGATCTCGGGGTTATTGTAGTTCTCCTTCAGCCAGGGAATGATGATAGAGGTATCCAGGCCGCCGGAGTAGGCCAGTACGATCTTCTTGATATCTGTATGTTTCATGGTGTTGCCTCCTTGAATGTTTATGTAATTTATGTGCATTATTATACATTTCATTCATAAAATGTCAAGGGGATATTTGAAAACGGCTTGATGTTTATGCATATAAACAACGAAAAAGCCGCGAGAGAGCGTTTGATTATGCAATGTGATGATGAATTATGCATAATTTCCATGTATAAATGCATAACGCCGGGAAGGCATAAAAAATCAGCCCTGGAGGGCTGATTTTTTGTATGCTTTTCATTGTGTGGATCTACCTGCGCCGCGCCGTCATGAAGCGGAACACGGTGGATACCAGCAGAATGCCTACCGCCAGAGAACCTGCGATGCCCGCCGTCTCCAGCCCCTTGCGCAGGGCTTCGATCATCTCGCCCTGTAAGCCCAGGCTCATGGTGTAATACACGCCGGCGCCGGGCAGCAGCGGGAAGATGGCAATGACCAGATAGGGCGTGACCGGGCAGCGGCGCACCCGGGCCATCACCTCGGCGTACAATGCCGCGAAGATGGTGGCGAACAGGTTCACGCTGTATATGTCCAGTCCCAGCTCCTGGCACAGCAGATAGATCATCCAGGTGGCGGTGCCGCCGATGACGCACAGCACCATCCACTTGCCGTGGATATTGAACAGGATGGAGAAGCCGTAGCACCCGATGAATACCGCCAGCGCCTGCGCCCACGCGGGCCACACCAGCGAGGTGGACTCCACCACCGAAGCGATGCCGTAGACCGGAGCGGTGACACGCCAGGCCGCCGCCGTACCCAGCGCGATGGCGAAGGCCGACAGGAATACCTGCACGATGCGCATGACGCCGGAATTGGTGTCGCCGTAGATGATGTCACGCATGGAGTTGGTGATCAGCAGGCCCGGCACCAGGATCATCAACGCGCCGATAATGGCCGCGTCGGGGTTGTCCAGCCAACCGAAGCCCGCCGCCAGATAGGCGGGCAGCGCCATCAGGAACGAGGCGATGATGGTGCTGAAGAAGGGGTTGGCCTCCAGCCGGTCCATGAAGCGGTTGACGCACCCGATGATCAGGCCCATCATACCGGCCCACAGGCAGTCCCGCAGCGTACCGCCGAACACCAGACAGAAGCCCGCGCCGCCCAGAAAGCTGCCCAGCAGCGATACGCTGAGCCGGTATACGCGGCACCGGGCCACCGTTTCCTTCAGCCAGAGTACGGCGGTCTCCACATCCGGCTTTTCCCGGCAGATGCGGCGGCTGAGGGCGTTCAGCTGCTCCAGAGCCTCCAGATCGTTGCCGTGATAGCCGATGCGCTTGAGGATGGTGAGAGGCTTGCCGTTGGCCGCCTCAAAGCTGACGGTCAGGCTGTTGGGGATGGCGAATACCTCGCACTCCAGCCCGTAGGTGTGAAGAAGCCGGCGGATGGTGTCCTCCACCCGGAAGGTCTCCGCCCCGGCTATGGCCAGCCGGTAGCCGATCTGGGCGGCAAAATCGGCCAGCAGATAGTAATCCATCATATATGTACCTCGATCGGTGAATTGGTCATTCAAAAAATCCGCGTCACATTATAGGCGGGACGGAGGAAAATGTCAACCGTCTTTTCCTGCTTGGCGGCGGGGGAAAACCGGCAGCACCGCCCCGGCCGGCAGAAGGCGGCATGAAATGAAGCCCGGCCATATGGCCGGGCTTCATTTCGAGAGAGGGGATCGCTGATGTATCGCAGCGGAAATTACTTCACCTGCAGACGGTTTTCGCTGGACCAGCTGGTGATGTCCAGATTCCGGTACTGCTTGCGCAGACGGGCCAGCTCCGCATTGTCGCCGCCCAGCGCCGTAATGCGGTTCACAGCCGCCAGATCGGCGGCGGACATGGGCTGCTGACTGCGGGCGCCGCACTCGGCGCAGATATAGTTCTTGCCATCATAAGTGACGCTGCTGCTGCCGCAGACCGCGCAGCGGATCGTTTTCGTTACCAAAGCCATGATTCATATACCTCCTTGAAAATTCCATGTATGATACTGTGTTTTCGACGCGTCTCGTTCAACTGTTATTATCATAGCACACACTATCGTATTTGTAAAACGCATAATTGTACTTGCAACTATGAGAAAAAGTATGATATAATGGAGGAAGAAACGAGGTGGCGGCATGAGCATTTCCAAATACCAGATCTTTTTGAAAACGGCCCAGTGCGGCAATTTTTCCAAGGCGGCGCAGGCGCTGAACTTTACCCAGTCCGGCGTCAGCCACGCGGTGCAGGCGCTGGAGGATGAGCTGGGCGTGACGCTGCTGAGCCGGAACCGGGGCGGCGTGGTGCTGACGGCGGACGGACGGGCGCTGCTGCCCAAGATCGAGGCGCTGTGCGCGGCCCATCACGCGCTGATCCAGTCCGCCGCCAGCCTGAAGGGGATGGACGCGGGCCTTGTGAAGGTGGCCACTATCTCCAGCGTGTCCGTTCACTGGCTGCCCTCGATCCTGCAAAGCTTCGGCCAGCGGTATCCCAACATCGAGTTCGAGGTGGTCACCGGAGACTTCTATGACCAGATCGAGGAGTGGATCCTGAAGGGCACCGTGGACTGCGGCTTTCTGCGACTGCCGTCGGTGAAGCGTTTGCAGACCTATGCCCTGAACCGGGACGAGCTGCAGGTGATCGTGCCCTGTGATCATCCGCTGGCCCACAGCGATCCCTTCCCGCTGGAGGCGCTGGCCACAGAGCCCTTTATCCGGCTGGAGGAGGGCGAGGACTACGAGATCGTGGCGGCGCTGGATGAGATGGGCGTGCGTCCCAACGTAAAGTATACCGCCCGGGAGGATCGCACGATCCTGGCCATGGTGTCCAAGGGGCTGGGCATCAGCCTGCTGCCGGAGCTGATGGTGCGCCACAGTCCCTATCCCGTCACCGCCTGCCGCCCGCCCATGACCTTTCACCGCAGCATTGGCATCGGCGTGAAGGACGAAAAGGCGCTGTCCGCCTCCACCCGGCGTTTTGTGGACTATGTCCGGGCGTGGGTGGCGGAAAACGGAGACAAATAGAAAAAAGGCTGTCCCGCGGTTTTGCCGCGGGACGGCCTTCCTGATTCATTACAATGTGATATTGCCGTCGGCGGATCGGGCCTCCGCCAGCAGCGGCGCGCAGCGCTCCAGAAAGCGCGCTACCTGCTGAGGGCAGCGGCCGATGTACCGCTGAGGCTCCATCAGGGCGTCCAGCTCCTGACGGGTCATGCCGAAGGCCGGGTCGCCTGCCAGACGATCCAGCAGGTCGCAGGGTTGGCCCTCCTTCATGCGGGCGGTGGCGGCCATGGAATGGCGGCGGATGATCTCATGAAGCTGCTGGCGGTCGCCGCCCCGTTTCACCGCCTCCATCATCAGATCCTCGGTGGCCATGAAGGGCAGATATTCCCGCAGCGTGTGATCCACCACGGTCTCGTTGACATGAAGGCCGTTGGTTACGTTCTGGCACAGCCGCAGCACCGCGTCGGCGCACAGGAAGCCCTCCGGCATGGAGATGCGGCGGTTGGCGGAGTCATCCAGCGTCCGCTCCATCCACTGGACAGAGGCGGTCAGGGGCGCGTTCATGGCGTCGGCCATCAGATAGCGGCTCAGGGAGCAGATACGCTCGCAGCGCATGGGGTTGCGCTTGTAGGCCATGGCCGAGGAGCCGATCTGGCTGTCCTCAAAGGGCTCCTCCACCTGCCGGTCATGCTGTAAAAGCCGGATGTCGTTGGCCATGCGGTAGGCGCTCTGGGCGATGGAGCTGAGACAGTTCAGGATGCGGCTGTCCACCTTCCGGGGATAGGTCTGGCCGCACACCGGGAAGCATTCGGCAAAGCCGAACTCGGCGGCAATGCGGCGGTTCATCTCGTCGATCTTCTCCTCGTCGCCGTCAAAGAGCTCCATGAAGCTGGCCTCCGTGCCGGTGGTGCCGCGGCAGCCAAGGAACTTCATCCCGGACACCAGCGCGTCCAGCTCCTCCACGTCACTGAGAAAATCCTGCATCCACAGGGTGGCCCGCTTGCCCACCGTGACAGGCTGGGCGGGCTGATAGTGGGTATATCCAAGGGTGGGCGTGGCGGCGTAGCGCCTGGCGAACGCAGCCAGATTGGCCAGCACCGCCAGCAGCTGCGTCCGCAGGTATTTCAGGCCGTCCCGGTACAGGATCAGGTCGGCGTTATCGGTGACATAGCAGCTGGTGGCCCCCAGATGGATGATGCCCGCCGCGGAGGGCGCAGCCTTGCCGTAGGTATAGACGTGGGCCATCACGTCATGGCGCACCTCCCGCTCACGCTGGGCGGCCACGTCATAGTCGATGTCGGTGATATGGGCCTCCAGCTCCGCCACCTGCTGTTCTGTCACGGGCAGGCCCAGCTGATGCTGGGCGCGGGCCAGCGCCGTCCACAGCCGCCGCCATGTCTGGAAGCGGCTGTCCGGTGAAAACAGGTGCAGCATGTATTGCGAGGCGTAGCGGGACGCCAGCGGGGACTGGTAGGTGGAGTGGGACATAGGATGGCCTCCTGAGAAGTGAAGAGTGAAGAGAGAAAAGTGAAAAGCTGCGGTATGCCGCCGCAGGCGGCATGATTGAAATGGGTTTGGGGTATTTCGCGCTTCGGAGCGCGACCTACTTTTGCCAATAGCGGCAAAAGTAGGCAAAAACGCCAGAAGGAACCTCCGGTTCCTTCACTTCCAGGCGCGCTATAATGCGTGCGGATATGTAGCTGCATACCACACGTTCACACGGGATTTTCTTTTTCGTTTCGCTAAAGGGATCGTCTCTGCTCCTGCGCCGCTGCCGCTGATACCTACGGTGAACAACGCAATTGGTTCTACCGTTGCAGTAATGAGCGGCAGCGGCGCAAGAAGAAAGTCGATTCGTCACACGCCGCGGAATCAACTATGTTCCGCGAACGCGCGGTAAAAGGCCGCAAATTTACAGCACGACATAGCGTGCGCGGATCCTTAAACCGCAGGTTTAAGTTGTCCTTTTGGGTACTTTTGGGACAACGGCCAAAAGTACCTCGCGCTCGGAAGCGCGAAATATTCTTTACCGGACGATCAGGCTCTCACGCTCGGCGCCGACGGAGACGTAGCCGATGCGGCAGCCGATGGCCTTTTCCACATACTCCACATAGTCGCGGGCAGCCTGAGGCAGCTCCTCCCAGGTGCGCGCGCCGGAGATGTCGCACTGCCAGCCGGGACGGTACTTCATCACGGGCTTGGCCTGCTCCAGTACCGCCGGGAAGGGAAAGTCATGGGTGATCTGGCCGTCGATCTCATAGGCGGCGCAGACGGGGATCTCGGCCATGTAGCTGAGGATATCCAGCTTGGTCAGGGCGATGTTGGTGGCGCCCTGGGTCTCTACGCCGTAGCGGGTGGCCACCAGATCAATGGGGCCTACGCGGCGGGGACGGCCGGTCTTGGCGCCGTACTCGGCCCCGGCCTCACGGAGCTTCTCGGCGTCCTCACCGAACCACTCGCAGGTGAAGGGGCCTTCACCCACGCAGGAGGAATAGGCCTTTACCACGCCCACCACCTCGTCGATTTTGGCGGTAGGCAGGCCCGCGCCCACAGGGGCATAGGCCGCGATGGTATTGGAGGAGGTGGTGTAGGGATAGATCCCGTAGTCCAGATCCCGCAGCGCACCCAGCTGGCCTTCAAACAGAATGGACTTGCCCTCGGCCTGTGCCTGGCGCAGATAGCGGCCCGTGTCGGCCACATAGGGACGCACCTGACCGCCGAAGCGATCCAGCCACTCCAGCATTTGCTCCATGGTGTAGCCCTCCGCGCCGTAGACCTCCCGCAGGATCAGGTTCTTCCACTCCAGCAGATCCTGCAGATGGGCCTTCAGGTGCTCGGGATACAGCAGCTCACCGGCCTGAATGGTCTTTTTCTGGTACTTATCGGAATAGAACGGCGCGATGCCCTGCTTGGTGGAGCCGTACTTCTTGTCCTTCAGGCGGGCCTCCTCCAGCGCGTCCAGCTCGCGGTGCCAGGGCAGCAGCAGGGACGCCCGGTCGCTGACCATCAGGTTTTCCGGGGAAATGGACACGCCGGCGGCACGGAGCGTCTCGATCTCCGCCACCAGATTCTCACAGTCCAGGGCCACGCCGTTGCCCAGAATGTTCATCACGCCCTTGCGGAAGATGCCGGAGGGCAGCAGATGCAGAGCGAACTTGCCCATGTCGTTGATGACGGTATGACCGGCGTTGCCGCCGCCCTGATACCGCACCACCACATCATACTGCTCAGTCAGGTAATCCACCATGCGGCCCTTACCCTCGTCACCCCAGTTGATACCTACGATCGCACAATTTGCCATGTCTGCTGCCTCCTGTTCTATATTTTACAATATGTGTCTCAAATAAACAACAGCTTATTATAGACATAACGGTGGGATAAGTAAAGTATGCATTTTATATGGGTGAAATAAGTGAAAATAATAGTAAAATCCGCCCTTGCAACCGCCGCAGCGGTGTGATACAATATTCCAACATATTATGGCACGCTTTGCCGTGCGCAAGGAGGAAAATCACCATGTCTTTCATGATCGAAACATCTGCCCGTCATATCCACCTGACCCAGGAGTCCGTGGAGAAGCTGTTTGGCGAGGGCTATCAGCTGACCATCCGCAAGCCCCTGTCCTATCCCGGCCAGTACGCCAGCAATGAGCGCCTGACCATCGTCGGCCCCAAGAAGGAAATGGCCAACGTGTCCATCCTGGGCCCCACCCGTAAGGCTGATCAGGTGGAGATCTCCGCCACTGACGCCCGCACTCTGGGCATTAACGCTCCCATTCGCGAGAGCGGCGACGTGAAGGGCTCCGGCGCATGTAAGCTAATCGGGCCCAAGGGCGAGCTGGATCTGACCGAGGGCGTGATCATCGCCAAGCGTCACCTGCACGTCACCGAGGAGGACGCCGCCGAGATGGGCATCAAGAATGGCGAGATCATCAAGGTGGCCTGCGGCGGCGAGGGCCGTAAGCTGATCTTCGACGACGTGGTCGTTCGTGTCAATGTGGGCGGCGCTACCACCATGCACATCGACACCGACGAGTCTCAGGCTGCCAACAACCCCACCGTGGGCGAGATTTTCCGCTGAGCGACATATATAAAATAACAAAAGAGACGGCGTGAGCCGTCTCTTTTGTTATTCATGGGCGTGGGTCAGGTGATGGTGTCTGGATACGAAGCCCTCCTTGCGGTACAGCTTGCGCAGCATGAAGAAGTAGCACACCAGATGGGTCAGGAACGTCAGTGCCCAGGAGATGGGATAGGACCAGTAGATGGTCTCCGGCGTGTGGAACCGGGGGATCTGGAAGACGGTGGCGATCCACACCACGCGGAAGGCGCAGGCGCCCAGCAGCGTGACGATCATGGGAGTGATGGAGTAGCCGATGCCGCGGATGGAGCCGACGATCACGTCCATCAGACCGCACAGGACGTAGGGCAGGAACATGATGGTGATGCGCACCATACCGGCGGCCACCACCGTGTCACTGTTGGAGTAGATATGCAGCAGCTCCGGGCCGAAGAAGTAGCCCAGCAGGCCGCCCACCAGCGCTACCGTGGCCGAGCAGGCGGCGGAGCACAGCGCGATGGGCTTCAGCCGTTCCAGCTTGCCCGCGCCGTAGTTCTGGCTGGTGAAGGCCATATTGGCCTGACAAAAGGCGTTGCAGGCCACATAGATGAAGCCCTCGATATTGCTGGCAGCGGTGTTGCCGGAGATCACCGTCTCACCGAAGCCGTTGATGGACGCCTGAATGATCACGTTGGACAGGGAGAAGGCCACGCCCTGGATACCGGAGGGGATGCCGATCTCCAGGATCTGCCACAGGCGGGGCAGGGTGATGCGCAGCTCACGCAGCTCAAGGCGGATGTCGCCCTCCTCATGCATCAGGCAGCGTACCACCAGAAAAGCGGACAGACACTGGCTGACCACCGTGGCGATGGCCACGCCCGCCACATCCAGCTGGAATACGATCACCAGCAGCAGGTTCAGCGCCACGTTGACGATACCAGCGGCGATCAGGTAGTACAGGGGCCGCCGGGTGTCGCCCACCGAGCGAAGCAGCGCCGCGCCGAAGTTATAGAGCATGGCGGCGGGCATGCCCAGGAAGTAGATCCGCAGGTACAGCGCCGCCAGCGGCAGGATGGAGTCCGGTACCTGCATCAGGTGCAGCAGCGGCCGGGCCGTGACAACGCCTACCACCGCCAGCAGCAGACCGCTGAGGAACGCCAGCAGCATGGAGGTATGCACCGTCTGGCGCAGGCCCTCCCGGTTGCCGGCGCCGGTGTAGCGGGCTGCCAGAATATTGGCGCCCACGGACAGTCCCACGAACAGGTTCACCATCAAATTGATGAGGGCGGCGTTGGAGCCCACGGCGGCCAGAGAGTTGTCCCCGGCGAATTTGCCTACCACCACGATGTCCGCCGCGTTGAACAGCAGCTGCAATACGCTGGAGCACATCAGCGGCAGGGCGAAGGTCAATATTTTCGGCAGCAGCTTACCGCTGCACATGTCGATCTCGTAGCGGCTGGTACGGGCCATGGGAGTTCCTCCTTGTGTTTATTGTGTGGGTATCGGAGGTCATTGAGAGTCAGTGCTCACACTGGCGTGGCAATCCGTTTCCAAAGCCTCCCTTGTGTAAAGGGAGGTGGCGCGAAGCGCCGGAGGGATTGTCCGGTAATGTAACAATCCCCCAGTCGGCCTTGCGGCCGACAGCCCCCTTTGCACAAGGGGGCCTCATAAGGTGTCCCCGAATCAGTCCAATTATCATATCATCTTTTAACAAAAATGCAACACCCATTTTGTATTTCTTGACAAAATGTTCCGTTTCCCTCTATAATTGAACCGACTACTACTGACGCAATGAGGTGCCGCTTATGACTTGGACGCTGCTGTGCCAGCTGATCGTGCTGTTTTTCGTGTTCTCCGTGCTGGGCTGGATGATGGAGGTCACGCTGAAGTACATCCAGTACCACCGGTTCATCAACCGGGGGTTCCTCATCGGCCCCTACTGCCCCATTTACGGCAGCGGTGTGGTGCTGGTGACGGTGCTGGTGGGCGGCCTGATCGGTATCCGCGGCGGCACGCCGGGCGAGGTGTTTCTGGCGGGCTTCTTTATCTGCGGCGGACTGGAGTATTTCATCAGTTGGTACATGGAGAAGGTGTTCCATGCACGCTGGTGGGATTACAGCCGCAAGCCAATGAACCTGAACGGCCGCGTGTGGATCGGTAATCTGATGCTGTTCGGCCTGGCCAGCGTGGTCATCGTGCTGTGGATCGATCCGCTGTACTTCCGCATCATTGAAAAGCTGCCTCTGTTCTGGCTGCATTTTGCCGCCATCGCCATCGCGGCGCTGCTGCTGACGGACTGCGTCATCTCCCATGTGCTGATGGACATCGTCCGCAAGGAGATCGACGCACAGGAGGGCGACAGCACCGAGGAGATCAGCCGCCGCGTCCACGAGCTGCTGCGTGACCGGAACCTGTTCCTGCGCCGTATCCATCAGGCGTATCCCGAGCTGCAGGCCCATCCCCGCGCCATGGTGGAGCGGCTGAAGCAGGCCCGGCAGGAGTTCAAGGAGTCCAACCGCCGGGTGAAGGAGCTGCTGGACGAGATGGCCCGCCGCCGGAAGAACGGCGAGGCGCTGGAGGAGATCACCGCCCGTCTGGAGGCCGCTGCCGCCGCCATGAAGGAGCGCCGCGACAAGCTGCGGGAGCTGGAGCACAAGTTCCGCCGGAAGGAAGAGGAATAAAAGGAAGGCGATGCCATCGGCATCGCCTTCCTTTTTTGATATATGGTCGTGATACGCTCAGTGACGGCTGACCCGGTCCCATTCCTCGCTGTCCTCATGCAGCAGGGAGAGATCGTTGATATACGCCGTTTCCAGCGGATTGCTCAGCGGCGCGGCAGCCTTGTACTTCTCCAGCCACGCCTTGGACTTTTCCGGCGGGCGGACGGTGCCTGCGCCTGCGATGCAGCCGCCGGGGCAGGCCATGCCCTCCAGCAGATAGCCGTCGTATTTGCCGGTGCGGGCGATGCGCAGCATCTGGCGGCACTCCCGCAGACCCTCGGCATACACGGTCTTGACCTCCATGTCCGGGTTCTCACGGTGGATCACGTCCTCCACCGCCTTGGCCACGCCGCCGCTGGCGGCAAAGCCTACGCCGGGGGCGCTGGCCTCAAAGTGGGACTCCACATCGGGGATCTGGCTGAAGTCGATGTTCTTGGCCTCGAACATGCCGCGCAGCTCCTCAAAGGTCAGCACGAAGTCCACCTCGCTGCGGACGCTGCGGCGGCTGGCTTCCAGCTTCTTGGCGGCGCAGGGGCCGATAAAGGCCACGCGGCAGTTGGGGTCCCGGCGCTTCATCAGCCGGGCCGTCAGCACCATGGGGGTCATGGTCATGGAGATATAGGGCGCCATGCCGGGGAACTCCTTCTTGGCCATCATGGCCCAGGCGGGGCAGCAGGAGGTGGCCATAAAGGGCTGCTTTTCCGGTACGTTCTCCATGAACTCCTCGGCTTCCTCAATGGCGCACAGGTCGGCGCCGATGGCGACCTCCTCCAGCGCGGCGAAGCCCAGCATCTTCATGGCCTCCTTGATCTGGCCGGCGGTGACCTTGTCACCGAACTGGCCCCAGAAGGCCGGGGCGATGATGGCGACGACCTTCTGGCCCTTGTTGATGGCATGGATCAGCTGGAACAGCTGGCCCTTGTCCACGATGGCGCCGAAGGGGCAGTTTACCAGGCACATACCGCAGCTGACGCACTTGTCCTGATCGATCTGGGCGCGGCCCAGCTCGTCGCTGGTGATGGCGTTCATGCCGCAGGCCTCGGTGCAGGGTCGCTCGAACTTGATGATGGCCTGATAGGAGCAGCTCTGCTTGCAGCGGCCGCACTTGATGCACTTTTCCTGATCAATGACCGCCTTGCCCTTGACGAAGGAGATGGCGTTCTTGGGGCAGGCGTGATAGCAGTGGTGGGCCAGACAGCCCTGACACATATTGGTGACTTCGTAGTGGGTGGGCGGGCAGGCGTTGCAGGCGTACTTGATGATGTTGATCAGGGGAGGGTCATAGTACTTCTCGGCAATGGCGCTTTCCTCCACGCCGGTGCTCAGCAGGCTGTGCTCCGACACGGAGCGCAGCGGCAGGCCCATGGCAAGGCGGATGCGCTCGCCCACGATGGCGCGCTCCAGAAAGATGGACTCGCGCATGGTGGCCTTTTCGCCGGGCAGTATTTCATACGGCAGCTTTTCCATCCGGGAGTAATCCTCGTCATACGCCATTTTCGCCACCTCGGCGAATACGCGCTTGCGGGTATCGGCAATGCTGCAGGTAATGTTTCTCATGGTGTTTCCTTTCTATGCGTGTGTTGTTCCAAATTCCATATTATATGGGGCGCTTCGGCCTTTGTCAACCCCATCCCGGCGGGAGTTGCCGCCAGATTTGGGAGAGCTGTCCGCTGACATATTTTTCCGGAAATTTTTTGATTTTATGCTTGACAATCCGGTAGTGCTGTGGTATAACACAACCAACCTACCTGGTTGGTAGTAATTTTGCAAAACTGTGAGGTGTGCGTCATGCGCCACATTGTCTATTCGTTTTCTATGGATCACCGATGTTGTCCCTGCCTGTGCCTGTAAAGAAACAAAATCAACAAACAACATCTGATACGTATAGAAAAGGAGAACATACCATGTCTAACATTTATACTTCCGCTGACCAGCTGATCGGTAAGACCCCCCTGCTGGAGCTGACCCATATTGAAAAGAAGCATGACCTGAAGGCGAAGATCCTGGCGAAGCTGGAATACTTCAATCCCGCAGGCAGCGTTAAGGACCGTATCGCCAAGGCCATGATCGACGACGCCGAGGCCAAGGGCCTGCTGAAGGAGGGCAGCGTCATCATCGAGCCTACCTCCGGCAACACCGGTATCGGTTTGGCCTCCGTGGCCGCCGCCCGCGGCTACCGCATCATCATCGTCATGCCTGAGACCATGAGCGTGGAGCGCCGCCAGCTGATGAAGGCATACGGTGCGGAGCTGGTGCTGACCGAGGGCAGCAAGGGCATGAAGGGCGCTATCGCCAAGGCCGACGAGCTGGCCAAGGAGATCCCCAACAGCTTCGTACCCGGCCAGTTTGTCAACGCCGCCAACCCCAAGGCGCACTATGCCTCCACCGGCCCGGAGATCTATGCCGACACCGACGGCAAGGTGGATATCTTTGTGGCAGGCGTGGGCACCGGCGGCACCATCACCGGTGTGGGCCAGTATCTGAAGGCCCAGAACCCCGCCGTCAAGGTGGTGGCCGTGGAGCCCAAGTCCTCCGCCGTGCTGTCCACCGGTGTGGCAGGCGCTCATAAGATCCAGGGCATCGGCGCGGGCTTTGTGCCTGACGTGCTGGATACCAAGGTCTATGACGAGATCATCCCCGTGGAGAACGACGACGCCTTTGCCACCGGCAAGGAGATCGGCAAGGCTGAGGGCGTACTGGTGGGCATTTCCTCCGGCGCGGCGGTGTGGGCCGCCATCCAGCTGGCCCAGCGTCCGGAAAACGCCGGGAAGAACATCGTTGTCCTTCTGCCGGATACCGGTGACCGCTATCTCTCCACCCCTTTGTTTGCTGACTGAGCGTACACTTTCCTACGCTATCTTCCTTTCTCTCCTCAATATTAGAACAGCGCCGCAGGCTAAGCCTGCGGCGCTGCTCTACCTTATCAAAAGGGCAGCCTGCCCTTCTGATAAATGGGATTCGCTCCGACCCGTGTTCTTTCGCCCGCAAGAGCGGGCGAAAGAACACTCTCTCCGCGCAAAGTGTTTTTCGCCACGCGCATGTCGCGGCGAAAAACGATTCAAATGCTTCGCCGCCATAGCGGGCGGCGAATTCTGCGAAGCTGTTTTTATTTGTTGTTACAGATCAAATCACATAATTGTCCGCTGTGGGCGCGTCCAGCAGGTCGGCCAGCGTGATTTTGGAGAAATACTCCCGGGTCAGCTTGTAGTAGCCCTCCCATACCGGCAGGGTGCGGCACTCCGCCGCCCGCTGGCAGGGCTCGGCGTTATCCTGCAGGCAGGCCACCGGGGCCAGATCGCCCTCCGCCAGCGACAGGATCTCCCACAGGGTGTAATCCTCCGGCAGCCGGGTCAGGCGGTAGCCGCCGCCGATGCCGTGTACGCTTTCGATCAGACCCGCCGCCTTCAGGGCCGGGGTCAAGCGCTCGATGTATTTCAGAGAGATATCCTGCCGCGCGGCCACGTCCTTCATGGGGATGAAGCGGCCGTTGTGATGCTGGGCCAGATCCAGCAGGATACGGATGGAATAGCGTCCCTTCGTTGAGATCATATGGTCCCCTCCTCCGGACGAGATATGCCTTAGTATACCACCAATCCGGTAGGTAAGGCAATAGCTTCTTTATTTTTCTGCCGCGCGGTATCGTTCCGTTCCCCACCAGTCGGGAAGCAGCTCCGCCAGCGTGACCGTTTTCCGGGACGCATAGTCCACCATGATCTCCATGTCCTTGTTCTTCTCGGACAGCTGCATGAAAAATTCGCGGCAGGCGCCGCAGGGCATGCCGCTGCCGCCGCCATAGGGCGGCACGTCCCGGAAGGCGATCATCCGTCTGACCACCGTCTGGCCGCTGTTTACATACATGTTCAGTCCGGCCACACGCTCGGCGCACAGATTCATGACGCCGCTGCAGGCCTCCACGCAGAAGCCGGTGTAGATGTCGCCGTTTTCGCTTTCCAGCGCGCACACCACATGATGCGCGTAAATAAAGGGCGAGACATCCTCCGGGTGATACAGTTCCTGCGCCTTCTGACAGAGCTGTTCCCAAATATCCATAGAGTTTTCTCCCGTAAAAGTATGTGTCAGATGAATTGTATCATATCCGGCGCAGTGTTTCAACCGGGGCAGAGAAGGGCAAAAGAGAAACGCACCGCCGCGCGGTGCGTTTCTCTTTTGGTGGAGGCGAGGGGAGTCGAACCCCTGTCCGAAAGCGCTTTAACAGGACTTTCTCCGGGCGCAGTTACGATTGAAACATTCCCTCCTCGACGCGGCACGCAACAGACGCAGCGATTCAGTAGAGTCATGATGCGTGGGCGGGGCAACTCTTACCCGCCTCACGGACGCCACCTAAACGACGCCTTCCCCGGCCGGTGGCCGCTCCGGTTCAGACGGTCACTGCGTTAAGCAGCGACGGCAACAGTATTCGTGTTGTCAGTTAATTTTAATTTGCCCGTTGTATGGTGGTCAGGCGCCACCGCCCGCTTATCCGGTCTCCACACCCCCGTCGAAACCAGTACGCCCCCGTATAGCCCGCCCGGAGCCGGGCGGGAGAGGGGTCTGGGGAAGTGAAACCGCGTTGGTTTCTGTTTACCGCTCCGGCAGCTTGTCCGGCTCGGGATAGTCAACGCCCTTGGTGTCCACGCGCACCTTGACCATGCGCTGATCCTTCTTGGGCTTGTTGGTCATCATGTTGCGGGGCGCGGAGGCGATGGCGTCCACCACGTCCATACCCTCGATGACCATGCCGAAGGCGGCGTATTCACCGTCCAGATGGGGCGCGTCCTTGTGCATGATGAAGAACTGGCTGCCGGCGCTGTCGGGGATCATGGTGCGGGCCATGCTCAGCACGCCGCGGGTGTGGCGCAGGTCGTTGTTGACGCCGTTGGACTTGAACTCGCCCTTGATGCAGTAGCCGGGGCCGCCCATGCCGTTGCCCAGGGGGCAGCCGCCCTGGATCATGAAGCCGTAGATGCAGCGGTGGAAGATCAGGCCGTCATAGTAGCCGCTGTTGGCCAGAGAGATGAAGTTATACACGCTCTGGGGCGCGATGTCGGGGTACAGCTCCGCTTTGATGACGCCGCCGTCCTCCATTTCGATGGTGACAATGGGATTATTTTCCATAGGATGCTCCTCCTTTGTATACTCAGTACCGTTCCTTGCGGGCGCGATCCATTTCACGCTTGGCGTCCCGCTCGGCAATGGATTGCCGCTTGTCGTAGTTTTTCTTGCCCTTGCACACGCCCAGCTCCACCTTCACAAGACCGTTCTTGAAATAGACGCTCAGGGGGATCAGGGCGTAGCCGTCCAGCTTCTGTGCCTCGTGCAGCTTGCGGATCTCCCGCTTGTGCATCAGGAGACGCTTGGGCCGGTCGGGGTCGCGGTTGAAGATGTTGCCCTTGTCGTAGGGCGAGATGTGCATGTTATACACCATCAGCTCGCCCTCCTTGGTGGTGGCGCAGTAGCTGTCCTTCAGGTTCAGCTGCCCGCCCCGGATGGACTTGACCTCGGTGCCGGCCAGTTCGATACCGGCCTCGTAGCGATCCTCCACAAAATAGTCGTGAAACGCTTTGCGGTTCTGGGCCGCGGTCTTGGTGCCGCCGCTTTTCGCCATGGCAAGTCCCTCCTTTCCTCGGACTGGATAGACAGTATAGCATATTTTGCGGGGAATTGCAAGGAGAAAGGCGGGGATCCTGTCGACGTTTTGGCGGAACTGCTTGCGCACCGTCATGATATCTGCTATACTGTCCCCATCAAATGACGGGAGGAGACCCCTTATGGATATGACGGAAAAAACACTGACCACGCAGGAGATCTACAAGGGCCGCATCATCCGTGTGCGGCGGGACGAGGTGCTGCTGCCCAACGGCCATACCTCCGTGCGGGAGGTGGTGGAGCACCCCGGCGGCGTGGGTATCCTGGCGCTGGAGGAGGATGGCACCGTGCTGCTGGTGCGGCAGTATCGCTATGCCTTTGGCCGCACGCTGCTGGAGATCCCGGCGGGCAAGCGGGAAAAGGGGGAGGAGCCCTTTGTCACCGCCCAGCGTGAGCTGAAGGAGGAGACCGGCGCCACCGCCGACCACTGGCTGCCCATGGGGCAGCTGATCGCCTCGCCGGGCTGCTATGACGAGGTGCTGTACCTCTATCTGGCCCGCGGCCTCCGTTATGGCGAGACCCATCCCGACGACGATGAGTTCCTGTCGCTGGAGCGGATGCCGCTGGCGGAGCTGGTGGAGCGCTGCATGTCCGGTGAGATCACCGACGCCAAAACGGTGTGCGCGGCGCTGAAAGCGAAAAATTTGTGCCTCTGACGGGAAAAGCCTTGTGTTTTTGCCTTTCATCCGTTACTATATAAGGTAATGAAGCATGGGAGGAATGGAACATATGAAGAAATTGGACAGCAGAACGCTGATCGAACTGATCCTGCTGGTGGTGGCGGTGATCCTCTGGGTGCTGCGCAAGGCAAACGTATTGTACATCCCTGGTCTGGCCGCCATCGCGCTGGCCATCGCCATGGGCCTGCTGGGTATGGGCTACATCGCCCAGAAGCAGAAGTCCCGCAAGGCGGCGGGCGTACTGCTGCTGGCCTTCGCGCTGCTGCAGATCATCGTGGGTCTCATGGAGATCCGCAGCATTGCCGCCTGAGATCGCACAGACACTGAAAAGCCACGGCTGATGCCGTGGCTTTTTCCTGTGCCGGAGAGGCTCCGGTTGCCCGTTTCCGGGCAACAATGGCCGCTTTCGCCGCCATACGGTAAGGAGGTGACGGCATGGAGCCTTATGCAGGCGGCACAGCCGCCGAATGTACCCTGTGTGGCGGCGAGATCTATACGGACGAGCCGTACTACTTTATCAACGGGCAGTCCCTCTGCCGGGACTGCCTGAGCGACTACGCGGCGCAGTTTTTCGCGCCGTATCTGGTGAAAGGAGAGTGAGCGATGCCATCGGCATGGGAACGTTATATGAAGCGGGCGGCGGCGCAGCTGAGCCGCGCCTGCGCGGAGACTGCCGCCAATATGTCCGGCGGTGAGACCGCTGTGCGGGAGATCCGGGAGTTGGCCGGGGCCATGAAGGATCTGACGGCGCTGCACGCGGCGCTGGAGGGAAAGACGGACGCACCGCAGAACACCATACAGGTCTCCTTCGACCGGGACGGAGAGCTGTGGCGGGAATAGCGAAAAAAGAGAGAGACGGACAAGTCCGTCTCTCTCTTTTTGTTTCCTGCGTCAGATCCTGCGGTCCCGCTTCTGGCTGTCGTAATGCTTTTGCAGCAGGGGATAGACGAAGCGGTAGATCAGCTTGTTTTCCAGATTCAGCATGTAGATGGCGAACGTGACCACGAAGCCGATCAGGCCCACGATCAGCAGCTTCCACAGTACCTTGCCGATGATCTTCAATGCTTTTTTCATGTGCGTTTTCCTCCTTACCACGCCTCGCTGTCGTCAAAGTCCACCAGCGTGGCGTCCAGCGGCGTTTCACCCAGAATGACGGACATGTAGTCGTTGACGCAGCGGCGCATATCCCGGCGGGAGATGGTGCGGCAGTCCTCCAGATCGTGCTCCACGAAGATGAAGTGGAAGCCCAGATCACGGGCCTGCTCCTCCATCATGGCGTGGACGCCGTTCATGCCCTTGCAGGCTACGTTGTCGTTGAACAGCACCATGTCGCAGTGGAAGTTCTTGGCCCAATCCCACACAGCGTTCACGTTGTCCCAGCCGCCCACGGCGTGGTGGCGCATGACGCCCTTTTCCGAGAACAGGGCCAGATCGTCCATGGCCTGCTCCGGGTCGGTGGTGGAGATCATGTTGTGGCCCATGGTGGAGTCCATGTTCAGCACGATGTTGATGCCCCAGCAGTTCTGGGTCCAGGTGGGGAAATCGGTGTAATACACGGCGGAGGGGCCCCACAGGAAGGCACGGTGGCGGGTGGTGCCGCCGAAGGGCTCATAGCGCCGCTCATAGGCCTGCTGCATGAGCTTCAGCACCTTGCGGTCGTTTCTGGTGAACTGATCCTCCTGGCCGTTGACGCTGGCCCAGGAGTACAGGCGGTACAGTGTCTCGGCAATGCCGCACAGGGCGGAGTAGGGGGTCTTGAAGATGTCCCACTTCTCCAGCTCGATGGTGTTCTGCTCGTTCATATGGGCAGCCCGGTCAAACAGGGCGTCCCAGTCGTACTTGACGCCGTATTCCTTTTCGATGAAGGCGATGGCATCCTTCAGCACCTGCTTGGAGTAGGGATGCGCGCCGGGCTCGTTATGGATCATGGCCAGAGTCACCGGGAAGTCGGGCAGGCCGATGCGGCGGCGCTGGAACATGGAGGTGGCCTCGCTGGCGTTGCAGGGCATGTTGGTGGACAGCATGGCTTTGCCGAAAATGGGGAAGTCATCGTCGATGGCCACGCCGGTCTCCGCCGAGCAGCGGGAGCATACGTCCGCCGCCAGGCCGAAGGACTCCGCCACGTCGATATAGTGGGGCTGGAGATGCTGGTCGATGTCGCAGATGATGAACTCCGGCAGGGTTTGCAGCGGAATGGGGATCAGGCCGGGGAAGCCCGCCATGAACAGGGGCGGCAGCACCTCGTCCATGGGCACGATCCGGTCGGACAGGGGCCCGCCGCCGAAGCGCTTGTCGTTGGACAGCACCAGCGCGATCTTCTTGGTAAGGCTCACCACAATGCAGTGCATGTTCATATGGGCGATGCGCAGCTCCTCGCCCCGGAAGCCCTCGAAAAGGCGGTCGATAAAGGCGAAGGTGCCCAGATAGGAGCCCATCCAGCGGTACTCCCAGAAGCCCTTCAGGCAGGGGACGGGAGCGGAGGCCACCATCTTGCCCATGGCCAGCAGGTTGTTCAGCCACGCGCCGTAGTCCACCATGGTATCCTTCACGCCGCGCCATTCCCGGTAGCGGGCGATGCCGGTCTTGTCCTGATAGCGGCTGCGGAGGCCGCCGGTGCCGTGGCGTGCCTGCCACTTGGGGTCGAACCGCTCCAGCTTTTTGTCGATGGTCGCACAGGCGGTGGTCAGCGGATTTTTGATCTTCTTCATTTCGTCTCCCCCTTTCGGGCCGCTTCGATCTTCTTGATCTCCAGACTTTCCACAAAGGCCTGGAACCGGGTGCGCAGCTGGCCCACCGAGCCCAGGGTGTACTCCTTCTCGATGGTGCAGCAGGGGATGCCCCGTTCGGCGCTGAGGATATGGCTGGCCAGCACCTTTTCGTAGCTCCAGAATTCGCAGAACTTCATGCTTTCGTAGATGATGCCGTCGGCGTGGTATTCCTTCACCAGACGCTCCAGCTCGTCGTGACGCTGGTCGATCTTGCCGCCGTCCATGAACCGGGCGCACTGGTTCCAGTGGAGGTAGTGGCGGCAGATGGCGTCATAGGCGGTCTCGCCGTCCCGGATCTCGATCTCCTCCCGGCTGGGGAAGCTGCCGAAGCAGTACCGGTCGGCCACCACCATGGCGCCGCACATCTCCAGCAGCTTGGTGAACTCAGGATCGTCGATCTCGCTGCCGGCCAGCACCACGCGGGCGCGGAAGGGGAACCTGGGCTCCGGCTGGCGGGTGCGCAGCTCCTCCAGCGTCTCCTTCAGATAGGGCAGGATCAGGTCGTGGGGACAGACCTGGCTGACCAGCTGGATCACATGGAACTCATAGCCGGTGATGGGCGGATTGTCCAGCTTGCGGAGATCACCGATCTCGGTAATGGTACGGCACAGGTCGTTGTGCTTTTCCACCGCTGCGCGCAGGGCCTTGTCGGAGGTGTCGATGCCGTAGACCTGATGGAGCTTGTCCAGCACCTTCTCCTTCAACTGGGCCTTGTAGTAGTCAAGGCTGGTACGGTCGCCCTTCATGGGCGGGTCGATGATTGTGACGAAGAAGCGCTCGTTTTCCACGGGCTTCAGCAGGAAGAAATGCTCCTCCATCCGCTCCATGGCGGCGCAGCCCTCCGCCCCGAACAGCGCGCCCAGATAGTTGAAGCCGCCCTCGATGGCCCGCTCCAGAATACAGCGGACATAGGGACAGTTGCGGTTGGTCATGTAGTAGGACGCCACATCCGCCGTGGCGCTGTTGGGGGCCCGCAGCCGGGAGGAAAAACAGCCCGGCAGATTCAGCAGCACCTCCGGGATGTAGTAGCAGTTATAGCCCAGCGCCACCTGGCCCTGACTGGTGGCCTGCTCCACCAGAGCGTTGTGCGCCTGCTGCAAAAGGTCCTCAAAATAGATCAGATGCTTGAGATCTTTCATGACGGCACTCCTTCTCTCCACCGTCCCACCGGACGGTATTTTCTGTGTAAATTCTACCAAAACGGGCGCTTTCCGTCAATGAAAAAGGTGCATTTTGCAGAAAAATCCACGATGAGACGGAAAACTGTTGAATTTCTCGCGCAGATCGTTGCCCTGCCGCGGGCAACAAGCGGCCTCCTCCCGCGGCGAGGGTAGAAAGACGCACAGTCTTTCAAAACAAAAGGAGGTAATTTGCATGAGCGATATCAGGATCGCGGTCAGCGCGGCAGACGCCGCCGTCACAAAGGCGGCCACGCTGACCGGCGGCATGGTGGGCGCTTCGGTGGCCTTTGCGTTCTCCGGTGACGAGTGGACACCCCTGCGGAAGATCGCCGTGTTCCGCGCCGGAGGTGTCCAGCGCAGCGTGGAGCAGGCGGATTGGAGCGGCAGTACCTGCACGATCCCCTGGGAATGTCTGGCCTATGCGGGAGAGAGGCTGCTGATCGGCGTATACGGCATGGATGAGACCGGACAGGTGGTGATCCCCACCATTTACGCGGACTGCGGCTGGATCCAGCCCGGCGCCGATCCATCGGGCGACCCGGCGGCAGAGCCCACCAGTCCCTTTTACACGGCGCTTCTGGAGGAGGCGCTGACGAAGGCCAAGGCTTCCGGCGTCTTTGACGGCGCAAAGGGAGATCCCGGCCCTGCCGGTCCGCAGGGCCCTAAGGGCGCAGACGGCAGCAATTACAGGGTCAATGGCCTGTATGCCACGCTTTCCGCCCTTCAGGCTGCCCATCCTGCGGGAAGCGCAGGCGATGCGTGGTTCGTGGGTACAGCGGACAGCAACCTGGTGTATCAGTGGGATGTGGACAAGGGCGCATGGGTCAGCGTGGGTGCGCTGAAAGGCCCCAAGGGCGACACGGGCCCGGCGGGCGCTGCCGGAGCGAAGGGGGAGACCGGCCCTGCCGGAGCGCAGGGCGAAAAAGGCGAGAAAGGAGACACCGGCCCCCAAGGCCCGAAGGGTGACCCCGGTCAGCGGGGCGAGAAGGGTGACGCCTTTACTTACACCGACTTTACGGAGGAACAGCTGGCGGCGCTGAAGGGCCCCAAGGGCGACACCGGCCCTGCCGGTGCGGATGGTGCGCCCGGCACGAAGGGAGATACCGGGCCTCAGGGCCCCAAGGGTGACCCCGGTGAACAGGGCCCGCAGGGCAGCACAGGCCCCCAGGGTCCCAGTGGTGCGGCAGGCAAGAGTGCCTATGCCGCGGCCCAGGACGGCGGCTACACCGGCACAGAGGCGGCGTTTAACGCAGCGCTGGTGGACGTGGAGAATAAGGCAGCGAAGGCCGCTGCCAAGTCGGTGACCCTGACAGCGTCGGGCTGGGGCAGCAACAAGTATCAGTCGCTGACAGTGCCGGGTGTGCAGGCGGATTCCAACATCATCATTACAGCTGCACCGGGAAGCTATATTGCCTATGCCGAGGCGGGTGTTCGCTGCGCCGGTCAGGCGAACTACACGTTGGCTTTCAAGTGCGAGGAGATCCCAACGGCAGACCTGGCGGTCAATGTGCTGATTCTGGGTTAAGGAGGGTGATTCCATGATATTCAATCTGACAACACCAGCGGTCAGCAAACTGCCGAAATTCACCTATACCGGTACTTATTCGCTGATTGACGACGGAAACGGCAACTGGCGGATCAAGTTCCTGTCCAGCGGTAAGTTCACCCCGGCGAAGGACATGACCGTGGACGTGTTCATCGTAGGCGGTGGCGGAGGTGGTGGAACGGGAACGTCCACGGTTACCAGATATGCCGCAAGTGGTGGTGGAGGTGGTTATACCAAAACCCTCACAGCGCTTCAGCTGACGGCGGGCACGGCGTATGACGTGGTCGTTGCCACTGGCGGCGCTGCCGGTGCGGCAGGCGGGGCCAGTATGTTCATCACGACGACCGCGGCAGGCGGCCGACCGGGTACATTTAACACGTCGAGCGCCAGCAAAGCGGAAGGCGCGGATGGCGGCTCCGGCGGCGGTGGAGCATTTCGAAACAGCACCAAAACGCTCATCGTCGGAAGCGGCGGCAGCGACGGTGCAGATGGCGGCGATGCCGTGTTAAACGCAGGAACCCAGTACGAACAGACAATGGCGACAGGCGGTGCCGGACAGGGCACCACTACGCGAGAATTCGGCGAGACCACCGGAGACCTCTATTCCGGCGGCGGTGCTGGCAGCGCGTTTTATAGTTCCACGACGAAAGACGGCACCGGCGGCGAAGGCGGCGGAGGCGACGGACACGCCGCGGGTGCGGACAATACCGGCGGTGGCGGCGGCGCTTTCGCGGCAGGCGGCACCGGCATCATCATTGTCCGCAACACAAGGGGATAAGACATGAGATACGCATGGATCGAAAACGGTGTGGTGACCAACACCATTGTGCTGAACGACCGCAACGCCGGGGACTTTCCCAAGGCGGTGAAGCTGGGAGACCGGCCCGTGGCCATCGGCGACAGCTATGCGGACGGGAAGTTCTGCCGCAATGGCGCGGAGGTGCTGACGCTTGCCGAGGAAAACGCTGCCCTGATGGCCGCTCTGGAAACGCTGGGCGTGGAGGTGGAGGTGCAGGATGCGGAATGACATTCTGGAACAGGCCAAAGCCATCCGGGCGGCGACGCTGCGGGCGCTGGGCCGTATCACAGAGGACAACGAGCGGCTGCTGGTAAGTGTGCTGTACCCCAGATGGACGGCAGGCAGCCACGCCGCAGGCGATATCTACACCGCCGAGGGACAGGTGTGGGAATGCCATCAGGCATACGACAACGCCGCGTATCCGGACATCGTGCCGGGCGGCGCGGCGTGGGGAACATTCAACCGTCCCCTGCACGGAACGAGCCCGGAGACGGCGCGGCCCTTCGTGGCGCCTACGGGTGCACACGATATATACAAGGCCGGGGAGTACATGACGCTGGACGATGCGCTTTATCATTGCCTAGAGGATACGGCGTTCTCTCCGGTGCAGTACGCGGCGGCATGGGAGGCGGCATCATGACGGAAGCCATCATTGTGGCGGCGCTGGGGCTGGCGGGGACGCTGATCGGCAGCTATCTGGCCAACCGGAAGATCACCGCCTTGATCGTCTACCGGCTGGAGCAGCTGGAGAAGAAGGTGGACAAGCACAACAGCGTGGTAGAACGCACCTACGCGCTGGAGGAAGCGGTATCCCTGCTGGATGAGCGGGTGAAGGTGGCCAACCACCGCATTACCGATCTGGAAAAGACGCATAAGATGGGACAGGACTGAAAGTCCGGAAAGGAAGCGACACATGAAAAACTGGAAGAATTGGATCAAAGCGGCGGGAATCCGCGCCGTCAAAACCGTGGCGCAGGCGGCTATCGCCACCATCGGGGCCAGCATCGTGCTGAGTGAGGTCGATTGGCGGATGGTGGTCAGCGCCGCGCTGCTGGCGGGTATTCTGAGCCTGCTGACCTCGCTGGCGGGCCTGCCTGAATTGGAGGAATGAGCATGCCGAAGGTATATCTGAGCCCGGAGGACAGAGCGAGCAACGCCTATGCGGCGCAGGCGCTCTGGAACGGGAGACCTACCAACGAAAAGGAACAGATGGGCCGCTGCGCCGACTATCTGGAGAGCGCGCTGAAGCGCTGCGGCTTTGAGGTGGTCAATGCCCAGTCCGGCAACATGTACGATCGGGTGAAGGCCAGCAACGCATGGCCTGCCGACCTGCACATCGCGCTGCACACCAACGGCTTCAATGGCAAGGTGGCCGGTACGCGGGTACACTGCTATCCCTCGGCGGAGAGCCGCCGCATCGGAAAGCTGATTCAGGATCGCATTGCCCCGCTGTCGCCGGGTACGTCGGAGCGGCTGGTGGAGAGCGCGGGCCTGTATGAGCTGCGCGCGCCGCATATGCCGGCCGTGCTGCCGGAATTCGGCTTTCACGATGAACCGGGCGAGGCCCAGTGGCTGATCGACAACATGGAGAACATCGCAGAGGAGACGGCCAGGGCGGTATGCGAGTTTTTCTCGGTGCCCTACAAGGCGCCCGAAGCCCTATACCGGGTACAGGTGGGCGCGTTCCGCAGCAGGGAACGGGCCGAGGCATATCTGAAAACCGTGAAAGACGCCGGCTTTGACGGCGCGTATCTGACCAGGGCGTAAAACAGAAAAGGGGCTTGCTTTGCACAGCAAAGCAAGCCCTTTTTTCATATGCCGTTACACCTGCTTCGATCCGTTCCTCCAGACAGGTGCATTCACACAAGCGGCACGGATGCTTTCGGACATAGTTCTGGCAGTATTCGCACGCCACATCTTTGGGCGTGTAATGGAATGGGCTGCGGTACATCCCACCACCTCTGGGCTTTTGACCGGGCTGAGACATCATCAACTGCTCCAACGCTTGCAGCGGCGTGTCTCGCATGAAATAGCGTGGCATAAGTGAACTCCTCTCTAAAACGAAAAAAGGGGCCGGAATCTTATTGCTAAGACTCCGGCCTTTACTGTTTGATATTACATTGTCTGTTCCTGTGTCGGTTCCGCGTCCTGCTGCTGGATGCGCTCCATGATGTCAGGCAGGCACTCCTCGATCTGCTTCCGCACATCCTGAATCGTTTTTTTCCTGATCGTATGACAGTTCAAAGCTGCCCTGCAGGGTGTCCGTACAGCAGCGGTAGATCTCAATGAGCTGCGTCTCCTGGAAGAGCTGCCGCTCGGGGATCAGTCCGGAGCGAACGGCAAAGTCCCGCTTTGCCGCGTCATAATTGCCAGACGAATATAGTCCGGTGTAGTAATGACCATGACATACGCCTTTGCGGTCGAAGTTCCAGTCCCAAGTAACGAACTGGGCACCGTATTTGCTCTGGATACCGGCCAGCACGATGCCATTGAAATCTGCCAACACCTTGTAGCCATCCTCCAGACCATCAGCTTTCAAAAAGGGCGCCGTCTCCATCTGCCGCATATACTTCGCCGTGGTCTTGACGACCTCATACACCTTGTCCTTGGCATCGAGCCGTTCCGGCTCGTCGATATCCTCGTTTCGGTAGGTAATGCCGCCGTTCTCGGTCACCTCACACAGCGGTGCGCCGTCAAGCAGGACACGCAGCCCGCCAGTGTGAGTCCTATCCGTGTGAAATCCTTCTCGGGCCAGGACGATTGCCGCTTCTCTCAGGTAGCGGTTCTTTTCTTCTGCGCTGATGCTCATATAACTCCTCCCGTGTGTAAAAAAATAAGGCCGGAGCGATCATGCTCCGGCCCACAAATACAGGCGCTGCGACCAGCGCCCTTTTTGAAATGAAAAAGGGCGCCGCTCCATTGGTCTGGCAAGACCAACAAAACGACGCCCTAATCTTTGTGATTCTTTTTTAGAAAAATGCCTTTGCCAGCCGGAAAAAACGCCGTTCAAAAAGGGCACCGACTGAACACATCTGCCCGAAAAGGGAAAACACCCGGTTCGAATCGGGGCAGACGCTCTGAAACAGCGATTTGCATCTATGGTTTGAAAGAAGAAATCCGGGCTCGAAAAAGCCCGGAAACGGTATAGATGCGCCTGGCTTTTCGCCAGACGCATCTATACCGTTTAGTTAATATGGAGGTGACACCCGGATTTGAATCGCCGCGGGGCGATTTTGCGTTGTGTTGACTGATGCCGGGAAGTGTTGGAAATACAGGACTTGCGGGGAATCATGCTGTTAAATACTGCCGGGCTGTATTATTGTATTCTGATGTTATAAGGCTAAAAATAAGGCTAAATTTTGTGGCCGCGCGGAATGTACCTGTGCCTTTAGCTTA
>CAKTIE010000012.1 GCA_934565655.1 uncultured Oscillospiraceae bacterium
CCTCATTGTAGCTTAGGCATGAGAAGGAAAGAAACCCAGCCGGATGCGGGGCTTCCAACCAAAACTTATTGTAATAGCCCTGTCAAAAACAGGACACAGCAAAAGAGATAGACCTTGTATGCGGTTTTCATGTTCATTCAGTTTCCTCCATAGTGGCAGATGGTTCGTTTTCTTGCAGGATATCTGATAAATGCGCGGCAAAGGCACGCATGAAAATGGGGAGGATGTCCTTGCTGCCTGACAGCCACCAGATGGGGTCAGGCAGACCGCGGCGCATGGCGTCGTAGGACATGGATAGTGCCAGCAGTGCTTGGCGGGGCCGGTTTTCTCCTTCCTCGCTGATGATGTGCTGGCAGACGCCCGCCGCGCTCTCGTGGCTCTCTACGGAGTCGCAGAGCTGGTCGTAGTAAAGTCCGGCGCTGACATAGGCCAGCGGCTGGATAATGCGTTCATCCGGCGTACCATCCGGTGTGAGCAGCCCCATCCGCCGCAGCCGCATGGCGGCGGAATCATCAAAGGGGGTGGTAATATGCGGCGGCATTCGTTGTGCGTGCATGGTAATCCTCCTTGGTGTGTAATAGAGAAGGCCCGATACCTTACGGTATCGAGCCTTTTTATTGCAGTGCTGTAAGATTTATACTTATCCGTTTTTGTTTGTTGAATTATCACCTGTACTAGTATGGATAGTATCGGGGATTGTAACAGCAGCCTTGTTATTTGGGCCTGCTGTTTGGTTTGGCATCGATACTTTTTTTGCATCAGTATCAGAAATCTTACTATTTACCCAAGGCCAGCCAATGTCCAAGCAAGCCAGTACATCTTTCTGCGGCATTATTGGAGTATACATCTGCATGTATGCTCTGCCGACTGCACCTGTGAATAAGTGATGTGTTGCACGGTTGTCCATATTACCAGAATGGCTATAGTTTGATTCGGATATTCCTGGATATAGCTCGACATAATAGATGTTTTTAATCTGGTGATTTTTTGCGCTCTTTGAACACATTTCGCATGGGCTTGAAGTGGTAAACAAAGATCCGCCAACTGCTTGATCCCCGCAAGCAGAGAGAGCCTTTTCCTCGGCGTGCATGGCCCGCGAACGCATAGGGTTCTTTGTGTCCTGATGTGCATCTTTAAAGCAGTAGCGCGCAGGAAGACCTCGAAGTTTTTTCCCTAGATCCGAGTTCTTATAATCAAACCGTTTAAGTCTTTCCCTGAATTTTTCATCATTTAATTCAAAGTCCGAGTAGGCTTGAATGTCCTCTCTTTTACACAGGTCAATAATATTCTTTCTCGCACATGAAATATCTCCACATGGGACATCATTCCAACCAACAGAAAGAATATTATAATCTTTATCAGTAACTACAGCGCCAACTTGTCTAGATAAGCACCCTGAGTTACCTTTTGCCGAAAAAGCGATCTGCATACAACGCTCAAGAGGTGTTGGCAGGAGAAGCCCAGGAAACATAATAAGAGAGATATTTCTTACAAGCGTCCAAACGAGCTCTTGATTTGGTATCTCGGCATCGCTTGAGTAATTGTTATTAATAAAAACATCGGCAGCTTCTATGCTTGCGGGGACATCCTGTAAATAGTATTGTTGTTGATTTGTTTCATATGCTGTTATTCTGACCTCATCTTTGTATGGAAACTCTGTTGTATTAACAGCGTCATAGAACGCTTTCTCGTCGCTTCCTTCATCTAATTTGAAATCTTTGCCATCTAAATAAATCTTCCTTCCAACGTTTGCAGACTCGGCCCAACCATCAATAAGTATTTTTTGCATGGTCATCTGCTTATCTCGCTCTTTCAAAAGCCGATTAATGCGAATCTGCTCATTTGTTGAAACAGCGAACAAGTAAAACGCGGAGTAACGCTGACGCAGATACATTGCTTCAAATGGATTTTTTATTGAGTCGATTACTACGCGGACTGGCCTACACGCTACTTTGCCGAAAGGATGGCGTAGTACTTTTATGAATTGATTAATCTTTCTTGGGAGCGCAAAAATATCTTTGACTTCTTCTTTCGTCTCATTTAGGCTTTTTCCCCTGCGTAGATTCAATTTTGCATTTTTAGACTTCTTGTGTTTTTCTAACGTGGTTGATGGAATTTCTCCATAAAAACGGATGTAATTTCCAAATTTTTGAAATAATTCAGTGTAAGATTTCCCTTGTTTCTTTACATAGTCGCGCAATACGTTACTTAATGCAGGAAGAATATCGTGTACAAGTAGATATTTTTCAAAATAAGTTTGAAGTTCGGTATCATGATCGCCCTGCAGTTGCCCAATATTCTCTTCGTTAGACTCACAGGCAGATTGATCTCTGCTATTATGTTCAGTCTCATAGTCGAGACTTTTGTTTACAATTTGCAGCCGTTCTATAAGAGTTTCCATTCCTTCAAACTGAAGAATGTATGCAGATGCAGCTCGGATAGAGAATAGGCTTAATTTGTCTTCAAGTCCCCCAATATAGCGGCTGACTTCTTCATCTAGACGCTTATTGGTATCTTCATACCGCTTTGCTATTTGCTTGAGATATTCAAGACCATCGATATTGGTGCAGCTTTCACCGTTTTTATATTCCTCCGCATTTATCTTGTTTTCCTTAAGCCATTTAATGCTATCAATTAAATATTGCTTTTTTTCTAAATTGTTGTCTGTTTTTCTTGCTTCTGCTATTTCCTTTTTAAATTCTTCGGTTATATGAAACTCCTCACATAGCTTTTCATAAAGTTCCCGATAAACCTTGCTGAGATCGGGCTTCTTACTATTATCAATTACATATAGCAAAAATGATTTCATATTTCCGCTGGATAGCAAGAAACTTGTAATCGCAGTGCGTACACGTATTATATCAAATTTTACCCAGTGTGCACTTACATATCGACGAAGGATTCTTCTGTCGCGCGCTGTATCGTCGGTGAGGCCCTGACAGCCTGGCGTAATAACAGGAAGATTTAAGTCCTTAAAAGAAGAACTGAGGACTTTAGCAACTCTTGAGCAACCGGATCCAATTCGACCGGTAAGCCCAATCACAATGAATTCCTCATGTTGCATCATAAGATTGAGCATATTATGCCGTGCACTATTTCTATCTTCAACCATAACTAAGCTCCTTATTCTTTTACGCCCCGTAAAAAATCAAAAATCGACTGAATTAATTTAATCTGCTCGTCTGATAGCAGCCCCAGTGTACACAGTAAAGAAAATAGAATGCATATGATTGCAATACATATGCCTATGGCAACGCGGTAAGTCTCAAACCACCTAAAGACACTTTTAATCCAAGAATCTCTCTTGACAAAAGTCTTAGAATGTTCCCCTGTAAAGCGGCTAAATTCGTCGAGAAAACAATTCCAACCATCGGCATTATTTAATACGTCTTTATGTGCATCGATATAGTCAAAAAAAGCGTCTGTGTATATACGTCTTTTCCGGAAGAATAGTTTTCTGAGCGCGGAGCGAAGTCCTTTCTTATTGAAGTATGCATTTGTTTCCAGCAAATCTAATCGCATGCTTCCGTGTTCCGATTTCACAAAAACTTTTCTTGATAGATAGTGAAAGGTCATGGTTGCTAGAGGGTAGGATTTTTTTCCATTGATGCCGACTTCAATGCGGATGGGCTTGTTTGTTGGGTTGCTTAAAGCAATAAGAACAGCTCCGTTCCAGCCGGGATCAATTGTTGTGCAAATATGTCCAAAGCCTCGTGCAACATTTGAAACTCTTGAGGAAATGTAGCCGGCAATATTAGTAGGGACGCGAATGAATTCGTTACTAATAATTAGTACACTGTCCTTTGGATGTACGTAAATGTAATGTTCGTTTTGGTAAAGCTTTTTTCGGTCTACAAATACAGTTTCAAGCATGCCAGAGCGGGTAGACATGGCGATTGCGGTAGGAGTAATGTCATATGATGCAGCTTTGTAGTTTTTCTCATATCCTTGTGGATAAATCAACTTATTAGCAAGGATATCGCGTTTGCTCAATTGTCCAGCCTGGCGGTATATCATAAAGTATAGCCTCCTGTCAAAATGCCATTTTTGCGAAATTAACTTGAGAAAAATCCGTTTTTGATAAACTATCTATCATTATAATATGTACCAAGGTGCATGTTATGACACATTTCTGCAAAAAAGAAGTACATATCCAAAAAATTCGACAAAACGACAAAATGAACAGGAATTTATTGTGCGATTTGCATATAACGCAAAAAGGATGATTACTCGCTAATATAAAACTTTTAAAGGACTTGGAGAATTGCTGTATTAATGATAATTTGAAATATAAGAGGGATGTTGGTTATATAAAAAGCCCGATACCTTGCGGTATCGAGCCTTTTATAATAATTGATATTTAATGTGTGGAACGACTGGCGAAGGCTATCAAAAGCCCATTGCAGGCGAGAATTGAAAGTGTACTTTCAATTTTCTTGGGAAAAATTAGAAATACACTTAGAATTCCTGCTCATTGTTCATCCTCCGCTGCTTTCTGAGGGGATACCGTCCTTTCAGTCCATGCGGGGTTCTTCAGCAGTTTCTGCTCAATCAGCAGAAGTTCCTGCGTTGCATGGCCGAATGTAATCCTGTCATGCTCCCGGAGAACATATTGGTTTTGCATTGTCTCATATGCTCTCTGCACATCTGCGTTGTCTTTGACGGAGCGGAAGAATATAAACTCTGAGGGGGCTACACCGGGAATACCATCCAAGCGTCCAGCTTCTTCCTCCAGCCGAATATCCAGCAAATGCTCCATCTGAGCGGGATCCGCCATTAAAAGTTCGATTTTGGGGTTGTGCGATAATACAGCCAAATCATATATGTGCTTGGCCGCCTCAAAGGCACGATGCTCAACAGAGGACTTCCTCACATAGGCTTCCGCTGCAAATAGCTTATCAACGAAGATGCGCTCCATAGTAATCGTCTGGATGTTGAAAGGGCTTACTTCGTAGACTGTCTCCAGTATTCGCCGCTGTTCCTCAGTGGCCAGATCATAAAGCATAGCGGACACCTCCAAAGTGTCGACCGGCTCGCTGATTGTGAAGGATGTCGCCTCGATTTTCAGCTTTCCGAAGCGCTGCAGGGCGTCATTACTATCATAGGCGGTTGCGGGGTCATAGGTATACACGGAAATGACCTCAGACCGGTTGGTGCGTCCCTGCTCAGGGTCTCGCAGAAGTGACGCATACTTTTTAGTCGCCCGTTCCAGCCGCTTGACGCTTTGGCTTCGGCTACAGTTTCTGGTATCAACTGAAAGATCGATGTCTTCAGAAAAGCGATTGGTCGTTTTCAGCGCTTTGTACAGCGCCGTGCCGCCCTTGAAGTAGGCCGGTAAACCGTCCTTTTGCATTTCGGCCAGTTCACTCAAAATCAGAACAACATAATAGTCCTTCTCCAGCACATCGGTGCGGTAGCCTGTCCTTGAATGAATGTCCTCCAGCAGAACGCCAAATGCGTCCTTGTCCAAATGTAGTTTCATATCATCTCTCCTGCACTTGCCGTGCTTGCCAGATGAAGCACAGTCGTTTTGTTGTAAAAGTCATTTGCGAAAGCCAGTAGGGTTCCGTACTCAAGCCTTTTTCCTTTAATATGGCGTGCGATGATCTCATAAGGATGGGCATCGTCTACCGGGGCTTTGTCCAGAAGTTCAAGAACATCTAACACCTGCAGATAAGATTTGTTCTCCGCAGTTACGACAGTCTTGGGAGGACGAATCGTCACACCAAGTTTTCTATCTGCTCTCGCGCACTCTTTCGCCACATTCGTGGCAAGAATACGCTGCCGAGGCATTTGAGAGGTAAGCCCCAACTGATGCATGACGGTGAAGCCGGTTTCATAGCCGATATTGGGCAGAAGATATTTGTTTGCGATGAGCTGCTCCTTATTGATACCGACTTCTCCAAACGGTGTCACGGATGTCCGGTAATAGATGCCTTTTTGGTAGCATCTCAGCTCAGGAAGAACCGCTCCATCCATAATGCGTTTGAATGCAACAGCGGTAGCAGCAGCAGCTTCCTTATTATCAAGCTGATAGGCTGTTCCAAGCTGCTGCGCAACACGACTCGTATAAATAGGTGTGCCGACAGCCTCTTTTTTGAGAATATCACAAGTAAAATCAACATAGGTCGCGCGCATTCCGATCGCCTCCTTGATATATTATATTCAGAATTGCGCATTTGATTACGGTAAAATTATATCATTCCTGCTGGCAGCAGTCAAGAGCCTTGCGGCAGATGTTTTTCACTGTGTCGCTATGCAGGTTGTTCCTCGCTGCACAGCCAGTTCTTTCAGATAAATGCGTCTATCAATGAAGTTCTGAAGTTTGGGTTCGCGGCTGTTTTCTACCGGTCAAATGATGATCCCGATGCGACTGGAATGGATATTACTCCAGCTACCGTACCAGTTAGTACGCCATTCGGCACAGTCTTTGCTGAACAGATAAAAGGCTCGATACCCTACAGTATCGAGTCTTTCATATTAGAATGATTGCAAGGCGCTCCTAAAACTTATTTAAGTGGCTCGATTGCAAAAAGTTCCTGCTTCTGTTTGGCTAACTCCCAGTTTTCCTTAAGCCCTTCCTGATGGAACGCAGCCCAGCCCAGCGACATCTTCAACTGCTTGGATGGCATCGAGCCCTCTAGGTTGATCATTCAAGAGCCAGCGAGAATGCCGGTCGCATATATTCCTGTGCATTTCGGCTTAATCCGCATTTTGATGCCAAACTGCTCCAGTTTTCTCGGACAGTTTTCAGGATATCCGCTGCCATGGCTGCTGCATCCCTGGTACTGATCTCACAATACGGTGCAATCTCCAGCGCAAGCTCAAGGGAGATCGTCGCATCGTCTTCGTTTACACAGAGGGATAGTTCGTCACCTTCCGGGACAGGGTTTACATCGTACAAGGGAGAGAGATGCCAGCCATCCGCCTTGAGGATAAAGCCGTGATTTCTCATGTGGTCATCCGTATTGGAAACAGCCATATTGAACACGATCCGCTTCCATAGCTCTGTCAAATCTTTCTTGGGAGTAGCGCCGTTAGCCTTGATAAAGGATACCAGTTCAAGATAACTGGAGCCGTCCGCTGCCGATGCCCCATCGGTCTTGCCGAGCATTGTCATGGCGGATGCGAAATGAATCCGCGCAGCACCATTCCGGTCAAACCTTCGTACAAGGAAGGTGCTTCCGTATTTGGAGAAGTCGATCAGCATGGACTCGGGAACATCCAAGCCGCAAAGTCTTGCAAGGTCATGGGTGACCTTTTCCCATGCGCCCACGTTAACATCATCGTGCTTGGACGGAAACTTGGCGATCCACAGATTTCCGCTTGTGTCCAGAACGGTGGCCTTCGGACGAGCGCCACCCAGCGAGGAACCGGGCTTGATGAGCTGATTGATCCATTTCTGTTCGAGACCGGACTCATCGTTTTCAAATTGACGAGAGGCTTCTTCCAGCGTTCGCAGGCTGGTCCAGGGGGGCGTCGGGGTTTCCGAATCATCCGAAAGAAACGGCCCGTCTTTGTCCAACTTGAAACGGATAGCTCCCATCCGAGTCTCGTCGTAGACGCCCATCAGGAAGTCACTGTCTAAGAGCTTTCGAGGCTTCCGGCCTTCCTGCTCAGCCACGATTCTTTCTCTGCGCGTCATCAACAGCCGGCCCCAGCGGTCAGGGGAAGAGTCGGCGAAAAGCCCGAACACGTTTTTTCCGCCAGTGGGATACTGCCGTCCGGCATACAGTTGAAGATCTGGGTCGAGATACATGTAGTTTGAACTGCTTTTTAACCAGTCAGCATCATACTCAAAGGAGTAGCTCTCACGGCCACGGACATTCTCCACGAAGAGTGTTCCCAGAAAGTTCGGCTCTGTAGATCTGAAATTTTCATAGACATAAATTACTTTTCGTTCTGACGCCACGGTCAATCACCTCCGTTTCGTGGTGCTCTCTTCCGAGTGGTAAGCTCAAGATCTTGGAGCTTACGCCCCAGCTCGTCATCCTTTGCAACGAGCAGAAGGTCTTTATCCATGTTGTTCAGCGCATGGAGAACTGCGGCATAGATCCCAATCGCAACAGAGGGGTTTCCCTTTTCCACATTCCACACTGTGGCTCGGCTTACGCCAGCTCTTTCCGCAACTAATTCAGCAGACAGGTGCCGCCGTAATCTGGCAAGTTTGATCTGCTCCCCGAGCTGCTCCAAAATGGCCTGCGTCTGCGGCAACACGGCAACACTCTTTCGCCCCATTCTGTATACCACCTCTACATCATCTTTGTGCTTGTTATTATAGACGTTATACCTAAAATTGTCAATAAATAAAGACGTTAAATAGAAGAGACGTGACAAGTTGCCTATTACTTCATTGTGTGCGAACCTTTTCGCCGGTATGCATCCAACTTTATCACATGGTATCGACGATAGCTCTGCCGCTTATTATTCTAACCAGAGTGGTTGACCTTGACGATTGAATGGTTAGAATGTAGTTGAAAGGTGAACAGAAATAGCATTTGTATTGTAGGCTGTCAACTGACCAGCTATTGTGATAGGTGATACCACCCAAGTTACCAGAGCCGCTTTTATCCGGTGGGAGTTGCACGTTTATGTGCAACTCCCTTTAGAAACTCCAGAAACAGCTTCTCCAACTCCGCCTCGCTGTCGATCTGTTCTAAGTACGGCGCAAACTTTCTGCGGTCGAAGGTGATCTTCTTAGACGGTGCGGAGCGCTTCTTATCTACGGCGGCGCGGGCTTCCCGCCAAGCGGCGTAGATGGCCTGCTTATCCGCTGTGGGCGGCGGGCATTTCTGCGTGATGTGGTTCAGGGTGGCCTTGTTCAGCCGGTATCCTTCAATGCGGCACATCTCCACGAACGCCTCCTGTGAGGCTGCATCGTAGTCGGCAATCATATCCGCGCAGTTCAGCGACAAGTGCCGGGGATTGTTTTCCAGAACGTCCACCAGAGGCGGGATCAATCCGGCCAGCTTGACAGCCTTGCGGATCTCATATTCTGTAACGCCGAAGAAATCCGCTACGATTTCTCTTGTTAGGAACTTCTGGCGATTTTCGCCAGAAGTTCCTAAATCCGTCCGCTCGCCTTGACGCCGCTTAGCCTCCAGCATAGCTTTGTATGCCTTACCGCGTTCGATGATGGTCAGTTCCTGCCGCCGCAGCAAATTGGTAGCCGTGGCGATGATAATGGCGCGGGCATCGTTGGCCACAACCACCTCAGCGGGAATTGTGTCATGCCCGGCCATGCGCCATGCGGCGGTGCGATTGTGTCCGGCCAGAATCTCATATTCATCGCTGTCGGGGATGCTCCTGACAATAATGCGCTCCAGCAAGCCCTGTTCAAGAAGCTGCTGGGCAAATGCCCGCAATTTTTCCGGGGAATACGGGTGAAATCCGATATCGGTGGTGAAAAAGGGACGCAGCTTATTAACCGGAAGCTCGCGGATCGTAGAAGCTGCCACGGGAAGCGGGTCGATAAGGCTCTCGTAAGCCCTGTTGCCGATCTCCATTTCTGAGACCTGCTGGGCAGCGCTCATGCGCTGCTTCAGCAGGTCTTTCATGTTGTTGCTCTTAGCCAAGCGACAACACCTCCCGCGCCAGACTGCGGTAGGACTCCGCAGCGGGGTTCTTCGGCGCGTAGTCCAGAATACTCATACCGGCGGCAGGACATTCCGCCACTTTGATGGTCTGCTCAATGGGGCGCTCAAACACATGAAACGCCTCGCCGTAGACTTCGCCGACTGTGGTCCGAACGCTCTGGCAGAGCTGTGGGCGGGATTGATACATGGTCAGCAGGATGCCGGCGATTTTCAGCGAGGGATTGAAATGAGCCTGCACTGTGCGTACCAGTTCCAGTACATCGGGGATACCCTCGCTGGCGAGGTAGTGAGCCTGCACAGGGATAATGCAGTAATCCGCGGCGGTCAGCGCGTTGACCGTCAGCAGTTCGTGTTTCAGCCCGCAATCGATGATGATGTAGTGATAGGTGTCGCGCAAGGCGTCTGTGATATGCTTGAGCATTGTTTCACAGCTGCGACCGCTGTCGCCGTAGGGCTGATACTGGGATAGCTGCATGATTTGCAGCCGGGCTGCGGCATCTGCCAGCCTGCGATTGGCGGAAATAATGTCCATGCCGGTATTGCTATGTAGGATAGCCTTTTGCAGATGCTGCGCAATGTCCTCCGGATAGTCGATGGCTGCCAGCAGCAGGGAAGCCAGTGTATGCTTCATCTCGCCAGCGGTATATCCCAGCGCCGCAGTCAGATTGCCCTGCGGGTCGTTGTCAATGAGCAGGACTTTCTGCCCTTCAGCGGCCAGCGCGGCGCCCAGGTTCAAGGCCGTCGTCGTTTTTCCAACGCCACCCTTGGAATTTGTAATGGCTATGATAGTTGAATCCTTCATAAATAGAAGCTCCCTTCAAAAATGAGACCTGAATCGATCTGCTTGAGATGATCACCTCCCTTGGGCAGCTGCGGTGGATTTCGTATTGCGCAAATACGGCCTATTTCATGTCAGTGAAAATAGGGACAACGCCAGAAACCCTTATAAAATCAAGGCTTTCCCGTGTTGTCCCTATTATATATCACTCACATGCCTTGGACAATACCGCCGGTGGCCGACAGCAGCTGGGGATCGGTGACCCTCAGCATCAGGTTGCGGGTATCCTGCCCGCTGCTGTACAGCCGCAGGATCTCCACCTGATACTCCCTCGTCTCGCTGCCGCTGACGGTGGAGAGTATGGTGGCCGGGCCGCACTTCACCTCGCTGGCCGCCGCCACGGGAATGGCCTGCGCGGCGTCGATGAATCCGGCGTCCGCCACCTTGCCGAAGATGCCGCCGTTGGTGTTGGCCGTCAGGGTGCCCACGTCACGCTGCACCGTGAAGTCGCCCTTCAGCTCGCCGGGGTCGCCCCGCTGTCCCTTCTTTACCGCCTTCACGGTGGTCTCCATGATGGAGCCGCCGCTGAGACTCATCAGCTGCGCCGTGTCCACATCGGTGATGCCGTGGCCCAGTGCGCCGTAGCTGGCGGTCTGGGGATCGTAATAGGTCAGCGTGCCGATACCCGCCATGCTGTCACGGATCCACGCGCCCAGCCGGTAAACGCCGTCACTTCCGCACTGGGGCGTATCCGTGAAGGTGACCAGCCGCTCGCCGCGCCGCACCTGCATGGACACCGGCATGCTGCCGTTTTTTTGCAGCAGCGCCTGCAGCTGCTCCGTGGACTGCACCCGTGTGTCGTTGACCTTCAGCAGAAGGTCGCCCACCTTCAGGGTGTCGCTGCCCTCCAGAGACACCACCAGCGCGCCGTCGGCAAACAGCTTGATGCCCACCGCCTTGCCCAGCGGGATCAGGGTGCGCTCTCCTTCCGTCGCCCACGCGGGAGAGATAAGGGAAAGCGCCAGCAGACAGGAGCACAGAAGGGAAAACCATCGTTTTTTTCGCGTCTCATACAAAATGATCACCCTTTCGCGGCAAAACGCTTGCCGCGTCTTGCCTGATTTGTCACCGGTGACTGCGTTATTTTCTGCGGAAATTGTCCCATCATGTCCGTTAAAAACAGGCAGCGCTGACAACGCTAAAAATGGAATTTTTTACCAGCGTGAGCGGCGTGGAAAAAGCAAATTGACAAAGTGTTGTCAAATCAGTATAATGGAATATCATATATAATATGGACTATTACGTTTACATGCCACAAGGAGGCACAATGGATATTTTTGAAAAATGCTACGCGCCGTCCCTGGCCGGCGAGCTGAAGGAGAAGGGCGTGTATCCCTACTTTCACGCTTTGCAGTCCCGGCAGGATGTGGAGGTCACCATGGAGGGCAAGCGCCGCATCATGCTGGGCTCCAACAACTATCTGGGTCTGACCATCCAGCCGGAGGTCGTCGAGGCCGGCGTCAAGGCGCTGGAGCAGTACGGCACCGGATGCTCCGGCTCCCGGTTCCTCAACGGCACCCTGGAGCTGCATCTGGAGCTGGAGGCGGAGCTGGCCAGATTCCTGCGCAAGCCGGGCGTGGTCACCTTCGGCACCGGCTTCCAGTCCAACGTGGGCATTATCTCCGCGCTGGTGGATCGCCACGACTATGTGATCTGCGACAAGGAGAACCACGCCAGCATCTACGCCGGATGCCAGATGAGCTACGGCAAAATGCTGCGCTACCGCCACAGCGACATGGAGGAGCTGGAGCGCATTTTGCAGAAGATCGACGGGAAAAACGGCGTGCTGATCGTTACCGACGGTGTGTTCTCCATGGGCGGCGATATCGCCAAGCTGCCGGAGATCTGCGCACTGGCCAAGAAGTACGGCGCCCGCGTCATGGTAGACGACGCCCACGGCCTTGGCGTGCTGGGCGAGGGCGGACGCGGCACCGCCAGCTATTTCGGGCTGGAGGATCAGGTGGACGTCTATATGGGTACCTTCTCCAAGTCGCTGGCGTCTCTGGGCGGCTATATGGCGGCGTCCGCCGAGGTGGCGGAGTTTGTGCGCCACGCCTCCCGCCCCTTCATTTTCTCCGCCTCCATCCCGCCCGCCAACTGTGCCACGGCACTGGCGGCCCTGCGGTATCTGGAGGCCCACCCCGAGCTGCCGGAGCGTCTGCGGGATCTGAGCCTGTACGCCCGCAAGGGCTTCACCGACCGGGGCATCACGATCCGGGAGAGCGCGCTGGAAGCGCCTACCCCCATTATCCCCCTGTATACCTATGAGACCTATTGGACGCTGGAAGCGGCGGCGGAGATCTATGACCGGGGCGTGTATGTGAATCCCACGCTGCCGCCTGCCACGCCGGAGGGCGAGGCGCTGCTGCGTACCAGCTACATGGCCACCCACACCGAGACGCTGCTGGACGAGGCCATGGATATCATTTCGGATGTGATGGTGAAGCGCCATGGATAAGAGAGTTGCTATCGTCACCGGAGGCACCTCCGGTATCGGCCGAGCCACGGCGCTGGCGTTGCAAGCTGACGGCTATACCGTCTATGAGCTGAGCCGCCGTGCCGAGGGCATGGCGGATGTGCGCCACATCGTGGCGGACATCACGAAAGAGGAAACCCTTCAGGCCGCCGTGCAGCAGGTGATGGCGGCGGAGGGCCGCATCGATCTGGTGGTCAACAACGCGGGCTTCGGTATTTCCGGCGCCATCGAGTTTACCACCACTGAGGAGGCACAGCGGCTGTTTGACGCCAATTTCTTCGGCATGGTGCGGATGAACCGCTGCGTGGTGCCCATCATGCGGCAGCAGGGCAGCGGCCGGATCATCAATCTCAGCAGCGTGGCCGCGCCGGTGCCGATCCCGTTCCAGGCGTTTTACAGCGCCGGTAAGGCGGCGGTCAACGACTACACCATGGCGCTGGCCAACGAGCTGCGACCCTTCGGCGTCAGCGTGTGCGCCGTGCAGCCCGGCGACATCAAAACCGGCTTTACCGCCGCCCGCGAAAAGGTCATCGACGGCGACGATGTATATCAGGGCCGCATCAGCCGCTCCGTCCAGCAGATGGAGCACGATGAGCAGACCGGCATGGATCCGGCGAAAGCGGGCCGGTTCATCGCCAACGTGGCCGCCAAGCCCCGCGTCAAGCCAATTTACACCATCGGCGCCAGCTACAAGTTCTTTGTGTTTCTGGTACGCATCCTGCCCGGCCGTTTGCTGAACTGGATGATCGGGCTGCTGTATGCCAAATAAAGCATCTATCCTGCCTTTCGGAGCACCGGAGGGCAGGATATTTTATTTTGCGCAAAAACCTCTTGACATGTTGGTTTATGCATGATAAACTCAAAACAGCAAATCGGTTTATTGCAGATAAACTAGAAAGGAGCGCACAATATGGGAACGATGGAACTGGGCGAGGTGCAGCTGCGGTTTGCGGAGCTGGTGTGGCATTACGCGCCGCTGCCGTCGGGCGAGCTGGTAAAGCTGTGTCAGAAGGAGCTGAACTGGAAAAAGCCCACCACCTATACGGTACTGCGGAAGCTGTGCGAAAAGGGTCTTTTCAAAAATGAGGACGGTCTGGTATCGGTGGTAATGACACAGGAGGAGTTTTACGCCGCCCGGTCGGAGCAGTTCGTGGAGGAGAGCTTTGACGGGTCGCTGCCCGCCTTCATCACAGCCTTTACCTCCCGCAAGAAGCTGTCGGCGGCAGAGGTGGAGGAGATCCAGAAGATGATCGACACATTCCGGAAGGAGGGCTGACCATGGATGCGTTGCGTCAACTGTTTATCGGTTCGCTGAATTTTGCCGTAGCCGCCAGCTGGCTGATCGCGGTGATCCTGCTGCTGCGGCCATTGCTGAAGAAATTCGCCCCCAAGTGGGTGCTGTGCGGACTGTGGGCATTCGTGGCGATACGGCTGGTGTGCCCTGTGATGTTGCACTCTGACGTGTCGGTCTATCGGCTGGCAGGCGATGCCGTGCAGTCCAGCGGGCAGGTGACGTATTTCCAGGATACAGGTTTTTGCGGCGATGTCCGCTACCGTCCCGCCACACTGCTGCCCGGCGCATCGTCCTCCGCCGTCATGCCGAGCACGGCGGAAGATCCCGCGCCGGAGGGTTCCGTGGATGCGGCGGCGCAGACTCGTGCGCCATCCCGTTTTGTCGGCATGAATATCCCTGCCATCGTGTGGGCGGCGGGTATCTACATCATGGCGATGGCCGCGCTGGCAAGCTATCTGAGCCTGCGGAGCAGGGTCGCGGCGTCCATCCCATTGGAGGGCAATGTGTACCTCTGCGACAATATCAAGTCCCCCTTTATTCTGGGCGTGCTCCAGCCCCGCATCTACCTGACCTCCGGCATGGACGAGGCGGCGCGTGACTGCGTGCTGCGGCATGAGCGGGCGCATCTGCGGCGATGGGATCATGTGTGGAAGCCGCTGGGCTTTGTGCTGCTGGCGGTTTACTGGTACGATCCGCTGGTGTGGGCAGCGTATATCCTGTTCTGCCGGGATATGGAGCTGGCCTGCGACGAGCGGGTGATCCGGGACATGGCGGCGGAGGAACGGGCCGTTTACTCGCAGGCGCTGCTGGATTGTAGCCGGGGCCGCCATTGGGTGGCCGCCTGCCCGCTGGCCTTTGGCGAAGTGGGGGTCAAGACCCGTGTGAAGGCAGTGCTGTGGTATAAAAAGCCCGGTTACTGGATCTCGGCGGCAGCGGTGCTGGTGTGCGCCGCGGTGGCGGTGTGCTTCCTGACCAATCCCAGAAAGCAGGAGGAGTCGGATCTGTCCCTGGCCAATTATCAGAATGTGGCGACACTGGCCGCTCAGACGGACTATGTGACCGTGACGCAGTCCGACGGCACCGTTACGACCATACCCGGCACAGTGCTGAGCCGTCTGCTGTCAAGCGCTGACTGGATGTATCAGGCGGCGGACGAGCCGGACGACGCCTTGGATAACAAATACGCCCTGATGGTACAGGTGGACGACAGCACGGCGATCCGCTTCTACGATGGAGAGCCGATGGAGGGCGCCAGGATCACCGCCGGCGACGAGATCCGCTGGTACTATATGGGAGACATGCACGTCAGCGACGCAGCGCAGGCCCTGGTGCAGACTGACCCGCTGCTGCTGAAGCTGGCGGCACAGGCCGACGATCTGGATACCTTCGATATAGGCTGGGTGGAGGGCGATATACTGTACCCGGACGACGACATCCCCGCTCCGGTGCTGTCCCGCTTCCTGCGGTCACTGGATTGGCAGCCTTGGGAGGATATGACGGTGGAGATACTGGAGCACTCAGGCTATCAGAAGGCAGCTCAGCTGGCGCTGGGCGACAGTACGCTGGATTTCTACGAGGCGGCGGACAATATGAATGCGACAGCCATCGTGATCCACAGCGGCGGCAAAGACCACTTCTACACCGTCCTGAACGGCTTCCGCAGCTGGCTGGAGGGGAACAGCCGCTATCTGGGCCGGGTGGATCAGGAAACGGAGACCTATACCTTCGGCAGCTATGAGCAGGACGGCGATACCGCCAACGGCAAGGAGCCTATCGAGTGGCTGGTGCTGGATCGAGACGGCGACAAGGCGCTGCTGCTCAGCAAGTACGCCCTGGACTATCAGTCCTTCATGCCCTTCTATGAGCCGGTGACGGAGCACTTTACATGGGAGAGCAACACCCTGCGCCAGTGGCTCAACAGCACCTTCCTCAACAGTGCCTTCAGTGCCGATGAGCAGCAGCGGCTGCTGACCACCACGGTCATCACCTCGCCCGGCAGTCTCCATCGCAGCGATGGCCTCATCACCACCGAGGATCGGGTGTTCCTGCTGAGCAATACGGAGGTGTACGCCTACTTTGCCAACGAGGCGGCCACCGCCGCCGAATATACCGTCTATGCTCTGTCGGCCAACCCGTGGGCCGGGAGCGCCACCGCTCCCGGCGCGGCGGATTGGTGGCTGCGCACCACCGACGGCAGCGATCACCCCGATGGCGTGTACGCCGGCGGCCGTGTAGGCGAGGGAACGCGCGCCTATGAGGGCGAATATGTCCGCCCCGCCATCTGGGTCACCATGCCCGAATGATCGACCTGGATCGTCCCGTGGAGAATAGAGCCTGACGTTTACTGCGATAGAGAAAAAACAGTTTCCGGAAAAGAAACTGTTTTTTCTCTTGACAAGACGGACTACATGGCGTAGTCTATAAGAAAGACTACACCATGTAGTCGCTTGAAGGAGGGATGCAGGATGGCAGAATTGCAGCTGGGCGTGGTGGAATCGAAGTTTGCCGACATTATCTGGCGCACCGCGCCGGTCACGTCCTCCCAGCTGGTGAAGCGGGGAGAGGCGGAACTGGGCTGGAAGCGCACCACAGTACACACGGTGCTGCGGCGGCTGTGTGACAAGGGGCTGTTTCAGAACGACGGCGGCCTTGTGACGGTGAAAATGAGCCGGGAGGACTTTTACGCCCGCCAGAGCCAGCAGTATGTGGCGGACAGCTTTGACGGGTCGCTGCCGGCATTTATCGCGGCCTTTACCCAGGGCCGGAGGTTGACGGAGGAGGAACGGGACGAGCTGCGTCGGATGATCGACGAAGCAGGGGAGGGCTGAGTATGAACGAGGTCTTTGTGAAGCTGGCCAACATGAGCGTGGCCGCCGGATGGTTGATCCTGGCGGTGCTGGTGCTGCGGCTGCTGCTGAAAAAGGCGCCCCGGTGGATCACCTGTCTGCTGTGGGCGCTGGTAGCGGTGCGATTGGTCTGCCCCGTCAGCCTGCAGTCGCCGGTGTCGGCCTATCAGGTGGCCACTCCGGCCGCTGTGCAGGATGACGGCGGCGTGACCTATTTCCAGTATGTTCACGCCAGCGGCGACAAGCCCTCTATCCAGCTGGATGTGGAGACCATCCGCCCGGCAGGGATCACGCCGGGGCAGCAGGACACGGCGGCGGACACGTCCCATACCGTCACGCGGTATATGCCGCCCTATGTGACCATCTGGCTGGCGGTGGGCGGCGCGCTGCTGCTGTACGGCCTTGTCAGCACGCTGCGCCTGCGGTACCGCGTGCGGGAGAGTATGCGCCTGCGGGAGAATATCTGGCTGTGCGATGCGGTCACGTCGCCCTTCCTGCTGGGTATCCTGCGGCCCCGCATTTATCTGCCCAGCGGCATGGACGAGGGACAGACGGACTATGTGCTGGCCCATGAGCATGCCCATCTTCAGCGGGGCGACCATATCTGGAAGCCGCTGGGCTATCTGCTGCTGGCGGTACACTGGTTCAACCCGCTGGTATGGGTGGCCTACTGGCTGTTCTGCCGGGATATCGAGACCGCCTGCGATGAACGGGTGGTGCGCGGCATGGGCGTCGAGGACAAGAAGGCCTATTCCATGGCGCTGCTGTCGTGCAGTCAGGGGCGGCGGATGGTGCTGGCCTGTCCGGTGGCCTTCGGAGAGGTAGGGGTCAAGTCCCGCATCAAAGCGGTGCTGCACTATAAAAAGCCCGGCTTCTGGATCGTGCTGGCGGCGGTGTTGGCCTGCATCGTTGTGGCGGTCTGCTTCCTGACCGACCCCATGGGCGTCAGAGGTCAGGTAACCTACGGGCCGCAGGACGCCGACCAGCGGCAGGCGGAGATCTCCCTCGCGCTGGATGACGCGGCGCTGGATATGGTGATCTACAACGAGTGGTGGGACAGCGGACAGTGCATCAGCACGCGGCAGCTGACGGCCACCCGCTATGACAGCAGCCTGACCATCCGCATGGAGGAGCAGGAGCAGATGGCGGGCATCACCGCCATCCTGGAAACGGACGGCGGAAATGCGGCGGAGCGCATGGGCCATGAGCTGTACGGCCCGCCGCAGGAAATGCGGTTCGTCACCTGTGATGAGGGTACGCGGCGCACGGTAAAGGAGGGCGACCAGGTGATACTGGCGGTGCTGGCCTGCGACTATGGCAAGGGCATCCCCTCGCTGGACTGCCGGACGCTGGAGCGTCAGCCGGAGCTGCTGGAGCAGCTGGACTATGCCGTCGTGCTGCGGGCGGAGTTTGTGAAGAGCGACTTTACTTCGCCGGAGGAGATATTGGGGTATGATACCGACAGTGCCCATGAGATCATGCTGCCCGTTATGAATTGGCCGGTGGAGGTGGAGATCGAGGGGATCGAAGATCCCGGCAGCGTGACCCAGGACTTTGAAAGCTTTATCAAGGATAACAAATGGGTCATGCACCCCGTCGAGGACACGGCGGCGCCGGAGCTGCAAAGCCCCTATATCGTCCTTCACGGACTCTACGGCGATGCGCTGTATATTGATTCCACCGCCGACTATACCATGCTGTGGGTGCGGCAGGAATATGGAGCGACGGCCTATTCCAGCGATATGACCGGCAGGGAGATGGTGGAGGCCCTGAGCGGCTGGGCATGGCAGGTCAAGAAGGGCATTGCCCGCTCCAGGGAGTTGGTGCCGGACGCAGAGACCTTCTTTACCCGGTTCGTCAACGGCGATTTTCGGGGCGATATCTATAACGCACAGGAGTTCGGCGGTGAGGTGCAGTTCCCCTTCTTCACGCTGATGGATATGCTGCGGGAGTATGTGAGCAGCCATACCCTGACGGATGAGCAATACCGCGTCCTGATGCTGAACACGGACGGGCTGGACGGCGCGCTGACCACAGGCTACGGCTCTGTGCTGGAGCAGGCGTACCGCCGCGATCAGGAGGCGTATCTGCGGGTGTGGAGCACGCTGTCCTATGACCAGCAGAAGGCCATCCCCTGGGGCGAGGAGGACATCCTGCCCCGGCCCGCGGAGGTCCGCTGGTCCACCAATCAGAGCGCCATGACCTGTCCCTATATGTCGGTCAATGGCGGCGGCAAGGTGTTCTATATGGAGATCCCCGATGAGCTGGCGGGCCGCATTGCGCAGCGCCTGGCGGAGAATGTGACCCTGGGCGGCTTTGAGACGCCGCAGGATACCCATGGCTGGGGCAGCGCCTTCCATTCCTGGACGGCGGAACGGGCCGAGGTGTTTGTGCGCCTTTCCGATGACGGATTCTATGGCGTGTACCGGGGCGACGGCGGCGTGTGGGGACTCAGCACCGAGAACGGCGTGGTGCAGGCCAACGACGAGGTACAGGAGCTGCTGAACCTGATCGCCAACCTGACCGGATGGCAGACCATCAACGGCAGAGAGACATTCCATGACCTGAGCAAGTCGGAGCTGATCTACAACGGTCAGGTGCTCCACACTGTGACCGACAGCGAGCATCTGCGTCAGCTGCAGGAGCTGCTGCAGAATGGGATGCAGGATACCTTTGCCGCCAAAACGCCGCCGGAATGTGTCCAGCTGCGGCTGACGCGCAGTGACGGCAGTACCGTCTCCGTGCTGGCGGCGCCTGATATGCCCCGCATCTTTCTGCCGCCTTTCTACTATTATGAGTACAATGATGCGGAATCTACCGGCACGCAGCCGCTGCTGGAGGCGCTGGGCCTGACGGAGTGGCCTGCGGAGGTGGCAAACGAGGACTGCGGCGCATGGCTGACGCCGCTGATAGACGAGCTGGTTCCCATGCCTGAGCCCGGCATTGCCTGGTGACCATGATAGAGCCGAGAACCGCAGGGGAGACCCTGCGGTTTTTGCAAAATTTTACAGAAAAAGGACTTGACAATAAGTAAACAGTCGTTTATTATCAAAAATATGAGAACGATTGATACAGAAAAACGGGATAGAGTGGTGCAGACCGTCCTCCAGATCACCATGGAGGAGGGGCTTGCCGCGCTGTCCTTTGATAAGCTGGCGAAGCGGGCCGGGATCAGCACCGGAACGCCCTATGTATACTATAAGGACAAGACCGACATGCTCTCATGCATCTATGGGCAGGTGTGGCTCAGCTTGCAGGAGGGCCTGCAGCAGGCCATCGACATGGGCCGTACCCCCGGCGAAAAGCTGTTTTTCGGTCTGCGGCAGCTGGCGCAGACATTTCTGGCCCATCCGCAGGAGGCGCACTTCTTCCTGTCGGTGCTGAACGCGCCGGAGTTCGTCACGCAGGAGGCGCTGCGGGAGAGCTGCCTGCCCTCGCCGCCGCTGATGGCCATCTATCAGGAGACCATCGCCCGGCGGCTGATGAAAACCGACAACATCGCCTACATCAACGCCATGCTGTTCGGCCCGCTGTTTCTGATCTTGCAGCAGCACCGGCAGAGCGGGACTCCCGCCGTCATGAGCGAGGTGGAGCGTGTGCTGGATCTGGCGGTGTCCGCCGTGCTGAAGATCCTTTAAACGCAGGATTTTCGATACTGAATGATCATTTAGAAAGAAATAAGTAAAGGGACGGGAGTGATGTTCCCGTCCCTTTACTTATTGTTCGATGCACGTTCCGTCGGTGCAGACCTGTTTTACCGTCTGGTCGAGCCCGGTGGCGGCCAGACCGCTGACGATGCCCACCGCGGCGGCCGAGATCACGTCCCCGGCGGGAAAGTCCGGCATGACGAACAGACCGGCGATCCCCAGCACCGCGCCGGTGGCGGCGCAGATAATGGGAATCCACTTGTTTCTGAGGGGCGAGGCCTTTACCAGAAGGCCTACCACATAGGCGATAGCCGTGATGGCGGCCACGCCCGCGATCCCAAGATCCATGGAGTTTCCTCCTCTCCGGCAGGCCATCCATGATGCGTCTGCCTATCTCATTATATGAATAATGAATGCGATATGCGGCTGCCTGATGGGAGCAATCAGCGGGCGAAATGGATTTGTGCAATGTCTACGAATCCGGACGGGAAAATTCGGGAGAGATTGGAGGAGAAAAGTCTTGCATTTTGTCACAGGTGCCGATATAATAGTCAAGAAATTTTTGAGAGGGGGAGCGCGCCATGACCATCGTATGCAAGACCAAGTACAAAGCCGCTCCCGCTATTTTTGTTTCTATTATTGATATCGTTTTTTGACCGATGTTTTTCATCGGTCTTTTTTTTCGGCCTGCGGCCGCGCAGAATGTTTGGTAAATAAATTCACATACGAGACGAATGAAAGAGAGGAATCACGCCAATGAAGAAAGAACTGGGCCATGTGGCCATCTATGACGCCAGAGAACTGGGCGTCCCCCGTATGCTGCTGCTGGGTCTGCAGCACCTGTTTGCCATGTTCGGCGCCACCGTGCTGGTGCCCATTCTGGTCACCAACTACGGTCTGCCCCTGTCCATCCAGACTACCCTGCTGTTCGCGGGTCTGGGTACGCTGCTGTTCCATCTGTGCACCAAGTTCAAGGTTCCCGCCTTCCTGGGTTCCTCCTTCGCTTTCCTGGGTGGCTTCCAGGCTGTCGCTGAGCTGGACGCCGGTAAGTTCGCCAATATGACCGGCGAGGAGAAGCTGCCCTACGCACTGGGCGGCATCGTAGTGGCAGGCCTGCTGTATCTGGTGCTGGCGCTGCTGTTCAAGCTGGTGGGTGCCAAGAAGGTCATGCGCTTCTTCCCCCCCATCGTTACCGGCCCCATCATTATCCTGATCGGTCTGAACCTGTCCGGCACCGCTATCAGCAACGCCTCTACCAACTGGTGGCTGGCCCTGGTGGCCATCGCCACCATCATCGTGGCCAACATCTGGGGCAAGGGCATGGTCAAGATCATCCCCATCCTGCTGGGCGTGGTGGTCAGCTACATCGTGGCTCTGATCACCGGTCAGGTGGTCTTTACCGAGGTGCACGACGCCGAACTGCTGGGCCTCCAGCAGTTTGTGATCGCCAAGTTCGACATTACCTCCATTCTGGTGATGGCCCCCATCGCCATCGCCGCCATGATGGAGCACATCGGTGATATCTCCGCCATCTCCTCCACCACCGGCAAGAACTTCATCGAGGATCCCGGCCTGCACCGCACCCTGCTGGGCGACGGTCTGGCCACCGCCATGGCCGGTATGTTCGGCGGCCCCGCCAACACCACCTACGGTGAGAACACCGGCGTGCTGGCCCTCAGCAAGGTCTATGATCCCCGCGTCATCCGTCTGGCCGCCCTGTATGCCATCATCCTGAGCTTCTCCCCCAAGTTCGACGCGCTGGTCAACTCCATCCCCACCGCCATCGTGGGCGGCGTCAGCTTCGTCCTCTACGGTATGATCTCCGCCGTCGGCGTCCGCAACGTGGTGGAGAACAAGGTGGATCTGACCAAGTCCCGCAACCTGATCATCGCCGCGGTGATCTTCGTCAGCGGTCTGGGCTTCAGCTCCACCGGCGGCATCACCTTCACCGTGGGCAGCGCCGACATCACCCTGACCGGCCTGGCCATCGCCGCTCTGGCGGGCGTGATCCTGAACGCCATCCTGCCCGGCAACGACTACGAGTTCGGCACCAGCGTCGAGGGCGACAAGTCCGCCGACCTGGGCAGCTATTAAGAGACAACAAAAAAATTCCTCAGGCCAACCGGCCTGAGGAATTTTTTTGTTGTCAGAGAAGAGTGAAAAGAGAAGAGTAAAGAGTTGCGGTATGCCGCTGAAGCGGCATGATCAAAATTATTTGTCTTCTTCCGCAGTTTCTTCTTCTGCCGTTTCCTCCGTGCGCTTCTCGGTGCGGCTGTACATGACGGTCATGTCGTAGATCTTCTTCGCCAGCTCATCGTTGGCCTCGCCGGGCAGCATGCGCCACTGCCAGTTGCCGCCCAGGATGCCGGGCGTGTTCATGCGGTGGTACTGCCCCAGCCCCAGATAGTCCTGCATCTGGGCCACAAACAGGTCGGCCACGCTGCTCTGTCCGCCCCGGAGGATGCCCCAATGGAAGCCCTCCTCATCGTTCAGGCCCAGATAGCGCTTGGCATAGGCGATATCCGCCGGCGCGGCCTCGTGCCGCCACAGCTCCACGGGGCTGTTATCATGGGTGCCGGTATAGCACACGCAGTGCCGGGGATAGGTGTGGGGCAGATAGTTGCTGGTGTCGCGGGAGTCGAAGGCGAACTCCAGCACCTTCATGCCGGGCCAGCCGGAATCATGCAGCAGCTGCTGCACCGAGGGCGTGGGATAGCCCAGATCCTCGGCGATGAACTCCAGATGGGGGAACCAGCCGGTCAGGGCGCTGACCAGCGACATGCCGGGGCCCTGACACCACTTGCCGATGCGGGCGGTCTTTTCGCCGTAGGGCACCGCCCAATAGGTGTCCAGCCCACGGAAATGGTCGATGCGGATTACGTCGTACAGCTTGCCCGCGCCGTCGATGCGGCGGATCCACCAGCCGTAGCCGTCCGCTTGCATGGCGTCCCAGCGGTACAGGGGCGTGCCCCACAGCTGGCCGTCCGCGCTGAAATAGTCAGGCGGTACGCCGCTGACGGCGGTGGGGATGCACTGGTCGTCCAGCTGGAAGAACTGCGGCTCCGCCCATACATCGGCGCTGTCCATGGGGACATAGATGGGCAGGTCACCGATCACCTGAATGTCCTGCTTGTGGAGGTATTCCCGCAGCGCCGTCCACTGCCGGAAGAACAGGAACTGGATGTAGATGAACAGCTCCACATCCTCCCGCAGCTCTGTGCGGTATTTTTCCAGCACCTCCGGCGTTTTCCGCAGGCGCAACGCCTGGTCGGGCCACTCCGTCCATGACTTCATGCCGAAATGACGCTTGCAGGCCATGTAGAGAGCGTAATCCTCCAGCCAGCGGCCGTTCTCTTTCCGGAAGGCGGCCACGGCCTCGGCGTCACGCTGCCAGCCACGCTTTTTGGCGGTGGCCAGCACCTTGAAGCGGCTTTCGTAGATCTTGCCGTAGTCCACATAGCGGGGCTCGGTGCCCCACTGGCACTTGGTGATCTCACTCTTTTTCAGCAGACCGTCAGCCACCAGCATATCCAGATCAATGAAGTAGGGGTTTCCGGCGAAGGTGGAAAAGCTCTGATAGGGGGAGTCGCCGTAGCTGGTGGGGCCAAGAGGCAGCATCTGCCAATAGTGCTGCCCGGCGGCGTGGAGGAAGTCGGCAAATTCATAGGCTGCCTTGCCCAGCGTGCCGATGCCATAGGGGGACGGCAGGGAGGAGACAGCAAGTAAAATACCACTGGAACGTTTCATAATTGTGATCTTTCCCTCATTTTGATGATAGTGTGTCACAGGGCGGGACAGGAACTGTCCCGCCCTGCGGATCGATGAAAATACGGATAAAAAAGCCTCGCAGAGTTCGCGCCCGCAGGCGCGAAGAAATCGGATCATTTTTTGACGCGACATGTGCGTGGCAAAAAATACTTCTCAGCCCGGCAAGTGCCAAAGGCGCGCAGCGGGCTGCAAGCCCTTTTGGCAGAAAAGTCGCAAGACTTTTCGCCAGTTAAGCTTATCCCTTCACGGCGCCGGCGGCCACACCCTTGATGATGTGCTTCTGGCACAGCAGGTAGAAGATGATGACCGGCAGGATGCTCAGCAGGATCAGCGCCATGGTGGCGCCCATATCCACCTGACCGTAGCTGCCCTTCAGATGCTGGATAACGATGGGGATGGTCATATACTTGGTGCGGTCCAGTACCAGATACGGCAGCAGGAAGTCGTTCCACACCCACATGATCTCCAGCACGCCCACGGAGATGAAGGTGGGCTTCATCATGGGCAGCACCACCAGGAAGAAGGTGCGCAGGGGGCCGCAGCCGTCAATGACGGCGGCCTCTTCAATCTCCAGCGGTATGGATTTCACGAAGCCGGAGAACATGAACACCGCAAGGCCCGCGCCGAAGCCCAGATACACGATGGGGATCGTCCAGGGGGTATCCAGATGCAGCTTGTTGGCGGTACGGGACAGGGTGAACATCACCATCTGGAAGGGGACGACCATGGAGAACACGCACAGGTAATACACGATCTTGCTGACCAGACTGCCCACGCGGGAGACGTACCACGCCGCCATGGAGGTGCACAGCAGGATCAGCGCGGAGGACACCAGCGTGATGAACAGGCTGTAAAACACGGCCTTGACGAAGGGGTAGTTGCCGAAGGTCATGCCCTTGATATAGTTCTGGAAGCCCACGAAGCTGTCGGCGTTGGGCAGGGCGAACGTCTCGGTATTGACGGCGGCGTTGCTCTTGAAGGAGTTCATCAGCACGATGAGGATGGGCAGCACATAGATGATGCAGATCACGGCGAAGGCCACGGTCATCACAGTTTTGCTGCGGGTATGCTTCTTGGCGAGACTGGTCTGCATTACTGCTGCACCTCCTTCTTACGGGTGGACTGAAGCTGGATCAGGCTGATGGCGGCCACCAGGATGAAGAACACCACGGCCTTTGCCTGACCCACGCCGCGGTTGTTGCCGCCGCCGGAGTAGAAGGCGTTGTAGATGTTCAGCGCCAGCATTTCCGTGGTTTTTATCACGCTGCCGTCCGGCTGCTGCAGGAAGGGACGGCCGCCGGTCAGCGCCAGGTTCTGGTCAAACAGCTTGAAGCCGTTGGTCAGCGTCAGGAAGATGCAGATGGTGAAGGAACTCATCATGTTGGGGATGGTGACCTTCCACAGCATCTGCCAGTTGGTGGCGCCGTCAATGCGGGCGGCCTCCATCATGTCCTCCGGAATGGACTGCAGACCGGCGATGTAGATGATCATCATATAGCCCACCTGCTGCCAGCACATCAGGATGATCAGGCCCCAGAAGCCATACTTGCTCTCCAGTACCACGGAAGTGTTGTACTTCACCAGGATGCCGTCGAAGATCATGGACCAGATGTAGCCCAGCACGATGCCGCCGATCAGGTTGGGCATGAAGAACACCGTGCGGAACAGGTTGGAGCCCTTGATGCCCTTGGTCAGGAAGTAGGCCACCGTGAAGGCCAGCACATTGATGAACAGCACCGACACGAAGGCGAACAGCGCCGTATACCAGAAGGCGTGGAGGAAGCTGCTGTCGGAGAAGGCTTTTATATAGTTATTAAAGCCGACCCACGTCCACTGGCTGGTGAGCTTGAACTTACAGAAGGACAAAAACGCGCCTTTCAGGAAGGGGTACAGGAACCCGATGCAAAAGGCGGCGAAGGTGGGCAGCAGAAACAGCCACACCATCCGTTGAATGGGCCGGCGGATCAGGCGGCTGCTGAGGGCGGCCGCGTCCCGCTTTCGTTGAAATAGCTTCATTCTTTCACTCCTGTTCTGCGGTTATTGTCATGGCGAAAGCTCTCGGCCGAAGCGCCTTCGGCCCACAGCTCACGCCACCACGGGCGGGATAGGGAACAGCGGGGCGGGCGTGATCGCCCGCCCCGCTGTCAGTTACTTGTTTGCGTCAGTCAGGTACGCAAGACTTAGTGCTCGTTGGCGTACTGGGTGGCCCAGCCTTCCACGAAAGCGGTCTTGACGTTGTCCCAGCTGCCGGAACCGGTGGTGTACTGGCTCAGAGCGTCCACAACGGCGGCACGCCAATCGTCAACAGCGGGAGTCCAGTTGAAGGCCCAGGTGACGGTGTAGTTGCCGTTGGCAACATACTCGTTGGCCTGTGCGAAGAACACGTTCTCGGGGGTCTTGGCGTTCTTGAAGGGGCAGGGACCAAACTGCTCGGCCAGCATGGTGGTGCCGGCGTCAGAGGTGACGACCCAGTTCATGAAGTCCAGAGTGGCCTTGATGTCCGCCTCGGAGGCGTTCTTGTTCACAGCCCAGCAGTTCTCGGTGCCGCAGCACAGACCGGCCTTCTCCTCGCCGTCCACACCGCAGTAGATGGGGATCATGGCCAGATCGTCGGCGTTCATGCCGAACTTCTCGGCGGAGGTCAGGTTGCTGAACTCCCAAGTGCCGTTCTGATAGAACACAGCCTTGCCCTCGCCGAACTCAGCCTCAGCCTGGTCGCCGGTGGCGGACAGCAGGGCAGCGCCGGTGGTGGCGGAGTCAGTGATGTACAGATCCCAGATAGCCTTGTAGTTATCCAGATAGGTGCCCTTGATGGTGGCGGGCTGCGCGGTCACATTGTCATCGCGGAACTCGTAGAACAGGGGCATATTGGCCAGATGGCCGGAGAAGCGCCAAGAGGAGGAGCCGTCCAGACCGGCGGAGGTAAAGGCATCGAAGCCCAGCTCAGCGGCGCGGGCGTGGATGTCATCGGCAACGGCCTTCAGGGACTCGAAGTTGGTGATCTCGTCCAGAGAGTGACCGGCCTTCTCCAGCAGGGCCTTGTTGACGATGATGCCAAAGGCCTCGTAGCAGTAACCGATGGAAACGGTCTCGCCGTCGGCATTCTTCAGATCGAAGTCATGGGTGGTCATCTGGTTCCACACGTCGGTGCCTTCCAGATTGTAGCAGAACTCACCGTAGCTGTTGACGGCACCCACATTGCCCACCTGGAACATGGTAGGAGCAGCGTCCTTGTCCAGCTCAGCGGTCAGGGTGGTGTCGTACTGGCCGGAGGCAGCGGTCACGACCTTGACGGGCACGCCGGTCTCGGCGGTGTAGGCAGCGGCCAGATCCTGCCAGGCCTGGTCAGCCTCGGGCTTGAAGTTCAGGTAATAGACGCTGCCAGTGGCAGTGGTGTCGCCGTCGCCGTTGCCCTGTGCGTCATTGTTTCCGCCGCCGCAGGCGACCAGAGACAAAGCCATCACAAGAGCAAGGATCAGTGCAAGAAACTTCTTCATGTTGATTGATCTCCTTCAATAAGTATTTATTTTCACAGTATGCACTGCAAAAAACGGTTTATACCAGCTTTTTCACGCTGCCGCCGATCCGCAGCACCGTGGGCAGCACCTCGTGGCAGTTGCCGGCACGGCCCTCGATCATATCCAGCAGGATCTCCATGCTGCGCTGGCCCATCTTCTCCATAGGCTGGCACAGAGTGGTCAGCGGCGGGTCGATATAGTCCGACACCTCGATGCCGTCGATGGCGATCACCGAGCAGTCGTCCGGTACGGTGCGCCCGTGCTCCCGCAGGGCACGCATGGCGCCGATGGCCATGTTGTCGGAGATGGCGAACACGGCGGTGAAGTCCATGCTGCTGTCCAGTGCGCGGTTCATGGCCTGATAGGCGGCCTGAATATTAAAGGTATCGGTGCAGATCACCAGCGAATCGTCCGGCGTGATGCCCGCGTCGGTCAAAGCCTTGCAATAGCCCTCATACCGCAGCTGGCTGATGGAATGATCGTCCGGCCGGGTGATGAGGGCGGCGATGCGCCGGTGGCCGTTTTCAATCAGGTAACGGGTGGCCCGGCTGGCGTTTTCCATGTCGGCAATGGACACGGAGGAGTAGTCGGCGTGCTCCAGCGTACCGTAGTGGTTGCCGAAGGAGCAGCACACAAAGGGTACGTTCAACAGCGCCAGATCGGCGGCGGTATAGTCGAACCGTCCGCCCAGCAGCACCAGACCCAGCAGCCGCTTTTCCCGCTCCATGATGGCGGCCTGCTTCAGCTCATCGTCACAGGAGCTGATCTGCTGCATCACCATGGTGTAGCCGTTGGCGGTGATGCCCGCCTCTACCGCGTGGATGATGTCGGTATAGAAGGGGTTGGAGATGCCGCGCACCACAAGGCCGATGGCGTCGGATTTGGTTTTCACCAGATCCCGTGCGGAGTTGTTGGGGATATAATTGGTGCTTTCGATCACGTCCAGCACCCGGCGGCGGCTCTCGTCGCTGACGTCGGGGCGGTTGTTCAGCACGCGGGAAACGGTGGTGATACTGACGCCGCTCATGCGGGCAATGTCCTTGATCGTCACGTTACTTCCCTCCGTCCTGTAAAGCCATAAAAGAAAACAGACTCGGTAGCGTTACCGGAAACGTTTTCAACCCTGGCAGCATCCATATTAGCAACTTTCACATGGTGTGTCAATGTGGTTTTTTGATTTTCGTTGGTTCTGACAGTTTTTTAATTTGCCTTTGTTGATTTTGCCGAAGAAAACAGGGCGAAAAACGGAGGACAGGATATCCTGTCCTCCGTTGGGGAAGCTTTGTACTTGCAGCCGGCTGCGCGGTCATACGCTGAGCGGTTTGCCGTTCAGGGCGGCATAGGCCAGCCGTTCGCCCTCATAGCGCAGCTTCATGGAGAAGAAGGGGGTATCCGGATCGTGGATCAGATCCAGGAACAGCTTGTCCCCGGCCCACAGGGGCAGCTCCATCAGCCTGTCCTTGTGGATCCACTCCAGCACGCCCTCGTTGCACTCGATCAGCTCACCGGTCCAGCCGGTGGCGGTGAACACATGCATGTACTCCGTCTCCCACTGGTCGGACACGAAGGTGACCAGACCCCGGTACTGGTATTCCGTCAGCGTCAGGCCCGTTTCCTCCCGCGTTTCCCGCAGGATGCACTCCTCTGGGCTTTCGTCGGCCTCGAACTTGCCGCCGACGCCCACCCATTTGTCGTGGTTCAGGTCGTTTTTCTTCTTGATCCGGTGCAGCATCAGATAGTTGCCCTGGGGATCCTCAATATAGCAAAGTGTAGAGTTATACATGGATAGTCGTCCTTTCGAGCGCTTTTCCTGCGCCATATGTGTTATCCTTCTATGGAGAATACCCGTTCGTCACCACTCTGAAAATTTGCGGGGTCACAGAAGGGCAGTTCACCGGGCCACTTCTGATGGAAGCGTACGATGAGTGAATCATTTAGATGTACTGATACATAAACTATAAAATGCTTTTCCGGAAAGGCATGCTTCAAACTGACAAGAAGCAGTTCGCCCAATTGGGGTGCCAGCGGTAGTAATGTATGAAACTCCCTTCGGGTGATATGGTCAAGGAGGTGGACGTGGTTTTCCGATGCCTCGAAGGCTGTCCGGTCATATGTAGGCGGCACGGTCTGCACGGTTGAATCAGCGAACATCACAAATTCGTTTTCCTGTGTGCTGTCATACAGCGTTTTGAAGGATGTCAAGCCGATAATCGTGCGCAATAACTCCAGTCGGTTTGCCATATGCTGTTCAAACCCTTTCAAATGTAATCTCGACGTCCGGCTTCTGTTCATGCCATCAGTCGTCAAGCACACCAATCACCAACTCGTAGGCGGTGTTGATGAGCAGTTCTGCTTTAACTTATAAAGACGTGATACATCATACCACAGGTTTTGCAATTTGTACAGCGGTATGGTATACTGCTTTCATATGGAAGCGAAAGGAGCATGCCTATGACCGCTGCGGGGATCATCTGTGAATTGAATCCGCTGCACAGCGGCCACGCCTATCTGATGGCGCGGCTGCGGCAGCAGGGTGCGGACGCCATTGTCTGCGCCATGAGCGGGAACTTCGTCCAGCGGGGGGAACCGGCACTGGTGAACAAGCTCTCCCGCGGGGAGATGGCGCTGGCCTGCGGCGCGGATCTGGTGCTGGAGCTGCCCACGCCGTGGGCGATGGCCACGGCGGAGACCTTTGCCCGGGGCGGCGTGCAGCTGCTGGCCATGGCGGGGTGTACCCACATCGCTTTCGGCAGCGAGTGCGGCGATGCCGCCCTGCTGCAGAGGACGGCGGATGCGCTGCTGGCTCCGGAGCTGGGAGAGGCCATCCGCCGGGAGCTGGCGGCAGGCGTGACCTACGCCGCCGCCCGGCAGCGGGCGGTGCAGGCCCGGCTGGGAGAGGACGCCGCGGTGCTGCGCCAGCCCAACGACACGCTGGCGGTGGAGTATCTGAAGGCATGCCGCCAACAGAAGGTTGACATAACGCCAATCGTGATACAGCGGGTCGGCGCGGCCCATGACGGAGCACCGAAGGCGGGCTATGCCTCCGCCACCCACATCCGGCAGCTGGTGCGGGAGGGCAGCGTGGAGGAAGCCTGCGCCTACATGCCGGAGGCCGCAGCGGAGCTCCTGCGGCGGGAGCTGGCGGCGGGCCGGACGGCGGACGGACGGAACGTGGAGCGGGCCATTCTGGCCAGCCTGCGGCAGATGAGCGAGGAGGACTTTGCCGCCTATGACGGCGGCGGGGAGGGCCTGTACCACCGGGTATATGACGCGGTGCGGCGCTGCGCCACGGTGGAGGAGCTGCTGGCGGCGGTGAAAACCAAGCGCTATACGGCTGCGCGGCTGCGGCGGCTGGTGCTCTCGGCGTGGCTGGGACTTCCCGAAGCCCCGGCGGACATGCCCTATGCCCGTGTGCTGGCGGCCAACGGGACGGGCCGGGCACTGCTGCGGCAGGTGAAGCAGGCGGAGCGTCCGGTGCTGACCAAGGCGGCGGATGTGGCGGCGCTGGGCCCGGCGGCGGAGACGCTGTTCCGGCGGGAGGCGGCGTGCACCGACCTGTATACGCTGGCCTATGCGGCGCTGCGGCAGTCCGTGCCGGGCAGCGACTGGCGGCTGACGCCGGTGATGAAATAATAAAACGTGAGGAGATTCCTCACGTTTTATTATTTCACTGCCCCTCGTCCTTACGGTGAAGGCGGATGCGATCCGCGATCATGGCGATGAACTCGCTGTTGGTGGGTTTGCCCTTGGCGGAGTTGACGGTGCAGCCGAAATAGGTCTGCAGCGCTTCCAGATTGCCGCGGGTCCAGGCGATCTCGATTGCGTGGCGGATGGAGCGCTCCACCCGGCTGGCCGTGGTTTGGAACCGCTTGGCCACCGCCGGATACAGTACCTTGGTCACCGCGCTGATGTACTCGATGTTCTGCACCGTCAGGATAATGGCCTCCCGTACATACTGATAGCCCTTGATGTGGGCGGGGATGCCCACCTCGTGGAGGATCGCCGTGACCTCGGCCTCCAGCGACGGCAGCGACAGCACCGTGCTGTCATGGGCGGCCTGCCGGATGCGGTCCAGCAGGGAATCCATGTGGGCCGGCTTCGGGATGAAATACCATGCGCCCATGCGCATCACATCCTGCACCAGCCCCTGGCTGCAGAAGGCCGACAGTACGATGCAGCGAATGCTCTTGGGGATCCGCTGCAGCAGGCTCATGCCGTCCAGCCCCGGCAGGATCATGTCCATCACCACGATATCGGGCTTTGTTTTCTGAATCAACTCCCATGCCTCGTCGCCGTTACCGGTATCGCCCACGATCTGAAACTCGCCGGTTTCTTCCAGCGTGCGGCGCAGCAGCAATCGAAATTCTTCGCTGTTGTCGGCTAACAATATCTTGGGATTGATTTCCATGCGTTCTCAGTTCCTCTCTCCTTGGATTGGGCGTTTTCGTGAGATTTCACACTTTATCGCCCTGCTGCATAACAAATTACCAGAATATAATAGTATTTTCAAGATGTTTCTGTCGATTTCTTCTGAATACATTTCGAGATATTTCGACACGAATGGATAATTATGGAAGCAAAAACGGGGCTTACAGGAAGAGCGATAGCGTGACGGAGACACGGCCCTTCCGCGTGGTGCCGCCCACGGTGCTCAGCTCCGCCTTGCCGAAGCCCCGGACGGCGATCCGGTCGCCCTCCCGCAGCTGGCGGTCGCCCTTGAGGCAGACCAGGTCGTTGACCGCCACCTTTCCCGCGGCGATCAGCTGGGCGGCGGGGCCGCGGGCCATGGAGAAGGCCGCGCCCACCAGACAGTCCAGCCGCAGGGACGGCACGGTGTCCCGCAGCTCCCTCCGCTCCGCCGGAGGGCGTTGGACATCCTCCGGGGCGATGGCGGACAGATGCAGCTTTGTCCGTCCCGCGCTGGTGAGATTCTCCAGCAGATAGGGCAGCACCTGCCGCGTTACCAGAAAGTCGCACTGTCCGGCGGATACATAGATGTCGCCCACCGTCTCCCGCTTGACGCCGGCCCCCATGAGACTGCCCAGAAAATCCCGGTGGGTCAGGGCATCCTTTTCATAATAGGAGGCCCGCACGGCGGCCACAGGGCCGTCCGGCGCGGAAAGACAGTCCTCCGGCAGGTATTCCGGCACATAGCAGGCCATGCAGCGCTCCGCACCCTCACAGCCGCCGAAGAATACCAGCGGCAGATGGGGCAGCAGCCGCCGGGTCATCGCCTGCTCCCGCGGCGAGAGAAAGCCGGTACAGCCGAGAATGTCACGATCCGCGGCGTGGGTCAGCCTGTCGTAAATGCGGGCCAGCAGCAGACGATCCTCCTCGGTCTCCGCCGCTGCCGCGATGCTGCGCTGTTTGTCCATGGAAAGCTCCTCCTGTCGGTGTGCTGCATCAATTATAGCATACTTGCGGATGATGTAAAGGACAGCCTGCGTGAAACGCAGGCTGTCCTTTTTTTCGTATCGGGTCGCCGGGTCACAGGCTGTTTGCCCAGGCAGACAGCTCACCGGCAGAGGCGGAAGCGCTGAAGCGCTTGCCGCCGAGCACCACGGCGCCGGGGCAGCTTGCCTTCAGAATATCCGCGGTCTTGCCCATGCCGCTGCCGCCGGAGGTGGCAAAGGGGATCACCCGCTTGCCGGAGAGGTCATAGCTCTCCAGAAACGTCTGCACGATGCGGGGCGCCTCGTACCACCAGATGGGGAAGCCCACATACACGGTGTCGTACTGCGCCATATTCTCCACGGTGGAGGCGATGGCGGGACGGGCGTTTTTGTCCTTCATCTCCACGGTGCTGCGGCTGTGCTTGTCCATCCAGTCCAGATCGGCGGCTGCATAGCGCTGCGCCGGTTCGATCTCGAACAGATCGCCGCCGGTGGCCTGCGCCAGCGTCTTTGCCAGCTTTGCCGTGACGCCGCTGGCGGAAAAATAAGCGACCAATGCTTTGCTCATGAGAGATACCTCCTCATTTGATATCGTGTATCCATCATAGCAGTTTTTGCCGGAAAAGTCCAATACATATCTACTATGACCGGCAATGCGCGGCGGGCATATCTCATGAAGCGGCTTTTTTACACGCGGCAGGTCCAGCCGAAGGGGTCGGGTCTCGTACCCCACTGGATGCCGGTCAGCTCGTCGTACAGCTTCTGGGACAGCGCGCCGATCCGGCCGCCGTTGACCTCATAGCGTACATCGTCCCAGCCCAGTGCGCCGATGGGGGAGACAACGGCGGCAGTGCCGATGCACCAGGCCTCCTCCAGCGCGCCGGTGCGTGCGGCCTCAAACAGCTCGTCCACGCTCAGCAGACGCTCCTCCACCGGCGTGCCACAGCTCTTGAGAAGCTCGATAGCGGATTTGCGGGTGACGCCATGGAGGATGGAGCCGGTCAGGGCGGGGGTGACAACGGTGCCGTTGATCTTGAACATGACGTTCATACCGCCGCACTCCTCCACATACTTGCGTTCCACGCCGTCCAGCCACAGCACTTGGGAATAGCCCCTGGCCTCGGCCCGCTCACCGGCGCGGTTGGCCGCGCTGTAGTTGCCGCCGCACTTGGCCTCGCCGGTGCCGCCGCGGACGGCACGAACATCCTCGGTTTCCACCATGATGGGAACGGGCTTCAGGCCGTCGGAAAAATAGCTGCCGGAAGGGGAGAGAATGATGACGAAGGACGCCTCATGGACGCCGTGCAGCGCCAGCGTGGGATCGGTGGAGTACAGGAAGGGGCGGACATACAGGCTGGTGTCGGGGTCGGAGGGCACCCAGCGCTGATCCACGCGGACTACCTCCTTGATGGCCTGCAGGGCGTCATCGGGGTCCACCTGGGGCAGGCCCAGACGCTCACAGGAGCGGTTCAGCCGGGCGATATTCTCCCAGGGGCGGAACAGCTGCACCTCGCCGTCGGGACGGCGGTAGGCCTTCAGACCCTCGAACACCTCGTTGCCGTAGTGCAGGACGCTGGCGGCGGGGTTCAGGGCGATGGGGCCGTAAGGCACGACGCGGGCGTTGTGCCAGCCGTCCTTTTCGGTGTAGTCCATGATGAACATGTGGTCGGTGAAGACGGAGCCGAAGCCCAGCTGGTCGGACGGGGGCAGAGTGCCGGGATTGGGATTCTTGGTAACGGTGATATTCATAGTGACTGACCTCCTGATTCAGATCTCTTTCAAATGCTCCATATTGTGGCGGATACCCTCGCAGCACTGGTGGAAGGCAGCCTTTTCCTCGTCGGTCAGGGGCAGCTCCACCACCTCCTCCACGCCGTTTGCGCCGATGACGCAGGGGACACCGGCGAACAGGCCGCTTTCGCCGTACTCACCGCACAGCTCCATACTGGCGGACATGATGGCCTTTTCATCGTGAAGCACGATGTGGGCCATCCGGGCGGCGGTGGTGGCAATGCCGTACTCGGTGCAGAACTTGCCGGAGAAGGTGACCCAGCCGCCGCCGATGGACTCCTTCTGCAGGGCGTCGCGGTCAAAGCGGAAGCGCTCGTCCGTTTCGGCCCACTTGTCCAGCGGCATGCCCTTGAAGCTGACGCAGGACCAGGGCGCAAACTGCTGGTTGCCGTGCTCGCCCATCATGTAGCAGGTGATGGACTTGTGATCCACACCGGTCTGACGGGCCAGGGCACTCAGCAGGCGGGAGGTGTCAAGCCCCGTTCCGGTGCCGAACACACGGCCCTTCGGCAGGCCCAGCCCCAGCGCCAGCTCACGGGTAACGATATCGCAGGGGTTGGTGATGTTGATCAGCACGCCGTCAAAGCCGCTGGCCTTGACCTTTTCCACATAGCCGCGGACAGCGGGAACGGTGAAATCCATCTCGGTCACCCGGTCATGGGTGCCACGCAGCAGGTCGATCTTGCCTACGCTGTTGACGATCACATCGCACTCGCCCAGATCGGCGAAATCACCGGCCCGGACAGTGACGCGGTGGGGCAGATACGCCGCCGCGTCGCGGAGATCCTGTACCTCGCTGGCCAGCTTCTGCTGGTTCTGATCCACCAGCACCAGCTCATCTGCGATGCCCTGCACCGCCAGCGCGTAGGCCACATGGGCGCCCACATGGCCCAGACCGATCACACCGAGAACACGTTTTTTTGCCATAACAGATACACTCCTTTATTGATAGGTTTATTTACATTCCAAAATTGGGGAACAGCACACAGGTATACAGCATGGTCAGCACCATGTAGATCACAAGGACGATGGCGAAGGCGGGCAGCGTCCGCTTCATGACCTTGTTCTCGTTGCCCACCTGATCCACCGTGGCGCAGGCGGCCACCGTATTGTTGGGGCAGATCAGGTTGCCCAGGGAAGCGCCGGCGTTCTGTCCGGCAAACACGGTGATGGGGTTCATGCCCAGCGCCTGTGCCGCCTGGATGTGCATGTCGGCGAACATGATGTTGGAGCCAAGGCCCGTGCCAGTGATGAAGGAGCCGCTGGCGCCGATGAGAACAGCGGCGGCGGGATAGAACCAGCCCACCACGGCGGCAATGTCAGAGGCCAGCAGGTTCATCATGCCGGTGGAAGGAGACTGCATGATATAGGATACCACCAGCAGGCTGCCCATGGTCACCAGCACCGGCATCACATGGCCCACCGTCTTGGCGCAGACCCGGCCGTACTGCTTCAGACCGGTTTTCAGGGCCATAGCGCCCAGGAAGCCGCAGATCAGGATCACCACATCCACCCACACGATATAGCCGAAGGTGCACATGACGGCGAAGCCGTTTTCCACCAGTGCCGGGAAGCCGTAGCGAACGGCGGGCAGCAGCACCAGCATGTAGACGTAAGGGGACATGGCGCGGAACGGGCCGTACTTCTTTTCCTGACCGGAGAAGCGGTAACGGTATTCCCCCGGCGTTTTCACGCCCACCAGCTTGACGTAGGCCACGCTGAGGAGGATGGAGAGAAGGCCCGTGCCCATGGAGGTGACCTCCGCGCCCACAAAGTTGGAGAGAACGAACATCACCGCGCCGGTGGACACACCGGCAAAGCAGAGGTAGGGGACGATGCCCTTGAAGCCCTTGCGGCCGAAGGTCATGGCCACCATGATAAAGGGGATCACCAGCACACCGAACATGTGGATGCGGCCCACCATGGCGGAGTTCAGCGCCACGGTGCTGAGGCCCGCGTCGGTGAGGGCCGCGCCGCCGTTGATGGTGGTCAGGCCCGCGCCGCCCCAGGAGCAGGGCGTAGCGTCGCCCAGCAGGGCCAGCGCGATGGAGGTCACGGGGTCAAAGCCCAGCGCCACCAGAAACGGTGCGGCGATGGCGGCGGGAGAGCCTGCGCCTGCTGCGCCCTCCAGGAAGATGGGGAGCATCATGCCGATGATGACCACCTGTACGCGGCGGTCATCGCTGATGCGGGCGATGGCACCCTTTACCTCGTCGATAGCGCCGGTATCACGGAGCAGATTCAGGATCACGAAGGCGCCGAACACCATCAGCACGATCTTCAGGCCCTCCTTGATGCCCTTCCAGAGAAGAGCGTCATAAACGGCCACGTTGTCTTTGAAGGAAGCGCCGGTAACATTGAAGTAGGTGAAGGCCAGCAGAAGCGTCCACAGCAGAGCCACGGGGGCGACGCGCTTGGCGGACTGGCGGAAGCCCAGAATGCCCACCAGCACCACGACAATGGGGCTGAATGCCATGACGAAATTGAAGAAGCTCATAGGGATTTTTCTCACTTTCTTTTGATTTTGGTTGGTGACGCTTCGCTGGCCAGGAGAAGCGGACAGGAATCTATGAAAAAAAGAGGCTCCGCCGGATGGCGGAGCCTCTTGCAGCTGTAACTGTCGTCGATCTTACGAGGGCAGGCAGGGGAAGGGGGACGTCATGTTCCGGCATGTGAAGGAGCTGGTCAATACCAGCAGAATAATAATGGACGCCAGCAGAATGCCGGCGTCCAGAGACAGAATGATGCTGTTCATGTCGGAGCATGCGGACACAGCGCAGGAGCCCTGCGCGTAAGCGGTCATATTGGCGAATGCGTAAGTCATCATCATTGCCGCTGTGTCCTTTCAGAAGAATTGAACGGAGTGTAGCATACATTTTTTTCCATTTCAAGTGGCAATTTGCACAAAGAGGCAAAATCGGCCGAACGTACAAGAACAGCCACGCTGCGGCGGCGGAAGATTGGTCAGAAAAACAAAGCCCTTGTGGTACCGCGGGGGACATGCTATCATGGAGACAATACGAAAGGGAAGGTGCTTCGGATGAATGTGACACAATTCGTGATGGCCTATGGCGTGGAACAGGATCGGCTGCGGGCGATCCTGCCGGAGGGCTTCGTCTCGCTGCGGCCGGTGCTGCGGATCAACGCGGAGGTGCGGGACGGAACGACGGGCTATGTGGAGTTCAATACCGCCGTGGAAAAGGACGGGGTGCGGGGCTGGCTGAACATCGGCTGCTGGGAGGGTGTTCCCTTCCGGCAGGAGGGAAAGACCACGGTGTTTGAGCCGGAATTCCTGACCATTTCCTTTACCGGCGTGGGGATCGAGGGCTCCTGCCCGGCGGAGAAGGACAACGGCGGCTGCTATTTCCCGGATGCCGTGCCGCAGCTGAGAGCGCCGGAGATCATCGACGCCAACAAGGAGTTCTGTGACTGCGCCTTTGCGTGGCACTTTTCCGAAAACGATGCCCACGGCGTCAGCATCGGAAAGACGCTGCCCGCCATCCCTACGGAGGTGCGGACGGTGTATCCCCGTCAGGCGTTCACGGCGGCCAACGCCGCGGCCATTCCCTGCCAGCAGGTGCTGGGCACCTACATGGTGAAATTTACCCGATAAAAATCAAAAGCCGGCATGGTTCAGAACCATGCCGGCTTATTAAATGCTGTTTTATGCGTTTGCGCCGATGTCTCCATCCTCCCGCGCGGTGGAGATCTTGATAACGACGGCTGTTTTGGCGCCGTTGTTCCAAATGGAGTGAGGGGTCATGCCGTCCACGAATACCGCCTCATCCTTACCGGCGATGATCTCCCTGTCACCGGAAACGATCCGCACCTGGCCGTCCACAACGATGAAAATGTGGTTGTCGCTGTGGGTGTGGTTGTTTTCGGGACCGCCGCCGTTTTCCGCGATATAGGCGATGGCGCCCCATTGGATCCTGCCCATCTGGTTAAACAGCTTTTTAGCCAAAAAGTCCTTGTGTCCTTCGGGTGTGATAAATTCTTTTTCCATGTGTGTCCCCTCTCTCTTTTGTCAATGCGTCTCTGTCCGGATAAAATCCACCGTCTGCGCCTTCATCGAGATCCTGCCCACCGCATAGCCGTAGAGGAGCAGCTCTTTCTTATACCGCAGAAAGGCGTGATCCAGCGGTAGGCCCGCGATCCGGCCGATCTCGTCAAAGGTCAGCGTCAGCTGCGGTTTGCCGCTTTTCTGTATGTATTGCCAAAGTGCGTCGTATTTGCTCATCATGGGGCCCTCCCGTGTCTGATCCGCCTGCGCGGCAGACCGGATACGCTTTCAGATATTCTTTTCCATAAACGCATCGAGCGCCGGAAGCTGCTCCGCCTTCCAATAGCGGCTGCAATCCGCTGCGCGGTCCAGCAGCCGCTTGTTGTAAAGCTCCCGCCGGAGCGTTGCGGGATCGTGGAAAAGCGTCCATCCGTCCAGCAGATCATTGATCTCCGGCTCTGTATACTGCCGCCTGTCCTCCAGCTTCCCAGCCAGATACCAGAGCGCCAGCAGCTTCTTTTTGTGCTTGGCCGGAAGCGCGCTCAGGCGTCCGTCCGCATCCAGAAACGGGGCCAGTTCCGACAGATCATACTTCATTTTCGCACCTCCCGTCTCCGGTTTTTACCAGCAGCATCATGGCCTGAAATTCCGTGGACAGCATCTCGCCCAGCCTTTCCTCGGAAAAATGGCAGACCCGTGTGGCGCACAGCGCACCTACCCCGAAGGTATAGATCCACACGTTTTCAAAGAGCAGCCTGGCTTCCGTCTCGCTCAGGCTGTATGTCTCCCGGATTAGGGCGATGCAGGTCTCCGCCGTGGGGCCAAGCTCACCGAACACGTCGTCAAAGCTGACGGCGTTCCGGTTTTCCTGCATGAAAAGGAGCTGATACAGCTTCGGCTCACGGGCACCGAACAGAACCATCCGCATGCCCACCTGCTTGAACAGGGGCATCCCGGGCAGCTTCTGCTCCGCAAAGCTCTCGAACCGGCGCATGGCGGCGGCGCGCACCGCGTCCTGCACCTCCTTCATGCTGGTGAACACCGTGAAGATGGGGCGGGCCGAGCTGCCAAGGGCATCGCCCAGCTCCTTCGCGGTCAGCGCCTCGACACCCTTGCGGGAGACCACGTCCAACGCGGTCTGTACGATCTCTTCCCTTGTGAATTTCGGTTTCGGCGGCATGGGCAATCTCCTTGTTATACGAAAATACTCGTTTTGCAATATACGTTCTGCATCAAGCGTTTTATATTATGGGCGCGTTGCCCGCATCTGTCAATAGCGTTCGGGCCTGTTGGGAACAGTATCGCATAAAAATAAAAAAGACATCCGAACGGATGTCTTTCCTGATGGTGCACAAAGTGGGACTAAAGCTGAATTTTGTAGCTGCGCGGAGTGTACAGCCCGTTTTCAGTACGGATTGTTTATGGATCTGCGACGCAGCGAACCAATGATTTTAATAGCAATAAAGAGACATGGCATTCAAATCGGAATGCCATGTCTCTTTATTCAATAATATCCCTTGTTTTTGCAGATGCTCCAAGACCCCGAGCAGGTGAAAAGATAGCAGCCTGAAATGGCATGAGGTAATGGTAGGGTAGAGTAGAGATTGGCAAGTATTCCCAAAGTCGCAGCTTTCGGAAAGAGTGTTAATATTGAGGAGAAAACCTGCTCGTGGGTCATGGAAGATCATCCGCAATGTAAGGAGAGAAGGAAAAAAGCGTTGTTACTTGGCAGCCTTGGCGGCCTTGATGGACTCGATCAGCTCGGGAACGACCTTGAACAGGTCGCCGGTGATGCCGTAATCGGCAACCTCGAAGATGGGAGCGGTCTCGTTCTTGTTGACGGCGATGATGCACTCGGAATCCTGCATGCCAGCCTTGTGCTGGATGGCGCCGGAGATGCCCAGAGCCACATAGACCTTGGGATGGACGGTCTTGCCGGTCTGGCCGACCTGGTGGTCAGCGGAGATCCAACCAGCGTCCACGCAGGCACGAGAGGAACCCACGACGCCGCCCAGGACCTCAGCCAGCTCCTCGGCCAGCTTGATGCCCTTCTCGACGTCCTTGGAGATACCACGGCCAACGGACACGATGAAGTCAGCGCCGATCAGGTCCACCAGCTTCTTGGCGGCCTTGACGGTCTCGGTGACCTCGGTGTGGATGTCAGCAGCAGCCAGCTCGAAAGCGGGATGCAGGATCTCCACGTTCTTCTTGCACTCGCGCTTCTTCATAACGCCGGGGCGCACAGTGGCCATGGCGGGACGGAAACGGGGGCAGATGATGGAGGCCATCAGGTGGCCGCCGAAAGCGGGACGGGTCATCTTCAGGTCGCGATCAACACCGTGAGGCTCCTTGTTGATCATCACGGTGCCCAGCTTATCGATGCGCTCCTCGGGCAGGGTGGAAGCTTCCTTCAGGAAGCCCTTGTAGTTGGGCATGTCGATGTCCAGGTGGGTGCAGTCGGCGCACAGGCCGGTGTGCAGACGGGCTGCGCAGCGGGGCGCCAGGTCACGGCCAATGTTGGAAGCGCCGAACAGCAGCACTTCGGGCTTGATCTCCTCCACGGCCTCCACGATCACCTTGGTATAACCATCGGTGGTGTAGTCCTTCAGCAGGGGAGAATTGTACACATAAACCTTATCCGCGCCGTACTCGCCCAGCTCAGCGGCGATGCCGTCCACGTTGTCGCCCAGCAGGATGCCGCACAGCTCAACGCCCAGCTCGTCGGCCAGCTTGCGGCCCTCGGAGATCAGTTCAAAGGTGGTGGGCATCATCACGCCCTGACGCTGCTCGCAGAACACCCATACGTTCTTGAACGCGCCGATATCAGCACTATTAAAAGCCATTTTCTTATCTCCTTTCCCTTAGATGATGTGCTTGGCCGCCAGAATGCCAGCCAGCTTGTCGGTGGTATCCTTACCGTCACCTTCCAGCATCATGCCGGCGCCCTTCTGGGGAGGCGTAAAGGAGGTCAGAATGTTGGTGGGAGAACCAGCCAGACCGATGGTGCTCTTGTCGATCAGGGGATGATCCTTCAGGGTCTCATAGGTCATAGTGACCAGGGGCTTGCTGTATGCAGCATTGATATCGTAGAGATTCATGTAGCGGGGCTGATTCAGCTCCTTGATGCAGGTGATCATGCAGGGGGTCTTGACCTTGACGGTCATGTAGCCGTCCTCCAGCATGCGCTTGACGGTGACGGTATTGCCCTCCAGCTTGATATCGCCGGCGTAGGAGATCTGGGGCAGGTGCAGCTTCTCAGCGATCTGGGGACCCACCTGAGCGGTATCGCCATCGATGGCCTGACGGCCAGCCAGGATGATATCGTCAGCCTCGACACCGTAGGTGTCGATGGCGGCGGCGATGATCTGGGAGGTAGCGTAGGTGTCGGAGCCGCCAAACTCACGGGCGGTGATCAGGACACCCTCGTCCACGCCCATGGCCATCAGCTCACGCAGCATGCCTTCTGCGGGAGGGGGGCCCATGGTGAAAGCGATGACCTTGCAGCCCAGCTCGTCCTTCAGGGACAGGGCGGCCTCGACGGCGTTCAGGTCGTCGGGGTTGATGATGGTCTGCATGGAAGCACGATCCAGTGTACCATCGGGATTCACGGCCACCTTACCGGAGGTATCGGGGACCTGCTTGACAGTGACAAAAATCTTCATTTTCCTTTTACCTCCTTACTTCAACAGCGCACGGGAAATGACGGTCTTCTGCACCTCGGAGGTGCCCTCATAAATGGTGAGGATGCGGGCGTCACGATAAATGCGCTCAATGGGATAATCCTTCATGTAGCCATAACCGCCGTGGATCTGGAGGGCCTTGGCGGCCACCCAGTTGGCCGTTTCGGAGGCATAATACTTGGCCATGGAAGCGTTCTTGCCGGCGCTCTTGCCGCTGTCCAGCAGTTCGGCAGCCTTGAAGGTCAACAGATAGGCAGCCTCCACGCGGGTCGCCATATCGGCCAGATAGAACTGCAGGCCCTGCTTGTCGGCGATGGGGCGGCCAAACTGAATGCGCTGCTTGGCGTAATCCACAGCGGCGTTCAGCGCTGCTTCCGCCTCGCCGCAGGCCTGTGAGGCAATGCCGATACGGCCGCTGTCCAAACCGCCCATGGCGACCTTGAAGCCATCGCCCACTCTGCCGAGAATGGCGGTCTTGGGAACACGGCAATCCTCCAGAATCAGCTCGGCCACAGACGCAGCGTTGATGCCCATCTTCTCCTCGATCTTGCCAACCTTGAAGCCGGGCGTGCTGCGGTCGACCAAAAATGCGGTCATACCGCCGTGATTCTTCTTGGCCCGGTCGGTCAGAGCGATAACCACAGCGTAATCGCCCTCTTCGTGGCCCAGATTGCTGATGAAGCACTTGGTGCCGTTGATGATATAGTCATCCCCGTCTGCCACAGCGGTGGTCTGCAGAGAACCGGCATCGGAACCGGCACCGGGCTCGGTCAAAGCGAAGGCGCCCAGTACACCGGTCATAGCTCTGGCGAGGTATTCCTTCTTCTGTGCCTCGTTGCCGAACTTCACGATGATATAGTTCACCAGCAGGTGTACGGCATAGGCCTCGGCGGTGCTGGCGCAGGCTTTGGCCAGCTCGGATACGGCAATGACCTTGCAGATGTCGGGCATCCCGGCACCGCCGTACTCCTTGGGAATATTCAGGCCCATCAAGCCCAGCTTTGCCAGCTTGACAAATGTCTCCTGGGGAAAACGGCCGGTCTTGTCCAGCTCGTCGGCAAGGGGCGCCACCTCATTGGCGGCAAACTCCCGGATCATTTTCTGAAGAAGCAATTGCTCCTTGGTCAATTCAAATGTCATAATTGTTCTCCCTGATTATCTATTTGTTTTCCTTCGTTTCCAGACTGTTCGGGGAATTCTGGACTGTCGACCATAATGACACGGTCAGCCTGAATCCCGCTAATATCTGCACAGCGCGCAGAACAACCACATATTACATACACTTCATCATAGTGATGATTTGCTTCAGCTATCTCAAATTTAACGCCCAGCTTTTTCTCCAATCGCTGTACTACGCTGCTGCGATCATACGTTGGATTACAGCCACCGCAATACTTGACCGCTTTCTTGCTTTTTTTGTCATCCGACAAAATAGACCGCACAAATCGGAGTAGTTCCGGGTCAATCGTATCTACCAATTCTACCGCTTGGAGTTCGGGAAAAATTGTCTTCAGTGTTTCTTCAATTTCTTTTTTTGTGCTAAGATTTGCCATAGGGCAATTTTCACACGCGCCAGTCAGTCTGATTTGAAGCACATGATCATAATAGTCAATGACTTCCACATCACCGCCATGGCTGCGTATGGCAGGCTTTATCGACTCGTCAACAATTTTTTCAATTTCTTTTTTTATGTCCATAGTCAAATTCCTGCGTTCTGCTCCGACCGATCCCGTGTTCCCGCGGGATCGGCCGGAAGCAAATGTCCGCTGAAAGAAGCTCTTGCTTTACTGTTCGATGCCTGCAATGCGCTTGGCCAGATCCTTCTTCATCTCGAAGTTGCCCTGGCGCGTGATCATGACCTTCTGCGCCTGGGGAGAACCTGCGCCGTGCATGGACTCGGTACGATATCCAACGGCAGCTGTGCCAAGTGCGAGATTTTCGCAGAGACGAAGCGCGCGGAGGCGCTGCTCGGCGTTGACATTGTGTCCGACAAGGTACTTTTCAATATAGGGTCCCACTTCGGCACTGCGCAGATCACCCTCGGAAGGAGCGGTCACCATGATGCCGCCTGCGATATCCTCCATCAGACGCACGATCTCGTAGGGATACCGTGTGACATTCAGCTTGCAGACATTTGCCAACAGCAGGTTCACCATATAGTTGCCCGCTTTGGTCTGCCAGCCTTCCGTGCTGGATGCAATACCGGCACAATACAGCTGCTCATTGAGCTGCGTCATCTCAACCAGCTTGTCCTTGATATGAGACGCCTTATCTGTTCCGTTGTACTGAGCGATCAGGGCGGCAGCGCCGATCACAACATCGCCGACACCGGATTTGCAGCCGCCGTAGCTGTTGCGATGATAGCCGGCAAAGCGCTCAACCAGCATGCCGGCAAAGTCCGTTTCACCGTTCAGGAAAATGTTTTCGTTGGGCACGAAAACATGATCAAAAATAGTCAGGGCCTCAATGCCGCCGTACTTCGCATTACCGACATCGATGTCGGCGTATTTTTCGGTTTTTCTCGTGTCACAGCTCTGGCGGCCGAGGATCATCGTGATGCCGGGCGCGTCCAGAGGAATATGGAACGCAATCGCGTAATCTTCCTGACCGGGACGCATCGCCTGCGTCGGAAGAACGACCACCTCATGGGCGTTCGTAATACCGGTCAGATGGGCCTTTGCACCGTTCACCACCACGCCATCGGGGCGTCTCTCAACGACATGGACGTACAGATCCTTATCCTGGTCATCACTGCCGATCGCGCAGCTGCGGTCACCCTTAACGTCGGTCAGCGCACCGCCGACGATGAGGTCCTCTTCCTGGCAGCGGATAATGAAATCCTTAAAGCGCTCGAAGTAGTGCGTGCCATACTTCTCGTCCACTTCATAGGTGGTGGAATAGAACGCATTTGCCATATCCATGATCACACAGCGCTGGAAGCAGCTGCCGGTGCGCTGGCCCATAAGACGCTGCAGCTTTACCTTTTTGTTCAGGTCTTCCTTGCTGGCGTGGATATGGTTGAATCGATTGATCTTATGACCCGTAAACTGGCTGGTAGCCGTCATGAGTTCTTCGTATTCGGGCATGAATGCCATATCGTAGGTCTCTTCCAGGCACCTTCTGGACGGGATCAGCATCGGGTCGTTGATCGGATCCTTGATCAGTTCGCCTTGGAAGAAAATCCTTCGGTTCATTCTCGCCAAAGACTCTACGTACTGCTTACTTGTCATCAGAGCCATAGTATTTCCCTCCATAAGTCTGGGACACGGAGCCTTTCCCGGGCTCCGTGTCCCGGACTACGTTCAATTAAAATTACTTCTCTTCCCAGATTTCCAGAGCCTTCAGATTCATGGGAATCATTGCGGCCTTCTTGCCGGCAAAGGTCTTTTCAACCAGCTTATGGACGCTCTCCAGCTTCACAATGCCGGTCTTGCGGACGATGGCGCCCAGCATGACCATGTTGGAAGCCTTCTCGTTGCCGAGGTCGTTCTTGGCAATGCCAGCGGCGTCGACCTTATAAATGGTCACGTCCTTTCTACTGGGCTCCTCTTCGATCAGGGAGTCATTCAGGAACAGCTTGCCGCCCTCTGCCAGATTGCCCTCGAACTTACGCATGGAAGCGGTGTTCATGGCAACGACGACGGTAGGAACGTCGATAACGGGGCAGCCGATCTTCTTGTCAGAAACGATGACGCTGCAGTTTGCGGTACCGCCGCGCATCTCGGGGCCATAGGAGGGCAGATAGGTGACCTGCTTACCTTCCAGGATGGCAGACTTTGCGATCATCTGCCCCATGACCATAACGCCCTGACCACCGGAACCCGCAATCAGAATTTTCATAGTAGCCATCTTACTTTACCTCCTCAGGACACGCAAAGTTGCCAAGCGGATAATAAGGGATCATGTTCTCAGCCAGCCAATCCGTGGCCTTCACCGCGGACACACCCCAGTTGGAGGGGCAGGTGGACAGGAACTCTACGAAAGCGAAGCCGAGGCCCTTGGCCTGCACCTCAAACGCCTTCTGAACAGCCTTCTTCGCCTGACGGACGTGCGCGGGAGTATCCAGAGCAACGCGCTCCACAAACACAGCGCGCGGGCACTGGGAAATGATCTCGCACATACGCAGAGGCATACCGTGCTTCTCGACGGTGCGGCCCAGGGGGGCAGTGGTCGCCTTCTGGCCGATCAGGGTGGTGGGCGCCAGCTGGCCGCCGGTCATACCAAAGATCGCGTTGTTGATGAAGAAGGTGCAGAACTTCTCGCCGCGCTCAGCAGCGTGCAGGATCTCATTACCGCCGATGGAGGTCAGGTCACCATCGCCCTGGTAGGTGAAAACCACCTTGTCCGGATGAACTCTGCGGACACCGGAGGCAACAGCGGGTGCGCGACCGTGGAAGGACTCGATCATATCCACCTTCATGAAACGAGGAGCCGCAATGGAGCAGCCCACGGGAGCGATACCGATGGTCTTCTCCAGCTCACCGCGCTCTTCCAGCGTTTCCATAATCAGTCTGTGGGCGATACCGTGCGTACAACCGGGACAATACGAAGTGCTAACATCGGCTTCCATGCCCTTGGTATATTCAAATACAGTTTTCATGGATTACTCGACTCCTTTCAGAATTTCCTTGGTCTCCTCAACGATCTCACGAGACGTGAAGAGCACGCCGCCGCAGCGGGAGATCAGCTTCACAGGCCAGCGGCCCTTGGTGCCGATCAGGACATCTTCCATCATCTGGCCGAGGCTCAGCTCGACAGAGATAACGACCTTCGTCTTGGGGCCGATCTCGTCAAATGCGGCATAGGGATAGGGCCATGCGCTGATGGGACGGATCATACCGGCCTTGATGCCCTCGGCAGCCAGCATCTCCATTGCTTCGGAAGTGATACGGGCGGGGGTGCCGTAGCAGACGAACACGACCTCGGCGTCTTCCAGATCCGTGGTCTCATAGCGGACCAGGTTCTTCTCGGCCTTGTCATAATAGGCCTTCTGGAACATATTGGTCTCCTGCAGTTCCTCGGGGGACCAGGGCATTGCGTGGATACGGTTCTTCTCGGCACGGTCGCCCTGGCCGGTCAGAGCCCAAGGCTTGGCGGCGCGGATCTCGGCGTCGGTCATGCGGGGCTTCTTGTACTCGGGCAGTTCGATGGCTTCCATCATCTGGCCCATCATTGCATCGCACAGGATGCAGACGGGGTTGCGATACTCGTCGGCCAGATCAACGGCTTCATAGATCAGATCAACAGCTTCCTGCATAGTCGTAGGAACAAAGGTGATCAGGTGATAGTCGCCGTTGCCGCCGCCGCGGGTCGCCTGACGATAGTCGCCCTGGGAAGGACGGATATCACCGATGCCGGGGCCGCCGCGGGCGACACTCACCAGCACCAGAGGCAGATGACAGACACACAGACCGCTCATGCCTTCCTGCATCAGCGCGATACCGGGGGAAGAAGAGGACAGCATAACGTTGCCGCCGGCAGCCGCTGCGCCGATACCCATGTTCACAGCGCCCAGCTCGCTCTCTGCCTGCTGGAAGCAGCCGCCGATCTCGTCCATATGTGCAGCCATGTACTCAGGGATCTCACTCTGCGGAGTAATGGGATAACCGAAATAGTATCTTGCACCGCCGCGCATTGCCGCTTCGCAAAACGCCTCGTTTCCCTTCATCAGGATAGGTTCAGACATATCAATTCTCCTCCTCTTTATTCAGTGTAAACGCTGATAACGCCATCGGGGCACATGATCGCACAGGTAGCGCAGCCAACGCAGCTCTCCTGATCAAGTAGGCCAACGGGATGATAGCCCAGCTTGTTGACGACCTCTTGATTCAAGCCCAGGATCTGCTTGGGACAGTACTTAACACACAGCCCACAGCCCTTGCACTTGTCTCCGTTAAACTTCAGAATGCCTTTTGCCATTTTCACTTACTCCTTTCAACGTCCGCTTTTTGCGGTACGTCTGTATTTGTTCTGAATTATAAGCCCCAATTCAGCTTTGTGTTTCCCGCAGCCTCGGATCCGGTACTTTCAGCTGGATAAGAAAGTGCGGGGACACAAAGGAGAATTGGGAGGATTATAAAAAGTCAGACTTCTTTGTCGAGGTAGCTGTCACGCATCTGCAGGGTGATCGGGAAAATCTCACCCTCCATAGGCTCCGCTTTCACCAGGCTGTCCAGTTCGTTCAGCAGATGCTCTTCGCATGTGCTGTATCTGACAGCCACGCCGAAATGATCTGCCACTTCCTTGGCCAGCCGGTAGCCCTTCATGATGTCCTTTACCGTAGTCTTGCGGATCATGTGGGTGTTGTTCACAACACCTGTGATTTTCAATCCGCCTGTGACCTGCATCATCTCGAGCAGCGGGATCGCTTTTTCGAGTGTTGCGGTCTCGGGCCTGTTCGCATTGACTACCGCAAATACATCACAATCGGGAACATCCAGCAGATCCTGGAATTGCATCAGCAGCTTTGCTCCGGAGGGATCTCCGCCCGCGTCAACGACCGCACGGTATTCTTTGTTTTCCAGCGGACGGCGGATCGCCGGGTCAAGTGCAGGCACCTCGTCGGTGATCATCTTGCCATACAGGTTGCTCAGGTTCTCGATGCCCATCGCTTCCATTTCATCCTTCTTTTCGCGGCTGCGGAAGAAGGGGTTGGCAATATCCAGATCAACGATCGCCGCTTTTCTATCAGGCATTTCCTGTTTGACTCGCATCGCATAGTTCACTGCACATTCCGTTTTCCCGCTGCCGAAGTGGCCGATGAACACTACAATTCTCTTGTCATTCTTTACGCCCATAGTTTCAGTTCTTGTTGTACTTCCGTTCCTTGACCTTCACGATGTTCACGATTACTTCGTTCACAGGCGTAGGTACTCCGACCTTCTTGCCCTCGCGGACAACGGCGCCGTTGATCAGGTCGATCTCGGTAGGCCGATTGTTGAGCACATCCAGCAGCATGGAGCACTGGTTGCCGACGGTGAAGCCGCAGACCTCCTTCACATGGGCCAGAGGATCCGCATAGCTGAGCTTTACGCCCTTGGCACGCGCTACGGCGATGGCCTCGTTCACGGCTGCCACATGGATCGCGTTGGCTTCCGGAATGGTCCAGTTCTCGTCGTTGGTCAGGTTCATGGCCGCGGAGCAGCCGTTGATACCCACGTTCACGATCAGCTTGTCCCAGATAAGACCGGAGACATCCTCGGAAACGTACGTCTCGAATCCGGCCGCCTTCAGGGCTTCGCCGACCTTCTCGATCTTGGGCGTTACCTTGCCGTGGACATCGCCGATAACGGTCTTGCCCTTGCCCTTGTTCATATCCAGGATCTTGCCGGGCTCCAGCATACGGGCGCCCTGCTCGGTAGTGCCGCAGGCCACATTGTCGTAACCGATAATGCTGCCGATCACTTCCGCGTTGCCCAGACCGTTCTGCACGGTCAGCGCCATGGTCTCTTCACCAAACAGATTCTTGTTGGCTTCGATCGCCGCGCGGGTAGCCGTACCCTTCACAAAGATCACAACCAGATCGCACACGCCGATCTCGGAGGAATCCGTCACGGCCTTAACATTTTTGTAGTAGGTATCCTTGCCATCGCACTCCACGCAGAGACCATCGCTGTTGATCTTGTCCACGTGAGCCTTGAACACATCGACGAGCCACACCTCGTTGCCGGGGACTGTGGACAGATGCGCACCGTACAGGGAACCCATACCGCCGGCACCTAAGATACAAATTTTCATTTTCTGTCACATCCTTGTTTAAAACTAGTGTATTGCTGTCACTGTTCTGATTTTTACTTGAACAGGTTGACGAACGACATGGAGATGCCCGGTATATATGTGACCAGCATCAGCACAATTACCAGGACGCCAAACAAAGGCCAGATGTATTTGATCGTTTCTTTGAATGTGCCTCTCTTGTCGATACCGGCCGCCACAAACAGGTTGATGCCCAGAGGAGGTGTGATCAGGCCCATGGTCATATTCATGACCATGATGACGCCGAACTGGACCGGGTCGATGCCATAGGAGCAGATCAGCGGATACAGGATCGGCGTGTAGATGAAGGTCGTCGCCGTCTCTTCCATGAAGCAGCCGTTGATCAGCAGGATGATGTTGATGAGCAGCAGCACGATGTACTTGCTGTCGGTCACGCCCTGAATCAGGTTGGTCAGCTTCGCGGGAACCTGCTGCGTCGTCACGATGTTGCTGAACGCATTGGCGGTGCCGACGATGAAGAGAATCATGGCGGCGGTCAGTGCGGCGTCGAAACCGATGGCATAGAGGTCTTTAAACTTAACGGTTCTGTAAACCAGGCAGGCAACGATCAGACCATAGACGCAGGCAACAGCCGCAGCCTCGGTCGGAGTGAAGAAACCGCCGTAGATACCGCCCAGGATGATGACGGGCATCAGCAGGGCCAGAATGGAGTTTAAAAACGCCTTTCCGAGATTGAGAAGGTTGATACCCTTGGTGGTCGTGCCCCAGCCGTGCTTCTTGGCCTTGATCGAGATGATCACGCAGAGGGAAACGCCCATCAGGATGCCGGGCAGGATACCGCCGGCGAACAGATCGCCAACAGACTCGCCGGTGATCAGACCGTAGTTAACGAAGGGAATGGACGGCGGGATGATACAACCGATGATACCGCCGGCTGCCGCCACAGAGCAGGAGAAGCCTGCGGGATAGCCGTCATCGATCATGGCCGGAACCATGATGCCGCCGATAGCCGCCACGGTGGCCGGAGAAGAACCGGACAGGGCGGCAAAGAACATGCAGGACACCACGCACACGATGCCCAGAGAGCCGGGGATCCAGCCGAACAGCTCATAGCTGAGGTCGATGATGCGCTTGGAGATACCGCCCTTGCCCATGATGGCACCGGCAAGAATAAACAGCGGGATCGCCAGCAGCGTCGTAGAGTCCATAGCCGTGATCATCTTCTGTGCCACCAGGAACAGATTTCCGGAGCCACCCGAGATCATCGAGGCCAGAGTCGCAAAGCCGATACTTGCGGCGATGGGCACACCCAGCGCCATGAATATAATCAGTGAGATAAACAGTACTGCAACCATATGTAATCCTCCCATCTGCAACAAACACGTTGCTGTAATTCTCGTCCGTTAATCGCGGGGCTGCAGGTAGCTCTTTTCCACAAACATCTGGATGAGAATCTGAACAATAGACAATACACCGCAGACGGGGACAGCTGCATAAATAACTGCCATGGGAAGACGGAGAGCTGTAGAAACTTGGCCGGATGCGCCGATCCGCTGCACAAGAATGATGCCGAAATATACCAGCAGGGCCATGAAAATAAGGCCGCAGATATCACTGAGGAGCCGGAATGCAGGCCGGGCCTTCTCAGGGATCAGATGCTCTGTCACGATCGTGATGCTGATGTGCTTTCCGTACCGGAAGCCGGCTGCGATACCTGCAAACGCCATGTAGATGGACATGTAACGCAGAATCTCATCGCCCCAGTTGAAGGAAAAGCCAAAGAATTTACGCAAAATGACGTTCATCGTCATAACAAGTGCCATACCGAAGATCAATATGGTACAAATAAACTTCGTAAATGGGGTTTTCTCAATAAATGTAATAATTTTCTTCATATCATCACCAATTTTGATTGACGGGTGTACCGGGAAAATCCGGATGGTCGGGATCGACCCGGTACACCCTGATTACTTTTCTCAATCCATTATTGGAAAATCGAAAGCTTGCTCTATCTGCTCTTTTCCTTTTAGTCCTTATTTGCCTGCTCAACGGCGGAGATGTATGCATCCACCAGCTCGTCACCCACATGACCGCGGATTATATCCACGATGCCGGAGGTCGCGTCGATGAACTGCTGTGCCTCAGCATCGGTGGGCGTGTAGGCGGTCATGCCGGAATCCAGCATCTTCTGGAGATATGCTTCGTCGTCGCGCTGGTTGTACTCACGCTCCAACTGACAGAACTTGGTGATCTCCTCCTGCAGGAGCTGCTGCAGATCCTCGGGCAGGGAGTTCCAGGCGTTGTTGCTCATGCAGACGATGTAGGGATCGTACACGTGGGGCAGCAGGGTGATATACTTCAGCTGCTCATAGAAGCCCAGGCCGTAGGTCAGCGCGATGCCGTTTTCCTGACCGTCCACGGTGCCCTGCTGCAGAGCCGTATAGATCTCAGAAGCCGTAATGGGGGTAGCGGAAGCGCCCAGCGCGTTGACCAGCGCCATGTGGATCTCGTTCTCCATGGTGCGGATCTTCAGGCCCTTCATGTCAGCGGGAGTGCGGATCTCGCGGACCTTGTTGGAGAACATACGCAGGCCGTTCTCTGCCCAGCCGAGCCACTTCCAGCCGGCCTTCTCGGACATCTGGCCGAGCATCTGGCCGAACTCGCCGTCATAGACTTCCCAACCGATCTCACGGCTGGTGATCAGATAAGGAATGGAAGTCGCCTCGATCTCGGGGAAGAAGGATGCGATCGCGCCGGTGGAAACGACAGCCAGGTCCACGGTGCCCAGGGTCACACCTTCAAGGGTCTCGCGCTCCGCGCCCATCTGGGAAGCGGGATAGTGCTGGAACACCAGACGGCCATTGGACTTTTCCTCGATCTCCTTGATGATCTCTACGGATGCATCGGGAAGGCGGTCGCCGTTTGCAGAGGAGGAATGCGCCCAGGAGAAGGTGAACACCTTATCTGTATCAGCATCCCCGTTGTCATTTGCTGCTCCGCCGCAGCCCACCAGGCTGTATACCATCAGCAGCGACAGTACCAGAGCCAACAGTCTTTTCATCTTCTTCATGTTTTTCTCCTTTTCATTTTGTTTTTTGGACTTCTCTGAGGCGTTCATTCACTCGATTCGGATACTGTCGTCCACCCTCGTGTGCTTGCTCCCCTCTCTCTTATTCGTCCGATGTATTCATCATACTACTTTAAGCTTCCTATGTCAACAATCGATTTATTTTCGTCATATTCCACTTAAAATCACGTATTTTCTTGTTGCATACGCCGAGATTTGTCTGATGAAATTCTGCATACATAATTAATATATCGTAAAATGCTATGTTTTGTATGATGTATTTCTCTTTCCTTCTTGCATTTAGTGCAAGAACATGATAAAATGGTAAATATTGTTCATTTCTTTTTTATTATGGAGGGGTTTTATGGCTGCCAGCAGGAGAAAACCGGGTCAATTACCCGATATAGTCGCCCAGGAAATCTTAAAAATGGTACTCGACCAGCAACTGCAGCATGGGGATAAGCTTCCGAATGAAGCGGAATTGTCCGCCATGTTCGGCGTAAGCCGGAGTACGCTCCGGGAGGCCATCGGAAAACTGCAGGCACGGCATCTTGTCGAGGTGCGTCAAGGCTCGGGAATGTATGTCTCGTCCCGCGAAAGCGATCCCTTTGACCCTGCCGCCCTTGCCATGCTCTATGGTGTTGACGGCGGCGCCGATCTTGCCATCGACGTCATCGGGGTCCGCTTAATGCTGGAGCCGCAGACGGCTGCTTTGGCGGCAAGCAAGATCACTGACGAACAGATCGCCGAACTCATACGGCTGGATGAAAATGTCAGACGCACGATCGCCTCCAATTACAGCCATCAGGAACATATCGACGCGGAGATCGCGTATCACAGCTTCATTGCCAACTGCTGCGGCAACCGTATACTTAAAAGCCTTATCCCCGTGGTCAATAACTCCATCCACCTGGCCGTTACCACCTGGGACAAGTCGCTGCGGGATGGCGCCGCCCTGCAGCACGCGCATATTACCAGTGCCATATGCCGGCACGACATCATGGGCGCACAATACGCAATGATCGTACACCTGAACAACAGCCGTGAGTTCTATCTTTCCGAGTTGGGAAAGCTTCAGAAAACAACGCCGATCTCTCTCTCCGATTCGCTGTAAGGGCCTTGATACACGTCCTGCATAGGCAAGTTCGATGAAAGTGTTCAAAATCGATGCAGATACAATGCGGCATTTTCACAACTTTGTGTTTATGCGCATAAAGAAAAAGGCAGCGGAACCCCGCTGCCTTTTGTCTGTCAGCTCCAAGTTGAAACCGGATATCCTTTTATCACGCCTTTTCCGGCACTTTCACGGTGGAAGAAAAAACGCCAGAAACCGATGCGGTTTCTGGCGTTTTGCAGGTAAGCGGTATGACCTCTGGGGAAAAAAGAAAAACCCTTGAAACCTTGCGGTTTCAAGGGTTTCGATGGTGCGCGAGGCGGGACTTGAACCCGCACGCCCGTAATGAGCACTAGAACCTGAATCTAGCGAGTCTGCCAATTCCACCACTCGCGCAAACAACGTAGTTGATTATAACCGATGTTCCTGTATTTGTCAATACTTTTTTTCGATTATTTTCAACTTTTCTGAGAGGGTGGTGCGAGCGATGGGACTTGAACCCACACGTCCTTACGAACACAGGCACCTCAAGCCTGCCTGTCTGCCGATTCCAGCACGCTCGCAAATCGTCCGCCTCTCAAGAGTACCTGCTTATTATACCAGACCGCCTATATTTGTCAAGCCTAAAATTTCTCAGGCTTATACCTGGGACAAAACCTGGCCGATGGGCCCGTCAATGACCAGATCCGCGCCGATGTCCGCGCCTACCGTGCCCTTGTTGATGACCACCAGCTTGCGGCCCCGGTAGTAGCGCACCAGACCCGCCGCCGGATACACCACCAGCGACGTGCCGCCGATGATCAGCATATCCGCGTCGTGGATATAGCGCAGGGCCTTGTCCATTACATCCTCGTCCAGGCCCTCCTCATACAGCACCACGTCCGGCTTGATATCGCCGCCGCAGGTGCATTTGGGCACGCCAGTGCTGTGAAGGATGGCATCCAGCCCATAGAACTTATGGCACCGCTCGCAGTAGTTCCGCAGGACGCTGCCGTGCAGCTCCAGCACCTCGCGGCTGCCGGCCTTCTGGTGCAGGCCGTCGATGTTCTGGGTAATGACCGCCTTCAGCTTGCCCTCCTGCTCCCACTGGGCCAGCTTGCGGTGGGCGGCGTTGGGCTGGGCATCGGGCGAGAGCATCTTTGCCCGGTAGAACTCATAGAACTCCGCCTTATGCGCCATATAGAAGCTGTGGCTCAGCATGGTCTCCGGCGGATAGCGGAACTTCTGATGATACAGCCCGTCCACGCTGCGGAAATCGGGGATGCCGCTTTCAGTGGAAACGCCCGCGCCGCCGAAAAACACGATGTTATCGCTGCCGTCCACCAGCTCCTTCAATTTGCGAATCTGCTCGTCCATGGGGATACCTCCTTAATCTACATAAGAATTCTCGATCTTCACCACGGCGCGGTAGTGGCCGTCCATATCCTCCACAAGACGGCAGATGCGCTGGGCCACCTGTGGCCGGGTTAGCTGCTCGTCAAAGGGGATCACCGCGTCAAAGATCAGGTTGGTATGGGTCTTGCCGGGTACCATGCGGAAATCGTGGATGGTGATGCGGGGGTCGATGGTCCTGACCAGCGCCGCTGTCTGCTCCCGGAGCGCCGCCACCACCGGATCGCCCACCACCACGGGATCCATGTGGATCACCGCCTCGCAGTGCAGCTTCCGGGCCAGCTCCGATTCGATGTTGTCGATCACGTCGTGCAGCTCCAGCACCTGCCCGTCGGCAGGCACCTCCGCGTGGAGGGAGATGATCCGCCGTCCGGGGCCGTAGTCATGCACCACCAGATCGTGGACGCCCACCACAGTATCGTGGGCCATCACCAGCGCTTCGATCTCTTTGACCAGCGCCGGGTCAGGAGCCTGTCCCAGCAGGGGACTGATGGTGTCCCGGGCGGCCTGCACCGCCGACCACAGGATGAACAGCGCCACCAGAAGGCCCACCCAGCCGTCCAGCTGCACATTGGCCAGCCTTCCCACGATCATGGACAGCAGCACGGCGGCGGTGGCCGCCGTATCACTGAGACTGTCGGCGGCGGTGGCGGCCATGGCGGCGGAGCCGATCTTTTTGCCCACGGCCTTGTTATACATGTACATATACAGCTTTACGGCTATGGAGACCAGCAGAATGGCCGCCGCCAGCCAGGAGAAGGTCACTGCCTCCGGATGGGCGATCTTGTCCACGGAGGTTTTGGCCAGCTCCGCGCCCATTAGCAGGATCAGGCCCGCCACCACAAGGCCGGAGACGTACTCCATGCGCCCGTGGCCGAAGGGATGATCCGAGTCGGGCTTTTTGCCCGCCAGCCGGAAGCCCAGCAGCGTCACCACCGAGGAACCGGCGTCCGACAGGTTGTTGAAGGCGTCCGCCGTCACGGCGATGGAGCCGCTGAGTGTGCCTGCCGCCAGCTTTCCGGCAAACAGCAGCAGGTTCAGGGCGATGCCCACGAAGCCGCACAGCGTGCCCCATGCCCGGCGCACACCGCTGTCCGTCACCTGTTCGCGGCGGGGAATAAACCATTTTGCCAATAAAGAGATCATACGCATTGCTCCTTACGGGGGTATACATACTTTTTGGTCAGGCCGTAGACCAGCGGGATCATATACAGCAGCACGGCGTAGGGGATGGCCCGTTCGCTGACGCCCAGCATCACCAGCGGGATGCTGCATGCGATGTTCCACGGGATCAGGGCCGACAGCACGATGCCGCTGTTTTCCATATCCACCGCCTGCTCATTGCGGTCGGTATAGCTGCGGTGCAGCAGCTGGTTGCCCATGACGATCACCACCGACTGGTTGCAGAAGATCATGCCCGCGCCAAGGCTCACCGCCGCCGAGGCGGCAAAGCGCCCGCAGCGGCCCGCCAGCTTCTCCACCAGACCGGTAGTGCCCCTCAGCACGCCGATGCCGTCCAGCAGACCCGCCAGCAGCCCGGTGGTGAACACCAGCAGCGCGGGACTTATCATGGAGACGATGCCGCCGCCGGAGAGAATGTCCTTCAGCTGCCCCGCGGCGGGATAGTAGCCCAGTACGGCAGTTTTCAGCATATTCCACAGACTCATACCCTGCACAAATACGCTGAGCGCACCTGCCGCCGCCACGCTGAGGCCGATGCTGACGAGCACCGGGACCTTGAGAAGCGGCAGCGCCAGCATGATGACTGCCGGCAGCAGCGCCCACAGGGAGATCACGGCGCTTTCGCGCAGGGCCTGCAGCAGCCCTTCGTCCACCGCCGTGATAGGATGGCGCACTGACAGCACGGCGTATACCGCAATGGTCAGGAGCACCGGCAGCGCGCCGGTACGGAACATGCTCCGCAGGTTGTCGTACAGCTTGGTTTCCGTCTCTGCCGCCACCAGCGCGGCGGAGGAGGACGCGGGGGAGCAGCGGTCACCGAAATACGCGCCGGACAGGACCGCGCCTGCCGTCACCGCCTCGCTGACGCCGCCGGAGCGTGCCAGTGCCATCAGCACGATACCGGCCGTGCCGATGACGCCGAAGGAGGTGCCCAGCGCGTAGGAGATCAGCGCCGTCAGCAGAAAGGCCACCAGCACGAACAGCCTGGGGGAGATGGCCTGCACACCATAATAAATAAAGAATACGATGGTGCCGCTGGCCCGCCACAGAGCGGTGATGGCACCGATAAAAACGAAGATTCGCAGCACGATCAGCACACGGCGGCCCTCCGACCAGGCCATGTCCCACATGGCCCGCGGGCTGTGGCCCTGCTTATGACCGTGGACGGCAAACAGCACCAGCCCCAGTCCCAGCGCCCACAGAAAGCTCCGGCCCGTGATGAGACAGACCACCATAGCGCCCAGAAACAGGGCGAAGCAGAGAATCATGCCGTTCATTCCGCGCCCCGGATGGTCAGGGTCATCTGGCAGCACAGGCGATCCAGATCCTCGTCCGTTCCGGCGGGCAGCCGCAGCTTGCCGCCGCAGCGGCGGCAGATGAGATCCACCGCGTCACGGTGTACCTGGATCCCGTACTCCGTGCTGCCGCAGGAGCAGCGGATGCCGCCCCGGGCGGCGATGTCCTTCAGCTCCGACAGCACCTCGTACATGATGACGTTATCGGTAAAGGCTTCCTTTTCCTCGCATTTTTCCTTTTCTGCCCGGATAGCCAGCTCCTCCATGGCGTGCTGCACCTGGGCGGTGTCACCGGCGTAGCAGCACAGCTGCTTCGTCTCCGGGCAGGCCAGACCAACGCCTCGGCCCGTCAGGATGGCATTTGCGTCCACCTCGGCCTGATGGGTACCGCCGCACAGACCGCAGGGGACCCACAGCCGGAACTTGATGCCGTCGGTCTGGATCTCCAGCTCGCTTTCGCCGCACTCGCAGGTAATGCGGGCGGCGGCCGCCTGCAGGGCAAAGGCGCTGCGGCTGCCCAGCACCGCCTTGCCGCATTTGGGGCAGATGTAACCAAAGCTGCGCATCTCTTCCATCCATTGTTCACCTCATTATATTATTGTAGCAGCTTTATTATACGCTATGCACTGGGGCATTTCCAGCCCCAAACGGAGATTTTTCTTTACACCGTGCCTGCGCTCCTGCGCCGCGTCCGACCCGTGCCGATGCGGTATGCGGCGCAACATGCAGACGGTCTGCGCTCCCGCCGACGGAAGATGTTGTGGTTTCCCGCGGTAAGGCACTGCGGCTGCGGGGCAGTGGCTTCTACCATTTAATGGTTTTGCTGTCAAACGCGGTCGGGTTAAATTTATGTTAAATCGACAAGAATCCCTTGAAAACGCTGTTGCATTCTGGTAATTTCATATGCAGCAGGGCGACAATGCATGGAATATCACGAAACACGCCCAATTTAAGGAGAGAGGAACTGAGAAGATATGGAAACCAAGCCCAAGATTTTGCTGGCCGACAACAGCGAGGAATTCCGATTACTGCTGCGCCGCGCACTGGAGGACACCGGCGAATTTCAGGTCGTGGGTGATACCGGTGACGGAGACACGGCATGGGATCTGATCCAGAAAACCAGCCCCGATGTGGTGGTGATGGACATGATCCTGCCTGGGCTGGACGGCATGAGCCTGCTGCAGCGGATGCCTAAGGAGATCAAGTGTATCGTGCTGTCAGCCTTCTGCAGCCAGAACATGGTGCAGGAGCTGACGCGCATGGGCGTGTGGTACTTTATCCCGAAGCCGGCCCATGTGGATTCGCTGCTGGACCGCATCCGGCAGGCCGCCCAGGACAGCGGCACGCTGTCGCTGCCCACGCTGGAGGCGGAGGTGACGGCCATCCTCCACGAGGTGGGCGTTCCGGCCCATATCAAGGGCTATCAGTATGTGCGGGAGGCCATCATCCTGACGGTGCAGAACATGGACGTGATCAACGCGGTGACAAAGGTGCTGTATCCGGAGGTGGCCAAGCGGTTCCACACCACGCCCAGCCGGGTGGAGCGTGCCATCCGCCATGCCATTGAGGTGGCCTGGGACCGGGGCGATCTGGAGACGCTGCAGGGTTATTTCGGCTACACCGTCAACTCCGCCAAGGGCAAGCCCACCAACAGCGAGTTCATCGCCATGATCGCGGACCGCATCCGCCTTCGCCGCAGAAATCAGGGCTGATAACGAAACATGCGCAAACGCACAGGAGCCGCGGCTCCTGTGCGTTTTTTTCTGTGTAATCGGTAAAATGCACAAGCGGGAGTTGACATAACGGGGAACCGTGGAGAAAAAGTGCATGAAAACACGGAAAGGTTAAAAAAATGTGAAATTTCTATTGACAAATTAGCTCACGCTAACTATAATATCCGCGTGGTTAGAAAAGGCTAACCATTTTTTGAGCACGATAAGTTAGCGTGTGCTAATGATTGGATATTCAGCAGAAAGAAGGGTCGTACATGATGCCGCTGACATTGGCCGATGTAGGTAAGGAACAGATCATCCACCGGATCGGCGGAAACGACGAGGTGCGCCGGCACCTGGAAAACCTGGGATTCGTAGCGGGCGGCGAGGTAACGCTGATCAGCTCCATGGGCGGCAATGTGATCGTCAAGGTGAAGGAATCCCGCGTGGCCATCAGTGAAGAAATGGCCCGGAAAATCATGGTGTAAAAAAACTGGCATGAAATCTTCGATTTCATTGCCAACGGTTTTACCTGCGTCTTTACATTTAAGTTTCAGATAAAGAATATTGCGTGATAAGGAGGAGACACATGAAAACATTGAAAGAGGCCAAGATCGGCCAGACCGTGAAGGTGGTAAAGCTCCACGGCGAAGGCCCCATCAAGCGCCGTATCATGGATATGGGCATCACCCGCGGCACTGAGGTGTATATCCGCAAGGTGGCGCCTCTGGGCGACCCCATGGAGGTCACTGTCCGCGGTTACGAGCTTTCTCTGCGGAAGGCCGACACCGAAATGATCGAGATCGAGTAAAAATTTTTGTGTGACGGTTAGCGTCAGCTATCCGAAAGGAGCGAATATGGAAAAACAAATTAAAATTGCCCTCGCGGGCAACCCCAACTCCGGTAAGACCACGCTGTTCAATGCGTTGACCGGCTCCAACCAGTTCGTGGGCAACTGGCCCGGCGTTACGGTGGAGAAGAAGGAAGGCAAGCTGAAGAAGCATGATGACGTGACCATCATGGACCTGCCCGGTATTTACTCCCTGTCCCCCTACACCCTGGAGGAAGTGGTGGCCCGTAACTACCTGATCGACCAGCGTCCCGACGCCATCCTGAACATCATCGACGGCACCAACCTGGAGCGTAACCTGTACCTGACCACGCAGCTGACCGAGCTGGGCATCCCTGTGGTCATCGCCATCAACATGATGGATCTGGTGAAGAAGAACGGCGACGAGATCAACATCCCCGAGCTGTCCCGCCAGCTGGGCTGCCAGATCGTGGAGATCTCCGCCCTGAAGGGCACCGGCGTCATGGAGGCCGCCGAGGCCGCCGTCAACGCCGCCAAGAGTGCCAAGACCGTTCCCATGCATACCTTCTCCGGTCCTGTGGAGCACGCCATTGCCCACATCGAGGAGGCCGCTGTTCACAGCATGCCCGAGGAGCAGCAGCGCTGGTACGCCATCAAGATCTTTGAGCGTGACGACAAGGTGCTGGCCAAGCTGAGCATCCCCGCCGAGACCATGACCCACATCGAGACCGACATCAAGGCCGCCGAGAAGGAGCTGGACGACGACGCCGAGTCCATCATCACCAACGAGCGCTACGTCTATATCGCCGAGGTCATCAAGAGCTGCTATAAGAAGAAGAACAAGGGTGCGCTGTCCACCTCCGATAAGATCGACCGCATCGTCACCAACCGCTGGCTGGGCCTGCCCATCTTCGCGCTGGTCATGTTCCTGGTGTACTACATCGCCATGATGACCGTGGGCTCCGCCGCGACCACCTGGGCTAACGACGGCCTGTTCGGCGATGGCTGGCACCTGTTCGGCATTGGCTCCGCTGAGTACAGCGAGGTAGCCGACGCCTATGGCGAGGCCTCCCTGATCGTGGACGGCTATGACGCCTACATCGAAGAAAACGGCGCTCTGGCCGCCGACGGCACCTTCACCTATGACGTGGAGGATGAGGAGACTCTGGCTGTGGAGACCGAGACCGCTACGCTGGCCGACTATGAGGAAGCCAAGGCCACTCTGGATGAGATCGGTGACGAGCCCGATCCCGCCGACTACGGCGTTTGGGTCCCCGGTATCCCTGTTCTGATCGGCAACGGCCTGGAAGCCGCCGGTGCGTCCGAGTGGCTGAGCGGCCTGATCCTTGACGGTATCGTCGCCGGTGTCGGCGCGGTGCTGGGCTTCGTTCCCCAGATGCTGGTGTTGTTCCTGCTGCTGGCCTTCCTGGAAGCCTGCGGCTACATGGCCCGTATCGCCTTCGTGCTGGACCGTATCTTCCGCAAGTTCGGTCTGTCCGGTAAGTCCTTCATCCCCATGCTGATCGGTACCGGCTGCGGTATCCCCGGTGTTATGGCTTCCCGTACCATCGAGAATGAACGCGACCGCCGTATGACCATCATGACCACCACCTTCATCCCCTGCGGCGCCAAGGTGCCCTTCATCTCCATGATCGCCGGCGCCATCTTCGGCGGCAGCGCTCTGGTGGCCACCTCCGCTTACTTCATCGGCATGGCTGCTATCATCGTTTCCGGTATCATCCTGAAGAAGACCAAGATGTTCGCCGGTGACCCCGCTCCCTTCGTTATGGAGCTGCCCGCATACCACTGGCCCACTCTGGGCAACGTGCTCCGCTCCATGTGGGAGCGCGGCTGGTCCTTCATCAAGAAGGCCGGCACCATCATCCTGCTGTCCACCATCTTCGTGTGGTTTACCACCTACTTCGGCTGGGTCGACGGCCAGTTCCAGATGCTGTCTGAGGAGCAGATCGACGGCTCCATCCTGGCCAAGATCGGCAGCGCTATCGCCTGGATCTTCGCGCCTCTGGGCTGGGGCAACTGGCAGGCTGTGGTGGCCTCCATCACCGGCCTGATCGCCAAGGAGAACATCGTCGGTACCCTGGGCATCCTGTTCGGCAACGGTGACGGCACCGTGTATCAGGCCATGGGCGCCGCTTTCAACGGCATCACCGGTTACTCCTTCATGGTGTTCAACCTGCTGTGCGCTCCCTGCTTCGCGGCCATCGGCGCCATCAAGCGTGAGATGAACAACCGCAAGTGGACCTGGTTCGCCATCGGCTA
>CAKTIE010000013.1 GCA_934565655.1 uncultured Oscillospiraceae bacterium
CCGTAGATGACGAAGATGAAGAGTACGAGCAGTACCACGGGTTTTCTATGCGGATGTAATGGCAAACCATTTCAAAGATTTGATAGCTATTTCCGCAAAAGTGTGGTAGTTGTTTGTGTTGCAAAAAGAAAACGAATCCAAAGGAAGTGAAATACATGGCAAAACGAAGACCGGCCGGTGACGGCATGGTGCGCAGGCGAGAAGACGGACGCTGGGAGGGCCGCATCGTCATCGGCCACAAGGAAAATGGAGAACCGCTGTTCCGGCATGTGTATGCTAAGACCCAAAAGGCTCTGCTGGACAAGCTCCACCAGAACATCGAGTGCTACCGCGATGTGGAGCTGACCGAGGATAGCCGGATGACCTTGGGCGAGTGGCTGGACCGCTGGCTCACGGAGTACAAGGCGGGCACGGTGCGGCCTGGTACGCTCAAAAGCTATCGCTGCTACATCGAATACTACATCAAACCGCAGTTGGGCGACAAACAAATCTCCCTCATCTCTCAGCAGGACATCCAGCGAATGTATCGCCGCCTGAAAACGGAGGGGCGCATCCACGAGCATCCCGAGATGAATCATCAGCTCTCGGACTCCATGGTTCGCCACATCCATTCCACGCTCCACGCCGCGCTGAAAGACGCGGTGCAGGCACATGTCATTCCCAGGAACCCCACCGAGGGTACGACTGCGCCCAAACCCAACTACAAGCCAAAGCGTATCCTCACCCGTGCAGAACTGGACGCTTTCCTCGCAGTAGTGGAGCAGGACGAGGTGTGGCGGGACTTCTTCCAGACGGAACTGATGACCGGTCTGCGCCGCGGCGAGATCTGCGGTCTGCAGTGGAGCGACTTCGATGGAGAGTGCGGCACACTGAAGGTGTGCCGAACCCTCCACAGCCAGCGGAAGGGCGAGTACACCGTCGGCGAGACAAAGACCAATCAAGGTATGCGTACCATCATTCTGCCGCACAGCGTGGTGGACATTCTGCGGCGGCGCAAAACGGATGCTATCTGTCAATGGATATTCCCTGACCCGGTGAAGCCGGAAGATCCCGTCGATCCCAATGCGGCCTATCGCCACATGAAAACGCTGCTCCAGCGGGCGTGGCTGCCCAGCATCCGCTTCCATGACCTGCGCCACACCTTCGCCACCCACGCCCTCACCAGCGGCGTGGACGCCAAAACCCTGTCCGGAATCCTGGGTCACACTAATGCGTCCTTCACACTGGACACCTACACCCATGTCACATCGGATATGCAGAAGACAGCCTCTGGCATCGTGGGCGGCTTCATGGAGGACATCTTTGGAAAGGAGCTGAAACCGTGGCAAGAAAGCGAAAAGCCGGAGACGGAACGGTAAGGCAGCGTAAGGACGGACGCTGGGAAGGACGTATCGTCATCGGCTACGATGATAACGGCTATCCCAAGACGAAAAATGTCCTTGCTAAAACCAAGAAGGAGTGCGTCGAGAAGCTCCAAAAGCTCAAGGAGGAGTGCGGGGGACTGAAGCCGGAGAAGGTGCGGTCCGAGATGGCCTTCGGGGACTGGCTGACATACTGGTATGAGAATCACTCCAAGCCCAAGATCCGCCCGACCACGCAGGAGACCTACGAGAGCCGCATTCGTCTGCACATCATCCCGGAGATTGGGGACATCCCGCTGAACAAGCTGACGCAGAACGACCTGCAGCAGTTTTATGGCCGACTCAAGAAAAGTGGTCGGAAGCGCTTCACCGACAAGTACGGCGAAGGGCTGTCCGACCGGATGGTGCGCATGTGCCACGCCACCTGCCGCTCGGCGCTGGAGAAGGCAGTGCAGGATGGACTGATCCGTGTCAACCCGGCCATCGGCTGTAAGCTGCCGCCGAAAAAGGCGCGGGAGATGCAGGTGCTGACCCGAGAGGAGCTGCAGAGGTTTCTCATCCAAGCGAAGTTCGAAGGCTACTACGAAGTGTTTCTTCTGGACTTGGCCACCGGCCTGCGCCGAGGTGAGCTCATGGCGCTGCAATGGGATGACCTGAACTTCAAAACCGGCGTACTGAACGTGAATAAGCAGGTCTACGATGTGCGCGGCCAGCTTCAGATCAGCACGCCCAAGACGAAGAATTCCGTCCGCAAGCTCGTCCTGCCGCCCGCCGTGGTGGAGGTGCTGCGGGAGTATAAGAAAACAGTGGACTCCCGATGGATGTTCCCGTCGCCAGTAAAGGAGGACTGCCCCATCACCCCCGGCGTGGTGCGCCGCAGGTTGCAGCTCATCCTGGAACACGCAGGGTGCAAGCATGTGAGGTTCCATGATCTGCGTCATACATTCGCAACGCTGGCGTTGGAGAACGGCATGGATGTGAAAACGCTCTCCGCCATGCTGGGCCATGTGTCGGCGGCCACTACGCTGGACATCTATACCCACATCACCGACGACATGCGGCTCGCAGCCGCCGCCAACATCGACCGCGGCATCGGCAAAGCAGCGCCGCAGGAGGACACTTCAGAGCCAGGACAGGAAACTGCCCCGGCCCAGGTGGAAAAGCCGAGTATGACCGACTTCAAGCCCTATGTGGGCCGCAAGCGCAGATCCGGCACCGGCTGCGTCAGTGAGATCAACGACCATCTCTTCGAAGGCCGCTACTCTCCCAAGTGGCCCGATGGCAAGAAACACGCCCGCAATGTCTATGCCCATACCCGCGAGGAGTGCGAGGAGAAACTGAAAGTGTTGATCGTGGAGATGAAGGACGAGATCGCGGAGGCGCAGCGGCTGATGGATCTGGGTGAGGGCGATGGGAGTCCGCCAGAAGACAAGAAAGGAAAGCGGACAATGAGAAAGTGATAAAAAGAAATGCCAACAAAGCTGTCAGCTACTTGACAGCTTTGTTGGCATTATATTCATCCAAGCAAAAACTCATAAACAGCAGCATACGCTGCGTTTTTAATAGAACGAGCGCGCTTCCCTGCAATATAAGATGCTTTCATAAGTGCAGATTCATCCGCACCTAACAATTCTCCGATTGTGTTTATAGATACGGAGCGAATCTTATCAATTTGCCATGGTGTTAAGTCGAGGTACCCTATATCTAACTTTAAATGTTCTCGAAGAACATTTGTCATATCCACTTCCTGAATGTCTGGCAATAGATCATAGGATTTATAGTTGGCACCAAATTCTGTCATTCGTTTAATAGTAATTCGGCGGACAATATTAAGTCCTATATTAAGGGGAGTGGATTCTGCTGATAGTAAGCAACCCACATTTATGGCATACCGAGTTCCAATCCCGTCCCTGGTAGCTCGAATACCTTTAGAATGTTCGTAAACAATGCCAGAGTACTCTAAGATACGCAGAGCCTCTTTTACTTTTTGAGGGGCATTTCTATCGATCCAGAAATATACAGATGTAGGTTTTTCCTCTGCTAAATAAGAATCGTTTTTAGCTTTTATAGACGGAATTACTTCTTTTTCGACAAAGTCGCGGCCCCAGGTAATAAGATCTCTATAGCCTGTGTATTTTTCGGCCAAACCCGAATGCTCAGCCCAAATAGTTTCGCGATAATATGTTCGTATAATCGTATTCACACTTGAGGAATCCATCTTACCAGCTCGAGCCACGGTTTTTAACAAATGCCGTGGATTACCGCCTGCGGAATATGCTAAGATGCTAAAATGCTCACCTTGCTGTGACAATACTTTTGCTTGCGAACTATCAGATACTTGCTTGAGAACCATAGCTTTCATGTTCTCAATATAATCAGCATCCTCTATTTTTCGATTTAAGTAAATTACCTCTGCATCTTGTTCTGGTTCGAAAGTTTCACCATATACTGTCACGCCAGGGTAAACGGCAGCGTTGCATTTTATATAGGCAGATCTCAGATCTCTAAATAGCGTGAAAAATTGTCGCTGCTGCTCGGGATAAAATACATGCGCAGCCTCATCGATAAACAGGATAATTCGTTTTAAACCAAAACTTAAACATATATCCTCAACTGCATCCATAAAGTCATCCAGTGAGGGAATGGCGGTTTCGTCGATTTCTGCCTCTGGAGTACGCCAAGATGATTCGAATTGTGTAGCTATAGCTTCAATTTTACTTTCAGAACCGTCTTTTGATTCGCCTAATAGAAGTTTGGCCCCATAGCTTCTACGGACATCAAAGCCAGTCTTTCGTAGCTCCTTAACGATATTTGAACATATCCGAGACAACATCCACGATTGAAATTGAATGGGTCTTTTGACTTGTATTACGGATGCCTTTCTGAAAGTGATATACACAGGTAAAATCTTTTTTGTGGAGAAGTTTTCCAATAGTTTGGATTGAGCAACACGAAAAAGAAAAGTCTTACCTACCCCTCGACTCCCAACCAACAAGACCGGATTCCGGGATGATAATTTCTGCACAGTAGCAATATCATCGGTATTTTCAACATAAAACTCTTGTATTTGTTCATTTGTCATTTCTTCTGTTCGAAAAATAAAATCACTCATATCGCACCTCGTTAGTTTCCGTATAATGCTATTATTTCGGGAATAGTGCTCAAATATGACATTATTGGCGTCTCCAACGATGCCAGAGTGCTTCCTTTTAAATTGCCCCAAAATCTAATTGTTAAAGCAAAAGTAATCAGGTATGCAACTGAGTCTGCTTTATCAATAAAGCTGTCAAAAAGCTGATCCTTATATTCGACTTGCAACGGGGTTTCCTGCATGACTTCGTAGTTTCCATGAACATATTCGGAACATTCTCTATATACATCTCGAGCAAGCGTTTGCAATGATGCTCCGTGATTCTTTAATTCAGGAGCAAAAGCCTGAATAAAAACGGAACCATATACCCCTGTTTGGGCATGTATAGTTTCTGCCCAGCATTCATCTTTTTGATGGGTTTTCCATAGACGATAATTGAGTTCGCTGGAAGACAACATTATGGAAAACAGGGTGTACTCTAAGGAAAAACGCAGTGAAGCCATCGCCTGTTTATAGAGACCTGAGGCAACAAATAATAAAGACAATGTATACTCCCGTAACGACAGTTCAAACATAGAAATCTGCTCTACACCGAGTTCTTTCAACTCAGTAATCCAAATACCATAAAAGGAAGAAAACTGTTCACAATTTGCAAATTGGGTTGCCTTTTCGCCGGCCAATGACATGTTTTGTATTTCTCCTAATTTTTTCAAGAAATCATCACAAATATTATTTGCAACCATAATCTTCTCCATTCATTAGCCCATAAGTTATCAGCAAATATCTTGCAGTGTCTTTTAAACATTATAATGCAGGATAGCATAAATCACAAGAGCATGTAGAAAAAACACAGCTTATCGCATAATGCGTAAGAGAATAAGACTTCTTAGCTATTTAAATCGGATTTCACTGAAAGTTAACAATGAATAAATCCCTACTGTTGTCTGTGCGAGTGTTGTATATTTAGTTTCAGCCTCACCCTTTGCGCCGCAATAGACAAAGAATAAGAAAATCCCTCTGAAATCAACGATTTCAGAGGGATTTTGGTCCGAGTGAGGTGACTTGAACACCCAACCTCGACATCCCAAATGTCGCGCCCTACCAGTTGAGCTACACCCGGATATTCACTTTTCTGCCATTATACCACGGCGAGGGGTAAAAATAAAGTTTTTCCTGTCTGTGGTCATTCCTGTGGTCAAAGCCGCTTTTGTGCCGCTTTCGGCAATCGGAGGAAATCCAGCAAACGCAGGCGTTGCAAGGCTTTGCGGCGTTTCGCCCTAACCCGTCCCGGATACCGCCACGGCACTCCCAAACCAGGCGCGATACCAGCTTCGCTATACCCGGATGCGCTGTGCATCCTGTGAAAAATACAGACAGGTGCGTTGCCGGGAACGGCAACGCACATATCTTATCAGATTTTCGGCCCGCTTGCAAGAGCAAAATGGTCAATTCCGCGGTACGGCCGGCATCGGCGGCAGAGACCGCAGGAATATCGCCAGCGCCAGCAGGTCGGCACTGCCGCCGGGACTGAGCCAGCGGTCGATGAGGGTATCATCCATTGCCAGCGCCAATGCGGCGCGCTGCTCCGGCGGCACGGCCAGAATGGCGGCAGCCTGCTCTTTTACGAGGGCTGCACCCTCGGCGCCGCCTCGATGATAGAGGTTGGTGTCCTCTGTGTGGGCCATCAGCCAGAGAAGCGCCGTCAGGGGATCGTGGGTTTGCAGCAGCTCGGCGGCCTTCCGGGCGGTGGGGAAGCCTGCCAGCGCTTCCGCCCGTGCGCCGCCCACCTGATGGCGTAACGCTACCGCCGAGCCGTTGGTATTCTGGGGAGGCGTCAGCTCCGCCGTCAGCGCGGCGGCATGGGCGAATACGTCGCCACCCTCCGCCAGACACCGTCCCAGTGCCGCCAGCAGCACCGAGAAGGAGAACAGCGCCCCCTTGTGGGTGTTGACGCCGCCGGTGGCACGGAACATGGCGGCCTCGGCCCCCAGCCCCGCCGCCTGTAAGGCGGCGGCATCCGCGCCGGACAGGCTCAGCGCCGTGATCCGGCGGAACCAGGGCGTCAGCGCGTCGATGCTGCGCAGAAACAGGGGGAGATCCATGTCATTGTGTGCGCCGTTGTTGCGCTCGTCCACCAGCCCCGGCTTGGGCGTCAGGCGCACCTCCTGCTCCAACGCCTTTGCCGCCAGACCGGCCAGATATCCGGCGGCGAAATCCGCCAGAATCTCGTTGGTGCGGCCCACGATGGCGTCCAGCCCGTGGGCGCGGCTGCGGGAGCAGACCGTCACCGGCCCGCCGCAGATAAGGCAGGTGCGCGGCTCCGGGCGGGACAGCTTGCCGCCGTCCGTGTCCAGCACGTCCAGATCGTACAGCCGTCCCACGGGCGCGGCGGTCTCCAGCGTCAGGCAGGCGGCTTTCAGCTCTGCCGCCGGACGGTCATAGACCAGCAGGGCCTCGCAGCCGGTGGCGGGCCGGATGATCTCCGCTGCCGCCGGTTGGCCCAATGCGTCATACAGGGCCTCCAGCCCCGCGTCGAAGGCCAGCTCGATCAGCGGGGAGGACTTCACCGGCCCGGCGATATTCATGGTGAAGGACACCAGCGGCAGGCGGCAGGCCTGCAAAAGCCGGCGCTGGGCATCCGCCCGCGTGTCACGGGCGCGGAGGATGTCCTCCAAAGTGACGTTGACAATAGGCATAGGTGGTCTCCGGTACAAGTGGTTGAATGTCGGAAAGCCGCCCGTCCGCCAGTGCGCGGCGGACGGCGGTGGCGGAGATGTTCTCCAGACGGGGTATCTCCGTGACGGAAATACCGTAAGTGGGGAGCAGTTCCTTCATGCGGCGGTTATAGGCGGCGGTGGTGGGGGAGAAGGGCTCCTCGCCTACGAACCGCCGCGTGATGTGGAGAACCGGGGCAATGTGCTGCCCGAACAGCGTCAGGTCGAGATCGCACCGGGCGTCCTCCGACTGCTCGTCCCGCAGGAAGTAGGCGGGGAAGGTGGCCCGGCTCACCAGAAAGTCGCCGCCGGAGCACACGGTCACGTTGGGGAGATGTGCCGTGCCCTCCCGCACCAGCGCCAGCCGGTCGGTGGCAGAGAAGGGGCCGCCCTCCTCCGCCACCACGAACACCAGCACATGGTCACACTGCGCCGCTGCCGTGGCGATGAGGTGCAGATGCCCTCTTGTGAAGGGGTTGGCGTGGCACACCACGCAGCCGGTAACGCCCTCCTGCCAACGGGGCAGGGGCGCCAGAAACCGCCCCAGCGCGTCACGCTGGCGGCACAGCATCGCCATGTCCGCCGTCTCCGCCACCGGATAGAAGCCCAGAGAGCGGAACAGCCGCGCGTTTTTGGGCTTGGTGAACAGAAACGGGTAGGGAACGCCCCGCTTTACCGACTCCTGCACCAGCGCGGAGACGATGCGGGCGCATACGTCCTGCCCCTCAGCGGCGGGAGAGACGGCCACCTGACGGATGACCTTGCCGCCCAGGGAGCCGCAGCCCAGCAGGACATCATCCTCCGTCAGCAGGGCGGTGATGTCCGTGTGCCCCTCATCCCGCAGGCCGCCTTCGGCCAGCAGAGCGGCATAGGCCGCCCCCCACTGCGGGGGGACGGCCTTGCAAAGCAGTAATTCACGCATCCTCGTCGATCTCGTGCACCACGTCGATGATGGTGTTGTCACGGTACATCACTACGCCCACGATGCGGTCCTTATAGCGGATGGGCTCGGGTACGCCCACCAGCGCCTCGGCCCGCTGCTGCAGCTGCTCGATGGTGAACACATGCAGTCCGGCGGCTTCGATCTTTTCCTTCAGGTCGCCGCGGCGGGGATTCACGGCGATGCCCTGCTCCGTCACCACCACGTCCACCACCTCGCCGGGGGTGACCACGGTGTTGACGTGTCTGACGATGGTGGGGATGCGGCCGCGGGTCAGCGGGGCCACCACCACCGACAGACTGGCGCCCTCGGCGGTGTCGGGATGGCCGCCGATCGCGCCGCGGATCACGCCGTCGGAGCCGGTCAGCACATTGACGTTGAAATCCGTGTCGATCTCCAGCGCCGACAGGACCACAAAGTCCAGCTGATCCACCGCCGCGCTGATCATGTGGCTGGCATAGTACGTTGCGCCGATCTGGTGGTGGAAGTGGTTGTTCTTCAGCGACAGCGCCGCGTCCAGATCAAAGCTCTGGACATCCAGCACGCGGTCGATGAGACCCTCCTCATGCATGGCGGCGATCTGGCCGGTGATGCCGCCCAGGGCGAAGCGGCAGTGGATGCCCTGGTCGATCATCTTCTGCCGCAGGAAGCGGGCGGTGGCCAGTGCCGCGCCGCCGCTGCCCATCTGCATGGAGAAGCCGTCGTACAGATAGCCGGTGGCCTCGATGACGTTGGCGGCGGTCTTGGCGATCAGCAGCTCCTTGGGATCCTTGGTATAGCGGGTAGCCCCGGACATGATGCCCTTGGGGTCGCCGATGTCGTCGGTCAGCACCACATAGTCCACGTCGTACTCCGGAATGGCCCACGGCGCGTTGGGGTAGGCCACCAGATGATTGGTGATGATGATCACATTGTCGGCGTACTTGGCGTCGGTGCGGGCATAGCCCAATGAGCCGCAGGCGATGCCGTCGTCATCGTCCCGGCTGTAGCCGTTGGCGTTGCCGTAGGGGTCGCAGGAGGGCGCACCCAGAAACGCCACATCGATGTGCAGCTCTCCGCTGCGGATGGCGCTGGCCCGTCCGCCGTGAGAACGGAACACCACCGGGCAGTCCATGAGACCCCGGGAGACCTCCTCCGCCAGCTCACCCCGCAGACCGGAGGTCTCGATATGGGTGATGACGCCGTTTTTGATGTGCTGGATCAGAGGCGCGTGAACGGAGGCCAGCGAGGACGCCGCCAGCGTCAGGTTCTTGTACCCCATCTCCGCCAGCTTATCCACCACCATGTTGATGATGTGGTCGCCGTTGCGGAAGTGGTGATGGAAGCTGATGGTCATGCCGTCGTGCAGTCCCGTGCGGCGGATGGCTTCCTCCAGCGAGGGGACTACCTTGTTCTGCTGGTGATACCGCTCACGGAAGGTGGCGGTTTTCTTCTGTCCGGCCCCGGCGAACGCGCCGTGGTTGCTGATCTCGTTGATATGGGGGATCTTATTCAGTTCTACCATGTTACAGCTCCTCCACTTCGTCGGCCTTGCTGCCGGCCTCGTACAGCTCCAGCAGGCGCTTGGCACGGGTGACCACAGGCTTGTCGATCATCTTGCCGTTGAGACTGGCCACGCCGCTGCCCCGTGCGTTGGCCTCGGCGATGGCCTCCATAATGGCCCGTGCCTTGTTGAGATCCTTCTCGCTGGGCATGAACACCTTGTGCAGCGGCTCGATCTGCCGGGGATTGATGACGGATTTACCGTCAAAGCCCAGCTTTTTGATGAGGGTGGCCTCGGCGATGAAGCCCTCCTCGTCGTTGACGTTGGAGAACACCGTGTCCAGCGCGGCGATACCGGCGGCCCGGGCGGCGTTCAGGATCATGCACCGGGCAAACAGCAGCTCGATGCCGTCGCTGCGGGTGGTCTTCAGGTCGGTGACGTAGTCCTCCGCGCCCAGCGCGATGCCGATGAGCCGGTCGCTGGCCTTGGCGATCTCCACGGCGTTCAGCACGCCGTTGGCGCTCTCGATGGCGGCCATCATGCCGGTGGTGCCCACGGGGATACCGGCTTCCCACTCGATGCGTTCGATCTCCCGTTCACAGTCAATGACATCCTGGGCACTGTCGGTCTTGGGCAGGCGCACCACCTGCACACCGGCGCGAACGACGGCCTCCAAGTCCTCAACGCCCAGACCGCTGGAGAGGTCGTTGATGCGCACAACCGTCTCCTTTGTGCCAAAATGCAGGGTTTTCAGGGCGTTATACACCAGAAAGCGGGCCGCGTCCTTCTCGGTATAGGCCACGCTATCCTCCAGATCGAACATGATGGAGTCCGCGCCGTAGATGTGGGCGTCCCGGATCATTCCGGGGTTGTTGCCGGGGACGAACATCATGCTGCGGCGCAAGCGATCCTTTTTATACATCCTGCCGCACCTCCCATGTGTAGTCATGGCACTCCGCCGCACGGGTCAGGGCAGTGGCCACCCGCGCCCGAACGGTGCAGTCCAGCGCGCCCTTGTCCACGGCGGTGATGAGCGCGTTCTCCACGCTGTAGCTGGCGGCGGTCTCGCGGATAACGGCGATGATCTGCCTGCCGAACTGCTGATAGACGCTGCTGGTCAGCTCCACCTGCACGCCGCCCTCCTCGGACGGCTCCACGGTGATCATAATGTCGTTGGATTCCATGGTTCCGGCATTGCCGGTGGTGATCAGTTTCATAGATGGCCTCCTTACAGCGCGGCTTCCAGATTCTGACGGATGGCGGCGATAAACTGGGCGGAGGTGACGGGATGGGCCTGGAAGCCCTCGTCCACCAGACCGGCCAGATCCTTGGTCATGGTACCCTGATTCAGCGTGGCGAAGCAGGCGGCTTCCAGCTTGTCGGCAAAGGCGGCCAGATCGGCAAGGCCGTCCAGCTGACCCCGCTTGCGCAGGGCGCCTGTCCACGCGAAGATGGTGGCCATGGGGTTGGTGGAGGTCTCCTCGCCCTTCAGGTGCTTGTAGTAGTGGCGGGTCACGGTGCCGTGAGCGGCCTCGTACTCCGTTACGCCGTCGGGAGACACCAGCACGGAGGTCATCATGGCAAGGCTGCCGAAGGCGGTGGAGATCATGTCGCTCATCACGTCGCCGTCGTAGTTCTTCAGCGCCCAGATGAAGCCGCCCTTGGAGCGGATCACGCGGGCCACGGCGTCGTCGATGAGGGTGTAGAAGTAGGTGATGCCCAGCTCGGCAAACTTTTCCTTGTAGTTCTGCTCGTACTCCTCCTCGAAGATGCGCTTGAACTCGCCGTCGTACACCTTGGAGATGGTGTCCTTGGTGGAGAACCACAGATCCTGTTTGTTGGCCATGGCGTACTGGAAGCAGCTTCTGGCAAAGGCGCGGATGCTCTTTTCCGTGTTGTGCTGGCCCTGCCATACGGCGGGCCCCTTCACGGTCTGGACGGTCAGGGTCTTTTCCGCGCCGCTCTCACCCTTGAAGGTCAGCGTGGCGGTGCCCGGCTCGTCGGTGACCATATCCACGGCCTTATACATGTCGCCGTAGGCGTGACGGGCCACGGTGATGGGCTTTTCCCAGTTCTTCACCACAGGGTGGATAAAGGGCACCACGATGGGGGCGCGGAAGGCGGTGCCGTCCAGATAGGCGCGGATGGTGCCGTTGGGGCTTTTCCACATCTCGGTCAGCTGGGGATATTCCTCCATGCGCTGTTTGTTGGGGGTGATGGTGGCGCACTTGACGGCCACGCCCAGACGCTGTGTCGCCTTGGCGGCATCCACGGTCACCTGATCTTTGGTCTCGTTGCGGTGCAGCAGGCCCAGATCGTAATACTCGGTTTTCAGATCCACAAAGGGCAGGATCAGCTCGTCCTTGATCATCTGCCACAGCACGCGGGTCATTTCGTCGCCGTCCATCTCCACCAGCGGCGTTGTCATTTTGATCTTATCCATAGTGCGTCCTTTCATATGTGTGTTGTTGTCTGGTAAGGGCATCAAAGCCTCCCCTGTGTAAGGGGAGGTGGCGCGAAGCGCCGGAGGGGTTGTCGGACAATCCCCCAGTCACCTTCGGTGACAGCCCCCTTTACACAAGGGGACCTTTGGAACCGCCGCATAAATCATCTTTTCAGATCCGCTTGGCGTAATAGTTCATCAAACAGCCGTCCAGCAGGATCTCCTTCTCATCCGCCGTCAGGCCCCGGACGTGCAGCAGCAGGTCGTGGACGCTGCCGTCCCGACGGATCACCTTGGCGGGGATATCCTCGCTGCCCTCCTCAATGGCCTTGCGGATGGCGGGCACGAACACGCAGTCGCCGGGCTCGTAGTCAAAGGCCGCGTCCCTGTCCAGCGTGAAGGGCAGGATGCCCCAGTTGATGCAGTTGCTGCGATAGCGCTTGGTGGCGAATTCGTAGCAGATGTTGGCGAAGCCGCCCAGCACCTTCTGGCAGGAGGCCGCCTGCTCGCGGGCGGAGCCGTCGCCGGGCTTGTTGGCGAATACGCAGGAGCCGAACTGGGTGTTGGCGGCCAGCGCTCTGGCGTCGCCCACCTTGCCCAGCACCTCCAGAATGTGGGCGGGCACGTCGCCGGCGCGGCGCTGTGCCTCCTGGGCCGCCACCTCCTTGGCGTGGGGGACGTACTCCGGCACCCGGCGGCTGAGGGTGAACTCCGCCAGACGCAGGGGGTTGGAGCGGTAGGAGGAGGTCTCGCCGGAGGGGATCAGCTCGTCGGTGGTGGTAACGGGATCGTGGATCACCGCCGCCAGCTCCACCAGCAGATTCTCGGTGAGATCGTACATCTTGGGCCAGTCGGTGATGTTGGGGCCCATCACCAGCTCCACGCTGGGATCGGCCTTGCCGAAGCCGTAGTACAGGCGGTTGTCGTACACGGACTTGTCGAAGTGATATTCCCGGCGCACCGGCTCATAGTCTATATCGGTTGCGGCGGTGATGCGGCCGCCGTTGGCGGCTGTGGCGGCGATGGAACGGGAGTCCATCAGGCACACGGCGGCAAACTGGCCCTCGCCGGGCTTGGAGCCCTCCCGGTTGGGGAAGTTACGGGTGGTGTGCCGCAGGCTCAGACCGTTGTTGGCAGGCACGTCGCCCGCGCCGAAGCAGGGGCCGCAGAAGCTGGGCTTGATGACCGCGCCGGTCTGCAGCAGGTCGGCGGTGACGCCGTCGCGGGTCAGCTCCAGAGAGACCGGCACGGAGGTGGGGTACACGTCGAAGGTGAAGGCGCCGTTGCCGGTGCTGCCGCCCCGGATAATGTCCGCCGCCTCGGTGATGTTGTCGAACAAGCCGCCTGCGCAGCCTGCGATCACGCCCTGATCGGCCCATACGCCGCCGTCATGGATCTTGTCGGTGAGATGGGGATGGGCCTTGGGGAAGCGTTTGGCGGCATCGGCCTCCACCTTGGCCAGCAGCTCCTCGGCGTTCTCCAGAAACTCATGGATGGTCCAGGCGTTGGAGGGATGGAAGGGCAGGGCGATCATGGACTCCACCTTGCTCAGATCAATGGTGATCATCCGGTCATAGTAGGCGGTGTCCGCCGGGTGCAGCGGCGCGTAATCCCCGGCGCGCTGATGGGCGGCGTAGAAGCCTTGGGTCTCCTCGTCCGTCTCCCAGATGGAGGAGAGGCAGGTGGTCTCGGTGGTCATCACGTCGATGCCGTTGCGGAAGTCGATGGGCAGCTCTTTGATGCCGGGGCCGACGAACTCCAGCACCTTATTGTTGACGAAGCCGCTCTCGAAGGTGGCCTTCACCAGCGCGATGGCCACGTCGTGGGGGCCGATGCCCCGGCGGGGCTTGCCGGTGAGGTATACCATGACCACCTCCGGCATGGGAGCGTCCCAGGTGTTTTTCAGCAGCTGCTTGGCCAGCTCCGGGCCGCCCTCGCCCACGGCCATGGTGCCCAGCGCACCATAGCGGGTGTGGGAGTCGGAGCCCAGGATCATGGCACCGCACTTTGCCATCTGCTCGCGGGCGTAGGAGTGAATGACGCTCTGGTTGGCGGGAACGTAGATGCCGCCGTACTTCTTGGCGGCGGACAGGCCGAACACATGGTCATCCTCGTTGATGGTGCCGCCCACGGCGCACAGGCTGTTGTGACAGTTGGTCAGCGCGTAGGGGATGGGGAACTCCTTCATGCCGCTGGCGCGGGCCTGCTGGATGATGCCCACATAGGTGATGTCGTGGGACACCATGGCGTCAAACCGGATCTGAAGCTTCCCGGGATCGCCGGATACGTTGTGGGCCTGCAGGATGCGCCATGCCATGGTGCCTTGGCGTGCCTCTGCCTGAGGAACAGACGCGCTCTCACAGGGGACACCATTTACCAGATACATGCCGTGATCAATCAGTTGGATCATACGGAATAACCTCCTTGGGTCGGATTCTTATATGTACTCATGTCCCTATTGTAAACGCAGCGGCGGCCAGTTGTAAACTGGTTTTTGCCCAAAAATGGGGCGGAAAACACATTTCTCTCTTTTGACGGATTTGCTGCGAAAACGCATCGGAATATGCATGCGCATGCAAGTTGGCTGTCATTTTGAGGAGGCAAAGACGCGATGCAGCGGCGCGGCACGGCGTAAAATGCAGTCTCTTCGGCAGAGGGACTGCATCCACTTTTTGGCAAAGTGCACAAAGGCCCGGATAGCCGCCGGAAGGGCGGCGGAAGAAGCGGCGAAAAAAGCAGGGATCGTTTAAAACTTATCATCATAACGGGGCAAAGTTTCTTTTAAGTAAATTATTGTTGATTATTGTTGACGAATAAGAGATTTTGTGCCATACTGTCTGATAATATACCGCCCTATATCCATTTTCGGAAAGGGCGTCAGCAAGTGAAAGGAGTGACCACCTTGAGCAGACTCGACATCAAGACTCCCAGCAAAGCGCAGACTGTGGTGGATAACCTCTACCGTGACGTAGAGCGCCGTATCGCGGCGTCGCCTCCCGGTCTGTGTCCTGTGGATATGTCGCTGACCTTCCTCCAGCTGTGCCATGCCCAGACCTGCGGCAAGTGCGTACCCTGCCGTATCGGCTTGGGACAGCTGACCAAGCTGATCGAAATGGTGCTGGACGGTCAGGCGGACATGTCCACCCTGGCCATCATCGAAAAGACGGCCCGCAGCATCGTCAACACCGCCGACTGTGCCATCGGCCGTGACGCCGCCCGCCTGGTGGTGGACGGCCTGGAGGGCTTCCGGGACGATTATATCGAGCATATCGAGCATCACCGATGTCTGGCAAGCCTTGCCCTGCCGGTGCCCTGCGTGGCCCTGTGTCCGGCGGGCGTGGACGTGCCCGGCTATATGGCGCTGGTGGGCGAGGGCCGCTGCGCCGACGCGGTGCGCCTGATCCGCAAGGACAACCCCATGCCCACCGCCTGCGCCTATATCTGCGAGCATCCCTGCGAGGCCCGGTGCCGCCGCGACATGATCGACGCGCCCCTGAACATCCGGGGACTGAAGCGCTATGCCGTGGATCACGCGGGCGACGTGCCCCAGCCGGAATGCGCACCCTCCACGGGAAAGACCGTGGCCGTCATCGGCGGCGGCCCCAGTGGTCTCAGCTGCGCCTACTATCTGGCGCTGATGGGCCACAAGGTGGTCATTTTCGAGGAGCGCCGTCAGCTGGGCGGCATGCTGCGCTACGGCATCCCCAACTACCGCTTCCCCCGGGAAAAGCTGGATGCGGAGATCAACTCCATCCTGTCTCTGGGCATCGAGGCCCATACCGACGTGACCGTGGGCAAGGATATTACCTTCGAGCAGCTGCAGCAGGAGTATGACTGCCTGTATATCGCCATCGGCGCCCATCAGGGCAAGGGCGCGGGCATCCCCGGCGAGCACAGCAAAAACGTCATGTCCGCCGTAGAGATGCTGCGGGGCATCGGTGACGGCGACATGCCGGACTTCACCGGCAAGCATGTGGTGGTCATCGGCGGCGGCAACGTGGCCATGGACGTGACCCGCAGCTCCATCCGCCTTGGCGCGGACAAGGTCACCTGTGTGTACCGCCGCCGCATCGAGGATATGACGGCGCTGCCGGACGAGGTCACCGGCGCCATGGCCGAGGGCGCGGAAATACTGACCCTGATGGCGCCTGTCCGCATCGAGGCCAACGAGAATGACGAGGCCGTGGCCCTCTGGGTACAGCCCCAGATCCCCGGCGAGACCGACAAATCCGGCCGTCCCCGGCCGGAGAAGGCCGACCTGCCGGAGCTGCGCATCGACGCGGACATCATCGTGGTGGCCATCGGACAGGGCATCGAGATCGCCGGGTTCGAGCAGTCCGGCGTCCCCATCAAGCGGGGCACCTTCGTGGCGGCCAGCTCCAGCCAGGTGGGCAACATGAACAACGTGTTCGCCGGCGGCGACTGTGTTACCGGCCCGGCCAGCGCCATCCGCGCCATTGCCGCCGGTAAGGTGGCGGCGGCCAACATCGACGAGCATCTGGGCTTCCACCATGATATTACCGTGGAGCTCGACATCCCGGCGCCCAAGCTGAACAACTCGCCTCCCCACGGACGCATCAACACCACCGAGCGGGAGGCCGCGGAACGGAAGAACGACTTTGAGGATATCGAATGTGGCCTGACCTGCGAAGGCGCCTGCACCGAAGCGGCACGCTGCCTGCGCTGCGACCACTACGGTTACGGGATTTTCAGAGGAGGTCGAAACAGCAAATGGTAACTTTGACGATCGACAAGAAAGTGATCTCCGTGCCGGAGGGCACGACCATTCTGGAGGCCGCCAGGAGCGCCAATATCAGCATCCCCACCCTGTGCTATCTCAAGGATGTCAACGAGATCGCCGCCTGCCGCATCTGTATGGTGGAGGTGGAGGGGCACGCGCGGCTGGTGCCCTCCTGCGACAATGCCGTGGTGGAGGGCATGGTGGTGCACACCAACTCGCCCCGTGTCCGTGAGGCACGGCGCGTGAACCTGCGGCTGATCCTCAGCCAGCATGAGATCTGCTGCACCAAGTGTACCCGCAGCGGCAACTGCAAGCTCCAGACACTGTGCAACGACTATAACCTGCTGGGTGACCACTACATCAAGGACCTGAAAAACATTCCCACCGACTTCTCCAACCCTGTGGTGCGCATTGAGAACCGCTGCATCCGCTGCATGCGGTGCATCCAGGTGTGCGAGAAGATCCAGACCATGAACATCTGGGATGTGGTGGGCACCGGTACCCGCACCACCGTGGGCGTGGGCCGCTTCCACACGCTGGGCGAATCCGACTGCACCTTCTGCGGCCAGTGCATCACCCACTGTCCCGTGGGCGCTTTGCAGGAGCACGATGACACCGGCAAGGTGTGGGACGCGCTGGCGGATCCCAACAGGATCACCGTGGTGCAGATCGCGCCCGCCGTCCGGGCCGCGTGGGCGGAGTACTATCACCTTGACCCCAAGTTCGCCACTGCCAAGCGGATGGTGACGGCGTTGAAGGAGATCGGCTTCGACTACGTGTTCGACACCAACTTTACCGCCGACCTGACCATCATGGAGGAGGGTACGGAGTTCCTGCAGCGGTTCACCCACCGCGACCAGTACAAGTGGCCTATGTTCACCTCCTGCTGTCCCGGCTGGGTGCGGTTCGTGAAGGGCCAGTTCCCGGAATACACCACCAATCTGTCCACCGCCAAGTCTCCTCAGGCCATGTTCGGCGCGGTGGCCAAGAGCTACTTTGCCGAAAAGCTGGGGGTGGATCCCCACAACATCTATGTGGTGTCCATCATGCCCTGCACCGCCAAGAAGGCGGAGCGGGCCATCCCCAACCTGAACAGTGCCTGCGGCGATCCGGACGTGGACGTGGTGCTGACCACCCGCGAGTTCGTCCGCATGCTGCGGGGCGAGCAGATCAACCCCGCCGTCATGGAGGAGACGGAGTTTGACAGTCCTCTGGGCACCGGAACCGGTGCGGCGGTGATCTTCGGCGCCACCGGCGGCGTCATGGACGCGGCGCTGCGCAGCGCCTACTTCATGGTCACCGGCCACAACCCCGATCCCGACGCCTTTTCGGCGGTGCGGGGCATGGACGGCTGGAAGGAGGCCGCCTTCGAGATCCCCGGCGCGGGCCGTGTCCGCGTGGCGGTGGTCAGCGGTCTGGGCAATACCCGGAAGCTGATGAACGCCCTGAAGGACGGCAAGGCCAGCTACGACTTCGTGGAGGTCATGGCCTGCCCCGGCGGCTGTGTGGGCGGCGGCGGACAGCCCATCCGGGACAGTGTGGAGCTGGCCCAGCCCCGCGGCGATATCCTGTGGAACATCGACAAAAACGCCCCCATCCGGTTCTCCCACGAGAATCCGGAGGTGCGGGCCATTTATAACCAGTATTTCCACAAGCCCCTCAGCCACCGTTCCCATGAGCTGCTGCACACCGATCTGACGGCGTGGAAAATGCCCACGGAGGAGTAAACCGCCCTTTTCAATGGAGGTAACGCCATGAAAAAGCTTGTGTCTTTGCTGCTGGCCATGCTGTGCGTTTTCGCACTGGTGGGCTGTGGCAGCACGGAATGGACGATGACGGACATGGCGGGTCAGGAGAGCCGACTTTCCGCTCAGGACGCCGCGGCAGTGGATCGGTGCTTGAAGGCCAAGGGCTGGCAGGATGACACAACGAACTGCGAAGTGGTGACGCTGAAGAGCGAAGGCAGATGGGTAACATACTGTCCGGATTGCGGGCTTTTCAATGATCTGGAGGTCGGACGGTACCTGACGCTCAGCGACAGCGATAGGGAGGACTTGAACGCCCGATTGGGGCAATACGGATCCCTGTGGGTCATCACGGAATGAGGTAATGTCATGAAAAAACTGATCGCCCTGCTGCTGGTCGTGCTGTGCGTTTTCGCGCTGGCGGGCTGCGGCAGTACGGAATGGACGATGTCGGACATCCAACTTTCCGCTCAGGACGCCGCGGCGGTGGACCGGTGCCTGAAGTCCAAGGGCTGGCAGGACGGCCTGACGGACTGCATCTCGGTGCGCCTCACCGACGGCAGCGGCAGGCGCGTTGACTACTGCGCCGACTGCGGGCTTTTCAACGATCTGGAGACCGGGCGGCACCTGACGCTCAGCGACAGCGCCCGTGAGGACATGAACACCCGGTTGGGCCAGTACGTTGACCTTTGGAACAGAGGATAATTAAATAAAAAACGGAGGTACACGCTTGTGTACCTCCGTTTTTCCATAAAAAGCACTATGAAGCTGTGACAAAAATCACAGCTTTTTTGTCGGAAAACCACATTGACTTTCCCAAAACCGGTGCTAAAATACAGGCGTCCATTGGGAAGGAAAGAAGGCGTGGCTATGGACAGAATTTATGCCATTGTGATATTTGTGGTGATGTTTGGCCTTATCATATGGGATCGTTTTCCCCGACACTGGGTGACGCTGGGCGGCGGCGCGGCGGTACTGCTGGTGGTGTTTGGCCTGTGCCGCCATAGCTGGACGGATATCTGGGAAACGCTGAACCTGACCTGCTTTTTCCGCACCGACTTCTGGTATAAGGCGGCAGAATCCTCCGGTGGCATCAACTGGTCGACCATCACCTTTGTAGCCGGTATGATGGTGATGGTGGCGGGTATGGCGCAGGGCGGTATTTTCCGCTGGCTATGCCTGAAGATCGCCGGATGGGTACACTACCGGACGGTGCCGCTGCTGCTGTGCTTCATGCTGGTCAGCGGCGTACTGTCCATGTTTATCGACAGCATCACCGTGCTGCTGTTTCTGGCGGCGGTAACAGCGGAGCTGGCCCAGCTGCTGCGGTTCGACCCCATCCCCATGATCCTTGCGGAGATATTCTGCGCCAATCTGGGCGGCAGCGCCACCATGTGCGGCGACCCGCCCAACATCATCATCGGTACGTCTCTGGGGTTCAGCTTTACGGACTTTTTGACCAATACGGGACTGATCGCCTTGCTCTGCTTTGGTGCGGCGGTGCTGTACTTTTATCTGTGCTTCCGCCGCCCGCTGATGGCAAGCGAAAAGGATCGTCCGGCGGACATCGCCTATCCTGACGCTGCCTCGGTGGTAACGGATCGCCCGGCCTTCTATGGCTGCGGTGCTGTGTTCCTGCTGGTGGTGGCGCTGCTGGTGACGCACGCCAGAACGGGGCTGACCGTCAGTGCCATCGGCTGCATCGCGGCGGTGCTGACCGCGCTGGTGGTTTGGTGCACCTCCGGCATCAGAGCGGCACTGGGACTGTTCCGCAAGATCGATCACAAGACGCTGCTGTTCTTCATTGGGCTGTTTGTGGCGGTGTCCGGCTTGCAGCGCACCGGTTGCCTAGACGCGCTGGCAGGCGGTATCGCTCAGATCAGCGGCGGCAGCAGCAAGATGATGCTGGCCATCATCCTGTGGATATCCGCCGTGGCCAGCGCGTTTATCGACAACATCCCCTTTGCTGCCACTATGGTGCCGGTGATCCAGTCCATGGCCGCCGCACAGGGCGTTGATCTGACGGCGCTGGCATGGGCGCTGTCGCTGGGTACCGACTTGGGCGGCAGCGCGACCCCCATCGGCGCATCTGCCAACGTGGTGGGTATCTCCGTAGCGGCACAGAATGGCTATAGAGTTTCATGGGGCCGCTACTGCCGCTATTGCGCACCGGCAACTGTACTGGCGGTGACGATCTCCATGCTGTGCCTGTTCGCACGGTATCTGTAAAGAAAAAGAGAACACGTCCGGACATGCATACCCGGACGTGTTCTCTTTTGAAGAAGAATGGAAAATGGTTTATGTAAACAGCTCTGTTACTTGCCCAGCGTCTTGCCCATCTCGCGGCAGGCGTTCAGCGCCGCGTCATCGGGGGCTTCGCAGCAGGTGACGCTCTCGCACACCAGATTCACACCGGCGCCTTCGCAGTCCTTTTCCCAGCTGCGCATCCACTCGCCGTCGCCCCAGCCGTAGGAGCCGAACAGCGCCACGCTCTTGCCGCTGAGGCTGTTCTTGCAGTTGTCGAACATGGGCTGGAAGTCCACCTCCTCCAGCACCTCGCTGCCCATGGCGGGGCAGCCGAAGGCGATGGCGGAATAGCCATTCAGGGAGCCCACCTGATCGGGGGTCATCACGGTGACCTCCGCGCCGGCGGCCTTCATGCCCTCGGCCACGGCGTTGGCCATGGCCTCCGTGTTGCCGGTGCCGCTCCAATAGATCACAGCAGTCTTTTTCATAATCGTTGTCCTTTCTTTTTACGAATTTATTGTATCAACCCGCCACTGTCAGCTGCCCGATATCGGAACCGGAACGCCACAGGGCGCAGTAGATCTCCGTACATTTCCTGAACTGGTCGAACATCCGCCGCGCCTTCTCCACGTCGCCGTAGACCTTCCACAGTCCGGCGCACTTGAAGTCGCAGGCCCGGTGCTCGATAAAGCCCTTTACATCCTCCGGCGGATAGCTGAGGAACAGGCCTACCTCGTGGGGGAACTCGCCGCTTTCCCGGAAACGGCGGATCAGCTTGGCCACGCACCGCTGGCAGCCGCCGCAGGGATAGCCCGCCTGCTGTAAAATGTCCTGTGCCGTTTCGCTCTCCAGATCCCGCCGCAGCTCCGCCGGACGGTACAGGTACAGCAGCGCCTGTCGGCCCAGATAGCGGATGGGCAGCAGACACAGTCCCTTGGGCACCAGCTGCCGGTTCAGCCGCCGGATGTCCGCCAGCAGCGACGCCCGGTCGTCACAGGGGCAGGGGAACAGGCTGCCGGTCTTGATGCCCGCCAGCGTGGGCGCGCATTGCTTGATCAACAATTCTTCTGACATATGCGGCCTCCTCTCGTTGCTAGTATGGTGGATCATGCGTCTGCTATACATCGGTTAGCGCAAGCTAACTGATGGGGCTTAAAAAAGCTTCCGCAGCTGGCAGTCCATTTTTACGAAGTTTTTACGTCGGTTAGCCATAGCTAACTGATACCCCTTAAAAAAGCTGCCCACAGGCAGTTTTTTTAAGTTTCACCCACTGGAACTATGGGCAGTATAGCACAGGTCCCGCCGCTTGGCAAGCCCCTTTTTGAAAAAATTTCCAGAATACAGATCAGGCGAACACCAGCTGCACCAGCAGCATGTACACCACCGTGCCTGCGCCGATGGACAGCAGCACGTTGCGCTTCCACAGGTGCAGCGCCGTTACCACCGCCAGGGCGATCAGCTCCGGCAGGCCGTGGGGCGCGGCGGCGATGTCCACGTTCCGCAGGCAGTACACCACCAGCAGACCCATCATGGCGGCGGGCAGGGTGCGGCCCAGATACTCCACCACCTTGGGGATGGGCTTGTTGTCGGGGAACAGCAGGAAGGGGAGGAAGCGGGTGATGATGGTGCCCAGCGTCACCGCACCCACGATGATAAGCGCCTGTGTCGTTGTCAATGTCATAGCTTTTTCCTCCCAATCAGCAATACGGCCAGTATCAGCACCATGGCGGGGATCACCAGATTGCCTGCGCCGAACACCGCCAGCGCCGCGGCGGAGCACACCAGGCCGATGACGCCGCTCATGCGGTTCTGGGGATTCGTCACCTGCTCGATGAACAGCACCACGAACAGGCCCGTCAGGGCGAAGTCCAGGCCCGTGGTGTCAAAGGTGATGAACCGGCCTGCCACCGCGCCCAGCACCGAGCCTGCCGCCCAGTAGCCGTAGTTCAGCAGCGATACCGCCAGATAGAAGTCCTTTTTCGGCACATCCGTGGGCGGCTCCACCGAGGAGACGATGGAGAACGTCTCGTCGCTGAGGGTGTAGATCAATACGCCCTTGGCCGCGCCGAGACCCCGGTATCTGCCCAGCATGGACACGCCGTAGAACAGATGCCGGGCGTTGACCATCAGGCTCATCAGAAACGCCTGAATGGGGTCAAAGGCAGTGGTCAGCAGCGTGATGGCCACGAACTGCATGCTGCCGCAATAGGCAAGGCAGCACATCAGCAGCACCCATGGCACGCCGTAGCCCTTGGTCTGCATCAGCACGCCGTAGGCGATGCCCAGCACCAGATATCCGGTCAGCACCGGAATGGTCTGGGGGAACGCGGTACGGATAGCGGCAAGGGTGGGATGCGGCTTTTTCTCCATACATCCACCTCCGGATAAAGAAGCTGTAAAGTGTTCTCAATTATATACAACACAGCGGGGAAAATCAAGAAAAGTTTACAATTATCGCCTTGATTCCCTGTATGGGTATGGTATCGTGTATGTACAGAGGAAAGGAGCGTGATCCCATGAAAAAGCTGCATAAGGTGGAGCAGGGCAAGATGCTTTGCGGTGTGTGCACCGGCATCGCCGCCTATTTCGACATCGACCCCACGCTGGTACGCCTGGGCTGGGTGCTGTTCTCCCTGCTGGGCGGCAGCGGCGTTCTGGCCTATATCATCTGCGCGCTGGTGATCCCGGACGACCCGGATAAGGTAGAATAATACAGCAAAAGCACCCCAAAGGCTCCCCTGTGTAAGGGGAGCTGTCGAGCGCAAGCGAGACTGAGGGGTTGTTTGATTGAAAGCTGTTTTTAACAATCCCTCCGTCAACGCTTCGCGTTGCCACCTCCCTTTACACAAGGGAGGCTTTGATTTCTGCAAAATATTGACAGACTGAGCACCCGTTCAGGGTGCTTTTGTTTCGTTGACAATCCCTGCGGGGACTGGTACAATGGTGCTATCAAACAAAAAGGAAGTGATCCCATGATCCTGACTCCCCAGCAGCAGGCGCTGCTTGACGGTGAAAAGGGCGAGGTCATGGCCAAGGTGGTCAAAACGCTGGTCATGTACGGCGACGCCTTCGGCGCGGAGCGGATGGTGCCTGTCACCAGCCAGTACGGCCACACGGTCATCAGCTTCGGCCTTGACGTGATGAAGCCGGTGTACGACCTTTACGACCAGCTGATCGACGCCGGACTGACCGACGGCCAGCGCTTTACCGCCGATCCCCGCCCGCTGGACGAAAATGTCCCCTCCGGCCTTCTGGAGGACGTGGTGTTCAAGAAGATCATGTATACCCAGCAGGAGCGGTATGAGCAGCAGCTGCGCAAGCTGGGCATCGTCAGTGACGACGCCTATACCTGCACCTGCTATATGGACGAGGTGGGCAACGTCCCCCAAAAGGGCGATGTGCTGACCTGGGCGGAATCCTCCGCCGTGGTGTACGCCAATTCCGTGCTGGGCGCACGGTGCAACCGCAACTCCGGTATTCTGGAGCTGATGGGCAGCATCGCGGGCTTTGTGCCGGAGTTCGGCCTGCTGACCGACGCGGGCCGCAAGGCCACATGGGTGGTGGAGGTGCGCTGCACCGCCTGTCCCGAGCCGCAGCTGCTGGGCAGCGCCATCGGCATGAAGGTCATGGAGGAGGTACCCTATATCAAGGGCATGAACACCTGGCTGGGCACTGAGCTGGACGACGGCGCGAAAACGTATCTGAAGGACTTCGGCGCGGCCACCGCCTCCAACGGCGCGGTGGGCCTGTACCACATCGCCGGACTGACCCCTGAGGCAAAGGAGCAGGGCGAGAGCCTGATCGCGGAGAACGCCAGGGTCTACGTCATCGACGACGCGGAGCTTCAGCGGGTGAAGGACAGCTATCCCGTCATGTGGAAGAATCCCAACGCCAAGCCGGAGCTGTGCTTCGTGGGCTGTCCCCACATGTCCCTGAAGCAGCTTCACGACTGGACGGACGCGGTGGAGCAGAACCTGCGGCTGAACGGCCGGGACAAGGTGGCCGTTCCCACGGTGTTCACCGCCGCCCCCGCTGTGATCAGGGCCTTCGAGCAGGACACCGTCTACGCGGCGCGGCTGCACAACATGGGCGTGGTGGTCAGCTATATCTGTCCGCTGATGTATATGAATAATCCGCTGTGCAAGAAGAAGGCGGTCATTACCTCCTCCAACAAGCTGCGCACCTATACCAGCGCCCGGTACTATACCGAGCGGGAGATCCTGGCCATCATCACCGGAAGGGAGGCCGACTGATATGAAGGAATTCAAGGGCCGCGTCGTGGTGCCGGGCACCTGCCGGGCGGAAGCGCTGGTGAGCCATGGCGGCTTCAATACCCTGGCCAGCTATCAGATGGCGCTGATGTTCGGCGACAAGAAGGTGAAGTGCGGCGACCAGAACAACGCCGACCTTTATAAAAAGCCCATGCTGGGCAAGGCCCTGTGCCTGCCCATGACCATTGGCTCCACCACCGGCGGCATGGTACTGTTCACCGCCTGCGCGCTGGGCAAGCAGCCCGCCTGCATGCTGTTCTCCATGCCCATCGACTCGCTGGCCGCCAGCGGCGCGATCCTGGGCGACGTGTGGACCGACGGCAAGATGCCTGTGGTGGACAGTCTGGGCGAGGAATTTCTGGAATACGTCAAGACCGGCATGCAGGTGACGGTGGGCGAGGAAGGTGTGGTGACGGTAGAATGAGCAACAGCGTATTTGACAAGAAGCCCAGCGAGTGCCGCTATTCCTTTATGCAGCACAAGGAGTGCGAGTTTTTCCCTTGCCACGCTACCAACCATTCGGAGGATTTCAACTGCCTGTTCTGCTACTGCCCGCTGTACGCCCTGGGCAGCCGCTGCGGCGGCAATTTCAAGTGGCTGGAAAACGGCGTGAAGGACTGCTCGGCCTGCATGCTGCCCCATGGCCGGGGAAGCTATGAGTATATCATGGGCAAGTTCCCCCTGATCTCCGCCATGGCCAAGCGCAACCGGTAAAGGACCCATCCCGCGGCGTCTGCCGCGTTCTGATAGATATTTTTCAACACGAAAGGGGTTGTTCATTATGATGAAGAAATATTTTGTCCCGATTAACACACAACTTTGGAGGAATTTGAATGAACAACATAACTTTGAAACCGATCGATCAGAACAACTTTATCACCTGCTTTAATCTGGAGCTGGGCGAGGGACAGGACAAATTCGTCTCCCACCCCATCCGCAGTCTGGCACAGGCCTATGTCTACCGGGATCAGTGCACCCCCTTCGGCATTTACGACGGGGATACCATGGTGGGCTACGTCATGGTGATCTACGATGATGATGAATGTACCTATAACATCTGGCACCTGATGATCGACCGCCGCTGCCAGGGCAGGGGCTATGGCCGTGCCGCCACAGAGCAGGCGCTGGCTTATATCGCGGAAAAGCCCTTTGGTCCGTCGGAAACGACGCTGATCACCTGCGCCCCGGAGAACCGCGTGGCCTATGAGCTGTACCGGCGCATGGGCTTTACCGAGACCGGCCGCGGCGACGAGGACGAGGTGGAGCTGGCCCGCCCCATCGACTGACAGAAATACGCAAAGCCCTGACCCATCGGGTCAGGGCTTTGCTCTTTCATTGCGCCTTTGTGTTCAGCAGCACCTTGGCGAAGCCATCGGCAAAGATGCGGGCGCTGTTGAGGGCCTCGTCCAGCGAATTGCCCGCCGCGCCCACCTCCACCAGCATGGAGCCGAGAGACTTGTGCTGGTTATAGTTGGAGTTCCGCAGCGTGATGGGCCGCATCACCGTGGGATAGTCCGACGTGATGGCTTCGGACACCGCCACCGCCAGCTTCAGGTTCTCCTGCCAGCCGTCGTGATTGCTGCCCATGATGAAGCTCAGCTGGGCGGCGTTGGGATCCTCCAGGGAGATCAGCTTATACTGCCGGTGCTGGGCGTCCTCCACCGCGTCCCGGTGGATGTCCAGAATGAAGGAGATGGAGGGATATTTCTCCAGATACGCCTCGATGCCCTCTACCGACCGGCCGTAGGCCCCCTCGTACAGGGGATCGTCGTACAGCGTCCGGTCATGGAGCACGGAGATGCCGTAGCCCGACAGCACCGACGCAATCTCGTCCCCCACCCGCACCACGTTCTTGTTGGTGTCGCTGGTGCGGCAGGTGCCGGTGGAGACATAGTCCTGCCCGGCGGGCATGGTATAGGCCTCGCTGCCGTGGGTATGGAGGATCAGCACCTGGGGCGATTCGTCCGTCAGGTGGGCGGCAAAGCCCTCCTCCGCCAGCGCGGCGGCGTCCAGCGTCTTATTGGAGCCGTTTTTGATGCAGATGCCCCGCACCACGGTATAGCCCGCTTTATTGGTGATGTTCACCGTCTGGGAGGGGACGCCGTTGTCCTGAAAGGCCAGCGCTGTCCGGGGCGTCACCGGCAAGGGTGCGCTGGCGGCAGGCGTGTCCGCTTCCTGCGGTTCCGGCTCCTGCGGTGCTTCCGGTTCCTCCTGCGTGGCGGCGGAGATATCTGTATGGGCCGCCAGCAGCGTGGGGGACTGGTACAGCGCCAGCATGGCGGGCAGCGACAGACCGTCCGCCGGCAGCCAGTCGCCCAGCGACCATTGCAGCAGCCATCTGGCGGCGCTGCTGCCGCGTGTTTCGCTGCCGTCCGACGCGGCGGCCACCGTCACCAGTGTCAGCGCCGCCAGCACCAGTGCCAGACCCCGCCTGAGCCATTGCTTCATCTCTCCATCACCTCGGACAAGTATATGCGATTTGTGGGAGGATTTATGACAGGAAGCGTTTCGCGCTTCCGTGCGCGAAACACCCCTTACACACCTTACAAAAACTCCCCCTTGCAAAATACCGCCGCGTGTGCTATCATAAACCCGTATATAAGAAAACTCATATAGCCGTGCCGCGACGGGGTACGGCGTTTCTACGGCGTCACCGGTGACGCCACTATGGGTGCTTTGCCGCAATGGGCGGCGGGGCGCTCATTTTATTTTGCCTGAAAAGAGGGATCGTTCCATGACACAGGTCTTGAAGGGCCATATCGTTCACGCTCCGGCGCTGGGCCGGATGGACATCACGGAAAACGGCTTTCTGGTGCTGGAGGACGGCGTGATCGCCGGGGTCTACCACACCCTGCCGGACTGCTATGCCCACGCCCCGCTGCGGGACTACGGCGACAAGCTGATCATGCAGTCCTTTGCCGACATGCACCTCCACGCGCCCCAGTATCCCATGCTGGGCATGGGCATGGATCTGCCGCTGCTGGACTGGCTGAATACCTACACCTTCCCCACCGAGTCCCGCTTTGCCGATCTGGACTACGCCCGCCGCACCTATCGGCGCCTGGCCAGCGACCTGATCACCAACGGCACCACCCGCGTGGCCATGTTCTCCTCCCTGCATACCGAGGCTACATGGGTGCTGATGGAGGAGCTGGAAAAGGCGGGAGTCACCGGCTATGTGGGCAAGGTGAATATGGATCGCAACGGCCTGCCCGGCGTCCTGCAGGAGACCACCGAGGAGTCTGTCCGGGAGACGCTGCGCTGGCTGGAGGGCTGCCGGTTCGAGCATGTGAAGCCCATCCTTACGCCCCGCTTTACCCCCAGCTGCACCGACGAGCTGATGGCGGCGCTGGGCCGCATCGCCCAGGAAAAGGGCCTGTACGTCCAGTCTCATTTGTCCGAGAGCATGGGCGAGATCCAGTGGGTGCAGGAGCTGCATCCGGAGTGCAAGCGTTACTGGGAGACCTATGACAAGTACGGCCTGTGGAAGGATCACACCCTGATGGCCCACTGCGTCCATTCCGACGAGGTGGAGCGCAAGGCCATCAAGGACGCCAATGTGGTGGTGGTCCACTGCGGCGACTCCAACGTGAACATCTGCTCCGGCGTGTGTCCGGTGCGGCGGATGCTGGATGAGGGCATCTGGGTCACGCTGGGCAGCGACATTGCCGGCGGCGCGCAGCTGCCCATGTATAAGGTCATCGCCACCTCCATCCGCACCTCCAAGGTGCGCCGCATCAGCGACGACTGGCACACCGATTTCCTAACGGTGGGGGAGGGCTACTATCTGGGCACCACCGCCGGACATAAGTATTTCGGCGCGGGCGAGGGCTTCGCCGTGGGCGATAAGCTCCACGCCATCGTGGTGGACGATGATGATTTCCCGGAGGCCAGCCATCCCCTCAGCGTGGAGGAGCGCTTCGAGCGGATCATCTACATGACCCATCGCCACAACATCGTGTCCGTCTGGTCGGACGGCCGTGAGGTGGTCACCCGGTAAAACCATAAAAAAGCTGTGTCCCGCGGGACACAGCTTTTTTTATGGTTTGTGGTCTTACTTGGAGCGCAGCTCCGCGCCGAAGCGCTTCACCAGCTTATTGATGACGCCATTGGCGACCTCCTCGATCTCGGCGGAGGTCAGGGTCTTTTCTTTGGAGCCGATGGCCAGACGGACGGTGACGGACTTCTTGCCGTCGGGCACCTGCTTGCCGCGGTACTCGTCCACGAACTGCGCACCGTGGAACAGCTCACTCTTGACGCCGCGGATGGTCTGGGCCACGTCCTCCCATTTCACCTCGCCGGGCAGCAGCACGGAGATGTCGTACTCCGTCATGGGGTACTCCGGCAGATGGGTGAAGCTGTTGGTGCGGGAGCGGAAGGGCTTCATGCAGTCCTGATCCAGCTCGAAGAGCATCACGTTCAGGTTCTTGATGCCGCATTCCATGGACACCTTCTTGCTGAGCAGGGCCAGATCACCGATGCGCTCCTCGCCCAGATAGACGTTCAGCCATACCACATTGTCGGCCCACACAGGCTTTTCCACCTGCTTGAAGGTGAAGCCCTCCATGTGGGTGTAGCGGGGCATCATTTCCAGCACGCCCTTGGCCTTGCGGAACAGTGTGGTCACGTCCTTGCCGCCGCAGACGAAGGCGCCTGCCACATGCTTGCGCTGGGAGGGCAGCTTCTCGCGGGGATCGTAGGGGGTGGTATAGTTCTCATCCCGGAATACCTGGGCGGTCTCGTAGATGTTGAACTCGTCGAAATAGCGCTCGTTCTTCACCACGGCCTTGCACAGGTTGGGCAGCAGGGAGGAGCGGACGAACCGCTCGGCGGGGGAGGGAGGCGTGGACAGGGACAGAATGCCGTCGGTGCTCTGCAGCACGGCGTTGACATACAGCTCGTCCATCCAGGGATAGGTGAAGATCTCCTGCATGCCGCAGCGGAAGGACAGATACTCCTTGATCTTCCGCTCCAGATCCTTGTCCAGCTGGTTGATGGCGCCGTCGAAGGAGGTGGTGATGGGCGCGGCCTCGAAGTTCTCATAGCCGTACATGCGGGCCACTTCCTCCATGATGTCGGCCTTGATGCTGACGTCGCCGGTGGAGCGCCAGGTGGGCACCACCACATGCATATTGTCGCCGTCGAAGGACACCTGATAACCCAGCAGCTCCATCTTCTTCTTCACGTCGTCGGGGGTCAGGGACTTGCCCAGGCGGCGCTCCAGCCAGCTGAGAGTCACGTCGATCTCCGCCTGCTTCAGATGCTGGGGGTACAGGTCGGACAGGCCGGTGACCTTCATCTCGGGATACAGCTGGCCGAACAGCTCCATGGACATGGCCAGCGCCTGGTCGCAGCGCTCGGGGTCGATGGCCTTTTCATAGCGGGCGGAAGCCTCGGTGCGGTTGTCGTACCGCAGGGCGGTGCGGCGGATGCCCTTGGCGTCGAAGTTGGCCACCTCCAGAATGACCCGGCTGGTCTCCGGCAGGATGGAGTCTTTGGCACCGCCCATGACGCCTGCCAGACCCACGGCACCCGCGTCATCTGCGATCACCAGATCGTCGGTGCTCAGAGGCAGCTCCTTGCCGTTCAGCAGCAGCAGCTTTTCACCCTCGGCGGCGCGGCGGACGATGATGTGGCCCGCGATGTGGTCGGAGTCGAAGGCGTGGGTGGGCTGACCGGTGGCCAGCATGACGTAGTTGGTCACGTCCACCAGCGCGTTGATGGGACGCATGCCCACCTTCCAGATGCGGCTCTGCATCTGATAGGTAGAGGGCTTCACATACAGATTCTCAATGGAGGCGGCCACATACCGGGGGCAGCGCTCCGTGTCCTCCACGGTGACGGTCAGGCTGCCCTGTCCCACATCGCTCTTGTAGGGGACGATGGGCTTCAGCGGCAGGTGATACAGCGCCGCCAGCTCCCGGGCGATGCCGTAATGGCCCCACAGGTCGGGGCGGTTGGTCATGGACTTGTTGTCGATCTCCAGAATGATATCGTTCAGATCCAGCGCGTCGGCCAGCGGCGTACCGGCAGGTGCGTCAAACTCGCTCAGGTCGAGAATGTGAGCCTCCTCCTTGGTGGGGAACAGATCGGAAAGGCCGATCTCCACCGCGCCGCAGATCATGCCGTAGCTCTCGACGCCGCGGAGCTTGCTCTTCTTGATCTCCACCGGCTCGCCCTCGCCGTGCCACTTGCACATGGCGCCGGGCAGGGCCACGGCCACCTTCATGCCCTCGGTCAGGTTGCTGCCGCCGCAGACGATGTCCTTTATCTCGCCGCCAATGTCGGTCTTGCAGACCTTCAGCTTGTCGGCGTTGGGGTGCTGCTCGATGGTCTTGATCTGGCCCACCACCATGTTGTCGAACTGTTTCGCCAGCTCGATGGTGTCCTCCACCTCCACGGTGGACATGGTCAGGTCATAGGCCAGACGCTTCAGATCCATATCCGCCGGCAGGTCGACGTAATCCTTGATCCAGTTCAGTGATACTTTCATGTCTCTTGCCCTCCCTTAGCGGAACTGATTCAGGAACCGCAGGTCAGCGCTGTGGAACAGACGCACATCGTCCACGCCGTAGCGCATCATGACCAGACGGTCCAAGCCGATGTTGACATAGAAGCCGGTGTATTCGTCGGGATCGAGACCGGCCGCCTTCAATACGTTGGGGTGGGGGGTGCCGCCGGGCATGACCTCGATCCAGCCAACATGCTTGCATACGCTGCAGCCCTTGCCGCCGCACACCAGGCAGCCCATGTCGATCTCAAAGCCCGGCTCCACGAAGGGGAAGAAGCCGGCGCGCATACGCACCGGAACGTCCCGGCCGAACACCTTGCTGAGGATGCTCTTGATCATCACCTTGCCGGAGGAGAAGGTGAAATCCTTGTCCACGATCAGGGCCTCATACTGGAAGAAGGCGCGCTCGTGGCGGGCGTCGGTGGTCTCGTTGCGGTACACCTTGCCGGGATACACGAAGCGGTAGGGGGCCTTGTGGGTCTGGAGATAGCGGACGGAGCCGCCGGTAAGGTGGGGCCGCAGGCACAGCTTGTCCCAGCACTCGCCCTTGTCGTGGCCCTCCAGCCAATAGGTATCCATGCTCTCGCGGGCGGGATGGTTGGGAGGGAAGTTCAGGTTGTCGAAGCCGTACAGCTCGCTGGTGATGTCGTCCTCCTCGAAGATCTCAAAGCCCATGGAGCGGAAGGCGTCGTTCAGGTCATAGCACATCTGGGTGATGGGGTGCAGGCCGCCGCCGGAGGGCAGAATGCCCGGCACGGAGATGTCGAAGTCGGGATCCACCTCCGATGCCTTCATCTTCAGCTCATTGCGGCGCTCGTCCAGCAGCTCGGTCAGCTGGGCCTTGGCCTGGTTCACGGCCTTGCCCATCTCGGGACGCAGGGAAACGTCCAGCTTGGGCAGCTCCTTCAGCAGCTCGGTCAGCTTGCCCTGCTTGCCCAGCAGCAGCGCCTTGACCTCCTGCAGCTCCGGCTCAGTGCGGACGGCCTCGATCTTGGCCTTGCCCTCAGCCAGAAGCTGTTCCAGTTTCTCTTTCATGTAAGATCCTCCTTTTGTCGGATAGTTTAACTTAAATGAACCATGGTATCGGGGGGATAAGCTGGCATAAAAAAACGCCCCTCATCCCAGTCAGACAGGGACGAAAGGCAAAACTTCCGTGGTACCACCCAGCTTCGCGGACACAGCCCGCGCACTCGTTTTCCCGTTAACGGAGGACGACCCGTCCGCGCATTTCCTCGCGGCAGCTCCGGAGCGAACACCACATCACGACCCGGGACGGCTTTCAGCCGGTGACCATCCCTCTCTTGGAGCCGTGTTCCCGTTGTGGAACTTCTCCTTCATGGCATTTCTGTTAAATTACTTACTACTTATATCACAAACATTTGGGAAAGGCAATAGGAAAATTGCAAAAATTTTTCCTGACAGTACAACGTTTCTCTTGACAATAGTGGTATAATGAGACAAATCTTCCCAAAAAGGAGTACCGCCATGGAGATCACCCGCGCCTATGTGAAAAGCATCCTGCCCCACCGGGATCCGGAGGGCCACAAGGGCACCTTCGGCAAGGTGTACTGCCTGTGCGGCGCGGTGGGCTATACCGGCGCGCCGGTGCTGGCAGCCTCCGCTGCCGTCCGCAGCGGCAGCGGACTTGTGTACCTGGGCGTGCCGGAGGATATCTGGCCCATCACGGCGGTGAAATGCCAGAGCGCCATGCCCTTTCCACTGCCGTCCCAACAGGGGAAGCTGGCGCTGGCGGCGGAGGAGACCGTCCGGGAGCGCATTGCCGGGTGTGACGCGGTGCTGATCGGCTGCGGCCTGGGCCGCAGCGACGAAAGCGACGCTCTGACCCGGAAGCTGCTGGATGTGGAAAAGCCGCTGGTGCTGGACGCCGACGGCATAAACGCCTTCGAGGAGCGTATATATGAGATGAAGCGCCGTCAGGGGCTGGTCACGGTGATGACGCCCCACGAGGGGGAGTTCTTCCGCGCCGGCGGCGACCTGAGCCGCGGCCGTGAGAGCGGCGCACGGGCCTATGCCGCCCGGTGGGGCGTGTACCTGATCCTGAAGGGTCACCGCACCGTGGTGGTCGCGCCGGATGGCCGTCTGGCGGTGAACACCACCGGCAACAGCGGCATGGCAAAGGGCGGCAGCGGCGATATCCTCTCCGGCATGGTGGTGAGCCTGCTGGGGCAGGGTATGGAGCCGTTTGACGCCTGCTGCGCCGCTGTGTTCTGCCATGGCCTTGCCGGTGACCGTACCGCCGCCCGGCTGGGGGAGCGGGGCATGTCGCCTGCCGACCTGCTGGCGGAGCTGCCCCATGCCTTCCAAGAAATAGAACAGGGATGATTGGAAAGCCTTCCGAGCTTATATTCGGAGGGAGATACCATGAAACGCATCGTTGTCCTGCTGCTGTGCCTGCTGCTGCCGCTGTGCGGCGGCTGCGGCAAAAAAAGCAGCGCCGCGGCTGATATCCAGGAGCAGTACAGCCGCATCGCCGCCGCCCAGATGGAGGCGGAAGTCATTTTTCACATGCCCCAGGAGGATCGTACCTTTACCCTGCAATGCGACTTTGCGCCGCAGAAGTCCACCGTCACGGTGACGGCGCCGGAAACCGTCAAGGGTGTCACCGCCACCATCGGGGAGGACGGCGTCGCCGTGATCTACGACGGCGCGGTACTGTCGGCAGGCCGGAGCGAGGACGTGGGGCCGGTCAACAGCCTGCCCTTCCTGCTGCATACCATCGGCAGCGGCTATCTGCTGGAGGAGGGCCGCGAGACGCTGGAGGACACGGACTGCTATCGTCTGACGCTGGACACCACCGCCGCGGGCACGGCGGTCACCTGCACCGCCTGGGTGGACGCGGAGACGCTGCTGCCCCGCTACGCGGAGTTTTCCGCCGACGGCACGGTGCTGGTGTCGGTGAAGCTGCTGTCCTTCTCCTGTACATTGAACGAAAAAGAGAATTGACCTTGCCATCGATAAGGAGGAAACACATATGGAATCTACACTGCGGAGAACATGGGCCGAGATCGACCTTGACGCGCTGGCCCACAACTATAAGACCCTGCGCGCCCACATTGGCCCCGATGTGAAATTTCTGGGGGTGGTGAAGGCGGACGGCTACGGCCACGGCGCCGTACAGGTGTCCCGCGTGCTGGAGAAGCTGGGTGCGGACTATCTGGCGGTATCCAGCATCGACGAGGCCATGGAGCTGCGCCACAACGGCATCGCCATGCCCATCCTGATCCTGGGACACACGCCCCGTGAGCAGGTGAAGAACCTCATCGACCTGCATATCACCCAGGCAGTGACCTGCGCCGCCAAGGCGGAGGAGTACAGCGCCGAAGCCGTCAAATGCGGTGGCACGCTGAAGGTGCATATCAAGGTGGACACCGGCATGTCCCGTCTGGGCTACCTGTGCGGCGGCGATATGTTTGAGACCGGTGTGGAGGGCATCTGCCAGGCCTGCACCGCGCCGGGACTGGAGGCGGAGGGTATCTTTACCCACTTCGCCGTGGCCGACGAGCCGGATGCGGACAGCCGCGCCTACACGCAGGCCCAGTTTGATCTGTTCCGCCGTGTCATCGCCGCCGTGGAGCGGCGGCTGGGCAAGCCCTTTGCCATCCGCCACTGCGCCAACTCCGGCGCGGTGGCCGCGTGGCCGGAGACGTATCTGGATATGGTGCGTCCCGGCATCCTGCTGTACGGCTGCACCGGGGCGGCAAAGGAGCTGGGCCTTGTGCCGGTCATGACCCTCAAGACCACCGTCAGTACCATCAAGACCTATGCCACCGGCGTGGACATCAGCTACGGACGGCTATATACCACGCCCCGCACCACCCGCATGGGCGTGGTGCCCTACGGCTATGCCGACGGCTTTTTCCGCGTGCTGTCCGACCGCTGCGCCATGATGACGGCGGACGGCCCGGCACCTCAGCGGGGCCGCATCTGCATGGATATGTCCATGATCGACCTGACGGAGCTGCCCGGCGTGCAGGTGGGGGACGAGGTGGAGGTGTTCGGCCGCCGCGCCCGCGTGGATGATCTGGCGGCGCTGGCGGGCACCATTCCCTATGAGCTGACCTGCGCCGTCAGCAAGCGGGTTCCCCGCGTGTACCTGCAAAACGGCAAAGTGGTGGAAAAAGAGCTCCTCCTGCGGATGTGAGCAATACGGGTCATCACCCATACACATAAGCCACCGATAGAATTCCGTAGGGGCCGGCGTCCTCGACGGCCCGCATGCAAGAAGTCTCTGTGCGATCCGCGGCGGGGTGAGGGCACCCCGCCCTACGGATGGTCTGTCGGTGGTCGTGCGTAGGGCGGCCTGCCCTCAGGCCGCCGCTTATTGATATTCATGCCGCGCAGCGGCACACCGCATCTTTTCACGCTTCACTTTTATCTCTTCACTGAAAAAAGGCCTGCATCCGACGAATGCAGGCCTTTTTTCATACCAGCCGCGGCTGCGGCAGTCCGAAGCTGACGGCGATGGCGGCGTCCACCTTTTCCATCACGTCGCTGTCCACCTGGCCCATCCGCTGGCGCAGCCGCTGCTTATCCAGCGTGCGCACCTGCTCCAGCAGGATCACCGACTCTTTGGGCAGACCATAACGCATGGCCTGCAGCTCGATATGTGTGGGCAGCTTGGCCTTGCCCATCTGCGAGGTGATGGCTGCCGCGATCACCGTGGGGCTGTGGCGGTTGCCGGTATCATTCTGTACGATGAGAACAGGCCGCACGCCGCCCTGCTCGCTGCCCACCACCGGGCTGAGGTCGGCGTAATAGATCTCTCCGCGTTTGACAGTTGTATCCACAAAGTTCACTCTCCGCATCGTATCGTGGCCGCCGGTAAGAAGCGGCCCCGTAGGAAGTACCCAATGTATCAGGCCACTTCCATTGTCCCCCGCCCGCCGCCGGATTATACATCCTCCGGCGTCATTCGCTTCTGTCCTGCATCATCCTATGCCCGTCCCCGCCCGGTGGTGCAAAAAACGAAAAAACGCAAAAAAACACTACCATATCTTGTGTGGCTATGGTATAATTATTGTGATTATTGTGTGTTGAATAACCGGCGGCTCCGTTCGCCGGAATATGGGAGGGTCACAGAGATATGAAATGCCCCTATTGCGGATATAAAGAGAGCAAGGTGGTGGATTCCCGCCCCGCTGACGAGGGCAGCAGCATCCGCCGCCGCCGCGAGTGCCTCAAGTGCGAAAAGCGCTTTACCACCTATGAAACGGTGGAAAGCCTGCCCATGGTGGTCATCAAGAAGGATGGCAGCCGCCAGAGCTTCGACCGGAACAAGATCCTGCGGGGCATCCAGCGCTCCTGCGAAAAGCGCCCGGTTCCCGTGGCGGACATGGAGCGCATGGCCAGCGAGATCGAGCAGGAGCTGCAGAACTCGCTGGAGCGCGAGACCAGCACCGAGGTCATCGGCGAGAAGGTCATGGAGAAGCTGAAAGCCGCCGACGAGGTGGCCTACGTCCGCTTCGCCAGCGTCTACCGTCAGTTCAAGGACATCAACACCTTCATGTCGGAGCTGAACAAGCTGCTCAGCGAGAAGTAAGGCTTCTGGCACAAAATCCAAAGCCTCCCTTGTGTAAAGGGAGGTGGCAACGCGAAGCGTTGACGGAGGGATTGTCGATCATCGTTTTATCCCCTCAGTCGGCTTCGCCGACAGCTCCCCTTGCAACAAGGGGAGCCTTTGGTGCGCTCTATTAAAATGTCCCTTACAGCACGTTTTTGATACTCAGCTGCTCCATCTCCGCCAGACGGTCGAATTGCAGCGCCAGCTGCACCGCTGCGTCGGAGAGGGAGCCGTTGTCCTGCGCGTCCACAAACAGCACACACTGGTGCAGCAGGGTGTCGGCTTCGTTGATCTCCTCATGCATCAGCGTGATGTGGAGATAGCTCTGCTTTTTCTGCCAGTCCGCCCAGAGGGCAGCCATCACCCGCGCCGCGGTGTCCCAGTCGCCGCCCTCGGCGGCGGCGGTAACGGTATCCAGCTGCGCCGTCCAGTGGCCGCACCGGGCGGTGAGATAGGCGCTGTTGACAAGGCTGGCCGCCATCAGCAGCACCAGCACAAGGATCGCGGCACGAAGCGCCTTCATTTCACCGCCTCCTTCTTGGCCAGCACCACGGTGCCGCTGCGGTCAACAGTCATGAGGAACACGTCCTGCACCCGGTGCGCCCTGTGGGCCTTCAGCTGCTTTTGCAGCCATTTTTCATCCAGCCCCATCTTTTCCATGTTCTTTCCCATCAGCCGTCCGTTGTCGATGATAATGACCGGCAGGAACACATCGTCATCTACCTTCAGCCCCATCTGCTTGGGTGTGGCGGGCTGCACGTCGGCGCGCAGCAGCACGCTCAGCTGTCCGCTGGTCTCCAGCACGGCGTATTTCACCTCGTCCAGCGACGAGACGCCCTGCACCCGCAGCTCCTCCAATACCTCGTCCAGCGTCAGGCGGCTGCGCTTCATGGCGGCCTGCTGCAAAACGCCCTCCCGGATGATAAGGGTCGGCTCGCCGCACACCAGCGAGCGGAACCGGACGCTCAGCATGCTGATGCCGCTGAGAAGGGTGCTGAGGGCCAGCAGCGTGGCGATGGGGATCACGCCCTGCAAAAGGGGCAGGCCGAAGTCCTGCATGGGAACGGATGCCAGATCGCTCAGCAGCATCATCAGCACAAATTCGATGGGCTCCAGCTGCCCGATCTGCCGCTTGCCGGTCAGCCGCAGGCCCACGATCAGGAGGCCGTACAGCAGCACCGTGCGGAAAAACGCGGTGATCATCAATATCAACTCCTTTTCATGGAGTATGGACGTTTTTTCAAAAAATATTGCCAACCGCGATAAAACCGGTCACACCCGTGGCCGATTTTATATATAGTAGATAAGGGGGCAAAGCCCCCAGCGCAGAGAGAAAGGAGAACATCGGGAAAACATTGAACCCGACACAAGCGCCATGCGCCTGCCGCAAGGCAGGACGACGAGGGGGAGAGAGTATCGAAGCATTCGGCGGGTGCTCTCCCGTACCGCCTCCGGGTACGTCAGGCCGCGGACAAATATGCGGGCGACCGCAAAACAAAGCCGCTGCCGCCGGAGAAGAAAATGACAGATCACTGCGCGTTTGTCCTTTTGATATCATTATATCAGGAGGTACGACATTATGTGTGGAATCGTAGGCTATGTGGGCACCCAGCAGGCGGCGCCGCTGCTGCTGGAGGGACTGCGCCGGCTGGAATACCGGGGCTATGACTCCTCCGGCGTGGCCGTGTGCGGTCCGGAGGGCCTGGCGGTGCGCAAGGCCAAGGGCCGCTTGCAGGCGCTGGCCGACCTGACGGGGGAGGGCACGGCCCTGCCCGGTACGACCGGCGTCGGCCATACCCGCTGGGCCACCCACGGCGAGCCTAACGACGTAAACGCCCACCCTCAGGTCAGCGAAAGCGGCCTGTTCGCGGTGGTGCACAACGGGATCATTGAAAACTACGCGATCCTGAAGAAGAAACTGATCGAAAAGGGCTATACCTTCCGCTCCGAAACGGATACGGAGGTGGTGGCTCAGCTGCTGGACTGGTATTACCGCGAAAGCCGCGACGTGTTCGAGGCCGTCACCAGTATGCTGTCGGCGGTGGAGGGCGCTTACGCGCTGGGCATCCTGTGCGCCGACGCGCCGGATCGCCTGATCGCCGCCCGGAAGGACGCGCCGCTGCTGCTGGGCTACGGCGAGGGGGAGAACTTCATCGCCTCCGATGTGACGGCCCTGCTGCGCCATACCCGCGACATCGTGTATATGGATGACGGCGAGATGGCCATCGTCACCGCCGCCGGCATCCGCATCTATGACGAGCGCCGCCGTCCCATCGAAAAGGAGCATCATCATATCGACTGGGACGTGGACGCGGCGGAAAAGGGCGGCTATGACCACTTCATGCTGAAGGAGATCTTCGAGCAGCCCACCGCCATCGCCAAGGCCATCACCGGCCGCATCCAGGATGGCCGCGTGGTGCTCAGCGACCTGACCATGACCGACCGGCAGATCCGGGAGATCGGCCGCATCTGCATCGTGGCATGCGGCTCCAGCTACCATGTGGGCATGGTGGGCAAGTACAATCTGGAGCGGCTGCTGCGCCGTCCGGTAGAGGTGTGCCTTGCCTCCGAATTCCGGTACAGCGACCCCATCGTGGGAGAGGGCGATCTTGTTATCGTCATCAGCCAGTCCGGCGAGACGCTGGACTCCATGGCCGCCCTGCGGGAGGCCAAAAAACGGGGCGCGCGGATATTGTCCATCGTCAATGTGGTGGGCTCCTCCATCGCCCGCGAGTCCGACGACGTGCTCTATACCTGGGCCGGGCCGGAGATCGCCGTGGCCACCACCAAGGCGTACAGCACCCAGATGGTGGTGCTGAACCTGCTGGGACTGTATTTCGGTGACATCATGGGTACGGTGGACTATGAGACCTATACCGCCATGGTGCAGGGCATCCAGGCGCTGCCCGCCCAGATGGAGACTGTCCTGACCGACATAGACCCCATCCGGCAGGCGGCAAAGCTGCTGGCGCCCCATGAGCAGGTGTTCTTCATCGGCCGCAACCTGGACTACGCCCTGTCACTGGAGGGCAGCCTGAAGCTGAAGGAGATCTCCTACATCCACTCCGAGGCTTACGCCTCCGGCGAGCTGAAGCACGGCACTATCTCCCTGATCGAGGAGGGGACGCCGGTGATCGCCGCCGCCACCTATATGCCGCTGTTCGACAAGGCCATGAGCAACGTGGTGGAGGTGCAGGCCCGCGGCGCCAATGTGCTGGCCCTGACCACCGAGACCGGTGCGTCCCAGATGCACAGCCGGGTGGAGAATGTGCTGACCGTTCCGGAAACGGAGGCCATGCTGCTGCCGCAGCTGGGCGTGGTGCCCCTGCAGCTGCTGGCCTATTACATCGCGCTGGAGCGCGGCTGCGACATCGACAAGCCCCGCAATCTGGCCAAATCCGTCACTGTGGAATAATGTAAGAAAAGGGAAGGCCCCGTCGTGCGACGGGGCCTTCCCTGTGTATATGTTCGTTATTCTGCGGGCATGATCAGCTTCGCTGTGCGCTGCTCCATGGGGACATAGTGATCCTTGATGGTCACGGCGCGGTAGGCGGGACGCATGATCCGGTGGCAGGTCACCACTTCCTCGATGCGGTTGGCGCACCAGCCCGCGATACGGGCCGAAGCGAACAGCGGCGTGAACACATCCTCCGGGATGCCCAGCATGGTGTATACCAGACCGGAGTACATATCCACGTTGGCGCACATGGGCGTGTCGCTGTGGCGGCGCTCCTGTACCAGGGGGATGCCCAGCTCTTCCACCTTCTGCAGCAGGGCGAAGTCCTCGGCGTAGCCCTTGATTTCCGCCATGTGCTGGGCGTACTTCTTCAGCAGCACCGCGCGGGGATCGGAGATGGTGTATACCGCGTGGCCCAGACCGTAGATCTTGCCGGACTTGTCACCGGCCTCGCCGTCCAGCAGCTTGTTCAGATAGTCCCTGATGGAGCCGTCATCGTGAGGATCGACGTTCTCCTTGACGTACTGGAACATCTCCATGACCTTGGCGTTGGCGCCGCCGTGCAGCGGGCCCTTCAGGGAGCCGACCGCGCCGGCAATGGCACTGTAAGTATCCGTGCCGCTGGAGGACATGGCGCGGCAGACGAAGGTGGAGTTGTTGCCGCCGCCGTGCTCGGCGTGGACCATCAGCATCATGTCCAGCAGATGTGCCTCCTCCTCAGTGTACTGCTTGTTGGGGCGGATCATCCGCAGGAAGTTCTCCGCCGTGGACAGTTCATCCTCCGGGAAGTGGATGTGCAGGGAGTCACCCTGAAAGTAATGGCGCTTCACCGCGTAGGCGTTGGCCACGATGGAGGGGAAGCAGCCCACCAGCTTGATGGATTGCAGCAGCATATTTTCCACCGACGTGTCGTCGGGATTGTCGTCGTAGGAATACAGCGCCAGCACGCTGCGGGCCAGCTTGTTCATGATGTTCCGGCTGGGATGGCGCATGATCATGTCCTCGGTAAAGCCGTCGGGCAGCTTTCTGGCCCGCTTCATGATCTCGTTGAAGTATTGCAGCTCCGTCTTGGAGGGCAGATAGCCCAGCAGCAGCAGATAGGCCACCTCCTCATAGCCGAAGGTGTTGGCCTTGCGGTGGGCTTCCACGATCTCGTTCAGCTCGATGCCGCGGTAATACAGCTGGCCGGGCTTGGGGATGCGCTGGCCGTCCTGGATGAAGTAGCCCTGCACGCTGCCCACCTTGGACACGCCTGCCAGAACGCCGGTGCCGTCGCTGTTGCGCAGGCCGCGCTTCACGTCGCCCCGGTAATACTCCTCACCGATGTGGTACTCCTGCTGGATTAGCTGGCCCAGAGAGCCTGCAAATTTCTCCAGTGTTGCGCCGTTGTTGCTCATGATGGTGTGCTCCTTTCCGTAGCCGCGCCCCGTGGGCGTCCCTCAAATACGAGCTCATTATAAACCTGCAAAATCAATTTTGCAAGTATTATTTTTGTAAAATTCATTTTCAACTTCTGAACAATGTGAAAATTTCGTCAAACGCAAAAAAATGAATGTTATAAAAAAGAAACTTGCATAACGGGTGCGCTGATATGACAAAAACAAACGGGCGGGATATTATCCTGCCCGTTTGTTTTGAGAAGGTTATTTCAATCTCTTGTCGCACTTCTTGCTGAGCCACGTTCCCAGACTCTGGAACAGCTGCACCAGCAGGATCAGCAGCACCACCGCCACCAGCATCACCAGATACTTATAGCGATAGTAGCCGTAGTCGATGGCGATCTTGCCCAGACCGCCGCCGCCGATGATACCGCTCATGGCGGAGTAGCCCAGAATGGTTGTCAGTGCGATGGTCACATTCTGGATGAGAGAGGGAACGCTCTCCGGGATCATCACCTTGCAGATGATCTGCATGGGCGTGGCGCCCATGCTCTGGGCGGCCTCGATGATGTTGCCGTCCACCTCGCGGAGGCTGGTCTCCACCAGACGGGCCACGAAGGGGAAGGCCGCCGCCACCAGCGGTACGATGGTGGCCGTGGTGCCGATGGAGGTGCCGATCAGCAGGCGGGACAGGGGGAACACCATGATCATCAGGATCAGGAACGGCACGGAGCGCAGCAGGTTGATGATCACGTTCAGCACCTGCATCAGCCAGCGGGGCAGGGGCAGCACGCCGCCCTTTTCGCCCACCACCAGCAGTACGCCCAGGGGCAGGCCGATCACCAGCGACAGCGCCGTGCTGAGCACCGTCATGTAGAAGGTCTCCCAGATAGCGAAGGGCAGGGAGGGCAGCACCGTCATCAGATCCTGTACGGACTGGGCGCTGAACAGATTACTGTACATCGTGATCTACCTCCTCTACCTGCACATTGGCGATGTCTTTGATAAAAGCAACAGCCCGGTCAAAGTGTGCGCTGGGGATACCCAGCATCATGCTGCCGTAGACCTCCTCGGAGAGGCTCTGAGTGCTGGCGGAGATGACGTTGCAGAAGATATTCTCCTCCGCCGCCAGCCGCGCCACCATGGGGATGCTGGTGGTCTTGCTGTCCTTGAACACCAGACGCACCAGCCGCTCGCCGGAGGGATCGTATACCTGGGCGTCGGCGCCGCCGGGGAACACCAGGCGGCGTCCCGCGGCGGATTTGGGCGCGGCAAACACCGTGCCCACCAGGCCGGATTCCGCCACCACGCCGCCATCCAGAATGGCCACATGGCTGCAAATTTCCTTCACCACGCTCATCTGGTGGGTAATGACCACCACGGTGATGCCCAGCTTTTTGTTGATGTCCCAGATCAGCTCCAGGATCTGCCGGGTGGTGTTGGGATCCAGGGCGCTGGTGGCCTCGTCGCACAGCAGCACCTTGGGATCGGTGGCCAGCGCGCGGGCAATGGCGATGCGCTGCTGCTGGCCGCCGGACAGCTGGGCGGGATAGGCGTTGGCCTTGTCAGGCAGGCCCACCAGCTCCAGCAGCTCATGGGCGCGCTTTTCGGCCTCGGCCTTCTTCACGCCCACCAGCTCCATGGGGAAGCATACGTTCTTCAGACAGGTCCGCTGCATCAGCAGGTTGAAGTGCTGGAAGATCATGGTGATGCCCCGGCGTGCCTCACGCAGCTGGGCGGGGGTCATGGTGTCCAGCCGCTGGCCGTTCACCACGATCTCGCCGCTGGTGGGCCGCTCCAGCAGGTTGATGCACCGCACCAGCGTGCTCTTGCCGGCGCCGGACATGCCGATGATACCGTAGATGTCCCCATCCTCGATGGTAAGGGAGACGTCCTTGAGCGCGTCTACCCCTCCGGCAGAGCCGGAATCAAACGTCTTGCTGACGTGTTTCAGTTCGATCATGGACGTCTCCCTCCTTCTTCCTTACTTGCTGGCAGTCACAGCGTCCAGAGTGGTCTGCTTGCCGCCGTACAGGCCCATGGGCTCCACGTGGATGGCGGAAACAGAGACGATGTGAGTGCCGTTCTGGGCATTGAAGTCCTCCAGATAGGGCAGGTGCTGGAAGTAGTTGGCGTCCACGGTGCCGTCGTCCACCACGGTGTTGGGCACAACGTAGTCATTGTAGACCTGGATGTCCAGGGTGATGCCCTTGTCGGCCAGGATGGTCTTGACGACCTCCAGGATTTCGGCGTGGGGAGCGGGGGAGGCGGCGATGGTGATGGTCTCACCCTTCAGGGCGTCGTAATCCACAGTGGCGTCATAGCCGTCGGTGGGGTTCTCCACCACGGAGACGACGGAGCCGTTGTAGGTCTCATTGATGTAGTCAACCACCTGCTGGCTCTCCAGAGCAGCCTTCAGGGCCAGAGTCTTGGGGGAGGTCTCGTTGCCTTCCTTCACGGTCAGGATGTTGGCGTAAGCGGAGGCGCTGCCCTCGATCAGCAGGGAATCGCTGACAGGATTCAGACCGGCGCTGATGGCGTAGTTGCTGTTGATCACGGCGTAGTCCACATCCTGCAGCTGGTTGGGCAGCTGAGCGGCCTCGGCCTCGACGATCTCAACGTTGTACGGATTCTCCACGATGTCGTTCTTGGTGGCGGTGATGCCTGCGCCGTCAGCCAGCTTGATGATGCCGTTCTCCTGCAGCAGCAGCAGGGCGCGGGCCTCGTTGGTGGTGTCGTTGGGAACGGCGATCTGGATCACGGGCTGGGTGTCGTCGCCGTCGGTGGTGTTGCTGTTGCCGCCGCAGGCGGTCAGGCTCAGGGTCAGGACCAGCGCCAGTGCCAGCGCGGCCAGCTTCACGAAATAGTTGTGCTTTTTCATGATGTTTGTCTCCTTTTTTCATCAATTGGATTTGTGGGTGAAGAACAAAAATAAAACGGTGGCAGGTCAATCGACCTTCCACCGTTCATGACTGTTGTTCATCCTGTGTTCAGCAGGACGCCATACCGTCAGGGAAAATCAGTTGACCAAATTGAGCGCGACGAAACATGCACATGGGGCACATGCACATCTCCATAGACATCATCATCACGGCGCTCAGCTTCTTCATCACTGATTTTCTCCTTTCCTCGGTTCTCAATGGCGTGTCCGCCTTGGATGGTGGCATGGTAACGCTTTTGTGCGGATTTGTCAACCCCTTTTTTTACATTCCGGCCATTTGTAAGAAAATTCGACAGGCTTCACCTACCGTTTTTGTATGTTTCACCACAAGAGAAGCCTGTTGGGATAATGACGGCTTTTACCTGCCATTCGTTGGTGATATTGCATAAAATATCTCGCGCGGCGGCCTTTTCGCGCAAAAAAGATCACCTGCCCTGCGGCAGGTGATCTTTCGTTATATTCGGTTACGCCAGCTTGGCCTTGGCCATGTCGCACAGGGCGGCGAACGCCACGGCGTCGTTGATGGCCATCTCGGACAGCATCTTGCGGTTGATCTCCACACCGGCCAGCTTCAGACCGTGCATGAAGGTGGAATAGTTCATGCCGTTGATCTTGCAGGCAGCGGAGATACGGGTGATCCACAGCTGACGGAAGTCCCGCTTCTTCAGGCGGCGGCCCACATAGGCGTAGGTCAGGGACTTCATGACCTGCTCGTTGGCCATCTTGAAGTGCTTGGACTTGGCGCCCCAGTAGCCCTTGGCCAGCTTCAGCATCTTATTTCTTCTCTTGCGCGTCATCATTGCGCCTTTAACACGTGCCATATCTAA
>CAKTIE010000014.1 GCA_934565655.1 uncultured Oscillospiraceae bacterium
CACGCCGCCAGCGTTCGTCCTGAGCCAGGATCAAACTCTCTATAAATTGTATCTAAACGATGTTTCCACCGTTCAAACCTTTACAGAGCTATTTGTCATAGCTTCAAAAACTTTTTATACTTAGTTCCGTGGGTAATTGACTTAACCCCACTTCCCCAAGTTTTCAGTTCGCACATTTCTGTGCTCCCGTCTGGTGCTTTTCGTTTCGTTCGTTGTTTAATTTACAAGGCACACGCTCCACAACCGCGGAACAGTTGATATCTTACCACTGTATTCATAAAATGTCAACATCTTTTTTCAAATTTTCAAAACTTTTTTCTGAGCACCTGAAAAGCAGTTTGGGATGACATCCTTCGGCGCCTGTGGTATACTATATTTAATTGGTCACAACGCAGGAGGACGGCACCGTGGAAATTCAGGAAATGCGCGCAACATTCGGAAAATTGCAGGACGATACGCTGGCCTTGCGGCCGGGGCTGAACTGCATCTATGCCCCCAATGAATCGGGCAAATCCACCTGGAGCCACTTTCTGCGGATCATGCTGTACGGCCTCAGCACCCGCGACCGGGGCGCGCTGGCGGACAAGAACCGCTTTGCGCCGTGGAGCGGCGCGGCTATGCGGGGCCGGATGGACGTTGCGGACAGCGACGGCACGCACCTGACGCTGTCCCGCGACACCCGCCGGGCCACCGCGCCCATGGGGCACTTCGCCTGCACCTATACCGGCACCGCCGATGCCGTGCCGGGCATCGACGGCCAGAACGCCGGTGAGACGCTGCTGGGCGTTCCCCGCGAGGTGTTTGAGCGCAGCGCCTTCATCCGCCAGAGCGCGCTGGCGGTGGACAGCGACGCGGAGCTGGAGCGGCGGATCGCCGCGCTGATCACCACCGGCGAGGAGGGCGCGTCCTATACGGAGGTACGGGACCGGCTGAAGAAGCAGCTGAACCGCCGCCGCAGCAACCGCACCACTGGGCAGATCCCGGCGCTGGAGCGGGAGATCGCTCAGCTGGAGGAGCAGCTGGCCCAGATGGACAGCCTGTCCCGGCAGGCGGAGGCGGCGCGGCAGCAGCTGGGCAGCCTGACCCAACAGCAAAAGGACTTACAGACCCAGCAGGCCCTATGGCAGCAATTGCAGCGGCAGGAGGCCGTGAAGAAATACGCCGAAGCCTGCGACGCCGCCCAAACGGCGGCACAGCGCGCCCAGTGGCTGGCGGAAGCCGCCGGTGCGTTGCCGGAGGAGTCAGCGCTGAGCCGCATGGAGGGCCAGTGCGCCGCCCTGCAGGAGGGCGAAGCGCCGCTACGGCAGGCGCAGGCCGCCGCGCAGGCGGCAAAGGCGGCACATGACGATGCGGCGGCCCGCTGCGCCGCCCACCCGCTGTATCCCGCCGACGAGACGGCCTGCCATGCACGGCTGGACGCCATCACCGCGCCCGCCACACCCTCGCCGCTGCTGCTGATCGTGGGTATCCTGCTGATCGTGGGCGGCGGAGTGTGTGCCGCGCTGCTGAAGCTATATTTTGTTATTTTCGCCCTGTGCGGCGCCGGACTTGCCGCCGCCGGACTGGTGCAGCGCAAGCGGGCCTCGGCCGCGCAGGCAAAGGCCGCCGCCGACCGGGCCGCGCTGGAAGCCCAGATGGCGGAATACCTGCCCCTGCGGCAGCAGCTGGAGGCGGCGGACGACGCGGCCCAGCAGGCCGACGCCGCGGCAGAGGGCCTGACCCAGATACAGCGGCAGCAGCTGCTGACGCTTCTGTCATTCTTACAGCCCTACGCACCCACCGCCGCCGATCTTGGCGGCGCGCAGATGGCGCTGGCGCAGCTGCGACGGCAGAAGGACGCCCTGACCGGCGCCCGGCAGGCCGCCCGCGACGCGGCGCTGCGGCGGGATCTGCTGAAAGAGCATCTGCCGGAGGGGCCGCTGCCGGACACGGCGGTGCCGCTGCCCCACCCCACCATGACGCCGGAGCAGGTGGCGGCGCAGCTGCCCCAGACCGCGCTGCTGCTGCAAAGCGTCCAGTCCCGGCTGGATACCCTGACGGGACAGCTGCGGTCATTGGGCAGCGCCGATGACGTAAAGGCGCAGCTGGCCCAGCGGCAGCAGGAGATGACGCAGCTGCTGGAGGAATACGACGCCGTGGCGCTGGCCATGACGGTGCTGGACGAGGCCAACACCACGCTGCAGAACCGGTTCTCCCCGGCGCTGGGCGCGCGGGCGGCGGAGATCTTCGCCAAGATCACCGGTGGCCGGTATCAGAAGGTACTGCTGAGCCGGGATTTCTCGCTGGAGACCGACAGCGAGGGCGCGCAGCGCAGCGTGCAGCTGCTGAGTCAGGGCGCCTCCGACCAGCTGTATCTGGCGGTGCGGCTGGCCATCTGCGACATGGTGCTGCCGGAGGAGAAGCATGTGCCGCTGATCCTGGACGACGCGCTGCTGAGCTTCGACGACGAGCGGCTTCACGCGGCGCTGGACTATCTGCTGGAGGAAAGCGAACACCGCCAGATCCTGCTATTCACCTGCCAGAAGCGGGAGGGCGCGTATCTGGACGGGCGGAAAAATGTGACGCTGCTGACGATATAGGCTTGCAAGCGGCGGCGTTTGGTGTTATACATTATAATATGTGGATACCATCGATTGACAAGGGCAGACACGGTTTTGACGGGCAGAAATGCGCCCATACTGCGTCAAGCCCCTTGACAATACGGCAAGTATTCTCGGCGGGCCTTTTCTTGTCTGGACACATTTCTGCTGGCGGCAAAACTGCAAGGCACCTGTCAGCGATGTATTTTCGAGTGATTTTTGGTTTTTGAGACGCAGGCGGGCCGGCACCCGCCAAGGTGAAAAGGGCAAAAAGCGCCGGAAAGACACGCTGTCAGGCGTGTTTGCCCTTGTTAATCGATGGTAAGGAGGCAACACTATGGCACAGTTCGATTGTCTGCGCTGCGGCACGGCCATGCGCTTTGTGGGACAGGAGAAGCTGCAGCTGGGGCAAACCAGCTGGCTGCTGGGCGACTGGCCCAATCTGGTCTCCGGCGCGTTGAAGGTGTCCATCATGGCGTGTCCCCACTGCGGGAAGCTGGAGTTTTTCTCCGGCGGCAGCGTGGCCCCCACCGTGGATGTAGGCGACAGTGACCTGCCCCAGCGCACCTGTCCCGTGTGCGGAACCCACCACGATTTCGACTATCCCAAATGTCCCCTGTGCGGCTATACCTACGGGCCGCAGGATGAATTTTAAGGCGAGCAAGACAATTTCAGGATAAAAAAGGAGAAGTACCAATGAGCGATTGTACCCATGATTGCAGCACCTGCGGCGAAAGCTGCGGTGAGCGCAAGGAAGCCAACGTATTTGAGAAGAAGCCACTGCGGCCCGGCTGCCGCGTGGGCAAGGTCTACGGCATCGTGTCCGGCAAGGGCGGCGTAGGCAAGTCCATGGTCACCAGCCAGCTGGCGGTGGCCACGCGGCGGGAGGGCTATAACGTGGCCATTCTGGACGCGGACATCACCGGCCCCTCCATCCCCCGCGCCTTCGGCATCCATCACCGGGCCGGGGCCGTGGGCGACGCCATCATCCCCGTGGAGAGCCGCACCGGCATCCAGCTGATGAGCGTGAACCTGCTGCTGGAGCACGAGACCGACCCCGTCATCTGGCGCGGCCCCGTGATCGGCGGCGTGGTGCAGCAGTTCTGGGGCGACGTGATCTGGGACGACGTGGACTACATGTTCGTGGACATGCCTCCCGGAACCGGCGACGTGGCGCTGAACGTGTTCCAGTCCCTGCCGGTGGACGGCGTGATCATCGTGGCAAGCCCTCAGGAGCTGGTGACCATGGTGGTGGAGAAGGCCGTGAAGATGGCCCAGATGATGAACATCCCCATCGTGGGTCTGGTGGAGAACATGAGCTACCTCCAGTGTCCCGACTGCGGCAAGAAGCTCTATCTGTTCGGTGAGGGCAAGACCGAGGAGGCCGCAGCCCGCTATGGCGTGCCTCTGCTGGCCAAGATGCCCATTGATCCGGCGCTGGCCAAGCTGGTGGACGAGGGCAACATCGAGGACTTTCACGGCGACTGGCTGAACCCCGCGGTGGAAGCGATTTTGAAGTAAATCACGAAATAAAGCCGTGCCGCCCTCCGGGCGCCACGGCTTTATTCTGCTCTGCATACCATGAGGATAGCACACCAATTCACGGAAAAGAGGGTGCATCCTTTGTTTTTGATTGTGCTTCTGACGGCGCTGGGCGTGGGCGGCGCCACCATGCTGGGCGCGCTGGGCGGCTATTGCTGCCGGGGCGCGGCCGGCCGTCTGGGCGGCGAGACGGTCATGTCCTTCGCCGCCGGGATCATGCTCAGCGCCGCCGTGGTGGGGCTGATCCTGCCGTCGCTGGAGGGCGGCGGCTTCTGGGCCGTGCCGGTGACCACCACGGGTATTCTGTGCGGCGCGGCCTTTCTGCTGGTGCTGGAGCGGCTGGCCGGGCGGATGGAGCGGCTCTCCGGTCTGGGCCGCCGGGATGACCCGGCGCAGGCGGCACAGGCCAGCCGCGTGCTGCTGTTCGTGGCAGCCATGGCCATCCATAATCTGCCGGAGGGCCTTGCCGCCGGGGTAGGCTTCGGCACCGAGGACGCGCCCCGGGCGCTGGCCATCGCAGGCGGCATCGCCATACAGAACCTGCCGGAGGGCATGGTGCTGATCGCGCCCATGCTGCGGGCGGGCATTTCGCCCCGGCGGACGCTGGCGCTGGCCATGTCCACCGGCGTGGTGGAGATCCTCGGCACGCTGCTGGGCTACGGCGCGGCGTCGCTCAGCGCGGCGGTGCTGCCGTTTCTGCTGGCCTTTGCGGGCGGCGCCATGCTGTGCATCATCTGCGGCGATATGCTGCCCGCCGGTAACAGTCGCCGGGGCAGCACCGCCGCGCTGCTGCTGGGCTTCTGCTTCATGCTGGCCATGGACTTTTATCTGGGGTAGCAGCCGCAAAAAACTCCTGACCTGCGGGTCAGGAGTTTTTGCATTACATTTCGTTTCTCACGATGCGGTAATAGGCGTTGGAGGTAGCCTTATACACCAGCGTATACACCGCCGCCAGCACCGCGAAGCTGATGAGCACCGTGGCCACAAACAGGCCCGTGTTGTGCAGCTCGAAGAGCAGCAGCATCCGCCGGATCATAGGGAAGGCAAAGGCCATATGCAGCGCCGCGCCCGCCAGCGGCAGGAAGAACACCGTCAGCAGCTGGGAATTGACACTGCGGCGGATGTCCGCCGCCGTCATGCCCACCTTCTGCATGATGGCGAACCGGGGCTGATCCTCATAGCCCTCGCACAGCTGCTTGTAGTAGATGATCAGCACCGCCGCGCAGACGAACATGACGCTCAGCACGATACCGATGAAGAAAAGGCTTCCGTAGGTGCCGTAGAAATCGTCGGCGGCCTCCGCCCGGGAGGTATAGGAATAGCCCCATGCTCCGCCCGTGCCTTGCAGGGCCTCACCGATATCATGGCTCAGGGCCAGCTGCTGCTCCTGGGGAAGGCCGGTGTCAAAGGCGGCGCTCCAGATGATCTCGCCGTCCCGCGTCACCGTGCCCTTTTCCCAGACGTTCACACCATAGGGCGCGCCCGCCTCGGTCAGCGCCTTTTCCAGCCGGGGCAGCGCGGCATCGTCCTCCGCCCACACCGTCAGCTCAAGTTCGTTGGGATAGGTGGCGTTCAGGCTGTCCTCCGCGCCGAAGTACAGGCAGGCGGAGGAGGACAGCATCACCAGCACCATGGTGGCCAGAATACAGATGGAGGCAAGGCCCGCGCCGTTGCGCTTCATGCGGTAGGCCATGGAGGACACCGACACGAAGTGCCGGGGCTGATAGTAGTAATCCCGGTTCTTCTGCAGCATCCGGCACAGAGCCACGCTGCCGGCAATGAACAGCAGATAGGTGGCAAGGATCACCAGGATCACTGCGACGAAGAACAGCGCCAGCGCCTTCAGCGGCTCCTGAATGGACACCGCCATGACGTAGGCCGCCGCCAGCAGCACCGCGCCCAGTATGGCCACGAACAGGTTGCCCTTGGGGGGCTTTTCGCCGTAGCTCTCGCTGTGCAGCAGGGACATGGCGGTGCCGCGGCCCACCTTCACCAGCGTGCTCAGCAGCGTCAGGGCGAAGATGGCCAGATAGACCAGCACCGTTTGCAGCACCACGCTCCGGTTCACCGAGAAGGTGAAGGCCATCTCCGTCTCCATGGTGGAGCGCAGGCCCAGCTCCACGGCGAAGGACAGCCCTACGCCGATGGCAAGGCCCGCCGCCAGCGCGATCACGGCGGTCATGGCCGTTTCGATGACGCACAGCAGGGCGATGTGCCGCTTGCCCAGCCCCAGCACATGGTAGAGGCCGAACTCCTTCTGCCGCCGCCGGATCAGGAAGGAATAGGTGTAGTAGAGAAACAGGGCCGAGAACACGGCAATGACCCGGGAGCCGAGGCCCAGAATGATGTGGGACGCGCCGCCGCCCTTCATATAGCGCAGCAGGTCGCTGTCGCACAGCTCGCTCATCATATAATACATGGTCACCATGCCCACGCAGGTGAGGATATAGGGCAGGTACAGCCTTCCGTTTTTGCGGATGCCGTCCCATGCCAGACGGGTATACAGACTCATTGCGCGTCACCGCCCGAGGTCAGCGCCGTCAGCGCGTCGGAGATCCGCTGGTAGAACCGGGTGTCGCTGTCGCCGTCCCGGCGAAGCTGGTGAAACACCTGGCCATCCTTCAGGAACAGCACACGCCCGGCGTGGCTGGCGGCCTTGACGGAGTGGGTCACCATGAGGATGGTCTGGCCGTCGGCGTGAAGGCGGGAGAACAGGCCCAACAGCTCGTCGGTGGACTTGGAGTCCAGCGCGCCGGTGGGCTCGTCGGCCAGCAGGATGCGGGGCCGGGTGATCATGGCGCGGGCCACGGCGGCACGCTGCTTCTGGCCGCCGGACACCTCATAGGGGTACTTTTTCAGCAGGCTCTCGATGCCCAGCTCACGGGCCAGCGGTGTCAGCGTCCGGTGCATCTCCGGGTATTTCTTCCCGGCCAGCACCAGCGGCAGATAGATGTTGTCCTCCAGCGTGAAGGTGTCCAGCAGGTTGAAATCCTGAAACACAAAGCCCAGATGATCCCGGCGGAAGGCGGCCATGTCGGCCTCCTTCACCTTGCCCAGATCCCGGCCCTCCAGCAGCACCTGGCCGGAGGTGGGCTTATCCAGCGCCGCCAGAATGTTCAGCAGCGTGGTCTTGCCGGAGCCGGATTCGCCCATGACGGCCACATATTCGCCCTGCTCCACGGCAAAGGTGACGCTGCGCAGCGCCTCCACAGACTGGCCGCCGAAACGGGTGGTATAGACCTTTCGCAGGTCGTTGACTTCCAAAATTTGCATGATATTCACTCCTAAACGATGTTGGTTTTCCGAAAAAGGCGTCGGCGCGTTAAAAAAAACATGCCGGTGGCATGTTTTTAGTGCCGATCTCGGCAGCTATGCTGCCGTAGCATCCATCTTCATTTTCACCGCACCTGTTGCGTTCGCCGGGCGGCGGGGTGTGGTCACCCCGCCCTACGGCGTCTTTTCCGGAGAGAGGGCGAGTGTGACGCCCTCTCTCCGGTGGCACGCCCTTACTTACCGGCGCAGATCTGGTGAAGATCCACGCTGCGGCTGTGGTGGATGGGCTGCCACGCAGGGTTATGGAACAGCGAGACAATGACGATGGGAATATAGGTGAACATGAAGACGGGGAAGGTGATGGCGTACCAGACCTTCTTGGGGGCGGAGCAATAGATATTGTCCCACTCGGTGATGGTGGTGATCACGCCCAGCACGAACACGGTCAGGTACAGGCTCAGGAAGCTTTGCAGCAGGCAGGCCGCCAGCACCGTCCAGTCGCCGCCGTTGACGCAGTTATAGACGGCCGCGCCCAGATTCACCGCGATGGACGCGCCGGACAGCACCGCCGCGGGCATGATGTTCATGGTCATATCGAAGCAGGAGAAGCTGCCCCGGAAGATGCCCCGGAACAGGGACGTGCCGTACTTGCCGAACACCTGCAAATAGCCCCGGGACCAGCGCAGCCGCTGGCGGAAGGACTGGCGGAAGGTGGTGGGCTGCTCGTCATACAGCACAGCGGTGGGGCAATAGCCCACCTTTTCGCCGCGGATGACGTTGGCGATGGTGAACTGGATATCCTCAGTCAGCAGGAAGAAGTTCCAGCCGCCGCACTTTTCCAGAATCCTGCGGGAGAACAGGAAGCCCGTGCCGCTGACGGCGCAGGAGCTGCCCAGACGGCACCGGGCGCCGTTGAGATAGCGGCTCTCCCGCAGGAACCACAGGGCATAACCGGCGCTGATCCAGTTGTCGCCGTAGTTCTTGGAGTTGCGGTAGCTGGTGACGATCTGGTAGCCGTCGGAGAAGGTCTTGTTGATCTCGGTGATATAGTTGGGGGACAGCACATTGTCGGCGTCCAGCACCAGATAGGCGTCATAGGGGGCGTAGTCGTCCTCGATGCAGCGCAGCAGGTACTGGAGGGCGTAGCCCTTACCCACCTGGGCGGTGTTGCTGCGGAAGTAGACGTTAGCGCCGTGAGCCCCGGCCACAGAGCCGGTCAGATCGGTGCAGTTATCGGCCACCACGAAGATATCCACCTTCTCGGCGGGGTAATCCTGCTCCCGGATGCTGTCGATCAGGTTGCCGATGACGGCCTGCTCGTTGCGGGCGGCGATCAGCACGGCGATGCGGTGCATCACCGGCTCGCGGTGGGGAGCGTCCTTTTTGAACCACGCCACGGGGATATAGAAGAACTGGTAGGAATAGCAGAGGAAAAACGCCAGCATAATGGCGAGATTGATGATCTGTAAGGTAGTCATGGGATACGGCCTCCTTTGTGCCGTCACCCAGAAAATGGGTGCGCTTCGCGGCGGGGTAGGCATTTTGCCCACCCCATCGGGTGTATGTGGTTGTGTATTTGTTATTTCGGTTGCGCCCTTCAAGGCCCCCTTGTGCAAAGGGGGCTGTCAGCTACGGCGGCATAGCCGCCGAGATCGGGACTAAAAACATGCCACCGGCATGTTTTCTTAACGTCCCGACTGAGGGATTGACCGTCAACCCCTCCGTCACGACTTGCGCCGTGACACCTCCCCTTACACAGGGGAGGCTTTGGGCGGTGGGGTGTGGTCACCCCGCCCTACGAAGGGTTATTCGTCGTACAGCAGCTTGGCGGTGTTCTCCGCCAGGCCGAAGGACACCAGCAGGTCGAGCACCTCGGTGCAGTCGGCGGGGAGGTTGTCAATGCCCCAGCTGCAATCATCCTTTGCGGCCTCCGCCCCATTGCCGGAGACGGTGGCGGCGACGGTATCGTCACGGTAGAGGATCTCCAGATAGAAGCAGGCATACTGCCGGTCAGCGTTGGCGGCATCCAGAACGTCTATCGTCTGCTGGCGCTGAGCCTCGTAGTAGCGCTGGATGGCGGCGTACAGCTGGCGGGCCTGGGTGCTGGTCAGCTCCGCGGAGCCGCCGCCGTCCTGCTTATAGTTGTTGAACCAGCCGCCGGTGATGGCGGAGGGCTCGATCTCCGCATCAAGATAGTTGTCATCATAGCTGACCTGACGCACCGCCGGATCGTTATAGAAGGCGTTGGCGGCCTCGTACAGGGGCGTGCCGCGGCGGACGATCTGGCTGTAGCTGCGGCGGATCGTATTGCCGTCCTTGAGCGTATAGTCAATGGAGAACGTAAAGTAGTCCTGATCGCCGGTGTATTCACTGGTGGGGATGCTGTTGATCTGATCGATCTCCTGGCTGGCGGGGCGCCCCTGCTCCAGGATCGCCTTGTGAAGGGCGGTGAGCTTTTCCAGGCCCTGGGGATCCTTTAGGCCGCGGACGCTGGGAATATTGTCGTAGGCGTAGGTGTTGATCTGGGCGCTTTCGATCTGGTTCACGTCAGGAACGTACTTCTGTGCGCCGAAGGCGTCGAAGCGGATCACCAGGCTGATGATCACCAGAGCTGCCGCCAGCGCGGCCGCGCCCAGCCAGCCCCGGTGGTTGAACACCTTGAAGGACTTGTGCAGCAGCATCTGGACGCCGAAATAGACGATGAGACCGGCCACGATCTGGCACAACAGCATGACATAGATGCTCTCGCCGTAGGACACCAGATACCACAGCAGGATGCCCAGACCCATGCCGCCGGCCAGCGAGATGACGTACAGCACCACGGGACGCAGCCAGGGGAACACGATGGCGTCACCGGCGGTCTCGCTGTGGCGGGCGCGGCAGAAGAGCCACGCGATCACGATGAAGAGCACCGCCGCCACGGTATAGATCAGCATCGCATTCCAGAAGCGGGCGGGCAGATAGTTGACATAGTAGTTGGTGCCGTTTTCCATGCCGTAAAGGACGATATCATCCGGGCCGGCGGGTGCGGCGACATTGTACAGACGCACCAGAGGGGTCAGCCAGCTCACCCAGGCGGGCCATCCGTTGCTCTCATAGCCCCAGTAGAACATCTGGGTCATGGTGGAAATCAGCAGGTAAAAGGCGCCGAATAGGAAATTGATGCCGGTGTAGATCACGGGAATGGCCAACAGCCAGCCGGTGATCATGGCGCACAGCGCGGCCAGCGCGAAGAAGAACAGGCTGGTCAGCTCCGCCGCGGCGAACCACTCCCAGGTGCCCCGCACATCAACAGCGCCCAGCGCCGCCTGCACCGGCAGGGCCAGCAGGGCCGCCGCCAGATGCACCGCCGTGAACATGATCACGCCCACGATGAAGTGGGTGGCAAACTGACGGCCACGGGTGATGGGCAGGGAATGCATCAGGCCCACGCTGCGGCTGTTCATCAGGTAGGAGAACAGCGCCATGGCCAGCAGCACCGTAAAGAAGGCGGAGACGAAGATCGTCGCCTTGGCACTGCCGTTGAGATAGCCGCTGACGCTGGCCATGACCTCCATGGGACGCCGGGGATTAAGATAGTCGCGGCGGCTCCACAGGGCCAGCGGCAGGGCGCACAGCCACAGCACGGCATAGCCGAACAGCAAAGGCCAGAAGCGGCGGAAGTCGGAGCGCGCCAGTGCCCGCTCAGAGGACGATATCATGGACCGCATAGTCAGCACCTCCCAACTCGTAAATAAAGATCTCCTCCAGCGTCAGGGGGATGGCCTCCAGCAGAATGGGCTGGAGGGCCGAGACCTGCGCCAGAATGTCGTTCTGGTTGCCGCGGACGATGTAGGTGTGTACGCGGCCGATCTTCTCATGATGCAGGACGTTCAGGTCGGCGGGCATCTCCGGCTCGTCGCCGCCGAAGGCCACCTGTAATTTCACGGTGTTGTCCTGCAGGTCGCTGAGGCTGCGCTCTAAGAGCACCTTGCCCTTGTTCATGATGCCCACATGGTCGCACACGTCCTCCAGCTCCCGGAGGTTGTGGCTGGACACCAGCACGGTGGTGCCCCGCTCGGCCACGTCGCCCAGCAGCAGCGACCACACCTGGCGGCGCATCACGGGGTCAAGGCCGTCCACCGGCTCGTCCAGGATCAGGTACTCTGGCATGCAGCTCATGGTGATCCAGAAGGCCGCCTGCTTCTGCATGCCCTTGCTCATGCGGCGGATCATCTGGCGGTCGTCCAAGGGGAACACCTCGTGCATCTTGTCATAACGCTCCTGGCTGAAGGTGGGATACATGCCCTTATAGAGACGGGCCATCTCCCGGATGGACCACTGGGAGAAATAGAACCAGTCATCGGGGATCACACAGATGCGCCGCTTGACGGCGGGATTTTCGTAGATGGGCTGGCCCTCCAGCGTCAGGGAGCCGCTGTCGGGACGGTACACGCCGGTAAAGTGGCGAATAATGGTGGACTTGCCTGCGCCGTTGGGGCCCACAAGGCCGTACACCGCACCCTTGGGGACGGTCAGGCTGGCATCGTCCAGCGCACGGAAGCCGTCAAAGCTCTTGACGACACTTTTTGCTTCTAACATTACTTCTTCTCTCCTTCCCAGAGCTTCAAAAGCTCTTCACGGGTCATGCCCAGGTTCCGCAGCTCCTCCAAGATGGGTTTCACCTTGCCGGTTAGCTCCGCCTTGCGGGCGGTGTTCTGGGTGTCGCCCTCCGCCACAAAGCTTCCCTTGCCGGTGACGGATAACACATAGCCCTCGGATTCCAGCTCGGCATAGGCACGCTGGATGGTGTTGGGGTTGATGGACAGCTGCGAGGCCATGGACCGCACCGACGGCAGCTTGTCGCCAGGGGCCAGAACGCCGGTGACCATCAGCCGGCGCAGGCTGTCCTTCACCTGCTCGTAGATGGGGCGGCTGTCCCGATAGTCCAGATGGATCATATGATCACTCCTCCCGAGTGTAGTGTATTAAACGTACTAGTACACTTATACCACGGTGTCATACACCTGTCAAGAGGAAAGGTCAAATTTTTTGCAAAAATCTTCTGACGTTATTGCTGCCTTTCGTAATTTTCATGGGTCAGCGGCAGAAAATTGTCTGTGGGGGCTTTTCTTTTGCGGCAAATCCGATATAATAATAAGCACCTGTTATGAAAGGATGTTTTGCCTTTATGAAACTGAGCTCCATTCGTCAGGCGGCCAAGAGCGTGCCGCTGCGCCGCGTCTGGCAGACCGCCGAAAAGGCACACGCCATCTGCGGCAAGCCCACGACGGCGCTGTTTACCGATATGCTGCGGTGCGCCAAGCGCTACGGCGCAGGCCCGACGGACTATATGATGTTTGAGTTTTACGACCTGAGCGACGCCGAGCGGGCCACCTATCTGACCCGCGTGCGCTCCGCCGCCTTCGTCAAGCGGGTGAATAACCGCACCGACGCCGCCATTTTCAACGACAAGAACGCCTTTTTTGAGAAGTTCCGGCCCCTGATGGGCCGCGAGGCGCTGAATCTGTTCAAGGCAGATTTTGAGCAGTTCAAGGCGTTCATGGCGGACAAGGACGCCGTGATCGTCAAGCCCATCGACGGTGACTGCGGCAGCGGTATCGAGAAGCTGTACAAGAAGGATTTCGCCGATCTGGAGGCCATGTGGGCCTACATGAAGCAGCCGGAGAAGCGGTTCGGCATCTGCGAGGAGGTCATCCGCCAGCATCCCCAAGCGGCGGCGCTGCATCCCGATTCCATCAACTGCATCCGCGTGGCCACCTTCGTGAAGGACGGCGAGCCGCTGGTGATCTACGCCGCCTGTAAGGCAGGCACCGGCGGCATGGCCTTCGACAACATGGGCCGGGGCGGCATCACCATGCGCTTCGATCTGGACACCGGCAGGATCGCCGGTCAGGGCCACGACGAGGAGCTGAAGAAGTACGACCGCCATCCCACCACCGGCATCGAACTGAAGGGCTATCAGATGCCCATGCATGAGGAGGTCAAGGCGCTGGCCCTGAAGGCGGCGCTGATGTATCCGGAGTTCCACTATGTGGGCTGGGACATCTGCATGACGGAGAAGGGCCCCGCCATCATCGAGGGCAACGACTATCCCGGCTACGATCTGGCCCAGATCCCCGACGACGGCGATCCCCATCCCCGTTACGGCCTGATCCCCCGGTTTGAGAAGTACGGCATTGAGGTATAAGGGGTCATCATCACAATAGAGACGCATCAGGGGCGGGAATTGTTCCCGCCCCTTTTTCTTTATTTCAAAGAGTCTCTAAAAAAAGAAACCGTGGGAAATCCCACGGTTTCTTTTTATTCTGTTGGGTCGTAAGTACGTTTCAGAACACGCTTACTTCTGGTGTGCCAGAGCCTTGTTGGCCTCGGCCATTTCCTCGAAGATACCGGCGTGCTTCTTGGCAACGATCGCCTTGATCACCAGCAGAGTGCCGACCATCAGGACGCAGGCGAGGATCAGGTTGATGACCACGTTCTGGATCAGACCGGCCAGAATGAAGCTGACGAAGGCCACACCGGAAACGGTCAGGGCATAGGGCATCTGGGTGAACACATGGTTCAGGTGGAAGCAGTGGGCACCGGCGGAAGCCATGATGGTGGTGTCGGAGATGGGGGAGCAGTGGTCGCCCATAACGCCGCCGGAGCAGGCAGCCGCCAGACCGATGGTGCACAGGGTAGGCTCCACATCATAGTTGAACACGGAGACAACGATGGGGGCCATAATGCCGATGGTGCCCCAGGAGGTGCCGGTGGCAAAGCCGATGGCGCAGCCGATGATGAAGATCACGGCAGGCAGGTAGATCTTTAGCTCGCCCGCACCGGCCATGGCGTTGGTAACGAAATTGGCGGAGTACATGCCGAAACGGGTCAGGCCGCACAGAGTCCATGCGAAGGTCAGGATCAGGATAGGCGCGATCATCTGGATAAAGCCCTGAGGCACGCACTCGAAGGACTTTTCAAAGCCGATGGAGCCCCGCAGCCAGAAGTACACAAAGGTGAACACCAGCGCGATCATGGAGCCGATGGCCAGGCCCTGACCGGAGGACGCATCGGAGAAGGCATTCATGAAAGCGTGGTAGTTGCCGCTCTCGGTATCATAGTAGCCGCCGGTGTAGATCAGGCCGACGATGCAGGTGATGATCAGCACGATAACGGGCAGCAGCAGGTCCAGGACGGAGGACTTGCCCTTGGAGCCGACCTCGTAATCATCCGCGCCCTCGAAGGGACGCTCGGGCGTGGTGAACAGGTCGCCCTTGACCTGAGCGTTGTACTCGTGGGTCAGCATGGGGCCGTAGTCGATGTTCAGCAGGGAGATGACCACGATCATCAGCAGGGTCAGCAGGCAGTAATAGTTCCAGGGGATCTGCTTGATGAACATCTCAATGCCGCTGACGGACTCGGAATTGACGTAGCCGGAAACGGCGGCGGCCCAGGAGGACACGGGAGCGATCATGCAGACGGGAGCGGCAGTAGCGTCAATGACGTAAGCCAGCTTGGCGCGGGAGATGTGATGGCTCTCGGTGACGGGACGCATCACGGCGCCGACGGTCAGGCAGTTGAAATAGTCGTCGATGAAGATCAGCACGCCCAGCAGCATGGTCATCAGCTGCGCACCGGCGCGGGACTTAACGGCCTTCTTGGCCCAGCGGCCGAACGCTTCGGAACCGCCGGCCTTGTTCATCAGGTCCACCATAATGCCCAGAATGACCAGGAACATCACAATGGCAATGTTGCCGCTGTCAGCCACAGTGGTGACGATGCCGTTGTCACCCTCGACCAACTGAACAACAGTCTCCCAGGGGTGGAAGTTGCTGACCAGCAGCGCACCCACCAAGCAGCCCAGGAACAGAGAGGAATACACTTCCTTGCTGATCAGGGCCAGCACGATGGCCACGATGGGGGGCAGCAGGGACCAGAAGGTACCGGCGAAGGGGGTGGTGGTCTCGATCATCTCGCCGTCCACTTCCAGTGTGGGCAGAGGAGCGCCCTTATACGCGATGCCGAGAATGACCAGCAGCACGATAAAGACACCCAGCGCTACGAAATACGCAATCTTGGTGCTTTTCTTTTCCATTATGAGATTTACCTCCTCATGATTTATGGTGCCCCCATCTTAACTTGTTTTTGGTTGATTGTCAACATTTCAGCAATTGCGATGGCGGGTAATTTTGAACAAATTATGAACCGCACTTTCTCCCTTTTCTCCAATTTTGAGGCGTTTTTGCATGGTTTTATCACTATTTTCTTTTTCTTTTCACGCGTTTTATAAGAAAACTGTTAACTTCCACAACTTATCTTTCCGGTTTCTTAGCGGCGTTTTTCGCCGTTTTTCCTCCTGTTTTACCTGTCTGCCTCCTTACCCTTGCTCTGTCGATTTTTGATATTTCGTCAATTTTCGCATTTTCACGACAGGCGCATGCCCCGTGACGGGCAAAAAAAGAAAGCCCTTGTGGGCTTTCTTTTTTTGCTGTTGATATAGGTATCGCTTACTTCTGGGCAGCCAGAGCCTTGTTGGCCTCGGCCATTTCCTCGAAGATACCAGCGTGCTTCTTGCTGACGATAGCCTTGATGACCAGCAGGGTAGCAACCATCAGGACGCAGGCGATGATCAGGCAAATCACCACGTTCTGGATCAGACCGGCCAGGATGAAGCTGACGAAGGCCACACCGGAAACGGTCAGGGCATAGGGCAGCTGAGTGAACACGTGGTTCAGGTGGAAGCAGTGGGCACCAGCGGAAGCCATGATGGTGGTATCGGAGATGGGGGAGCAGTGGTCGCCCATAACGCCGCCGGAGCAGGCAGCCGCCAGACCGATGGTGCACAGGATGGGCTGGGTGTTGTAGTCGAAGACCTGAACAACGATGGGGGCCATGATGCCGATAGTACCCCAGGAGGTACCGGTGGCGAAGCCGATGGCAGCACCGATGATGAAGATCACGGCAGGCAGGAACTTGGCCAGCTCGCCGGCGCCAGCCATGGCGTTGACGACGAAGTTAGCGGAGTACATACCGTAACGGGTCAGACCGCACAGGGTCCACGCGAAGGTCAGGATCAGGATGGGGGAGATCATCTGGATGAAGCCGTTGGGAACGGACTCGAAGGACTTCTCGAAGCCGATGGAGCCGCGCAGCCAGAAGTAGATGAAGGTGAACACCAGAGCGATCATGGAGCCGATAGCCAGACCGGCACCGGAGGAAGCGTTGGAGAACGCACCCATGAAGTCATGGAAGTACTCGCTCTCACCATCATAATAGCCGCCGGTGTAGATCAGGCCGACGATGCAGGTGGCGATCAGAACGATAACGGGCAGCAGCAGGTCCAGAACGGAGGACTTGCCCTTGGAGCCGGTCTCGTAATCGTCAGCACCCTCGAAGGGGCGCTCGGGAGTGGTGAACAGGTCGCCCTTGACCTGGGCATTGTACTCGTGGGTCAGCATGGAGCCGAAGTCGATGTTCAGCAGGGAGATGACCACGATCATCAGCAGGGTCAGCAGGCAGTAGTAGTTCCAGGGGATCTGCTTGATAAACATCTCGATACCGCTGACGGAGTCGGAATTGACGTAACCGGAAACGGCGGCGGCCCAGGAGGACACGGGAGCGATCATGCAGACGGGAGCGGCAGTAGCGTCAATGACGTAGGCCAGCTTGGCGCGGGAAATGTGATGGGACTCGGTGACGGGACGCATAACAGCGCCGACGGTCAGGCAGTTGAAATAGTCGTCGATGAAGATCAGCACGCCCAGCAGCATGGTCATCAGCTGTGCGCCGGCACGGGTCTTAACAGCCTTCTTGGCCCAGCGGCCGAAGGCCTCGGAGCCGCCGGTCTTGTTCATCAGATCCACCATGATGCCCAGAACAACCAGGAACACGATGATGGCGATGTTGCCGGAATCGGAAACGGTGGTGACGATGCCGTTGTCACCCTCGACCAGCTGAACAACAGTCTCCCAGGGGTGGAAGTTGCTGACCAGCAGTGCGCCAACCAGGCAGCCCAGGAACAGAGAGGAATACACTTCCTTGCTGATCAGGGCCAGCACGATGGCGACGATGGGGGGCAGCAGGGACCAGAAGGTTCCGGCGAAGGGAGTGGTGGCCTCGATCATCTCGCCGTCCACTTCCAGCGTAGGCATGGGAGCGCCCTTGAAGGTGATGCCGAGAATGACCAGCAACACGACAAAGACACCCAGCGCTACGAAATACGCTATCTTAGTGCTTTTCTTTTCCATTATGAGATTTACCTCCTCATGATTTATGGTGCCCCCATCTTAGCTTGTTTTTAACAGATTGTCAATATTTCGGCGAATGGGCGATTGGGTAGATTTTAACAAATTATGAACTCCACTTTCTCCCTTTTCTCCAATTTTTGGCGTGATTTTATATCCTCTTATCGTAATGTCTATTTTTTTAACACATTTTTAACGCAGCACCCGTGTCAAAAGAATGCTTTCTGTCGTTAATTTTTTTGCGCATAGCGCTTGATTCGACAATTTTTGTGAGGGAAGCACAAAAAAAGAAAGCCCGCTTGTGCGGGCTTTCTCTTATAAAAGCGACTGGTTACTGGTCTGCCAGAACCTTGTTGGCCTCGGCCATTTCCTGGAAGATGCCAGCGTGCTTCTTGGCAACGATAGCCTTGATGACCAGCAGGGTGGCGATCATCAGAGCAATGGCGATGATCAGGCAGATCACCACGTTCTGGATCAGGCCGGCCAGGATGAAGCTGACGAAGGCCACACCGGCGACGGTCAGAGCGTAGGGGATCTGGGTGAACACATGGTTCAGGTGGTAGCAGTGAGCACCAGCGGAAGCCATGATGGTGGTATCGGAGATGGGGGAGCAGTGGTCGCCCATAACGCCGCCGGAGCAGGCAGCCGCCAGACCGATGGTGCACAGGATGGGCTGGGTGTTGTAGTCGAAGACCTGAACAACGATGGGGGCCATGATGCCGATAGTACCCCAGGAGGTACCGGTGGCGAAGCCGATGGCAGCACCGATGATGAAGATCACGGCAGGCAGGAACTTGGCCAGCTCGCCGGCGCCGGACATGGCGTTGACGACGAAGTTGGCGGAGTACATGCCCCAGCGGGTCAGGCCGCACAGGGTCCACGCGAAGGTCAGGATCAGGATGGGGGAGATCATCTGGATAAAGCCGTTAGGAACGGACTCGAAGGACTTCTCGAAGCCGATGGAGCCGCGCAGCCAGAAGTACACGAAGGTGAACACCAGAGCGATCATGGAGCCGATGGCCAGACCGGCGCCGGAAGAAGCGTCGGAGAAGGCACCCATGAAGGCGTGGTAGTTGCCGCTCTCGGCATCAAAGTAACCGCCGGTGTAGATCAGGCCGATGATGCAGGTGGCGATCAGAACGATAACGGGCAGCAGCAGATCCAGAACGGAGGACTTGCCCTTGGAGCCGGTCTCGTAATCGTCAGCGCCGGCGAAGGGACGCTCGGGAGTGGTGAACAGGTCGCCCTTGACCTGGGCGTTGTACTCGTGGGTCAGCATGGAGCCGTAGTCGATGTTCAGCAGGGAGATGACGATGATCATGACCAGGGTCAGCAGGCAGTAGTAGTTCCAGGGGATCTGACGGATGAACATCTGGATACCGCTGACGGAGTCGGAATTGACGTAACCGGAAACGGCGGCAGCCCAGGAGGACACGGGAGCGATCATGCAGACAGGAGCGGCCGTGGAGTCGATGACGTAGGCCAGCTTGGCGCGGGAGATGTGATGGCTCTCGGTGACGGGACGCATAACAGCGCCGACAGTCAGGCAGTTGAAATAGTCGTCGATGAAGATCAGCACGCCCAGCAGCATGGTCATCAGCTGCGCACCGGCGCGGGACTTAACGGTCTTGGTAGCCCAGCGGCCGAAGGCCTCGGAGCCGCCGGTCTTGTTCATCAGGTCCACCATGATGCCCAGAACAACCAGGAACACGATGATGGCGATGTTGCCGGAATCGGAAACGGTGGTGACGATACCGTTGTCACCCTCGACCAGCTGAACAACAGTCTCCCAGGGGTGGAAGTTGCTGACCAGCAGTGCGCCAACCAGGCAGCCCAGGAACAGAGAGGAATACACTTCCTTGCTGATCAGGGCCAGCACGATGGCGACGATGGGGGGCAGCAGGGACCAGAAGGTTCCGGCGAAGGGAGTGGTGGCCTCGATCATCTCGCCGTCCACTTCCAGCGTAGGCATGGGAGCGCCCTTGAACGCGATGCCGAGGATCACCAGCAGCACGACAAAGACACCCAGCGCTACGAAATACGCAATTTTGGTGCTTTTCTTTTCCATTATGAGATTTACCTCCTCATGATTTATGGTGCTCTCATTTTATAGGTTCTTAACGGCATTGTCAAGTTCTTGACATTTTTTCAGTTCTTTTAACAACTTTTTAGCGACAAGTTTGACTGATTTCACAAATCGTTCACATTTGCATCAAAAAGAGACCATTTTGCATATCTGGAGGCGGAAAAGACGCAGAAAAGACGCCGGAGCGGGCGCTCCGGCGTCTTTGGGATGTAAAATTTTTCTCAGGCTTCCTGAATTTTTAGAAGAAGAAGGATTTGATCTGGCCGTACAGCACCAGCAGCAGGCCCAGCGGCGTAACATATCTGATGCAGAACCGGTAGAATTTGTACATGGTGAACTTGTTGCCGCATTGCTCAATCTCGTCCTTTACAAATTCGGTACCGATCTCATAGGCCACCATGAAGGTCATCAGCAATGCACCCAGCGGCATCATGATACCCTCCGAGATACAATCCCAGAAGTCCAGCCAGTCAGCGGCCCAGGTCTTGGGATTCTCGATGCCCAACAGGTCTGCTGGCGAGATACCAGACGTGCCCAGTGCATCGGCGCAGACCAAGATACAGCCAATGCTCACCAGAGCAGTGGCAATCAGGGTGTAGCTCTTACGCTTGTCGCCCTTACCCTCGGCACGGGCCTTATCCACGAAGTGGGCCACGATGACCTCCAGCAGGGAGATGGAGGAGGAGATGGCGGCGAAGACCACCAGCAGATAGAAGATGATGCCAAAGATAGGGCCAACAGTGCCCATGCGGCTGAACACATTCTGCATGGTAACGAACAGCAGGGACGGGCCGCCCAGAGAGCCTTCAGGATCCAGAGCAAAGCGAGCGGGCAGCACGCACAGAGCCGCCATAAACGCCACCATGGAGTCCATGACCACGATCAGCAGGCCGTTCTTCTGGATGTTTTCCTTTCTATCCAGATAGGAACCGTAGGTAATCATAGCGCCCATGCCCAGAGACAAGGAGAAGAACATCTGGCCGCCAGCAGTTGCAAATACCTGGAAGAGGTTGGGGGCTTTGTCAATGACGCCGTTCGCAACAGCCCAACCGGGAATAAGCATATACTTCAGGCCGTCCACGGCACCGGGCAGGGTGCAGGCGCGGATGATGCAGATCAACAGGGCCACGAACAGAGCGGGCATACCGATGGAGCAGACCTTCTCGATACCGCCGCCGACGCCGCCCAAAACGATAATCATGGTCAGCGCCACAAAAATCAAGCCATAAATGACACCTTCAAGGGGATTGCCAATCAGCGCGTCAAACACACTGGCACCAGTGGAGGTACCTTCGGTCGCAGCAGCAATAGCCTCTGCGCCAAAGCCGGCGTTAAACAGGTCGCCTACGTTCAGAACGACATACTTGATGCAGTAGCCGCCCAGCGCACAGTAGAAGAACAGGATGAAGAACGCGGACAGGATACCCAGCCAGCCCATCCATTTGAACTTCTTGGAGACGATCCTATACGCCTCGACCGCGCCCTTACCGGTCTTACGACCCATGGCCAGCTCGCTGATCATAACAATAAATCCGCAGGTAACACCCAGGAAAATGTAAACCAGCAGGAACGTAAAGCCGCCGTTGGCGCCCATCTTATAGGGGAAGCCCCAGATGTTGCCCAGGCCGACCGCCGAACCGACAGCAGCCATCAGGAATCCAAAATTGGATCCAAAGCCTTTTCTTTCTTCCATTGTTTTCTCTCCTTAATACTTAGTTACCGTCCGGGGAAAATTACGGTGTACTGTGAGTGTACTATTTCCGGAAGCGGCTGTAAATAAGGCAGAGCCGTTCTTAACACAGCTGTTGCGCGGCGTTATTTTTCCTTTATCCTCCCCTTATAAAAAATCCGTTATTTGTGAACAACATCACAAAAAGACCTCCGTTTGGCACGGAGGTCTTTTGTCCATATTATGTAGTTTTCGTAAAAGGAAAATTTTCGACTCAATCTCCCTCGCGCATGCGATAGCCCACGCCCACCTCGGTAAAGAGATACTCGGGATGGCTGGGATCCTTCTCGATCTTGCGGCGGATATTGGCCATGTTGACCCGCAGGATCTGGTTGTCGGTCTTGGCCTTGGGGCCCCACAGCTCGCGGATGATGAAGTCATAGGTCAGCACCTTGCCGGCGTATTTGCCCAGCAGGGCCACGATCTTATACTCGTTGACGGTGAGCTTGGCATTCTCGCCGTGCATCAGCACCTGATGCTTGTCATAGTCGATGGTCAGGTCGCCGGTGGTGAACTTGCCGGACTGGGCGATCTGGGGATCGGACAGGGTAGTGCGGGTGTGGCGGATGGCGGTACGGATGCGGGCCAGCAGCTCGGAGGTGCCGAAGGGCTTGGAGATATAGTCATCGGCGCCGTAGTCCAGCGCCTCTACCTTGTCATGCTCGTGATGGCGGGCGGAGACCACCACCACCGGCAGGCTGGACCATTTGCGGACGGATTTCAGCACTTCGATGCCGTCCATATCCGGCAGACCCAGATCCAGCACGATCAGATCCGGGCAATGGGAGGAGATCATGGTCAGCGCCTCCTCTCCGCTGCGGACGACGATGGTATCATAGCCGTTGGCTGTCAGGATCATGGAGATGAAATTGCTGATGCTCTGCTCATCCTCTACGATCAGTACTTTGTCTTTAATCTTCATGGTCTTCCTCCTCCATAGGTAATTCGATCACAAACCGCGCCCCGCCGTGGCGGGAGACGTTTTCGCCGTAAATGATGCCGTCGTGAGCCTGCACCACGGTCTTGCACACGGAAAGGCCAATGCCCATGTTCCGCTTGCGGTCGCCCTGCTGGCTCTGGTGGGCGGAGCTGTCAAAGAGATTGCTCAGCTTATCGTGAGCGATACCCACGCCGTTGTCCTCCACGGTGATACGGGCCACATCGCCCTTTCGCTCCAGGGTCACGTCCACCTCGGTGGCGCCCTCGGCATGGATGGCGGCGTTTTCCAGCAGGTTCAGCAGCACCTGCTCGATCAGCAGCTCGTCCATGGGCACCAGCAGCACCTCCTGGGGCAGATGGACACGCACCGGAAGCTTGCCGCCACGGCTGGTAAACTTCGCCACCGCGCCCTCGATGACCTCCTCGGCCACCGCCAGCGTCTTGGTCACCTTGGCGTCGCCCTGCGCGCCGATGCGGGTGATAGACAGCAGGTTCTCCACAATGCGGATCAGCCAGCGGGCATCCTCGTTGGCGGAGGAGAGCAGCTGGTGACGCTGCTCCGGCGTCAGGGCGTTCTCCTGATCCAGCAGCACGTCGGTGGCGCCCACGATACCGGTCAGCGGCGTGCGGATATCATGGGACACCGCCCGCAGCAGATTGGAGTGGATACGCTCCCGCTCCGCCTCGCGCTTAAGACTTTCCACCTGCTTGGCGCGGCTGGTCAGCATGCCGGTGACCACCGAAATGAACATCATGACGATAAACGTCAGCGGAAATCCCGCCAGCGTGAAGCTGATCTCCCAGTAGGGCTCGGTGAACACGTAGTCCACGCACAGCACGCCGGTGACGGCAATGAGAATGCTGAACAGGTAGCCGTCCGTCAGCAGCGCCGTCAGGAACACGTCCAGAAAGAAGAGGACGGCCACATAGCTGGTGTCGCTGTGGGGGTCGACCGACCGCAGCAGCAGGCACAGCAGCACCGTCAAAAAGAACAGCGCCGTGGACACGATGAAATCCTTGCCAGAATACAGTAAAGAGTGGTGAAACAGCTTTCGCTTTTTTGTCCATTGCCCTGGCCATGGGATCTTCCATTTTTTCATGTATCGCCCTCCCCGTGCCGGACACTGCAATTACTCTGTATTGTATCACAGAATTTTGTTAATGTGGTGTTAAAATATTGTTAAGAGGCCGTTTTTTACTGTCTCTTTACGACACGCCGCCGTAAAGAGCAAAAACCGGCCCCTGCCAGCAGGCATGGCCGGTTTTGTCGAACCGTGTATGTTAATGGAGAAATCTCCCGATAAAAAGCAAATCGCCACGGCACCGATGTGTCGTGGTTCCTTCGTAAGTGGGTGTCCTTACCGGTCGCTGGGCTGCCAATCGCAATCCGCAAAGATCATGTCGTCCAGATCACCCGTGATGAACTTGTTCAGCATCGTACATATCACGCTCCTTTCCTATTCGTATTTTACACCTGTATTATATGCCTCCCCTTCCCTTTTTGCAAGCTTCAATTTAGACGTATTTCACAATTTTCTTGCATTCGTTTTTGGCAATTTGCACAGTGCCTCTTGCGTTTTTCCCAGGAGCACATTATAATATATAATGTATGATTTTGATTTGACGCGGGGGTCGCGTATGAAAGAGTTTATTGCGGGACAATTTGATATTGCCGTCATCGGCGCGGGCCATGCCGGCATCGAGGCGGCGCTGGCGGCGGCGCGGCTGGGACTGGAGACGGTGTGCTTTACCATCAATCTGGACGCGGTGGGCAACATGCCCTGCAACCCGGCCATCGGCGGCACGGGAAAGGGCCATCTGGTGCGGGAGCTGGACGCTCTGGGCGGCGAGATGGCCAGGGCGGCGGACAAAGCCTGCATCCAGTACCGGATGCTGAACCGGGGCAAGGGCCCCGCCGTATGGTCCCTGCGGGCCCAGGCCGACCGCCGGGAGTACCAGAAGGTGATGAAGCACACGCTGGAGCGCCAGCCCCACCTGACGGTGCGCCAGGGCGAGGTGGTGGATCTCCGGGCGGAGGCCGGCCATGTGTCCCAGGTGGTGCTGCGGACGGGAGCGGTATTCAACGTAAAGGCCGCCGTCATCTGCTCCGGCACCTACCTCCACGGGCGCACCATCATCGGCGAGTGCATCGAGGAGAGCGGCCCCGACGGCATGCACGCCGCCACGGCGCTGACGGAGCGCCTGCTGGCGCTGGGACTGCCCCTGCGGCGGTTCAAGACCGGCACGCCGCCCCGGGTCAACGCACGGACGGTGGATCTCAGCAAAATGGAGCTTCAGGAGGGCGACCCCTCTCCCCTGCCCTTCAGCTTCGAGACGAAGCATCCGCCGGAGAACCGGGCGGTGTGCTATCTCACCTATACCAATGAGGAGACCCACCGGATCATCCGGGAGAATCTGGATCGCAGTCCCATTTACAGCGGCGTCATCGAGGGCATCGGCCCCCGGTACTGCCCGTCCATCGAGACGAAGGTTGTGCGCTTTGCCGACAAGCCCCGGCACCAGCTGTTCATTGAGCCTATGGGCCTGGACACGGAGGAGCTGTACATTCAAGGCTTCTCCTCCTCCATGCCGGAGGAGGTGCAGATCCGGATGCTGCACACGGTGGCGGGACTGGAGCACGCGGTGATGACCCGGCCCGCCTACGCCATCGAGTATGACTGCATCGACCCGCTGGCGCTGAAGCCCACGCTGGAGACGAAGGCCGTGGCGGGGCTGTACGGCGCGGGACAGTTCAACGGCTCCTCCGGCTATGAGGAGGCGGCGGTGCAGGGCTTTGTGGCGGGCGTCAACGCGGCGCTGGCGCTGCTGGGCCGCGAGCCGCTGGTGCTGAAGCGCAGCGAAAGCTACATCGGCACCCTCATCGACGATCTGGTGACGAAGGGCACCGAGGAGCCCTACCGCATGATGACCAGCCGCTCGGAGTACCGGCTGGTGCTGCGGCAGGACAACGCCGATCAGCGGCTGACGGCCATCGGCCACCGCATCGGCCTTGTCAGCGACGAACGGCTGGCGGCGGTGGAGGCCAAATGCGCCGCCGTGGCGCAGGAGATCAAGCGGCTCGCGCGCACCGGCATCCCCGGCAGCGACGCGCTGAACGCCCTGCTGACGGAGCGGGGCACCACTCCCGTCAACGACGGGTGCCGCCTTATCGACCTGCTGCGGCGGCCCCAGCTCAGCTATGCCGATCTGCGGCCCTTCGATCCCGCACCCCAGGAACTGGCGGCGGATGTGGTGGAGCAGGTGGAGATCACCGTGAAGTACGAGGGCTACATCCAGCGGCAGCAGAAGCAAGTGGAAGAATTCGAGCGGCTGGAGCGCCGCCTGCTGCCGGAGGACATTAACTATAACCACATTCAGGGCTTGCGGCTGGAGGCGCGGGAAAAGCTCAGCGCCATCCGGCCCCGCAGTCTGGGACAGGCCGGGCGCATCTCCGGCGTGTCCCCCGCCGACATGGCGGCGCTGATGATCTATCTGGGAAAATAAGGAGGGCAAACCAATGAAGGTCTACGATCTGACCCACACCATCAAAAACGACATGCCGGTGTATCCCGGCACGGAGCAGCCGCAGCTGACCACCGCCTGCACCATCGAAGCGGCGGGCTATCGGGAGACGCTGCTGCACATGTTCTCCCACACCGGCACCCACATGGACGCCCCGGCCCATATGCTGTTGGGCGGCGCGGCGCTGGACAGCTACGGCGCGGACAAATTCACCGGAACAGCGGTAGTGGTGGACTGCCGGGAACAGGCGGCTATCACCCTTCCCCTGCTGCAAGGCTATGACCTGAACGGCGCGGATTTCGTGCTGTTCTGCACCGGATGGGACAAAAAGTGGGGCAGCCCCGCTTACTATGAGGGCTTCCCCTGTCTGACCCCTGACGCGGCGGCGTATCTGGCCGCGCTTCCCTTGAAGGGCGTGGGCGAGGATTCCATCTCGCTGGATCCCTGCGACAGCACGGACTTCCCCAACCACATCACGCTGCTGGGCGCGGACTTCGTCAACACGGAGAATCTGACGGGGCTGGACGCCTTGATCGGACGGCGGTTCACCTTTGTGACGCTGCCGCTGAAATTTGAAAATTCTGATGGCTGCTCCTGCCGCGCCATCGCAATGGAGGAATGATACATGGGTAAGCTGCGGTTTTTGCTGGCGCTGTGGCTGGGCAAGCTGTCCATTCCGGCGCTGAAGATCACCCGTCACAACGGCACGGACTTTCCCGGCTCGCTGGCGGTGAAGGTGTGTCCCGACTTTCTGAAATATGTGGGCAAGCCCCCCATGATGGTGGCCGTCACCGGCACCAACGGCAAGACCACCGTCAGCAATATGCTGGTGGACATTCTGGAGGCGGAGGGCCACCGCGTTCTCAGCAACCGGGCGGGCAGCAACATCACCTCCGGTGTGTCCACGGCCTTCATCCGCAACTGCGACCTGCTGGGCCGGGTGAAGAAGTGCGACATGGCGGTGCTGGAGATCGACGAGCGGTCGGCCCCGAGGATCTACCCCTATGTGCGGCCCAACTATATCCTCATCACCAACCTGTTCCGGGACTCCATCATGCGCAATGCCCATCCGGGGTATATCGTCGGCATTCTCAGCCGGAACCTGCCCCGCGAGAGCAAGCTGATCCTCAACGCCGACGATCTCATCTCCTGCGGCGTGGCGGAGGAGAACGCGCGGTGCTATTTCGGCATCGGGCGGATGCCCTCCGATGTGACGGACTGCGTGAACCTGCTGAACGACATGCGCATCTGCCCCCGGTGCGCCGGAAAGCTGCGGTATGAGTACCGCCGCTATCACCACATCGGCCACGCCGTGTGCGAAAGCTGCGGCTTCCACTCTCCCGAGGCGGACTATCTGGCGGAGCAGGTGGACTTGCAGGCGCGCACCATGGCGGTGCGGGAGAAGGACGGCGTGACCTATCCCTATGAGCTGATCACCGACAGCCTGTTCAACATCTATAACATGATGGCCGTCATCGCCGCCCTGCGGCAGCTGGGTCTGAGTCACGAGACCATCCGGAAGCGGTTTGCCGGGACGAAAATTCTGGAGAGCCGCCTGTCCGAGGAGAAGATCGGCGGCGTCAACGTCATCATGCAGATGTCCAAGGACAAGAACGCGCTGGCGTGCAGCCGGAACTTTGACTATATCCAGTCCAAGCCGGGCCGCAAGGAGCTGCTGGTAATGATGAACTGCATGGGCGTGTCCAAAAACTGGTCGGAGAATCCCAGCTGGATGTACGACACGGACTTCGAGTTCCTGAACCACGATGACATCGTGCAGCTGGTGTGCGCCGGGCCGCGGGCGCGGGACTATAAGCTGCGGCTGCTGCTGGCAGGCATCCCAGAGGAGAAGATCTTTCTGGAGGACGATGAATTCAAGGCGCTGGACAAGCTGTATCTGACGCCCGGCGACGATGTCTATATCCTGTACGGCGTGGACGGCACGCCGCTGGCCTTCCGTGTGAAGGCGAAGCTGAAGGAAAAGCTGCTGGCGAAGGGAGGTCAGGCGCAATGAGAGCGGAAATCCTATTCCCGGAGGTGTGCAACCTCTACGGCGACTTGCAGAACATCTACTATCTGAAGCGGTGCTGCCCGGCGCTGGAGATCGTGGAGACCGACCTGAAATCCCGGCCCGCCTTTCTGGACGGGGACGTGACGCTGGTGTTCATGGGCTCCACCACGGAGCAGGGCCTGCAGCTGGCGGCGGACGCCCTGCGGCCCTATCGGGAGGCCATCGCGGAGAAGGTGGACGCGGGACAGCTGTTTCTGGCCACCGGCAACGCGCTGGACATTCTGGGCGACGCCATCGACAGCGACATGGTGCCCCGGATCGAGGGACTGGGCCTGCTGCCCACCCGGGCGGAATACCACATGATGCAGCGGCATAACAGCTACTATGTGGGCAAATTCGGTGATATGGACATCGTGGGCTTCAAGAGCCTGTTCGGCCACTCCCACGGCACGGGTGAAGCGCTGTTCGACACGGTGAAGGGCGTGGGCCGGGATGGCCAGGAGGGCAGCGGCGAGGGCTTCCGCCGAGGCGGACTGATGGCGACGTATCTCATCGGGCCGCTGCTGATTTTGAACCCGCCCCTGTGCAAGTGGCTGCTGTGGGAGATGGGCGCGCCCTCCGACGCCCTGGCCTTTGAGGAGGCCGCCATGGACAGCTATCAAAAGCGCGTGGCGGAGTTCCTGGAACCGGGGAGAAGCTGGAAGTATTAAAACAGCTGGCATGAAATCTTCGATTTCATTGCCAAAGGGGGTTGCGGCCGACTGCGCGCGTCCTTCGGACACACTGGCGGCCGAGAAGAATTTTTCTGACGCACATGTCGTCAGAAAAATGATTTGATTTTTTCGCGGCGTCCGCGCCGCGAACTCTGCGAGACAAATTGCAGCAGGCCCGTTTTGCGGTGCAAAATGGGTCTGTTTGCACAGCTCTACGCTGCGCAGACTGATTTCCGAAACGCCGGGGTGGACAATTCCGCCGTACATACGGCATACTGTGACCACACCGAAAGGAGCGTGACCACATGGATACCATGAAAACCGGCAGCTATCTGGCGGCGCTGCGGAAGGACGCGGGCATGACCCAGCAGGAGGCCGCCGACCGCCTTGGCGTGTCCAACAAGACCATCAGCAAATGGGAGAGCGGCGGGGGCTTCCCCGATATCGCCATTCTGCCCGCGCTGGCGGAGCTGTACGGCGTCACCGCCGACGACATTCTGGCGGGCGAGCCGGTGCGGCGTGCCGCCGCGTCCGGCGGCGGTCAGGTGGAGCAGTATCTTGCCCGCCGGGGCGAGCTGCGCTGGCGCATCGGCTACGCTGTGGCGGCGCTGTGCCTGCTGGCGTCAGCCATCTTCCGCGGCTATGCATGGAGCCTGCTTCTGTTTGCAGCCGCCGCGGCCGCGCTGTGGATCGGCTGGAGCCGCTGCTCCGGCGAGGAACTGCGCCGCCGTCTGGCCATGCTGCTGCCCTGCGCGGCGGTGCTGATCTGGACGTTTTTCAGCTACTTCATCGCGCACTCTCTGGCGGAGGTGCTGACGGCAGCCTATAAAAACGGCGGTCTTGTGGTTCCCGCGCTGAGCCGCCGCATCCGGTGGGAGCTGACGCTGCTGCTGATGCCGGGACTGTACGCCCTGCTGCGGGGCGCGGCCCGGCGGTGGAGCGGCAGCCGCTGCCTGCTGACCCGGCCCTATTTTCAGATCACCGCCGCCGGATGGCTGGCCTGCGTGGTGGAGGAGATCGTCTGCTGGATCGTGATCCTGCCGCCGGCCACCGCCTATGCCGCCACCAGCGCGCCCAGCTCCTCCCAGCGGTTTCTGGCGCTGGCCCAGACATACGGCACGGTGCTGGACGCCTTCTGGTATCTGCCGGCCATCCTTGTGGCCGCCACCCTTCTGGCGCTGGCCGTCACCGCCATCGTCAGGTGGAACAGAGCCGCCCGCACCGGGTGACCTTCATACAACGAAAAAGCTCCGTTTCCTTTTTGGAAGCGGAGCTTTTTATTATGGGTCATTCCTTACGCGCCCAGGGTCTCTTCCGCGGGCTGGGACTGAAAGCCGAGCACCTCGCCGTTGGAGGCATCCACATAGCAGTCATAGTCCATCCACTCGCTGTGCAGCAGCACCTCGTACAGGCCGTCGGCAAAGGACACGTCGGCGGACAGCACCTCGCGGCTGCGGAGGTTGCCGTACAGCACGGCGGCGGCCACGGCCACCTGGGGATCGATCACATGCGCGGTCATATCGTTCATCGTTTTCATCGTAGAAACTCCTTTCAAGCTCTGGTTGTTTTCCTGTTATGGGTATAGCATAACCGGAAACTTTAAGAAAAGTATGAAAGGAATTTAAATAAATTTTGAACTGCGGAAAATTTTACCGCCTGGGCAGCGTGATGGTAAAGGTGCTGCCCTGACCGGGCGTGCTGTCCACCGTGGCCCGGCCGCCGTGGAAGGCGGCGATCTCCTGCACCATGGAAAGGCCCAGTCCGCTGCCGCCGTCCTCCCCCCGGGAGGGGTCGGCCTGCCAGAACCGCTGCCAGATCTTCTCCTGATCCTCCGGCGCGATGCCGATGCCGTCATCGGCCACCGACAGCGCCGCGCCGTGTCCGGCCTCCCGCAGCGTCACGGTGATGTGGCCGCCGGGCTTGCCGTACTTATAGGCATTTTGCAGCAGGTTATAGACGGCCCTCTGCAAAAGGGACGGGTTGAAGGTGGCCTGCACCTCCGGCTGGATGTCGGTGGTCAGGGTGATGCCCCGGTCGTCGGCAGGCACAAACTCCTCGCAGCAGGCGGTGACAAAGCCGCTGACGTCGGCACGCTGCAAGGGATAGCGGGTGGTGCCCTGCTGCAAACGGGTCAGGCCCAGCAGCTCCTGCACCAGTTGGGACATGTGCTGGCCCTGCTCCTCGATGACGGCGATGGACTGGAGGAAATCCTCCTTTGTCTCACACTTCCGCCTGGCCCGGTCGCACTCCGCCAGAATGACGGTGATGGGCGTGCGCAGCTCGTGGCTGGCGTCGGAGGTGAACTGCCGCTCGGCGTGGAAGGATTTCTCCAGCCGGGCAAACAGGCTGTCGAAAGAGCGGCTCAGCCGCCGCATCTCGATGGGGCCCTTCTTCAAGCCGATGCGGGCGGACAGATCCCGGTCATCGTTGATGGCGTCCGCCGCGCCGATGATCTGCTCCATGGGGCGGAAGGTCAGATGGGCGATGCCCCAGCCGCCGGCCACCGTCACCACCAGAAGGCAGGGCAGCAGCACCGCCGTCAGGATATTGATGGTGTGCATGACGCCGCTACGGCTCTCGGTGGAGATGACGCCCCGTACCCACAGGCCCGTCACATCCATATCCACATACACGTCATACATATAATATTGTCCGTCTCCGCCGGAGACGGTGCGCAGCGCGCCGTCCTGGGGCGGCATCTCCGGCAGGCCGTCGGGCCGCACGCCCTGCAGGAACGTGCCGGATTCGTCGCAGACCCAGCAGCTGACGCCCCGGCGGTAGAATTTCAGATCCTCCCACTCGAAGCGGCCGTTCTCGAACTCCACGTCCCGGGCGTTTTTGTCCACCCGGTCGATCAGCTGGCTCTGGGGATCGTCGGCCACGGCAGCGCCGTTCACCACGAACACAAAGGTCAGCGTGGCGGCGCACAGCAGCATCATCATCAGCGTGAACCACGCGGTCAGTCTCAGCTTCGCGGACATCGGTCATTCCTCCTTCAGCACCCAGCCGGTGCCCCATACGGTGTGGATCAGCTTCTTTTCCGCTCCGGCGTCCACCTTCTTGCGGAGGTAGCCCACATACACGTCCACCACATTGGTGCCGCCCTCATAGTCGTAGTTCCAGAGGTTGTTTTCGATCATCTCCCGGGACAGCACCACACCCCTGTTGCGCACCATGTACTCCAGCAGGGCGAACTCCTTGGCGGTCAGCCTGATATCCCGGCCGCCGCGGGTAACGGTATGGGCGGCGCTGTCCAGCGTCAGGTCGGCCACGGTGTAGGTATTGGAGCGGTTGCCGGTGTATTTCCGGGCCATGGCCCGCACCACCGCCAGCAGCTCCGGAAAGGCGAAGGGCTTGGTGAGATAGTAGTCGCCGCCGGACTCCAGTCCGGTCACCTTGTCCTCGATGCTGTCGCGGGAGGTGAGGAACAGCACCGGGGTGGCATCGCCCTCACTCCGCAGGCGGCGCACCACCTCAAGGCCGTCCATCCGGGGCATCATGATGTCCAGCACCAGCACGTCGTACTGTGCGCAGGCCATGTGCTCCAGCACCTCCTGCCCGTTGAAGCAGCTGTCCACGCCGTACCCCTCGTCGGTAAGGGCTTCGCTGATGATGCGGTTGAGGTGCTTTTCGTCCTCGGCCACCAGAATACGCATACCGTCGCCTCCTTTGCGGAAATATCCAGTATCAGGGTAACAAAAAATCTTAAGAATTTTATGAGATATTCCTGTCATTCAATGGTATTTTATCAATAAAACCCGCCAAAGGCAACGGTATCCTTGCGTCGGGCGCGGTTTTGGGGTAAAATGGGAGACAAATACAACAGCATCGCAAGGAGGAAGCGAAATGGAGAAGATCGCGCTCATCACCGGCTCCAGCCGGGGCATCGGCCGGGCGGTGGCCCGTGAGCTGGGCCGTCAGGGCTGGAGGGTCTGCATCAACTACCGGGTGCGGCAGGACTGCGCCGAGAGCCTTGCCGCGGAGCTGGCGGCGGAGGGCCGCGAGGCCATGATCTATCAGGCGGACGTGTCCCGGCAGCAGGAGGTACAGGCCATGGTGCGGGCCATTGAGGAGAGGTGGGGCCCGGTGTCGCTGCTGGTGAACAACGCCGGTGTGGCGGGACAGGCCCTGTTTCAGGACGTGACCGATGAGATGTGGCACAAGTACTTCTCCACCAATGTGGACGGCGCGTACCACACCATTCAGGCGGTGCTGCCCGCCATGCTCCACGCCCACGAGGGCTGCATCATCAACATCTCCTCCATCTGGGGCCAGCGGGGCGCCAGCTGCGAGGTGACCTATTCCTGCACCAAGGCGGCGCTGATCGGCCTGACCCGCTCGCTGGCGTCGGAGCTGGCCCCCACCCACATCCGGGTCAACTGCATCGCGCCCGGCGTCATCAAGACCGACATGCTGGATGCCCTGCCGCCGGAGGTGCTGCCGCAGCTGGCGGAGGAAACGCCCCTGCGCCGTCTCGGCACGCCGGAGGACATCGCCCACGCGGCGGCCTTTCTGGCGTCGGAGAAGGCGGACTTCATCACCGGCCAGGTACTGACGGTGGACGGCGGGTTCATTCTGTAAAAAATGCAAAAAAGTAAGTCCTCCGGCGATGCCGGAGGACTTGTGTTTATTTTGCTCTTCTGATCTGGGCGATGCCGCAGCACAGCAGGAACACCAGCAGGTTCACGATCACCACCGACGCGCCCACGGGGGTGCCAATCAGATACGAGGCCGTCAGTCCCACGCAGAAGGACACCACGCTCAGCGCGGCGGCGCAGATCACCACGCCCCGGAAGCTTTTCAGCACCCGCATGGCGCTCAGGGCCGGGAAGATCACCAGACTGGAGATCAGCATCGCGCCCATCATCCGCATGCCCAGCACGATGGTCAGGGCCGTCAGCACGCTCAAAAGCGTGTTGTAAAGCCCCACCTTCACGCCGGTGGCCCGGGAGAAGCTCTCATCGAAGGTAATGGCAAACAGCCGGTGGTAAAACAGCACGAACAGCGCCAGCACCGCCGCGCTCAGGCCCACGCTCAGGGCCACGTCGGCCCGGTCCATGGCCAGAATGGAGCCGAACATGTAGCTGTCCACATCGGTGGTCATGCCGGTGGTCAGGGACGTGACGATGATGCCCACCGCCAGCGCCGAGGCAGAGGTGACGGCGATGGCGGCATCGGCCCCCATGCGGCTGCGCTCGGTCATCCGCAGCAGGCACAGCGCCGCGATGATCACCACCGGAATGGACACCGGCAGGGGCGACCAGCCGCAGGCCAGCGCCACGCTCAGCGCGCCGAAGGACACATGGCTCAGACCGTCGCCAATCATGGAGTATCGCTTCAGCACCAGCGGCACGCCCAGCAGCGCCGCGCACAGCGACACCAGGATACCCACCACGAAGGCCCGCAGGATAAAGGGATAGGTGAACATTTCCAGCAGCAGACTCATGCGTCCTCACCTCCGAACTTTTTGCCGTAGGGCGAGGCCAGATACTCCGCCGCGGTGCCGAAAAACCAGCCCTTCTGTCCCGCATGTAGAATGTGGTCGGCGTATTTCAGGGCGTTCTGCAGGTCATGGGTCACCATGACGATGGCGATGCCCTCGGTACGGTTCAGGTATTCCAGCGTGTGGTACATGTCGTGGGCGGCCTCCGGGTCAAGGCCCGTCACCGGCTCGTCCAGGATCAGCAGCTCCCCCGCCGCGCACAGGGCCCGGGACAGCAGCACCCGCTGCTGCTGTCCGCCGGACAGCTCCCGGTAGCAGCGGTCCTTCAGCTCCAGCACACCCAGCTTGCCCATGTTCATCAGCGCCTTGGACTTTTCGGCAGGGGTGTAGAAGAACCGGCCCTTCCGGGCGCTGAGGAAGCCCGACAGCACCACCTCGTACACCGTGGCGGGGAAATCCCGCTGGGCGCGGGTCTGCTGGGGCAGATACCCGATGGCCCCGGCCCGGAGAGACCTGTCCAGCACGATCCGGCCCTCCATGGGCTTCAAAAGGCCCAGCAGGCCCTTCAGCAGCGTGGATTTGCCGCTGCCGTTCTCGCCTACGATGCACAGATAGTCGCCGCTGTACACCTGAAAATTCAAATGGCTGCTGACGGCTTTGCCCTCGTAGCCCAGCGCCGCGTCACGGCAGTCGATCAGCAGCTTTTTCTCGTCATTCATTGCAGTCCCTCCCGCAAAGCCTTCACATTCCGCTCCATGAGGCTGAGATAAGTGGCGCCGCCGTCAAACTCCGCCCGGGACACCGTCTGGCAGGAGTGGAAGGTCAGCACCTTCGCGCCGGTGGTCTCGGCAATGGCGTCGGCCACCTTCCGGCTGCTCAATTCAATGGTATACACCACGGGGATCTTCTCGTCCTCCACCTTGTCGATCAGGTATTTCAGCGTGGCGAGAGACGGCTCCGTGTCGCTGGCGCAGCCGTGGAAGGCGGCGCGGTAGTCAAGGCCGTACTCCTTACAGAAATACAGCAGCGGGAACCGGTCACCGAACACCAGCAAGCGGCGGTGTCCGGCCTCCACCACCTCCCGGAAGGCGGCATCCAGCTGATCCAGCTGCGCAAGATAGTCCGTCAGCCGGGCCTGATAGTCCTCCTGATGGGCGGGGTCGGCCTGACACAGGGCGTCGCAGATGGCCCGGCACAACGCCTTGGCCAGCACAGGCGACGTCCACACATGCTCGTCATATTCGATGTCGTCGCTGTCGTGGGTCTCGTGGTCATGCTCGTCGTGAGCGCCCTCCATGCCCTCGGCCCACTCCTCCGCCAGTGCCGACACCTGGGGCATCAGCGGCAGCGTCACGGCGATGTTCTCTCCGGCGGCGGACAGGATATCGTCCACCCACGCCTCGCTCTCGCCGCCGTTATAGAGGAACACGTCGGCCTGGGACAGGGTGATCACATCCAGCGGCGTAGGCTCGAAGCTGTGGGTCTCCTTTCCGGCGGCCACCAGCAGCGTCACGTCCACGTCGTCGCCGCCGATCTGCCGGGCAAAATCGTAGTAGGGGAACACCGAGCACACCACCTGCAATCTGCCGTCCTCCGCCTTTTGCCGGTCGGCGCAGCCGCATAGGCCCACGGCCAGCGTCAGCGCCAGCAGCACCGCAAGAAACCGCTTCATCATAGCGCTTCCTCCCTGCCGCATTTCTCGCACAGGCCGTAAAACAACGTGCGGCGGGGGTCGACGCGGAAGTGGTGCTCCCGCTCCAGATGCTGGTACAGCTCCCCCAAGTGGGAGCAGTCCAGATGCCGGATGGCGCCGCATTTTTCGCATTTCAGCAAAAAGCAATTGCCCTCGTCATGGGCGGTGCAGTATTGATAGTAGGCCCCGGCGTCGGTGACCACCTTGTGGACAAGGCCCTGCTGGGCCAGCCGCTCCAGCTGCCGGTACACGGTGGTCAGGCCGATGGCCTGTCCCTGAGCGTGGAGCTGCTCCGCCAGCTCCGCGGCGGTGGCGCAGCCCTCCGGACTGCGCTGGACGCCCGCCAGCACCGCCCGCTGCTGCCGGGTCATATAGGTAACAGGCATGTGATCACCTCTCAATTTGAAAATGAAAACCAATTTCAAATTATAGCAGGCGCAGAGAATTTGTCAAGACAGCGTGCGGCGAAATTTGCGGAGACAACCACAATGAGGAGGTGTTTCTGCACCCTGCGCATTAACACTGTCTTAACAGACTGGCGTTAAGAACTTAACACACAATGCAGCGTTTCTTTATAGGAAAAACGAAAAATAGCAGGAAAAATATTAAGAAAATATGACGATTCTGTTGATTTCGGCAGAAAATGAGATATAAATTGTGATGTGAATAAGCACTACATACTCGTTAACAAATTGTTAAAATAGTAGATTGTTGCGCTAAAATTTTATAAATATTCCTAATTGCGGCAAAGCGCGAAATCCTGTATACTTTTTAATAACCTGATAAGAGCCGTGCTGTTATCGGACCGCCGTTTCCGCAAGGAAGGCTTCGGATGCGGCGCACGTTTCCCAACAGGGGAGCGAATAAAAATAAGGAGAGAAAACAATGGAAGAAAGAAAAGGCTTTGGATCCAATTTTGGATTCCTGATGGCTGCTGTCGGTTCGGCGGTCGGTCTGGGCAACATCTGGGGCTTCCCCAATAAGATGGGTGCATCCGGCGGCGCGCTGTTCCTGATCCTGTATCTGGTGCTGGCTGTTCTGTGCGGCTTCATCGTCATGGTGGGCGAGCTGGCTCTGGGCCGTAAAACCGGTCAGGGCGCTGTGGGCGCTTACAAGGTGCTCAGCAAGAAGTTCAGCTGGATGGGCTGGCTGGGTATCCTGTCCGCGTTCTTCATCCTGTTCTTCTACTGCGCGCTGGGCGGATACTGCATCAAGTACACCGTCCTGAACGTGGGCGATTTGTTCAACGCCGGCTTCGGCTCCAACGGCCTCAGTGGTGCCGAGATTTTCGGCAACTTCATGGGCAACCCTGCTGAGGCCATTATCTACGGTCTGATCTTCGTGGCCCTGACCATGATCATCGTTATGGGCGGCATCGGCGGCGGTATCGAGAAGGTCTGCTCCGTTGGTATGCCCTGCCTGTTCGTGGCCCTGATCATCTGCATCATCCGCGCCTGCACCCTGCCCGGCGCTGTGAACGGCCTGAAGTACATGTTCGTTCCCGGCTGGGCCGTTGCCAACGGTGTCATTGAGAAAGCCCCCAGCTTCTTTGAAGTCCTTTCCACCGCCGGTGGTCAGATGTTCTTCTCTCTGTCTCTGGGCATGGGCGCCATGATCACCTACGGTTCCTATCTGGATAAGAAGGAGCATCTGGAAAAGAACGCCATCCTCATCGTGGTCATGGATACGCTGGTGGCTCTGATGGCCGGTCTGTGTGTTATCCCCGGCCGTTTCGCTCTGGATCCCGAGGGCGCTCTGGGCGGCCCGTCCCTGCTGTTCGTCACCATGCAGAACGTGTTCCACAAGATGGGCGCTGTCGGTCCTATCTTCGGCATCCTGTTCTATCTGCTGGTTGTGTTCGCTGCTATCTCTTCCTCCATCTCCCTGCTGGAGGTCGTTGTGGCCCACTTCGTCGACAAGGCTCGTGAGGCCGGTAAGGGCGACAAGCGTAAGACTTACACCCTGATCGCCGCTGTTGCCGTTGGTGTGGGCTGCATTCTGGTCTGCGCCGACTCTCTGGGTAACGCCGGTATCGCACCGTGGCAGCTGCTGGGTCTGGAAAGCTATTCCGGTTGGAATGACTGCTGGCTGGACTTCTGGGATATGCTGTCTGAGGGCGTTATGATGCCTCTGGGCGCGCTGCTGATGTCCCTGATGATCGGCTGGGAGATCGGCCCCGAGGTGGTCAAGGAGGAGTGCGAAGCCACTCCCGGCCACAAGATGAGTTCTTACGGTTTCTTCAAGATCTGCGTCAAGGTCATCACCCCGCTGTGCATGCTCTTCATCCTGTACGGTCAGGTGGCCAGCTTCTTCGGCCTGTAAGAGGTTTGTCCTGAAAAGCTGATTTCCGGGACCGCCATCCCGCAGCTCTTCTTACTAAAAAATATGACAACAGGAAACGTCCGCCCTTCCGGCGGACGTTTCCTGTTGCGGCGTTTTGACGGAGGATCGTCCGAATCGTCTTTCCGGACCGGTTTGTTTCGCCGCGATATATACCCATTTTTCTTGTCAAGCGTAAATTTTTTAACGATCTGACGTTTCCTGTAACGAAAAACATATACAGTTTCTGCAAAGAAGTGAAAAAATAGCCTGAAATGGCTTGGCAAATTATACAATAAAAGAGCGAAATGACCGCTACAACATATGCATATTTTGTTCACAAAATGTTAAAAACATAAAATCCCATGCAAAATTTTTATCAATATTGCTAATTGCGGAAGGTTTTTGAATCCTGTATACTTTTTTTACACCCTAAATGGAGGAAATATCATCCATACCGGGTTCGTTCCGACAGCGTGGCGGCGCTGCGGGATGTTTCCTGTCAATAGACAGGGAAACATATTTTTTAGTAAGGAGAGAATACAATGGAAGAAAGAAAAGGCTTTGGAACCAATTTTGGTTTCCTAATGGCTGCTGTTGGTTCGGCGGTCGGCCTGGGCAACATCTGGGGCTTCCCCAATAAGATGGGTGCGTCCGGCGGCTTCACGTTCCTTCTGATTTATCTGGTTCTGGCGGTTTGCTGCGGCTTCATCGTCATGGTGGGCGAGCTGGCGCTGGGTCGTAAGACCGGTCACGGTGCTGTCGGCGCTTACAAGGTGCTGAGCAAGAAGTTCAGCTGGATGGGTTGGCTGGGCATCCTGTCCGCGTTCTTCATCCTGTTCTTCTACTGCGCGCTGGGCGGCTACTGCATCAAGTACACCGTTCTGAACGTAGGCGATCTGTTTGGTGCTGGCTTCGGTTCTGCCGGCCGCACCGGTGCTGAGATCTTTACCGACTTTATGGCCGCCCCCACTGAGGCCATCATCTACGGCCTGATTTTCGTGGCCCTGACTATGATCATCGTTATGGGCGGTATCGGCGGCGGTATCGAGAAGGTCTGCTCCGTTGGTATGCCTGCTCTGTTCATCGCTCTGCTGATCTGCATCATCCGTTCCTGCACGCTGCCCAACGCCGTGGACGGCCTGAAGTACATGTTCATCCCCGGTTGGGCTGTTGCCAATGGAGTTATTGACAAAGCACCAAACTTCTTTGAAGTCCTTTCCACCGCCGGTGGTCAGATGTTCTTCTCCCTGTCTCTGGGCATGGGCGCCATGATTACCTACGGCTCTTACCTGGATAAGAAGGAGAATCTGGAAAAGAACGCCATCCTCATCATCGTCATGGATACGCTGGTGGCTCTGATGGCCGGTCTGTGCGTCATCCCCGGCCGTTTCGCTCTGGACCCCGAGGGCGCTCTGGGCGGCCCGTCCCTGCTGTTCATCACCATGCAGAACGTGTTCCACAAGATGAGCGCTGTGGGTCCCATCTTCGGCATCCTGTTCTATCTGCTGGTGGTCTTCGCGGCGATTTCCTCCTCCATCTCTCTGCTGGAGGTCATCGTGGCTCACTTCGTCGACAAGGCTCGTATTGAGGGCAAGGGCGACAAGCGCAAGACTTACACCCTGATCGCCGCTGCCGCTGTCGGTCTGGGCTGCATCTTGGTCTGCGCCGACTGTCTGGGTGGTGCAGGTATCCATCCCGCAGCGCTGCTGGGCATCGAAAATCCCAAGACATGGGCAGCCGACTGGCTGGACTTCTGGGATATGCTGTCTGAAGGTATCATGATGCCTCTGGGCGCACTGCTGATGTCCCTGATGATCGGCTGGGAGATCGGTCCCGAGGTGGTCAAGGAAGAGGCGGAGCAGCAGGGTCAGAAGTTTGGCGCTTACGGCTTCTTCAAGGTCTGCGTCAAGGTCATCACCCCGCTATGCATGTTGCTGATCCTGTACGGTCAGGTCATGTCCTTCTTCGGCTAAGGCCCCGTATATTGATACACAGTTAAATGTATAGAGCAAGACCGGAGCCGCCGCTCCGGTCTTGCTCTTTCGTGTGCCCGGGCAGGAAAGCGCCTTTTTTCAGGAAGCTCCCTCTGCCCAACAGCAAAGGACGGGTCGCCCCGTCCTTTGCGTATTTTTTTATCGTACCATGCTCCGGTCGATCTCCGCCAGAGAGTGCGCGCCGCACATCAGCATGGTGTCCTCCAGCTCGGCCTTCAGCTTGGCCACCAGCACGGCAGGGCCTTCCTCGCCGCCGCCGTACACCATGTTGACGAAGGGACGGGCGATCAGCACGCCCTTTGCGCCCAGCGCCAGCGCCTTGAACACGTCCACACCGGTACGGATGCCGCCGTCCACCAGCACCATCACGTCCTTGCCGACAGCGTCCACGATCTCCGGCAGCACCTCCGCCGTGGCGGGACACTGATCCAGCACGCGGCCGCCGTGGTTGGACACGACGATGGCCTTGGCCCCGGCCTTCACGGCCTTCTCCGCGCCCTTGGCGGTCATGATGCCCTTCAGAATGAAGGGTACGCCGGCGTAGTCGGCGATCTCCTTCAGCTGCTCCACCGTCTTGCTGCCGGCGGGCGGGGTCAGGTTCTTCAGGAAGGGCAGGCCCGCGCCGTCGATATCCATGGCGATGGCCCACGCGCCGCTCTTCTTGGCCATGTCCATCTTCTGCATCACCAGCTCCTGATTCCAGGGCTTGATGGTGGTGACGCCCGCGCCGCGGTTCTCGCCGATGGCTTTCACGGCGCCCTCCATGACGGCGGGATTGGTGCCGTCGCCGGTAAAGGCCAGGATGCCCGCCTTGGCGCAGGCGGTGACCAGCAGGTCGTTATAGGTCAGATCGTCGTACCTGTCGCCATAATGCAGCTGCATGGCGCCCACAGGGCCCGCCATAACAGGGATGGTCAGCTGATGGTCAAAGAAATCAAAGGTGGTATCCGCCGGGCCGTTCTCGCAGATGGTGTCCATGTTGACACACAGCTCCTGCCATTTCTGGTAATTGCGGATAAAGCCGGTGCCCAGTCCCTTGGCGCCGGGGCCGGGGACGGTATTCTTGCAGGCCATACCGTTGCAGATCTTGCAGGACTTGCAGTAAGGCCCGATCTGATCGCGGCAGCGATCCAGGATCTCCTGATACGTCATATCTCATTCCTCACTTTCAAATCGCCGCGAGGGCGTAGGTATGGCATATCATATCACGATTTGGGAAATATGCAAGAACTTTTCCCGTTTTTTCGTCAGAATATTCAATAAAGTTCTCAGCCGACCCAGCCCATCATTTTGGCAAAGCTCCACGCCAGCTTCAGGCCGTAGAAGATGATCACCGCGCCGCAGACCTTGTTGATGATGTTCAGCACCTTCTCGTTGAATCTGCTGCCCAGCAGGGAGACTACGGTGGACAGGGTCAGGAACCACAGGATGGACGCGGAGCCGAAGCCGCAGATGAAGAATACGTCCGTCCCGGCGGGGATGCTGGCCCGGAACGCGCCCAGCATCATGGTGCCGTCGATAATGGCCTGCGGGTTCAGCCACGTCACCACAAAGGCGCTGGTGATCAGCTTCCAGACCGGCACATTCACGTCCCGGCCGCCCTCCAGGCTGGCCTTGGAGCGCAGCAAGCCGATGCCGATCCAGATGACGATAAGGCTGCCCACCGCCAGAATGACCTTCTGCAGCCAGGGCAGCGCCTGCATCAGCGCGCCCGCGCCCAGAAAGCAGCTGAGGCCCAGGGAGATGTCCCAGAAAATGACGATCAGCGCCGTCAGGTACACGCGGCTGCGCTTCTGGGTCAGGGCGCTGTTGATGACGAACAGGTTCTGCAATCCGATAGGGGCCACATAGGCAAGGCCCATGGTAAGGCCCTGTAAATAAATGTTCATTTGACTATTTACTCCTTTTTTCTTACCTGCTATAATCATAGCACAGACACCGGAAAATGCAAGAACGCAGATTCTGATAACAAGGTCAGGAGGAGCTTACCATGTCCCACTACGATTGCCCCTGTATGGAGAAATGCCCGCTGCACTACGCCATGAGCATTATCGGCGGCAAGTGGAAGGTGCAGATCGTCTGCGCCCTGACCAACGCGGGGTCGCTGCGGTACAACGCCCTGCGGCAGAAGCTGGACGGCATCAGCAATACGGTGCTGGCCTCCTCCCTGCGGGAGATGGAGGCCGACGGCCTTGTGGTGCGCACCGTGTATCCGGAGGTGCCGGTGCGGGTGGAGTACAGCCCCACCGATGACTGCCGGGCGCTGCTGCCCATTCTGGAGCAGCTCAGCGATTGGGCCGAGGGCCGGATGGCCGCGGAAACGCCGGAACAGAGTGGCTCGTAAGTTGCAGATCGTCGCCGTACATATAAAAAGGAGCGCTGCTGTGCAGCGCTCCTTTTTCTTATCGCGGTGTTCCGCGTTCGTTACATGATCTTCTCGCCGGCGGCTTCCTTGGCGGCGATCTCCTTCATGGCGTCCTTGTGAGACAGGTTCCAGCGGCCCTTCTCGTCGATCTCCATGAACTTGACCCACATCATGTCGCCCACCTTGCAGGCGTCCTCTACCTTCTCGATGCGCTTGTCGGCCAGCTTGGAGATGTGGACCAGACCGTCCTTGCCGGGAGCGATCTCCACGAAGGCGCCGAAGGTCATCAGGCGCACGACGCGGCCGTAGTACAGCTTGCCCACCTCGGGAACGAACACGATATCGTCGATGAACTTCTTGGCCTTGTCGCAGCTCTCGGCATCGGGAGAAGCGATGTGGATGGTGCCGTCGTCGTCGATGTCCACCTTGGCACCGGACTCGGCCACGATCTTCTGGATCACGCTGCCGCCCTTGCCGATGACCTCGCGGATGCGGTCGGGATCAATGTGCATGGTGATCATCTTGGGGGCGTACTTGCTGACCTCGGGGCGAGGCTCGCTGATGACAGGCAGCATCACCTGATCCAGGATCTGGCAGCGGGCGTCATAGGTGATATCCAGCGCGTTGCGGATGATCTCCATGGTCAGGCCGTCGTTCTTCAGATCCATCTGGATGGCGGTGATACCCTTCTTGGTGCCGGCCACCTTGAAGTCCATCTCGCCGTGGAAGTCCTCCACGCCCTGAATGTCGATGAAGGTGGTGAAGC
>CAKTIE010000015.1 GCA_934565655.1 uncultured Oscillospiraceae bacterium
AAGCTCCGCGTCTCCATGCGTACCGAGATCCGCCGCATCCAGCAGGAGGTGGGCATCACCGCCATCTACGTCACCCATGACCAGTCCGAGGCGATGGCACTCTCCGACAACATCATCATCATGAAGAACGGCGTAGTGGAGCAGATGGGCAGCCCTCAGGAAATCTACTACCATCCCGTCAACGAATTCGTGGCGGACTTCATCGGCGAGGCCAACTTCCTGAAGGGCGTCATGACCGGCCGCAGCGGCGCTCACGCCCTGCTGAACATCGAAGGTCATGAGATGGCCGTGGCAGGCCGCGACGACCTGAAGGCGGGCGAAACCTACACCGTGGTGCTGCGTCCCGAGTCCGGCCATCTGGCCGACGAGGGCGGCCTGCCCTGCAAGGTGATCGTGTCCTGCTTCATGGGCAGCTACCAGAACTACCATGTGATGGTGGGCGATACGCTGGTGAAGCTGGCGGAGCACAACCCCAAGAACAAGCGCATCTATCAGGTGGGCGAGGAATGCCGTCTGGTGTTCGACCCGGAGGAGGTACATGTCCTCTGAGCTGGCATGAAATCTTGTCATTCCGAGCCAGTGCTCACACTGGCGTGGGAATCCGTATTCTCATTTATTGAGGAAAGCGGATTGCCGCGTCGGGCTTACGCCCTCCTCGCAATGACAACGCCATCTATATCCCGGAGCGCCGCCATTCCGGCGGCGCTCCTTTTTCAGGAGGAACTTCTATGCTTTCTCAATGGTTGCAGCAGGCCAAGTCCGGCCGGAGTGTCTGGCTCAGCGACGTGCGCCGGGACTGCGAAGCGCTGCCGGAGCATGTGGCCGTCACCATGCAGCTGACGCTGACGGACGGCACACGGCGGGACTTCTCCCTGCCCATCCCCCGGTGGGAGGGCGCGGCGCAGCGGCAGCTCGCGGCGCAGTACGTCACCGCCTGCGTGTTCAACACCCTGTCCGCCCTCAGCGGCCGGGAGCTGGCCTTCTACCTAGATCTGCGGGAGACGGAGGCCGTGGCCCTGCTGGGCGAATTGAACGACATCTTTCAGGTACACGAAACCGTCCGCAGCGGCTATGGCAAGGTAATCAACATTGCCAACCGCCTGTGCCGGGCCTTCGGCGGCGGGACGTTCTCCTTCGCCGTCCGCGACCGGAGCGGCTACGTTCCCGCCGCGTCGGAGCCGCAGCGCGGCGGCGATCTGCTGCCCCGGCTGCGGAGGTCGGTGGAGCGGTGCGGCCGCGGCGTATGCTGCGGCATCGACATCGGCGGCACCGACATCAAGGCGGCGCTGGCGGTGGACGGCCGTCTGGTGTGCGTGAAGGAATACGACTGGAACCCCGCCGCCAGTCCGGTGGCCGAGGGGATCACCGGCCCCATCGTGCTGCTGGTGCAGCTGATGGCCTGCTGCGCCGCCGGAATGACCCCGGTGCTTCAGGCGGCGCTGGACAAGGATGCCAGCGACGGGGAAATGGCCCGCGCCGTGGCCCAAAGCGCCAGCGTGCCGCTGGACGTGCTGGGCGTCAGCTTTCCGGATGTGGTGATCCGCGACCGGATCGTGGGCGGCGAAAGCCCCAAGACCAAGGGCATGCGGGAGAATCCCGCCATCGACTATGAAACGGCCTTCGCCGGTCTGGGCGGCCTTGTGGCGCTGCTGCGGCCCCTTTGCCGGGACGGCGCGGCCATCCACATGACCAACGACGGCCACATCGCCGCCTTTACGGCGGCGGCGGAGCTGGCCTTCAGCGGCGACGAGCCGGACTTTTCCGGCGGCGTCATCGCCCACGCGCTGGGCACCGATTTCGGCGTGGGCTATCTGGACAGCGACGGCAGCATCCCGGAGATGCCGGTGGAGCTGTACGACTTCCTGCTGGATCTGGGCAGCTTCCCCCAGCGGGCGCTGCCGCCGGAGGATCTGCGCTCCACCCGCAACGAGAACTCCGGTCTGCCGGGCGCGCGGCGGTATCTGGGACAGGCGGCGGCCTTCCGGCTGGCCTATGACGCCGATCCGGCGCTGCTGGAGGGCTTTACCGAGGAGCGGAACGGCGTCCTCGCCATCCGCCAGACACCGGAGGACATGCGCAAGCCCTGCCTGGCCCACCTGATGGAGCAGGCGGCAGCGGGAAACGCCGCGGCCCAGTCCGTGTTCTGCCAGATCGGCCGGAGCGTGGGCCAGATCAGCCGGGAAATGCGGTGGCTGATGCAGCCCCGGACAGATACTCGGTATCTGTTCGGCCGGTTCGTGAAGCACCCGGCCTGCTTCCGCCTTTTGCAGGAGGGCTGCCGGGAGATCGTACCCGACCTCCGGCTGGAGGCGGCGGACGAGGATCTTATGTGTACGCCCCTGATGCGGCAGCTGCCGGAGCACGGCGTGACGGTGGCCCAGTTCGGGCAGGCCGTGGGCGCCATGTACTACGCGGCGATATAACGCAAGAAAAAAGAGCCTGTCTTGAGACAGGCTCTTTTTTTATGAACGGATCTATTCCGCTTCGTTCTCCGCCAGATAGCGGGCCACGAAGATGCCGCTGGCGCTGGCGTGGGACAGGGAGTGGGTGACGCCGCTGCCGTCGCCGATAACGAACAGGCCCTTGTGAGGCGTCTCCAGATGCTCATCCAGCGCAACCTCCATGTTGTAGAACTTCACCTCCACGCCGTACAGCAGCGTATCGTCGCTGGCGGTGCCGGGCGCGATCTTGTCCAGGGCGTAGATCATCTCGATGATGCCGTCCAGAATTCGCTTGGGCATCACCAGGCTCAGGTCGCCGGGGGTGGCGGCCAGAGTGGGGGTCATGAAGCCCTTTTCGATGCGCTTGGGGGTGGAGCGCTGGCCCCGGATCAAATCGCCGAACCGCTGGACGATCACGCCGCCGCCCAGCATATTGGAGAGCCGGGCGATGGACTCGCCGTAGCCGTTGCTGTCCCGGAAGGGCTCGGTAAAGTGCTTGGACACCAGCAGGGCGAAGTTGGTATTCTCCGTATGCAGGGCCGGATCCTCATAGCTGTGGCCGTTGACGGTGACGATGCCGTTGGTGTTCTCGTTGACCACCGCGCCCTTGGGGTTCATGCAGAAGGTGCGCACCTTGTCCTGATATTTCTCGGTCTTATAGACGATCTTGCTCTCATACAGCTCGTCGGTGATGGGTGCGAACACCTCGGCGGGCAGCTCCACCCGGACGCCGATGTCCACCCGGTTGGACTTGGTGGGGATGCTGAGATCCTCGCACACGGTCTCCATCCACTTGCTGCCGCTGCGGCCCACGGAGATGATGCACTTGCGGCCCACGAAGGCGCCCTTGTCGGTCTCGGCCTCATACTGACCGTCATCGGTGATGGTCAGGGCCTTCACCGGGGTCAGGAAGTGGAACTCCACCTTGTCCTTCAGCTGGGCATAGAGGTTTTCGAGCACCTTATAGTTGATGTCCGTACCCAGATGACGCACCGAGGCATCCAGCAGGTGGAGGTTATTCTGCAAACACAGCCGCTTGAAGCCGCTGTCTGCGGTGGAGTACAGCTTGGTGCCTGCGCCGCCGTTGGCCATGTTGATATCGTCCACATAGCGCATCAGATCCATGGCCTGCTGCTTGCCGATGTACTCATACAGGGTGCCGCCGAAGGCGTTGGTCAGGTTATATTTGCCGTCGGAAAACGCGCCCGCGCCGCCGAAGCCGTTCATAATGGCGCAGGTCTTGCAGTGGATGCAGGACTTCACCTTCACGCCGTCGATGGGACAGCGGCGCTTTTCCAGCGGGTTGCCCGCCTCCAGCACGGCCACCTTCCACTCCGGCTTGCGCTTGGCCAGCTCATAGGCGGAGAAAATGCCGCCGGGGCCTGCGCCGATGATGATCACGTCGTATTGATTCATGAGAAATGCCTCCTCTCGTCGGTTGCCGCGTCTCAGCGGCAGATATAGCAGTACCAGCCCTCGCTGGTGCAGGATTCCACAATGTTCCATCCGGCGGCCACCAGCGCGGCGGCCACCTCGTCGGCCCGGTCGTCGATGATGCCGGAGGTCAGGAACCAGCCGTCCTCCTTCAGGAAGTGGCGCACCTGGGGGGCCAGAGAGATGATCACGTCCGCCACGATGTTGGCCACCACCACGTCATAGCCGGTGCCGATGGCGTCGCGCAGCGCCCCTTCCTTTGTGGCGTCGCCCTGCCGCACCGTCAGCTGCTTTTTGCCGATGCCGTTGAGGGCGGCGTTTTCATAGGCCACGTCGATGCACTTTTCGTCGATGTCGCAGGCGAAGGCGCTGTCCGCGCCCAGCCGCAGGGCGGCGATGGACAGGATGCCGCTGCCGCAGCCCAAGTCCAGCACCTTTTCGCCGCCGTGGATGCGGCTCTCCAGCGCCGTCAGGCAAAGGCGGGTGGTGGCATGGCTGCCGGTGCCGAAGGTGAGGCCGGGGTTCAGCGTCAGGGTCACGCGGCCCTTGGCCTCGGCCTTCTCCCACGCGGGGATCACCAGCAGGCGCTCACCGATCTCCATGGGCTTATAGAACTGCTTCCAGTTGTTCTCCCAGTCCTCGTCCTTCACGTTCTCCATGGTCAGCAGCAGCGGCGCGTACTCCGGATGCTTCTGCTTCATGGCGTGCATGGCCATGCGGATGGCGGCGATAGCGCCGTACCCCGCCGGAGAATTCTCCACATAGAAGGTCACCCGGCAGAGGTTCTCCTTCTCCCTCACCAGAGCCTCGTCCACATAGTCCCAGTAGGCCTGATTGTGGGCCATAAAGTCCTGAAAGTCCCGCTGATCGTCGATGATCACGCCGGTAACGCCATGCTCGGTCAGCATCTCCGTCACCGGGTCGATGCCGACGGGCGCGGTGTCGATCTTCAATTCCAGCCAGTCCATAGCTCTCCTCACTTTCCCACGCAGAACCGGGAAAAGATGGTGTCCACCAGATCCTCCCGGATGTGTTTTCCGTTCAATTCGCCCAGAGCCTCCAGCGCGCCCTCGGCGTCCGTCAGCACCACGTCCGGCGTCATGCCGATCCGCAGGGACGCCCGGGCGTTCTTCACGCAGTTCAGCGCCCGGCCCACCGCGTCGGCCTGGCGGGCGTTGGTCAGCAGCTCGCCCTGGGTCTCCGTTCCGGCGGGAAACTGCTCGCCGATGGCCTCGCACAGGGCGGCCATGCCCTCGCCGGTCTTGGCGGAGACGGACAGCACATTGTCGAACCGGTCGGCCAGCGCGCCGATGTCCAGCTGCCGGGGCAGGTCGCTCTTGTTGACCACCACCAGCAGGTGGGGCGCCTTCTCCGCCACGGCCATGGCCGCCTCGTCCTCCGCGTCCAGCGGCGCGGAGCCATCCAGCAGCAGCAGCGCCAGCGCCGCACGCTCCGCCGCCCTGCGGCTGCGATCCACGCCCAGCTGCTCCACGGCGTCGCCCGTTTCCCGGATGCCCGCCGTGTCTGTCAGCCGCAGCAGCACATGGCCCAGCAGCAGCTTCTCCTCCACCGTGTCGCGGGTGGTGCCCGCCACGTCGGTGACGATGGCCCGGTCATAGCCCACCAGCGCGTTCAGCAGCGAGGATTTGCCCACGTTGGGCTTGCCCAGCAGCACCGTGGGAACCCCCTGCTTCATCAGCTGGCCGCGGGAGAAGGTGGCCAGCAGCTCCGTCAGCTTGTTTTCGCTTTGGCGCAGGGCGTCCAGCAGCTGCTCCCGCTGCAAGTCCTCGATATCCTCGTCGGGATAGTCCACGATGGCGTAGAACCGGCTGGTCACGCCCATCAGCGTGTCGTACACCGCCTGGACGCTGCGGCTCAGCACGCCCTCCAGCTGTCCGGCGGCGTTGCGGGCCGTCTCGGCGGTCTCGGCATCGATGATGTCCGCCACGGCCTCCGCCTGCAAAAGATCCATGCGGCCGTTGAGAAAGGCCCGCTGGGTGAATTCGCCGCCCTTTGCCTGCCGTGCGCCGTGGCTCAGCAGCAGCTTCAACCCCTCGTTCAGCACCACGGGCGAGCCATGGCAGTGGAGCTCGGCGCAGTCCTCGCCGGTATAGCTGTCGGGGCCGGGGAACAGCACGCACAGCGCGCTGTCCACCACGCGGCCCTCGCCGTCCAGCACCCGGCCCAGCACCATGGTGCGGGCGGCCTGCTGTGACATGGGCCTGCCGTTTCGCGGGAAAAACACCGCGTCCAGCACGGTTTTGGTATCCGGGCCGCTGAGCCGCAGGATGCCGATGGCGCTGGGACTTTGCGCCGTAGCGATGGCGGCGATGGTATCAGACATGGAGACAACCTCCCTTTTGCGCATAGTTTTACAAATAGCAGTATACCACAAGTGCCGGTAAAAGAAAAGCAGATGTTTCAAGTGGGAGGTATAAGCAAAAAAGAACCGCCCGGGGGCGGTTCTTTTTCCCTATTCCGTTGTCTGAACATAAATCTCTTCACATTCCTGCATGCCCGTTATCAGCAGCACCTCCGCATGCAGCGCCTTCTGTCTCCAGTCGCCGTCGCTCTCCAGCAGCTCCAGCGCCTGCTCCGTTTTTGCCGCCAGCAGCAGATACATTTTTTCATAATCCGCCATTTTTGTCCCTCCTTTTTCTCTATTACATCTGTATTGCAGATAAATTGCAATATCTGTAAAAGAGATAAAGCATAATACACGCGAGGTGATCCTATGCTTTATCCCAATATCCGCGCGCTGCGGGAGGACAAAGACCTGCGGCAGCGACAGCTGGCGGAGCTGCTGAATGTCTCGCAGAACACCTATTCCCAGTATGAGACCGGCGTTATCGCATTGACGGCGGAGCATCTGGTAAAGCTGGCGGACTTCTATCACGTCAGCGTGGACTATCTGCTGGGCCGCACCAAAAACCCGGAAATGAACAAATGACAGGCTCACGGAGGTGCGGTGGACGCATATCAAAGCCTCCCTTGTGTAAAGGGCGGTGGCAACGCGAAGCGTTGACGGAGGGATTGTCGGGTTTCCTTCCGGCCCACCGTGTGGGCCGGTCTTTCCCCGCCCGCCGCAGCGGGCGGAACCCCCCGCGCCCGCAGGCGCGTCCCCCACTTGCGCCGGGGCGCTTTGCGTCCCCCTGCCCCGGCGGCGGAGAAAACCGGGGCGAAGCCGCCGACGGAAAGCACCACGCAGCACCACGGCGCGGCGGCCGGGACGGACGGCGCGGCCCATCTCTCGGCGGGCCCGGCTGGGGGCCCCGCCAGCTGGGACGGGAAAAAGGGCGCGGGGACGCCCACAGGCAGGCAAGGGCTGCCCACCCCCGCAGGGCGGCCCACAGCCAGCCAAGGGCGGCCCCGTCGACCCCCGTGCGCTGGTGGGGGCTGCCGGGCCCCCGGTTTTCGGGCGGCCCGCGAACCGGGCGGCACAGGCCCGGAACGGCGCGGCCGCACACCCACCAAGCCACCCCAACACCACACGCCACCACGCGGCCAACGCCGGGGCGGGACAAGCCGCACGATTCGCATAAAGGGCGCGGCAGTCTGGCGCAGTCTGCGTCAGCAGTCTGCGCCAGTCTGACGCGACCGGGCCGCATACCTTTTAAGTCCCGGCCGCCGTGCCGGGACAAGCGGCCCCGCACCGGGCCCGGCCCGCAAGGGACGGCCCGCGCAGGAGCCGCCAAGATTCGAGGGAGCGCGGCCACCGGACGCCGCGCCCCCGGAGCACCACCCCAAGGACACCCCCGGCGGGCGGCCACCGGACGCCGCCCGCCCGTCTGTCACTTGTCCTCCCGGCCGAGAACATGGACACGCACCAGCCGCCGGAGAAGGGTATATGGTTTAATCCCCCATAGCATACAGATATCCACAAGCGCCGCATATTCCTCCTTCCGTAGTTTCGTTGAGACCGTCCGGAGGTGCTGTTTGTCCCACTTTTCTTGCCGTTTTCGTGCGATTTTCCGCTGTTTCTGCAATGCATCCGAATCCACCGCATCCCCATGCACAGCCCCGGATGCACCAGGAAAGCCCGCATTTTCCACGTTTTCCACCTCCCTTCGTACTGGAATCCCCCATGCGCCGAGGAAAAAAGGGGCCGCAGCCCCTTCTATCAGCCGTCCCAGGGGTACCAAACTTCCCCCTGTTCGGCGTAGTAGTCGGCCACATACCGGACGCATTCCAACTCCATGAAGTACATGACTTCCTGCCGTGTCTGTTCCGGCGTCCATCCCTTTTCGCACCCGGCAGCCGTGGCGTATTCGTCCCCCATGATGGAGCCATGCACCGCCGCATGACACCGCCAACAGAGCGTAATAAGATTCATGGGATGGTCTGCACCGCCATGGCCACGGGGCTTGATGTGGTGAATCTGCAAGCCCTCTGTGCTGTCACAGACCGCACACCGGAAGCCGTCCCGTTCGTATACCTGCCGTCTTATTTGCTTTGTGATTCCTGCCGTCATTTCTGGCACCGTCCTTTCTGCCGCCTTTCCCGCGGCATCTTCCATGGAGCACACGAGGGCAAGGCCAACGTGACCGCAGGTCATGCCAGTGCGCACACTGGCAGCCTTGCGCCGTGTGGTACAATGGGAGAGCCGAGGAAAGCGGCACGCACAGGCTACGAAAGGCACAGCTATATGATAGCACAGACGTTCGATGAATACAAGAAGCTTGTTCGATTGTACTGGAATGTTTCAAGCTTTCTGGCACATCATCTTGTGTTCCCTTCCCGCAGGAAATACCATATCATGTTGCTTGTGTAAAGGGCGGTGGCAACGCGAAGCGTTGACGGAGGGATTGTCGGGTTTCCTTCCGGCCCACCGTGTGGGCCGGTCTTTCCCCGCCCGCCGCAGCGGGCGGAACCCCCCGCGCCCGCAGGCGCGTCCCCCACTTGCGCCGGGGCGCTTTGCGTCCCCCTGCCCCGGCGGCGGAGAAAACCGGGGCGAAGCCGCCGACGGAAAGCACCACGCAGCACCACGGCGCGGCGGCCGGGACGGACGGCGCGGCCCATCTCTCGGCGGGCCCGGCTGGGGGCCCCGCCAGCTGGGACGGGAAAAAGGGCGCGGGGACGCCCACAGGCAGGCAAGGGCTGCCCACCCCCGCAGGGCGGCCCACAGCCAGCCAAGGGCGGCCCCGTCGACCCCCGTGCGCTGGTGGGGGCTGCCGGGCCCCCGGTTTTCGGGCGGCCCGCGAACCGGGCGGCACAGGCCCGGAACGGCGCGGCCGCACACCCACCAAGCCACCCCAACACCACACGCCACCACGCGGCCAACGCCGGGGCGGGACAAGCCGCACGATTCGCATAAAGGGCGCGGCAGTCTGGCGCAGTCTGCGTCAGCAGTCTGCGCCAGTCTGACGCGACCGGGCCGCATACCTTTTAAGTCCCGGCCGCCGTGCCGGGACAAGCGGCCCCGCACCGGGCCCGGCCCGCAAGGGACGGCCCGCGCAGGAGCCGCCAAGATTCGAGGGAGCGCGGCCACCGGACGCCGCGCCCCCGGAGCACCACCCCAAGGACACCCCCGGCGGGCGGCCACCGGACGCCGCCCGCCCGTCTGTCACTTGTCCTCCCGGCCGAGAACATGGACACGCACCAGCCGCCGGAGAAGGGTATATGGTTTAATCCCCCATAGCATACAGATATCCACAAGCGCCGCATATTCCTCCTTCCGTAGTTTCGTTGAGACCGTCCGGAGGTGCTGTTTGTCCCACTTTTCTTGCCGTTTTCGTGCGATTTTCCGCTGTTTCTGCAATGCATCCGAATCCACCGCATCCCCATGCACAGCCCCGGATGCACCAGGAAAGCCCGCATTTTCCACGTTTTCCACCTCCCTTCGTACTGGAATCCCCCATGCGCCGAGGAAAAAAGGGGCCGCAGCCCCTTCTATCAGCCGTCCCAGGGGTACCAAACTTCCCCCTGTTCGGCGTAGTAGTCGGCCACATACCGGACGCATTCCAACTCCATGAAGTACATGACTTCCTGCCGTGTCTGTTCCGGCGTCCATCCCTTTTCGCACCCGGCAGCCGTGGCGTATTCGTCCCCCATGATGGAGCCATGCACCGCCGCATGACACCGCCAACAGAGCGTAATAAGATTCATGGGATGGTCTGCACCGCCATGGCCACGGGGCTTGATGTGGTGAATCTGCAAGCCCTCTGTGCTGTCACAGACCGCACACCGGAAGCCGTCCCGTTCGTATACCTGCCGTCTTATTTGCTTTGTGATTCCTGCCGTCATTTCTGGCACCGTCCTTTCTGCCGCCTTTCCCGCGGCATCTTCCATGGAGCACACGAGGGCAAGGCCAACGTGACCGCAGGTCATGCCAGTGCGCACACTGGCAGCCTTGCGCCGTGTGGTACAATGGGAGAGCCGAGGAAAGCGGCACGCACAGGCTACGAAAGGCACAGCTATATGATAGCACAGACGTTCGATGAATACAAGAAGCTTGTTCGATTGTACTGGAATGTTTCAAGCTTTCTGGCACATCATCTTGTGTTCCCTTCCCGCAGGAAATACCATATCATGTTGCTTGTGTAAAGGGAGGTGGCAACGCGAAGCGTTGACGGAGGGATTGTCGTCAGCGGTCAACCCCTCAGTCACGGCATGCGCCGTGACCGCTCCCCTTACACAGGGGAGCCTTTGTTCCTTTCCCCCCACCCACGCGCAAAAAAGAACCGCCCGTCGGCGGTTCTTTTCGCATATTCTGCAGGCTGCTCCTCCTATGCGCGGACGGTGCGGCCTTTGGGGATGCGGATGGTCAGCAGAATCTCGCTGTCGGTGTCCCGGCGGCCCAGATCCGCGTCCACGCCGCTCTGGCGCATCATTTGCAGGCTGCGGTCGATGCTGTTGAGGAACAGCCGCACATCCTTGATGATATAGGTGGCGCTGCGCTGGGGCGCGGGCTTCTCGGCCAGCAGACGCTCCACATAACCTTCCGTCTGGGCCACGTTCATCCCTCTGGCGGTGATGGCCGCCAGCGCCGCAAGCTGCGCCGCCTCGTCCGGCAGACGCAGCAGCGCACGGGCATGGCGCTCCGTCAGGCCGCCCCGGCGCAGGCCCTCCCGCACCGGCTCCGACAGACGCAGCAGCCGCAGCTTATTGGCCACGGCGGACTGGGACTTGCCCAGCTTTTCCGCCGCCTGCTCCTGGCTGAGGGAATAGCGGCTGATGAGGCGGGCGATGGCGGCGGCCTCCTCGAAGCAGTCCAGATCCCGGCGCTGGAGATTTTCGATCAGGGCCAGCATCCCGGCGTCCTGCTCGTCCACCTGCGCCACAAGGCAGGGCACCTCCCGCAGGCCCGCGATGCGGGCGGCCCGCATCCGCCGCTCACCGGCGATGAGCTGATAGCCCTCCCCTGTCCGGCGCACCGTCAGGGGCTGCAATATGCCGTAGGCCCGGATGCTGTCGGCCAGTTCACGCAGCGCCGCCTCGTCAAAGCTGCGGCGGGGCTGCTGGGGATTGGGGGTCAGTTGGGACAGGGATATGTACTGGACACGGGTGGACAAAAACTCACCCTTCCGGCGGTTTCTCATGGCAGCTCACTCCTTTTTCTCCATTGTACGCCATGTCCCGCGCGGAAGGCGGCGCTTTCCGTCGGAAAGCTGAAAAAAGCCGGAATGTGCGCCGGTCAAAGCGCCTCAAAATGATACCGCGGCTTCCCCACGCTCTTGGTGCCGTACTCGATGGCCGCCGCGGGACAGTAGCAGATGCAGGCCATGCAGTGGGTACACGCGCCGCCCCACACGGGCCGCCCCGCCTTCATCTGAATGTTGTTGGTGGGACAGCTCTTCGCACAGCGGCCGCAGCCGGTGCAGGCGTCCCCCGCCCGAAACGGCCCGGCCTTGACGCAGAAGCGGTAAAACACGGGGTTCACCGGGCCGCTCATGATCCGGTCATAGAGGTTGTTCCGGGGCGGAGCAAAGGGCTGCCCCGCCTGAAGCCGCTGGATGACCGCCGCGATATCCGGCTGGGCACGGGCCACGATCTCCCTGGCCTCCTCCGGGCCGGGAGCGTCAAACATGGCGATGTAGTTCTCCGGCATGACGATCTGCGCCGTGCCCATATCCCGCAGGCCCTTGGCGGCGGCAAGCCGCCGGTTGTACTTGGCGGCATTGCCGATCTCGCTGCCGCAGTCCATGACGAACCAGATGCGCTCCGCGCCGGACAGCTCCGTCTCCGCAAGCCACCCGGACACCAGCCGGGGTATACGCCAGGCATACGTCGGGGTGACCACGATCACGTCACGCCCCGTCTCCAGCGGGGCATGATCCCCCGCCTTGAGCTTTTCGTTCAGATCCACCACGGTCTCCCCCAGGGCCTCCGCGATCCGCCCCGCCACATACCGGCTGTTGCCGGTTCCGGAAAAACAGAAGATCATACGCTATCCCTCCTGAAAAAAATCGGGCCTTCCGCCGGCGGCAGGCCCCGTTCCTGTGGGAAGCATTATACCACGGATGGGCCTTTTGCGCAATTCCGTGGACTACCCTCTTGAAAACGGGGCCGATCCATGCTACAATCAGCCCATACACAGCCGCCCTCCGGCGGCTTTCAAACGGCGCAGCGGTTAGCCGCATCTAACCCGCCGCCGGACAAAGGAGGTCTCCCCTATGGACGCCGCTTCCCTTTCCCTCAGACGCTTTCGCCGGGACTGCCTGCTGGGCGCGCTCAGCGCGCTGCTGATGCTGGCGTGCAGTCTCTGGGCGGGACGCCAAATACGAAATACGGAGGAATGACGCTATGAACGAGAAGATCACACTCTCCGGCGTACCGGAGACCATGCTGCAGACCGTCTATGCCCGGGCCAGAGAGAGCGCCGGGCGCGGCGCCATCCGCGACGAAAGGGCCGAGGAATTGATCGCCCGGCTGGACTACGATTTCTCGCTGGCGGAGAAGGATACCGCCATGCGCAGCGGCGTCATCGCCCGCACCATTGTGCTGGACCGGCTGGTGGGCGCGTGGCTGGCGGCGCATCCCGGCGCGGTGGTGGTCAACATCGCCTGCGGGCTGGATACCCGGTGCTTCCGGATGGCGGGCTACCGCCGCTGGTACGACCTTGACCTGCCGGAGACCATGGCCGTGCGGGCGCGGCTGCTGCCGGAGGGCGGCGCGGTCTCCCAGCTCGCCATGTCGGCCATGGACGACTGGGGCGGCTGCATCACGGAGCGTGACGCGCCGGTGCTGGTCGTGATCGAGGGGCTGACCATGTATCTGTCGGAGGCGGAGGTGAAGCGCATCTTCGCGGTGATCGCCGGGCGGTTCGACAAAGCCACCGTTTTCTGCGAGACCATGAACCCCACGGTGGCAAAGCGCTTTCAGGAGAAGTCCATCGAGGGCAGCCACGCGAAATTCACCTGGGGCGTCAGGGGCGGCAAAACCCTTGCCGGGCTTCTGCCGGGCTTCCGGTTTGCGGAGGAGCACTGCCTGACCGAGGGGATGGCGGCCTTCGTCCCGGTCTACCGGCTGCTGGACAAGCTGCCCTTCGTGCGGAACATCTCCAACCGGATCGTCGTTCTTGAACGGGAGTGACCGTATTCCATAGAAAACCCCGGCGGGTCAATACCCGCCGGGGTCGTGTTTTAAAAGTGTCCGCTGCGGCCGGAGCCTCCGCCGCCGGACTCCGTGCCGTCCTGTTTGTTTTTTCTGCGGCGGGTCTCGGTGGTGTGGGTATACCGGTCGTACCGCTCCGTCAGGTCAAGGCCATCGGCGGTGACGTAGACATCCGCCTCCGCGCCCTTGCGGACGGACTTCATCTTGGCCTTCAGCAGCAGGCAGATCACCAGCGACACGCCGCAGCCCACCAGCAGGGCGGGCAGGAGCACCTTGGTCACCGGCCGCTTCACCGGCTGGCCCATATCCGCCAGCGCCATATCGTCACCGCAGGTGGTCAGATAGGCACGGAAGCCGCCATACCAGTCATCGCTGCTGAAATAGGGCAGGAAGCTGTTCTCCAGCTGCTCCTGGGCGTAATTGCCCACCATGCTCTTGGCGTAGCCGTCCCGGACGTACATGGCGTAGCTTCTGTCCCACATGCTCAGCAGCAGCAGGATGCCGCTGCGCTCCGCGCCGATGCCGAAGTCCTGGCCGTTGTAGATGTTGGCCGCCGCCTCGTATGCGTCGCCGCCGTACCTCCCGTAATCGTCCACGGTGACGATATACACCGCGCACCGGTACTGCCATGAAATGGCGTCCGCCGTCTGCTCCAGATCGGCATAGTCTGCCTCCGACAGCAGTCCGGCCGTGTCGTAAACGAAGGGATCGCCGCTCTGCTGCTCCGCCCACGCGGGCACGGTCAGCGTCAGCGCCGCCAGCAGCGCCAGAAGAAGGGTCACAAATCTCTGCTTCATCGTTTTCCCCTCCCTCTTTACGCCAGCCACATCAGCAGTGCCGCCAGCGCCGTCACCGGCGCGGCGATGGCCGCGAATGTTGTCCAGAGCTTGCCCATATCCGTGGGCAGGTCGCCCACCAGCTTACCGGTCTGGCCGTTCATGGCGAACAGGAAGTCCTTCCCGTTCCATTTGGTGTGCAGCATCCACACCGGCAGCAGGGCATAATGCACCTTGCCCCGCTTCAGGCGGATGTTCTGGTTCAGCGGGATGCAGACATCGTACTGATCCGCCGTGCGGCGCAGGGCCATCTCCAGCGACGCGGCGCAGCGGCTGTCGGCCCGGTCGCGGCTGCCAGCCACGGAAACATCGTACTTATCCGCCAGAAAGCCCGGTAAGTACGCGGTGGAGAAGGGCTTCAGGTCGGCGTAATCGTAAGGCTCGATGGAGTCCATGTGGTCGTCGGGCATTTTGCTGGAGGCATCCACCGGCACCTTCTCAAAGGCGATGGAGCCGCCCCGGCGGACATCAAAGTGCTGGGTCTCCGTCACCTCGGTATCGCCGGTCTCGTAGACGTGGGTGATCAGGCCCTCATAGTCCGCGCTGCCCTCGGCCATGCCGTCAAACATCCAGAAGGGGACGTATACGCCCTGGATCTCCTGAATGTGGTTGCCGTTGGTGAAGGCTTTCGGCAGGAAGGGCTTGCCCTTGTAGTGGTTTTTCAGCGCCGCCACCGCGTCCTCCTTGCTGAGCCTGAAGGGGATGACGTAATCCGGCTTCAGCGCGCCGCTGAACTGCCCCGGTACTACCGTGGGGTTGCCGCAGTAGGGGCAGGAGGTGGCGGCGGTGGTCTCGTCGCAGATCAGCTCCGCGCCGCAGCTGGGGCAGCTGTACGCCTTCATGCCGTCGGCGTCCTTGCCCCAGTCGCTGTTGAGACCGGAGGTGTCCCATCCGTCCGCCTCCATATCCGCCATCTTTTTGCGGTTCTGCTCCGCTTTGGCGTCGGCCTGCTTCGCGGCCTCTACGGCCTTGGCCTCCTTGTCGGCGTACAGGGCCTCGATCTCCGCCACATCGTACTTGCTGCCGCAGAAATCGCACTCCAGCTTGCCCGACGCCCCGACGAAATGCAGGGGCGCCGTGCAGGCCGGGCATTTATAGTTGGTTACCTGGGATGCCATACTGTTCCTCCCGTTTTTCGCGCTTTTCCCTTCTTACAGGGGCTTGCCGCAATTCTCGCAGAACTTGCCGCCGTTGACCTTTGCGCCGCAGTTGGGGCAGAAGGTCACCCGGAACTCCGGCTCCGGCTGCTGATAGTCGCCGCTGTCGGGGGCGTAGCCCTCCCGCTGCACGCGCCGTCCGCTGCCGGGAACGCCCTGATAGACGGAATCGTCAAAGGCCAGAATGGGCTCGAACACGTAGGGCAGGAAGATCAGTCCCACGGCGAAGCCGCCGCTCTTGCCGAAGGCCTTGGCCAGCTTGATCTGGGTCTGGATGGCCAGCACGATGTTATAGAAGGGGATCAGCAGCATCAGAAAGCGCCAGCCGCTGCCCCATGTGATCTCGTACATCGTGTAGATGTTGTAGAAGGGCACGATGGCGGCCCAGCCGGGCTTACCCGCCTTCTGGAAGATCCGCCACATGGCCACGATCAGCAGCACGCTGATCGCCAGGGAGGCCACGCTGGCCACAGGGCTGGTGTAGACTGGGGTGCTGTACTCATAATAATAGTCGTAATAGTCAATATACTGCATGGTTTTTCCTCTCTTTTCCTTTTGCTTTGTCAGATCATTCAGGGACGGGGCTTGCCGCACTCGGCGCAGAACTTGCCCTTGTTGACAGCGCCGCAGGAGCACGTCCATTCGGCGGCGGGACGGGGTGCGCCGCACTCAGAGCAGAATTTGCCGGTGTTCACCGCGCCGCAGGCGCACTTCCACTCACCGGCAGGCGCGGGCTTGGGAGCGCCGCATTCGGCACAGAACTTACCGGTGTTGCCGCTGTGGCCGCAGGCGCAAGTCCAGCCGCCTGCCGCGGGCTGTGCCGCTGCCTGTTGCTGACCCATGGCGAACAGATTCTGGGCGTTCATGCCGCCCGCCTGACCGGCCATGTTCATGCCCATGAAGCCCATGGCCGCGCCGCCCTGGTTATTGGCCGCCATCTTCATGGCGTCGCCCTGAGAGCCCACCAGATGGGCCGCCGCCCGGGTGGGATCCATGAAGGCCGCGTTGCGCTGCAGCTCCTTCAGCATCTTCTCGTCTTCTTCATCGGCGGTAACGCTGGACACGCCGAAGGACACGATCTCGATGCCGCGCAGGTCGCGCCACTTCTTACTGAGGACCTCGTTCAGGGCGTCGGCCAGCTCCATAGTGTGGCCGGGCAGCTGGGAGTAGCGGATGCCGTTCTCACCGATGCGGGCGAAGGCGGGCTGCAAAGCGGTCAGCAGCTCGGTTTTCAGCTGATTGTCCAGCTTGTCGCGGGTGTAGGCTTCGGCAACATTGCCGCACACGTTGGTGTAGAACAGGACCGGGTTGGTGATGTGATAGCTATACTCGCCGAAGCAGCGGATGCCCACGTCGATGTCGATACCGGCCCGCTGATCTACCACCCGGAAGGGCACAGGAGACGGCGTGCCGTACTTGTTGCCCATCAGCTCCTTGGTGTTGAAATAGTACACCCGCTGATCCTTGGGGGGCTCGCCGCCGAAGGTGAAGCGGTTGGTCATATTGTCGATGACGGCGCGGATGCTGCCCTTCAGCTCACCGGTGAACAGGGACGGCTCGGTGGACATATCGTAGGTGAACTCGCCCGGCTCGGCGCAGACCTCGATGATGCGGCCCTGATCCACGATCATCATGCACTGGCCGTCGGCCACGGCAATGACGCTGCCGTTGGAGATGATGTTGTCGCTGCCATGCTTGTTGCTGCTGCGGCCGGAGACGCGCTTCTGGCCCTTGATAGCCAGCACATTTTCCGGCAGGGCTTCACAATAGAAATATTCCTTCCACTGGTCGGCCATGACGCCGCCCACGCTGCCCAATGCTGCTTTGATCAGTCCCATAATGTTTCTCCTTTATGATATAGTGGTTGTCTCTGTCTCTGCTTCTGTTGATACACACATTTTACTATATCCGTCGGGCCGGGTCAATTCCCTCCGGGCCGCCCGGAGAAAAATTTGCGTTCCCCGGGCAGGCCACGGCAAAAAGAAAAACCACCCAAAGGGTGGTTTTCTTTTTGGTGGACCTGAAGGGATTCGAACCCTCGACCTCTCGGATGCGAACCGAACGCTCTCCCAGCTGAGCTACAAGCCCGTACCGTTTCATTATACACACTTTTCTGAAAAATGCAAGAGGATTTGTATTAAGTATCACTTATGCCTGGTATCACATTTTTATGCTTCCGTTATGCGGCGGAAGTTGTTATAATATTTGGCAACGAAGTCGGGAGTGGTTCCGGCTGACGTTGACTCTTTGTGGTTTTATGGTGGAAAAGTACCCGCTCGGTAGCGGGTATTTTTCTTTTTGTCGGGAAATGGGAACATTTTCCCTGTTTCTTTCGTCATATTTATAGTTGCATTTCACCGGAAATGCGCTATACTGTCGTCGCGCCTGAGAAGGGCGCCATACGAAGGAAAGGAATGATTGCAGATGAAAAAGTTACTTAGTTTGCTGCTGTGCGCCGTGATGGTGCTGTCTCTGGCAGCCTGCGGCGGCGACAAAACGCCCCAGAACGATAACGACCAGCCCGGCGGCACCGCCCAGAGCGTGGATCTGAAGAAGGTGGCCGAGGATGCCATCGCCTCCATCGACAGCGAGGACGTGATCCTGCTGCCGGAGGAGAACCAGGAGACCATCGAGTCCCTGTATCCCGGCCTGACCGCCGTGGCCACCAAGCAGCTGGTGGTGTATCTGCCGCCGGTGGCGGGCAACGCCTGCGAACTGGTGATGGCGGAGGCCGCCAGCCCCGCTGACGCCGAGACCGTGCGCAGCATCCTGCAGAACCGGGTGGACAGCGCCGCCAACGACACCGTCTATCCCGACAATGCCGAGGGCTGGAAGAACGGCGCGGTGGTGACCGTCAACGGCAACTATGTGGTGATGGCCGTGCTGCCCAGCGGCGTGGAGATGCCCGCCGCCTTCAAGGCGCAGTTCTGAGGCCGGACACATATGGCACAACTTCAAAGGCTCCCCTGTGTAAGGGGAGCTGTCAGCCGCAAGGCTGACTGAGGGGTTGACCGGTTTACGACAATCCCTCCGGCGCTTCGCGCCACCTCAGCTGTGCACGCCCCAGTGTGCGCACTGGGGTGCCTTTACACAAGGGAGGCTTTGGTGCCTGCGACAATCCGTTGACAAAGGGGAGAGGTTTGCCTCTCCCCTTCTTTTTATCTTTTTACATCTGCTTGCGCCGCAGCTTGCGGATGTCCTCCCCGAAGAAGGGCAGGATGCGGTACTCGCCCTCGAACCGGGACTGCACCTGGGGCGAATAGCGCTCGCCCAGCTGATAAGGGGTCAGGTTGGTGTTGACCACCGTCTTTTTCCCGCTGATGAGCCGCCCGTTCACCAGCTGGTACAGGGCGCTCTGGACAAAGCTGGTGACCATCTCCGTGCCCAGATCGTCCACGATCAGCAGGTCGCATTGCAGATAGCGCTGCACATCCTCGCGGGCGGCGGCGGAATCGTCGGGCCGGAACTTCTCCTCCTCCATCTGGGAAAAGATGTGCTCCGCCGTGTCGTACACCACGCTGAAGCCCCGCTCGCTGACCACCCGGGCAATGCAGGCGGACAGATACGTCTTGCCCAGACCCGGCTGGCCCATCAGCAGCAGGTTATCGCTGCGGAGGGAGAACTGCCGGGCGTAATCCCGGCACACGTCATAGTTGCGCTCCATGTTCTCGCGGGGCGACAGCTTCCGCTCGCCCCGGTCGGTGCTGTACCAGTCGAAGGAAAAGCGCTCGAAGCTCTGATTGCCCAGATCCAGCATCCGGGACAGCTCGGACAGCTGGGCCTTTTTATAGTACTCCCGCAGGCAGCGGCACACTTGCCCCTCGTGATAGCCGGTGTCGCCGCACAGGGCGCAGGCGGGCTTCTCCTCCAGATAGTCCTCCGGATAGCCCATGCCTTTCAGCAGGGTGGCCCGCTCCTTCTGCAGCTCCAGATTCTCGTCCCGCAGCACGCGCACCGCCGGGACAGGGTCGGCGCCCCGCCGCAGGGCCGAGGCGATCAGCTTGGGCATGGTGGCGCGCAGCTGCTGCTCGATCTCCTTCAGGCGCGGCTCGGCGTCGTAAAGGCGGGCACGCCGCTGGTTGAATTCCGCGCCGCGGCGCTGCTTGTCCTCCTCGAACCGGGCCAGCGCCTGACGCATGATGCGTCCGTCATATGCCATATGGGTACCTCCTTTTTATCCTGGCGAAAAATCTTCGATTTTTCTGCCAAAGGGATTGCGGCCGACTGCGCGCGTCCTGCGGACACACTGGCGGCCGAGAAGAATTTTTCTGACGCACATGTCGTCAGAAAAATGATTTGATTTTTTCGCGGCGTCCGCGCCGCGAACTCTGCGAGGCATTTTGGTCGGCGGGCCACACGGGGCCCGCCACATGGTATGCAAATAACGTCCGGTGATCGGTCGTAGGGGCGATGCCCACCACGTTACATATACTCGTCCATCCAGTCGGTTTTGCCGGCGGCGGGGACGGCGTCCTTCTTGGGAGCCTTCCGCTCGCCGGACTCCACCTCCTCCGCCGTGTGCCAGCCCTGCTGGTGCCAGCGGCGCAGGATGCCGTTGAGATACCGCCAGTTCAGCTCCTTCTTATAAAACACCGTCTTGTCATAGGCCAGCGCCACCGTCTCCGGCGTGAAGCCCATGTCGATCCAGTCCAGGATATACCGCTGCTCGCTGTCCACCGGCGGACGGCCGCCCAGCCGCAGAGCCTGCATATAGGCGGCGGTCTTTTCCAGCTTGCGGGCATAGTCGCTGAGATACCGGGCGGCGCTGTCCTGATCGCAGATGCCCAGCCGCGCCCAGTAGGCGCCCTCCTTCTCGATCTGCCGCAGGGTGGGACGGCGGCCGGGACCGAACCGGCGCTGCGCCCGCTCGATACAGTGGCACACCAGCAGATAGATCACATCCACCGGCAGGCCCATATCGTCGTACAGCGCCGCCAGAATTTGCAAATCGGCGGTTTTCAGCCGCTTGCCCAGCTTCTCCTCCGTCTGGGGCACCAGCATGCGGAAGCCCTCGTCCGTCTCCAGCATGTCGGCCAGCTCATCGGCGGAGTAGGCCCGATGCTCGTCCGACGGGGCGGGCGGCTGCTGGCTGCGCTGCAAAAATCCCATGTCCTGTAAGGCCGTCTCCGCCGCGGCGCACCGCAGCAGGCTCCAGCCCAGCTTTTCCGCCAGCGCCTCCGGCGTTACGGGGCCCTCCAGCCGCTGGAGCAGCAGGTACAGCAGCGCCGCGTCGCCGCTGCCGCCGCGCACCAGCGCGTCCACCTGCGAGGCGGAGAGCACCACGCTCTTTTCCTGTCCCCGTGTGATATAGCCTGCCATGGTGATCTCCTCCTTTCTATTCTGGCGTATCAAAGCCTCCCCTGTGTAAGGGGAGGTGTCGCGGCGTAAGCCGTGACGGAGGGGTTGTCCGTAATCCGACAATCCCCCAGTCAGCCTTGCGGCTGACAGCCCCCTTTACACAAGGGGGCCTTTGGTACGGCTTACGATGGCATTTCCGGTAGGGGCACGGGCCGTCGAGGACGCCGGCCCCTACACGCCTCCCCAGGGCGAAATAATTCCCCCCTATTCTACACGAAAACTCTTCCTTCGTAAAGCGCCGCGGCGAGATTTTCGGAAATTTACAGAAAGTTCTTCCACCATATCGAATTTGTGGTATAATGGATTCTGTATTAGTATGAGTAAATTCTCAGGAATGGACATAGGAGGACTTTACCATGGCGAACCGTGTGACGATGACGATCTGCGGCCAGGATTACACCCTTGTGGCCGATGAAAGCGCCGCCTATATGCAGAAGGTGGGCGCACTGGTGGACGAGAAAATGACCGAGCTGATGGAGGGCGCACACTTCAGCCGCAGCGACGCGGCGGTGCTGGCCGCCATCAATCTGGCGGACGAGCTGTTCAAGCAGCAGGAGGGCGGCGAGAACCTGCGCCGCCAGCTGAAAACCTATCTGGACGAGGCCACCGCCGCCAAGAACGAGGTCAGCGACCTGAAGCGCCAGCTGTTCAAGGCGCAGCAGCGCAATAACAACGGCAAATGATGGAGCTGCTCTCCCCTGCCGGCTCCCGCGCCGCCCTTGAGGCGGCGGTGCAGTCCGGCGCGGACGCGGTGTATATGGGCTTCGGTGCCTTCAACGCCCGCCGCAACGCCAAAAATTTTACCGACGAGGAGTTCGCTGACGCGGTGGCCTACTGCCATCTGCGGGGCGTGCGGGTGTTCCTGACGCTGAACACCCTGCTGACCGACCGGGAGCTGCCCCAGGCCGCCGAGGTACTGCGGAAAGCCTCCCAAATGGGGGTGGACGCGGTGCTGGTGCAGGATTGGGGCGTGCTGACGCTGGCGCAGGCGGTGACGCCCGACCTGCCCATCCACGCCAGCACACAGATGAGCCTGTTCACCTCCGGCGGCGCGTGCTGGGCGGAGCGCCTTGGCATGGAGCGGGTGGTGCTGGCCCGTGAGCTTTCCCGGGAGGACATCGCCAACGTGTGCCGCAATTGCGGCGCGGAGATCGAGGTGTTCGTCCACGGGGCGCTGTGCATGTGCTATTCCGGACAGTGTACCATGAGCGCCCTCATCGGCCAGCGCAGCGGCAACCGGGGCGCCTGCGCCCAGCCCTGCCGCCTGCCCTACGGGGTCAACGGCCCCTGCCGGAACCAGTTCCCCCTGAGCTTGAAGGACGCCAACCTGTCGGCGTATTTGCAGGAGCTGGAGGCCATGGGCGTGGCCTGCCTGAAGCTGGAGGGCCGCATGAAGCGGCCGGAGTATGTGGCGGTGATCACGGCCATCTACCGGCGGCTGATGGACGAAAAGCGGGGCCCCACGGCGGAGGAGTCCCGTGCGCTGGAGCAGGCCTTTTCCCGCAGCGGCTTCACCGACGGGTACTACCGCCATCGGAAGGGTCCGGCCATGTTCGGCACCCGGCCGGAGAACGCGCCGGAGCCCAGGGAACTGTTCAGTGAGGCCCGGAAATTATATGAAAACGGGGAGCACAAACGGATCCCCATCACCATGCAGGCGGCCATTCAGGCGGACAGCCCCGCCGCGCTGACGGTCAGCGACGGCGTGCATACCGTCACCGTGACCGGCCCCGTTCCCGAAGCGGCCCGGAACCGGGCGCTGACGGCGGCGGACGCGGCGGAGCGGCTGCAAAAGACCGGCGGCACCGTGTTCCGGTGCGAGACGGCGGAGGTGGACGTGGGCGACGGCCTGATGCTGACCGCGGCGGCCATCAACGGCCTGCGGCGTGACGCGCTGGAGGCACTGGCGGCGGCACGGACGGCTGTTCCCCAGCGGCGCAGTCTCCCCACCCCGGCGCTGCCGGAGGGCGAGACCTTCTCCCCCGCCGCGCCCAAATTGACCTGCTCCATCGCCCGGCTGGATCAGCTGACGGACGCGCTGGCCCATGGCGCGGAGATGATCTATGTACCCATCGAGCTGCTGCCCGGTCTGAAGGACTATCGCGGCAGGGCGAAGCTCTGCGCCGTGCTGCCCCGTGTATGGCGGGACGGCGACGAGGCGGGCTTCCGGAAAATTCTGGAAACTACCCCCGCCCTTTCGGCGGTCTCCATCGGCAACGCGGGCCACATGGCCATCGTGGAGGGCCTGCCGCTGGAAAAGCGGGGCGACTTCGGGTTGAACGTGTTCAACTCCCGTGCTGTGGCCTTCTGGCAAGGGCAGGGACTTGACAGCGTGACCGTCTCCTTCGAGCTGCGGCACCAGCAGGTGCGGGAGCTGCGGAAGTACCTGCCCTGCGAGGGCATCGTGTACGGCCGTCTGCCGCTGATGGTCACGGAGAACTGCATGACCGGCAACGCCGGGAACTGCCATGGCGACAAGCGGCTGTGCGACGGCGAGAACGCCCTCACCGACCGCACCGGGGCGCGGTTCCCCCTGCTGGGGCAGTACGGCTGCCGGTGCGAGATCGAGAACAGCCGCACGCTGTTTCTGGCGGACAAGCCGGAATGGCGGTCCTGCGGCCTGACCTGGGCCCGGCTGCGGTTCACCACCGAAAGTCCCGCCCAGTGCGACGCGGTACTGCGCCGCTATCAGGGCGAGGGCGACTGGACGCCGGAGGAATTTACAAGAGGACTGTTCTACCGCGGCGTGGAGTGAGGGAGAGTTTCGCGCTTCCGAGCGCGAGGTACTTTTGCCCGTGGCGGCAAAAGTACCCAAAAACGCCACTTAAACCTGCGGTTTAAGAATCCGCGCACGTTACGCCTTCTACAAATGTGATGCCCTATGCCACGCGTTCGCGGAACATGGATATTGTCGTTGCATATAACGAATCGACTTTCGTCTTGCGTCGCTGCCGCTCACAGTTGCAACGGTAGACGCCAAAGCGTTGTTCGTTGTTGGTATTAGCGGCAGCGGCGCAGATGCAGAGACAATTCGATAACGAAGCGAAAACGGAAATGTCCTGTGAACGCGAGGTATCAGGCCACAAATTTGCAGAAGGAGCAGCGTGCAGGAAGTCCAGAAACCTGGGTTTCTGGCTGTCCTTTTGGTCACTTTTGGGACAGCGGCCAAAAGTGACCCGCGCCGGAGCGCGGAACATTCTATCGCGCCAGAAGGCGCGAAATCTCTATCCAAATCGTAATATTTATATAGCTTTCTACAATCCGTAATCAAAAATTAGGAGAAAAACCATGATCTTAAAGATAAAGGCCCTGTCGCCCAAGATCGGCGGCACCATCCCCGCGCCCCATTTTGCCACCCCCGGCAGCGCCGCTATGGATCTGTGCGCCTGCCTGGAGAGCGACGTGACGCTGAAGGCCGGGGCGCGGCAGGTGCTGCCCACCGGCGTGGCCATCGCCCTGCCCAGCGCCGACTATGTGGCGCTGATCTGTGCCCGCAGCGGCCTTGCCTCCAAACACGGCATCACCATGGCCAACGGCGTGGGCGTCATCGACAGCGACTACCGCGGCGAGCTGCGGGTGGCCCTTTTCAACGAGTCCGACACCGACTACACCATCCATGACGGCGACCGCATCGCCCAGCTGATGGTGCTGCCGGTGGTGCAGCCCACGCTGGAATTCGTGGAGGAGCTGGACGAGACGGAGCGGGGCGCAGGCGGCTTCGGCTCCACAGGAAGGTGACACATATGGCAAGGATCGTATTGGCCTCCGGGTCTCCCCGGCGGCAGGAATTACTGGGCCGCATGGGCATCCGGGACTTTGTGGTGTCCGTGCCCCAGGTGGAAGAGGTCTGCCCCGAGGGGCTGACCCCGGAGGAGACCGTCTGCCGCATCTCCCGGCAGAAGTCCGCCGCCGTACAGGCGGAGCCAGACGACATCGTCATCACCGCCGACACCATGGTGTTTCTGGACGGCAAGCGGCTGGGCAAGCCCCGTGACGAGGCGGACGCCCTGCGGATGCTGTCGGCATTGCAGGGACGGCACCACACCGTCTGCACCGGCGTGACGGTGCGGCAGGGCGACACGGTGCTGACCCGCGCCCAGTCCACACAGGTCTGGTTCCGGGCGGCCTCCACCGAAGAGCTGAAAAACTATATCCGCAGCGGCGAGCCCATGGACAAGGCGGGCGCTTACGGCGTGCAGGGTCTGGGCGCGCTGCTGGTGGAGCGCATCGACGGCGACTTCTTCAACGTGATGGGCCTGCCGGTGCTGCTGCTGAGCCGCATGCTGGCCCGGTTCGGCGTCACGCTGCTGTGACACTTCCGATTCAATAACAAGGAACTGCTTTTATGAAACGATTTCTCTCAAAATACGGTATCTGGCTGCTGGCCGGTGTGGCGGTGGTCGTGGTGGTGCTGTGCATCATCTCCGCCGTGGCCTCCGGCACCCCCTTCCTGCGGAACGCCGCCGGTGTGATCGCCTCCCCTTTCCGGGCGGCGGGCTCCGCCGTGGCAGGCTGGGTGGGCGGCATCGGCGACCACTTTGACGATGTGGCTTCCTTGCAGCAGGAGAACGACGACCTCCGCGCCCAGGTGGCCGATCTGGAGCAGCAGCTGCGCCAGGCCCAGAAGGCCCAGGAGGAGAACCAGCGCCTGCGCCGCCTGCTGGAGCTGCAAAGCCAGCGGCAGGATCTGAAAACCGTGTCGGCCCGGGTGGCGGAGCGCTCCGTGGACAACTGGAGCAGCACGCTGACCCTGAACCAAGGCACCGGCGCCGGTATCGCCATCGGCAACTGCGCCATCGACGAATACGGCGATCTGGTGGGCGTGGTGACGGACGCGGGCCTGAACTGGTGCACCGTGACCACCGTGCTGGACACCTCCAGCGCCATCGGCGCCAAGGTGTTCCGCACCGAGCAGGTGGCGGTGGCCCAGGGCCAGCTGAGCCTGATGGGTCAGGGGCAGCTGAGCCTCACCTATCTGGAGAACGCCGGGGATCTCATCAGCGGCGATCTGGTGGTGACCTCCGGTCTGGGCGGATACTATCCCGCCGGACTGACCATCGGCACCGTCGAGGAGCTGCGCACCGGCGCGGACGGCCTGACCCAGTACGCGGTGGTGACCCCCAAGGCCGCCGTTACCTCCCTGACTCAGGTGTTCCTGATCACCGATTTCGACGTGGTGGAGTAAGGCCATGACACGACGACTGATCACCATCAAATGGGTTCTTTACAGCCTGTGGACGCTGCTGTTCCTGCTGGGGCAGCAGCTGGTGCTGCCCTATATCCGGATCTGGGGCGTGCATCCCTTCATCCTTCCGGCGCTGGCGGCCATCGCCGCCTCCTTCGAGGGACGGCGGGAGGGCCCCATCTTCGGCCTTGTGCTGGGACTGCTGTGCGACCAGCTGTTCCCCGGCGCGTTCCCCTGCTTCTATGCCGTCACGCTGCTGCTGTCGGCGGTGGCGGCGGGCCTTGCCGCGCGGCGGATCATCATGCCCGGCGCGGTTTGCTCGCTGCTGGTCTCGGCGGCGGCGCTGACCCTGACGGATCTGCTGAACGCCGTCGCCTTCTCCTACACCTACGGCACGCCCTTCGGCGCGTCGCTGTGGCTGATGGTACGGGAGCTGCTGATCTCCCTGCCGGTAGCCATGCTGATCCACCCGGCCTTTTCCCACGTCCACCGGCGGTTCGCCGGACGGTAAGCCCCTGAAAGGAGAGCCTTTCCATGATGAAATCCCCCCATCCCGCCCGCAGCCGCCTGCTTGTGCTGGTCGTGGCGCTGGGATTGATGATGCTGCTGTTCCTGATCGCGCTGTATGACGCCCAGATCCTCCACGGCAGCGAGAACCGGGCCAAGTCCATCGCCTCCAACGCCACATGGGAGACGGTGGAGGCCAGCCGCGGCATCATTACCGACACCAACGGCAAGGTGCTGGTGTCCAACCGCCTGGCCTATACCCTGACCTTTGACAAGACCGCCTTTGCCGACGATGACGCCCTGAACGACGCCATCTGGCAGCTGATCCAGCTGTGTCAGGAGACGGAGACTGTCTGGGTGGACACGCTGCCCATTGCCCAGGACGCGCCGTACCTGTATCTGGCCTCCCGCAATGAGGAGACCTTCTGGAACTTTCTGGCGAATAACAAGTTGTCCCCTTCCCTGCCCTCCCGGCGGCTGCTGGGAGAGCTGCGGACGCTGTTCCACATCGACGACAGCTATACCGAGGCCCAGGCCCGGCTCATCGCCGGTGTCCGCTATGAGCTGCGCAGCCGCGACAGCTATGTGTTTGCCGAGGATGTGTCCACGGAGCTGATCTCCCGGATCACCGACGGCGATTTCCCCGGCGTCACCACGGGACAGGACTCCCTGCGGGAGTACAACACCACCTACGCCGCCCACATTCTGGGCCGCATCTCCCGCATCTACGCGGAGAACTGGCCGGAATACCGGGACAAGGGCTATTCCATGGACGCGCTGGTGGGCGAGAGCGGCGTGGAGAAGGCCTTTGAGGAGTGGCTGCGGGGCGAGGACGGCACCCGCATCGTCACCACCGACAGCAACGGCAAGATCACCGGCGAGTTCTATGTGAACGAGCCGAAGCCCGGCGACACCACGGCGCTGACGCTGGATCTTGACCTGCAGATGGCCACGGAGGACGCGCTGGCCGCCACCATCGAGAGCATGATCGACAAGGACAGCGACCAGCGGGGCGGCGCCGCCGCCGTGGTGAAGGTGGGCTCCGGCGCTGTGCTGGCGCTGGCCTCCTATCCCTCCTATGACCCCTCCACCTTTGCCCAGAGCTATAACCAGCTGCTGGCCGACGAGCGGCTGCCCATGTTCAACCGCGCCGTCAACGGCACCTACGCGCCCGGCTCCACCTTCAAGATGGTGACCGCCGCCGCCGCGCTGGAGTCCGGCATCATCACCCCCTCCTCCGTCATTCAGGACAGGGGCGTCTATACCTTCTACGAATATCCCCAGCCCTGGTGCTGGGTGTGGCCGCTGGGCTATACCCACGGGCGGGTCAACGTCAGCGACGCCATCACCGTGTCCTGCAACTACTTCTTCTACGAGGTGGGCCGTCTGACCGGTATCCAGACCATCAACGACTACGCCAGGCAGTTCGGCCTGGGCAGCTCCACCGGCATCGAGATCGGCGACAGCACCGGCGCGCTGGCCTCTCCGGAGTACGCCGAGGCCCACGATCTGGAGTGGACCGACGGCCAGACCCTGACCGCCGCCATCGGCCAGTCCTATAACCTGTTCACCCCCCTGCAGCTGGCCAACTACATCGCCACGCTGGTGGGCAATGGCGAGCACTATCAGGCCCACCTGATGAAAAGCGTCAAGAGCTACGACAACAGCAAGCTGCTGTACGTCTATGACGAACCGCCGCTGAATACGGTGGAAATGTCCGAAAGCACCATCAACGCCATCACCAAGGGCATGCACGATCTGACCACCGGCTCGCTGGCCGGGGCCTTCGACAAGTGCGTGGTGTCGGCGGGCGCAAAGACCGGCTCGGCCCAGGTGGGCACCGAGATCGCCAACGGCGTGTTCGTGGCCTACGCCCCCTATGAGAACCCGGAGATCGCCGTGGCCATCGTCATCGAAAAGGGCGGCGCGGGCGCGGCGCTGGCCTCCACCGCCGTGGAGATCATCAACGCCTACTTTGCCGACCACATGGCCGGCGGCGACGTGATCGGTGAGAACACGCTGCTGAAGTGAGTTCCCCGGCGGAACCATCAAAGGCCCCCTTGTGTAAAGGGGGCTGTCAGCCGCAAGGCTGACTGGGGGATTGACGGTTTACGCGTCAACCCCTCCGGCGCTTCGCGCCACCTCCCCTTGCACAGGGGAGGCTTATATTGCCCCTCACCTACACACTCATTCTTACAATTTCTATGACCATTTTCAATTCCCGTGACACGAAATACAAATCCCCCTTCGGGGCTGTCAGCTGCGGTACGGCGGTGTCCTTCACCGTCACGCCGGGGCCGGATTACTGCGCCTGTTCACTGGTGACCTACGGCGAATTTGCCGATCTCCGCGCCGAAACGCCCCTCTCCCCCTGTCCGGAGGGCTTTACCGGCACGTTCACCGCGCCGGACACGCCGGAGCTGGTGTGGTACACCTTCCGCTTCACCCGCACCGACGGCGGCAGCGTCTTTCTGGGCCGCAACGGCCTGGGCGGCGGGGACGACCGCCAGCCCTGGCAGCTGACGGTATATGAGGAGCGCCCCACCCCGGCATGGTTCGGGCAGGGCGTTACATACCAGATTTTTCCAGACCGGTTCTGCCGCGACGCCATCCCCGACCCTAAGGGGCTGCTGGGCCAGCGCACGGTACACGACAATTGGGACGATGTGCCCCGGCTGGGCGCCGACCCCCTGACCGGCCGCTGGAACAGCGATTTCTTCGGCGGCAACCTACGGGGCATCTGCGGGAAGCTGGACTATCTGCAAAGCCTGTCCGTCACCACCATTTACCTGAACCCCATCTTCTACGCCGCCAGCTGCCACCGGTACGACACGGCGGATTACCGCATGATTGACCCCATGCTGGGCACGGAGGACGATCTGCGCACCCTGTGCGAGGAGGCTCGGAAGCGGGGCATCCATGTGATACTGGACGGCGTGTTCAACCACACCGGCGACGACAGCCGCTACTTCAACCGCCACGGCTTCTTCGACACCCCCGGCGCGTACCAGAGCAAGGAATCCCCCTGGTACGACTGGTTCTGCTTCCAGCACTGGCCGGACAAATACGACGCCTGGTGGGGCATCGACACCCTGCCCGCCGTCAACGAGAACGCCGCCGCCTACCGGGACTTCATCATCCGGGGCGATGACAGCATCATCCGCCATTGGCTGCGGTGCGGCGCGGACGGCTGGCGGCTGGACGTGGCCGACGAGCTGCCCGACGATTTCATCGAGGAGATCCGTGCCGTGATGGAGCAGGAGAAGCCTGACAGCTTCCTGCTGGGTGAGGTGTGGGAGGACGGCAGCAACAAGATCGCCTACTCCCGCCGCCGCAGGTATCTGCTGGGCCGGGAGACCCACGGCCTGATGAACTATCCCCTGCGGACGGCGGCGCTGGACTACCTTCGCGGCGGCAGCGCTGCGGCCTTCCGGGACACCATGGAGGAGCAGCGGGAGAACTACCCCCCTGCCGCCTTCCGCAGCGGCCTGAACATTCTGGGCACCCACGACACGCCCCGCATCCTGACGCTGCTGGGCGCGGACGCCATCCCGGACAGCAAGGAGGCCCGGGCCGCCTATCACCTGTCTCCCGAAAACCGGCGGCTGGCTGTCCGCCGCCTGACGCTGGCGGCCATGCTGCTGTACACCTTCCCCGGCTCCCCTACCCTGTACTACGGCGACGAGGCGGGCATGGAGGGCTTCGAGGATCCCATGAACCGCCGGGGCTTCCCCTGGGGCCGGGAGGATCAGCGGCTGCTGGCCCTGTACCGGACGCTGGGCAGGCTGCGGAAGGAGCGCCGCTCCCTGCAGGAGGGCGACATCACCTATTTGACCGCCGACGGCGGCTTGCTGGTCTATTGCCGCACGCTGGACGGCGAACGCACCTATACGGCGCTGAACACCGGCGGCACCACCCGGGCGGTGACGCTGCCGTGGGAGAACGGCTTCGCCACCGACGCCGTGTCCATGCAGCGGTTCTGGGTACGGAACGGCGAACTGCGCATCGACCTGCCGCCCTGCGACGGCGTGGTGCTGATATGACCCTGCGGAGAGGGATGTTTCACGTGAAACATCCCTCTCTTTTTTCGTCCCCGCCTGTTTCACGTGAAACATTGGCGTCCGTTTTCTGCAAAAATTGTCACGCGCCGTTGAAAAAAGTATTGAAACCTATTACTTTTGTGGTATACTGTTTCTATTATAGAAATACCAAATGCGAGGGAATAATTGTGGCAAAAATCGTAGCGATCGTGAATCAGAAGGGCGGCGTGGGCAAGACCACCACCTGCGTCAATCTGGCGGCCGCCGTGGCCCAGACGGGCAAGCGGGTGCTGCTGTGCGACTTTGACCCCCAGGCCAACGCCACCAGTGGCATGGGCGTGGACAAAACCGTCTCCAACGGCGTATATGACGTGATCATCAACGGCGTGGACACGGAAAAAGCCATCGTCTCTACCCCGTATGGCGACGTGCTGCCCAGCAGCAAGGCGCTGGCCGGCGCAGGCGTGGAGATGATCAATCTGCCCGACCGGCAGTTCCTGCTGAAGAAGGCGCTGAGCCGCGTGGCGGATCAGTATGACTTCATCTTCATCGACTGTCCCCCCTCCCTGGAACTGCTGACGCTGAACGCGCTGTGCGCCGCCCACTCCCTGCTGGTGCCGGTGCAGGGCGAGTATTTCGCGCTGGAGGGTCTCAGCGACCTGATGAACACTGTGCGTCTGGTGCGCCGGGGCATGAACCCCGAATTGCAGATCGAGGGCGTGCTGCTGACCATGTTCGACGGCCGCACCAACCTGAGCATCCAGGTGGCCCAGGAGATCAAGCGCTTCTTCCCCGGCAAGGTCTACGCCACCGTCATCCCCCGCAATATCCGTCTCAGCGAAGCGCCCAGCCACGGCAAGCCCATCTGCGGCTATGACCGCACCTGCCGGGGCGCGGAGGCCTACGCCGCGCTGGCGGTGGAGTTCCTGCGCAAAAACCGCTGAGCGGTATCATTTCCAAGGAAAGGAGTACGGGATTTATGGCAAAAATGAAGGGTCTCGGCAAGGGTCTTGACGCCCTGCTGGGCGACGATTTTACCAACGAGCCGGAGGTCAAGAGCAGCCTCTTCCTCCCCATCTCTCAGGTGGAGAGCTGCGCCTCCCAGCCCCGGAAGCAGTTCGATCCCGACGCGCTGGCCGATCTGGCGGACTCCATCCGGCAGCACGGCATCATCCAGCCGCTGACGGTGCGGAAGCTGCAATCCGGCTATTATCAGATCATCGCCGGTGAACGCCGCTGGCGGGCCGCCCGGATGGCGGGCCTCAGTCAGGTGCCGGTGGTGGTCATCGAGGCCGACGACCGCAAGGCCATGGAGCTGGCCATGATCGAAAACCTCCAGCGCGAGGACCTGAACCCCATGGAGGAGGCCGAGGGCTATCACACGCTGATGGAGCAGTACGGCCTGACCCAGGAGGAGACCTCCCAGCGGGTGGGCAAGTCCCGCAGCGCCGTGGCCAACGCGCTGCGGCTGCTGAACCTCTGCAAGGAGGTGCGCGCGCTGGTGGAGGAGGGCAAGCTGACCGGCGGTCACGCCCGTGCGCTGGTGCCGCTGACGGCTGACATGCAGCAGAAGGCCGCCGCTGTGATCGTCAAGGACGATCTCTCCGTCCGCCAGACGGAGCTGCTGGTGAAGAAGCTGACGGCGGAGAAGAAGGACAAGCCCGCCAAGGACCCCACCGCCGTGGACTACGCCGCTGAGGCCGCCCGTGAGCTGGGCGAGCGTCTGGGCCGTCCCTGCAAGATCGTCACTGGGAAGAAAAAGGGCCGCATCGAGCTGGAGTACTTCGGCATGGACGATCTCAACGCCCTGCTGGAGGCCCTGCATCAGATGAAGAAATAAGTGTTTCACGTGAAACAATTCAAACAACATAAGAGGTAGATCAACCATGCTTGATATCAAATTTGTCCGGGAAAATCCCGATATCGTCAAGGAAAACATCCGCAAGAAGTTCCAGAACGCCAAGCTGCCCCTGGTGGACGAGGCCATCGCGCTGGACGCCCAGCGCCGTCAGGCCATCGCTGACGGCGAAGCCCTGAAGGCCGAGCGCAACAAGCTGTCCAAGGCCAACGGCCCGTTGTTCGGCAAGCTGAAAAAATGCACCGACGAGGCGGAGAAGGCCGCCATTCAGGCCCAGATCGACGCCAACAACGCCGCCGTCAAGGCCGACGCCGACCGCATGGCACAGCTGGAGGCTCAGAAGGAGCAGGCCGAGGCCGCCCTCAACAAGATCATGCTGGTGATCCCCCAGATCATCGACGACAGCGTCCCCATCGGCCCCGACGACAGCTGCAACGTGGAGGTGGAGCGGTTCGGCGAGCCCAAGACCCCCGATTTCGAGGTGCCCTACCACACCGACATCATGGAGCGGTTCGACGGCATCGATCTGGACGCGGCGGGCCGGGTGTCCGGCAGCGGCTTCTACTACCTGCTGGGCGACATCGCCCGACTCCACGAGGCGGTGCTGGCCTACGCCCGGGACTTCATGATCGACAAGGGCTTCACCTACTGCATCCCCCCCTTCATGATCCACGGCAACGTGGTGGAGGGCGTTATGAGCCAGACCGATATGGACGCCATGATGTATAAGATCGAGGGCGAGGATCTGTACCTGATCGGCACCAGCGAGCACTCCATGATCGGCAAGTTCATCGACCAGATCCTCCCTGAGGACAAGCTGCCCCAGACCCTGACCTCCTACTCTCCCTGCTTCCGCAAGGAGAAGGGCGCTCACGGCATCGAGGAGCGGGGCGTGTACCGCATCCACCAGTTTGAAAAGCAGGAGATGATCGTGGTCTGCAAGCCCGAGGACTCCAAGGCGTGGTACGAGAAGATGTGGCGTTACAGCGTGGAGCTGTTCCGCAGTCTGGATATCCCCGTGCGGCAGCTGGAGTGCTGCTCCGGCGATCTGGCCGACCTGAAGTGCAAGTCCTGCGATATCGAGGCATGGTCGCCCCGCCAGCAGAAGTACTTCGAGGTGTGCTCCTGCTCCAATCTGGGCGACGCCCAGGCCCGCCGCCTGAAAATCCGCTATAAGGACGCCGAGGGCAAAATGCAGCTGTGCCACACCCTGAACAATACCGTGGTGGCTCCTCCCCGCATGCTGATCGCCTTCCTGGAGAACAATCTGCAGGCTGACGGCAGCGTACTGGTGCCGGAGGTGCTGCGTCCCTACATGGGCGGCAAGGCCGTGCTGATCCCCAAGCATTAACAGTTTGTAATCGCACATATATAACTCTTTGTATATAAGGAGTGTTACCTATGAAAAAGTTTATCGCGGAATTCAAGGAATTTGCCATGAAGGGCAACGTGGTGGACATGGCCATCGGCGTTGTCATCGGCGCTGCCTTCGGCAAGATCACCACCTCTCTGGTGAATGACGTGATCATGCCGCTCATCTCCCGCATTACCGGCGGCGTGGATTTCAGCGCGTGGAAATGGGTGCTGAAGGCCGCTGAAACCGCCGCCGACGGCACCGAGATCCCGGAGATCGCCGTCAACTACGGCAATTTCATCGCCGTGGTGCTGGACTTCCTCATCATCGCGCTGGTGCTGTTCATGGTGGTCAAGGCCATCAACAAGCTGCGGGCCATCGGCAAGAAGCCGGAGGAGCCCGCGGAGGAGGAAGCGCCCGCGCCCACCAGCGAGGAGCTGCTGACAGAGATCCGCGACCTGCTGAAGGATAAGCAGTAATGGAGCAGACACTGCGCCAGGGCCTGGCGGCACTGGGTCTCCCCTGCTCCGCCGTGCCCCAGCTGCTGGAGTTCTCCCGGCGGCTGCTGGAAAAAAATCAGGTGATGAACCTGACGGCCATCACCGCGCCGAAGGACGTGGCCGCCCTGCACCTGCTGGACTGCGCCGCGCTGCTGACGCTGGCGGACTTCCGGGGCAAGTCGGTGGTGGACGTAGGCACCGGCGCGGGCTTCCCCGGCATGGTGCTGCGGATGCTGGAGCCGGACTTCCACCTGACGCTGCTGGACTCGCTGGGCAAGCGCATCGACTGGCTGCGGCAGACCTGCGATGAGATGGGCCTTGCCCGCGTGGACTGCGTCCACGCCCGGGCCGAGGAGTTCGCCGCGGCGCACCGGCAGCGCTATGATATGGCCACCTCCCGAGCGGTGGCGGCGCTGCCGCTGCTGAGCGAGCTGGCGCTGCCGCTGGTGAAGCCGGGCGGCTGCTTCCTGGCCATGAAGTCCGTGGACAGCGACGCCGAGCTGGACAGCGCACGGGGCGCCATCGGCCAGCTGGGTGGAAAGGTCGAGGCCATCCGGGATTACACCATCCCCGGCACGGAGGTGACCCACCGCGTGGTGGTCATCCGCAAGGTGAAGGACACCCCGCCCCAGTTCCCCCGCACCTGGGCGAGGATGAAGAAAGCACCGCTGAAGTGAGGGGAGTTTCGCGCCCCGGCGCGACCTACTTTTGAACTGTTGCGGTGCCCAAAATTTTGCTGCGGCATTTTAAGCCGCCAAAATTTTGACCGCTGCCACTCGCTCACCTCGCTTCATCTGCCACTGGCAGCGCTCGGATCGCTCCCAACAGTGACAAAAGTAGGCAAAAGCACCGGAAGAAACCTCCGGTTTCTTCACTTCCGGGCGCGCTGCACCTCAAACCAGAATGTAAGTCCCCACCACACGTTTGCATAAGATTTCCTTTTTCGTTTTGATTAAAAGGATCGTCTCTGCTCCTGCGCCGCTGCCGCTGATGCGCTGCAACGGTAGAAACAACAGCGTTGTTCGGCGGCGCGATGTGGGCATCGCGCCCTACGAAATTCTATCGGCAGTCGGTTGTAGGGCGGGGTGCCCTCACCCCGCCGCACGATAGACGCACAATGTCATTTTACACACCATGCAGCAGCAATAGAAAAGCAAGGCAAAAAACTCATTACCACATTCAACCGAAAGGAGAACCCTCATGGGCAAGATCATCGCCGTGGTGTCCGGCAAGGGCGGCACGGGCAAAACGTCCTTTACCGCCTGCGTGTCGCTGGCGCTGGCCGCCATGGGCCACACCACCCTGGCGCTGGACTGCGACATCACCCTGCGGAACCTTGACCTGGCGCTGGGTCTGTCCGACAGCGCCGCCATGGATTTCTCCGACGTGCTGGAGGGCCGCTGCACACTGACCGAGGCCGCCGTCCCCCACCGGAAGTACCCGAAGCTCTCGCTGCTGGCCGCGCCGCTGGCCCCGATAGACGCCCGCTTCTCCCTGAGCGCCATGCAGATACTGGCGCAGGAGATACGGCAGCGCTACGACTACTGCCTGATCGACGCGCCGGCGGGACTGGGACAGGGCTTCCAGCTGGCCACCGCCGTGGCCGACAGCGTGGTGGTGGTCACCACCACCGACCCCGCCGCGCTGCGGGACGCCCAGCGCACCGTTATGGAGCTGCGGCGCTTCCCCGCCGGGCAGGTGCATCTGGTGGTGAACCGGGTGCAGAAGAAAATGCTCAAGGCCCTGCACACCACCATCGACGACGCCATGGACACGGCGGGGCTTCCCCTGCTGGGCGTCATTCCCGAGGACGGCGACATCCCGCTGGCGCTGAACCGGGGCATCCCGCTACGGGACGTCAATTACTACGGCCAGCGGGCCTATGAAAACATTGCCAGACGCATCACCGGACAGCGCGTGCCGCTGCTGCGCGCCCGGTGGTAAACGATACAAGACAAGGAGTGAACCGATATGAATATCGCCCTGATCGCACACGACAACCGTAAAGAGCTGATGGTCCAGTTCTGCACCGCCTACTGCGGTATTCTGGCCCAGCATACCCTGTGCGCCACCGCCAATACCGGCAAGCAGGTGCAGGACGCCACCGGTCTGCCCGTACACCGCTTCCTGACCTTCGAGAACGGCGGCGGCCAGCAGATCGCGGCCCGCATCGCCTATAACGAGATCGACATGGTGCTGTGCTTCGACGATCCCAACAAGCGCACCACCCACGAGGACATTCTGTATATCGCCAAGCTGTGCGACAAGAACAACATCCCCTTCGCCAGCAACGTGGCCACCGCCGAAATGCTGGTACTGGGTCTGGCCCGGGGCGATCTGGACTGGCGCGACATCGTCAACCCCAAGACCAAGCCCTTCACGGCGTAATCCTTTGGAGCTTGTGCCAAAAAGCCTCCCTTGTGTAAAGGCACCCCAGTGCGCACACTGGGGCGTGCACAGCTGAGGTGGCACGGCGAAGCCGTGACGGAGGGATTGTCCATTATCGTTTTATCCCCTCAGTCACCTTCGGTGACAGCTCCCCTTGCAACAAGGGGAGCCTTTGGAATGTCATCCCCCCCATCCCCCGCATCCCCCCTGCCCCGGAACAAACAACAAGGAGAGAGAAAACATTGATACAGACTGCACTGAACTGGTTGTACGACAACCTCTATAACTACATGATCCCCGTGTGCGCCCTGTGCGTACTGCGGGTGATCGTCAGCCTTCTGGAGCTGGCTCACATGAAGCGCCTGCGGGACAAGAAGTTCGTGTTCCGCCGGGTCAGCACCCAGTACCGGGACATCGGCACGTTTACGGGCCTGTTCATCGGCAGCGTGCTGATCTGCCTGTTCCCCAAGCTGGGTCTGCTGTTCGCCGTTGTGGCGGCGGGGCTGACGGTGCTGGGCTATCAGATCGGCAAGCGCAAGGGCGACGAGGCTGACCGCATCTGGCAGGAGGTGGTCAACGAGCTGTCCCAGAGCGAGGACGCCCACAAGGTCAACGCCATCAGCGTCGAGAGCAGCATCCACGGTCTCATCGACACGCTGGATGTGTTCGATAAGGAAGAAACGCCGGAGGAGCCTGCCGAAGCGGCAGCCGCCCCGGAAAGCGAAGAACAAAGAGAGGAAGATACCCCATGGAGAAAATGAAGCCCCGGACGTTATCCGGGTTTATGGAGCTGCTGCCCGCGCCCCAGCAGCAGATGGAGCGGATGATGGACATCCTCCGCAGAACGTACAGCCTGTACGGCTTTACCCCGCTGGATACCCCGCTGATCGAGGCCAGCGAGGTGCTGCTGGCCAAGGGCGGCGGCGAGACCGAGAAGCAGATCTACCGCTTCACCAAGGGCGACGCCGACCTGTCCCTGCGGTTTGACCTGACGGTGCCGCTGGCCAAGTATGTGGCGCTGCACTATAACGAGCTGAGCTTCCCCTTCCGCCGCTACCAGATCGGCAAGGTCTACCGGGGCGAACGTGCCCAGCGGGGCCGCTTCCGGGAGTTCTATCAGGCCGACATCGACGTGATCGGCGACGGCAAGCTGGACATCACCAACGAGGCGGAGATCCCCGCCATCATCTATCAGACCTTTACCGAGCTGGGCTTGAAGCGGTTCCAGATCCGGGTCAACAACCGCCGCATCCTCAACGGCTTCTACGCCATGCAGGGGCTGACGGAGCGCTCCGGCGACATCATGCGCACCGTGGACAAGCTGGACAAGATCGGCGCGGAAAAGGTGCGCGTCCTGCTCACGGAGGACGTGGGCCTGTCCGACGAGCAGGCGGCGGAGATCCTGAAGTTCATCGCCATCACCGGCGACAACGCACAGGTCATCACCGCGCTGGAAGGCTACGCAGGCCGGAACGAGGTCTTTGACGAGGGTCTTGACCAGCTGAAAACCGTGGTGAAGTACCTCTCCTCCTTCGGCGTACCGGAGGAAAACTTCGCCGTTGACCTGACCATCGCCCGGGGTCTTGACTACTACACCGGCACGGTGTACGAGACCACCCTGCTGGATCACCCGGAGATCGGCTCCGTCTGCTCCGGCGGCCGCTACGACAATCTGGCGGAGTACTATACCGACAAGCAGCTGCCCGGCGTGGGCATCTCCATCGGCCTGACCCGCCTGTTCTATGTGCTGGGCGAGCAGAAGATGCTCAACGACGATCTGCCCACCGCTCCCTGCGACGTGCTGGTGCTGCCCATGACGGAGGAGCTGTCCCCCGCCATCGACGCGGCCACCGCCCTGCGCCGCGCCGGTATCCGCACCCAGCTGTATACCGAGCCGAAAAAGTTCAAGGCCAAGATGAACTACGCCGACAAACTGTCCGTCCCCTACGTCCTGTTCCTGGGCGAGGATGAGATCGCCGCCAATATGGTGTCCTGCAAGAACATGACCACCGGCGCGCAGACCAAGCTCCCCGTGGCCGACGCCATCGTCATGATCCGCCAGGATCTGGCCGAGCGCAACAAGGGCAAGGTCATCATGGAGTGAGGGGTTTCGCGCCTAGAATAACTCACGCTTTCATGCCTTTTCGTAGGGGGCGATGCCCACATCGCCCCGCACAATATAGAGAAAATGTCCGTTAGGCGGCGGGCCGATGTAGGCATCGGCCCCTACAAAAGCATAACAAGGAGCTTCCCTTCTAACAACACCCCGTAATATCCCATTCGATTTATACAAAACATTATCATAAAAGGAGAAAAAACAGTATGATGCAGATGCGTACACATACCTGCAACGAGCTGCGCATGGAGCATGTGGGCCAGCAGGTGAAGATCGTGGGCTGGATGGAAAACGTCCGCACGGTGGGCCAGAACTTCGCCTTTGTGGTGCTGCGTGACTTCTACGGCACCACGCAGGTGGTGGTGGAGTCCGAGGAAATGATGAACATCATCAACGGCCTCAACAAGGAGTCCACCATCTCCGTGGAGGGCGTGGTGCGGGAGCGCGCCAGCAAGAACCCCAAGCAGGACACCGGCGACGTGGAGGTTGTCCCCAGCAAGATCGAGGTGCTGGGCCGCTGCCGCTACAACTCCCTGCCCTTCGAGATCAACCGCAGCCGCGAGGCCGACGAGACCGCCCGTCTCAAGTACCGCTTCCTGGATCTGCGCAACCCCGCCGTGAAGCAGAATATCATCCTGCGCTGCCAGGTGGTGGCCGCCCTCCGCGCCGCCATGACCGAGCACGGCTTCCTGGAGATCACCACCCCCATCCTGACGGCCAGCTCCCCCGAGGGCGCCCGCGACTATCTGGTGCCTGCCCGCAAGCACCCCGGCAAGTTCTACGCCCTGCCCCAGGCTCCCCAGCAATTCAAGCAGCTGCTGATGACCTCCGGCTTTGACCGTTACTTCCAGATCGCACCCTGCTTCCGTGACGAGGACGCCCGCGGCGACCGCTCCCCCGGCGAGTTCTATCAGCTGGATATGGAGATGGCCTTCGCCACCCAGGACGACGTGTTCGCCGTGCTGGAGGATGTGCTGCCTCCCATCTTTGCCAAGTTCGGCACCTACAACGTGGCCTCCAGCGCGCCCTTCCGCCGCATCCCCTACACCACCTCCATGGAAACCTACGGCTCCGATAAGCCCGACCTGCGCATCGACCTGACCTGCAAGAACGTCACCGACCTGTTCGCTGACAGCGACTTCGAAGCGCTGAAGGGCCAGACCGTGAAGATGGTGGACATCTCCGACTGCACCCTGACCCGCAAGCAGATTGAAAAGCTGCTGACCGACTGCGAGGTGCAGTCCGGCTCCAAGGCCTACTGGTTCAAGGTGGACGAGAACGGCGAGCTGGCCGGCGGTATCGCCAAGTTCGTCGCCCCCATCAAGGAGGAGCTGGCCAAGGTGCTGACGCTGAAGCCCAACACGCTGGTGGTGGTGGCCGCGGGCCAGTACGCCACCAAGTCCGTGGGCGTGCTGATCAAGACCTTCGGCGCCGCCTGCGAGGGCCACATGGACAAGGAGCGCTATGAGTTCTGCTGGATCGTGGACTTCCCCATGTACGAGATCGGTGACGAGAGCGGCGAGCTGGAGTTCTGCCACAACCCGTTCTCCATGCCCGCCGGCGGCATGGACGTGCTGCTGAAGGCCGAGCGGGGCGAGATCGACCCCCTGACCATCACCGCCGACCAGTACGACCTGGTGTGCAACGGCGTGGAGCTCAGCTCCGGCGCTGTCCGTAACCACGATCCCGAGATCATGATCAAGGCCTTCGAGCTGGTGCGTCTGGGCGAGGAGGACGTGAAGAAGAAGTTCCCCGCCATGTACAACGCCTTCTGCTACGGTGCGCCTCCCCACGCCGGTATCGCGCCGGGCGTGGACCGCATGGTGATGCTGCTGGCGGGCGAGAGCTCCATCCGCGAGATCATCCCGTTCCCCATGAATAAAAACGCACAGGATATCATGATGGGCGCGCCCTCCACGGTGGAGCAGAAACAGCTGGACGAGCTGCACATCGCCATCGTCGGCGAGGTCGAAAAGGACGACTGAGGTCGTATCATACTTTGTAACCA
>CAKTIE010000016.1 GCA_934565655.1 uncultured Oscillospiraceae bacterium
TTTCGATTGCACACTTGCATAAAAGCTTGACATCTTGTTCGGTCATATTCCTCTCCTTATCGTCCATTTGCTTTTCAACCGTTTCACGTCTGCTAGCAGCTTATCTATCCTATTTTTAGTATACCGCATCCGCCCCCATCTTTCAACCACCCACCCCGCGCACGCCCCCTCGAATTTGACCTCTCCCGCGCCTGAAACACCCGTCAAACACCCCATCTACAGGTCAAATTTTCCACTGATGCGCATCGCCACAAAACCAGCAAGCCCTTGCTCCGCAACGGCTTCAAGTCATTGCCGATAGGGATTCCCTGGACTGGAAGGACTACGACGCCGACACCATCTATCAGCGGGTGACGTCCAAGGTGCAGCCGGGCAGCATCGTGCTGTTCCATAACGCGGCGCTGCACACGCCGGAGGCGCTGCCCCGTATTCTGGAGTATCTCATCAACGACGGCTACACCGTGGTGCCCATCAGCCAGCTGATCCTGACGGGGGACTACACCATCGACCACACGGGCCGGCAGTTCCCGGCGGAGACGGGCGGCAGCTGAACAGAAAAAGAGACGCTTGCGCCGGGCGTCTCTTTTTTGCTTGCGCCGCGGTCCGGCGGGGTGCTATACTGGTAGCGGAAGGAGCTGTTTCCGCCATGAACAACACAAGTCCCCGCACCGCTTACTATCATCTTCCCGGCCTGTTTGAGTTTTACGAGCTGTACCGGGTGTTTCTGCCGCTGTTCCGCGCCCACAGGGAGTACTTCTACGACTGGTGCGCCATCGGCTCGCTGTACGGTGCGCCGGAGGACTGCCTCTGGGGCGGCGGCCGCGTGGGCGCGGGCGACCATGACCCGCGGGAGGTGCTGGCCCTGACGCGGGAATACGGCATTTCGGCCCGGCTGACCTTCAGCAATTCTCTGCTGCGCCGGGAGCATCTCTCCGACCCGAAATGCAATGCCCTGTGCCGCCTGTTCGCGGAGAGCCGGAGCCCTCAAAACGGCGTGATCGTCCATTCGGAGCTGCTGCTGGACTATTTGAAAAGGACGTATCCCCAGCTTTACTTCGTCTCCTCCACCACGAAGGTGCTGACGGATTTTTCCGATCTCCGCCGGGAGCTTGCGCGGGAGGACTTCCGCTATGTGGTGCCGGATTTCCGGCTAAATAAGGTCTTTGACAAGCTGGACACCTTAACACAGCCGCAGAAGGCGAAAGTGGAATTCCTGTGCAACGAGTGCTGCTCCTTCGGCTGTAAGGACAGACGCGCCTGCTATGAGGCGGTCAGCCGGAAGAATCTGGGGATCAGCGGCCCGGAGCACCGCTGTACCGCGCCCGACGCCGCAGGCGGCTACCGCTTTTCCAGAGCCATGGAAAACCCCGGCTTCATCGGCGTGGAGGATATCCGGACGCGCTATCTGCCCATGGGCTTTTCCCATTTCAAGATCGAGGGGCGGGGCCTGGGCAGCGCGCTGATTCTGGAGTTTCTGCTGTACTACATGACAAAGCCGGAGCATCAGCTGCAGGTGCGTGAGGCCATCTATCTGGACAATATGCTGGATCTGTTCTGAGGAACAGCGGCGAGATACCGAAGAAGAACATACAGGGAGGACAGAACCATGACAGGACCGGACCCCAACCGCATTTACCCCAACGAAAACATCAGACAGGTCGTCTATATCAAGAATGTCATCACACGGCCCAACATCATCGTGGGAGACTACACCTACTACGATGATGTGGACGGCGCGGAGCGGTTTGAGGAGCATGTGACCCACCACTATGAGTTTCTGGGGGACAAGCTGATCATCGGAAAGTTCTGCGCCATCGCCAGAGGGATCGAGTTTGTGATGAACGGCGCCAATCACCGGATGAACAGCGTTACCACCTATCCCTTCAACATCATGGGCGGGGGATGGGAGCGGTTTGCCCCGGCGCTGGAGGAGCTGCCGCTGAAGGGCGACACGGTGGTGGGAAACGACGTTTGGATCGGGCAGAACGTCACCGTAATGCCGGGCGTCCACATCGGTGACGGCGCCATTATTGCCGCCAACTCGGTGGTGACGAAGGACGTTCCGGCCTACTGCGTGGCGGGCGGCAATCCCTGCCGGGTGATCCGGCCCCGCTTTGATGAGGAGCTGACGGAGTATCTGCTGGCGCTGAGATGGTGGGACTGGGAGCCGGAGAAGATCTTCCGCAATATGGATGCGCTGTGCAGCGGCGATCTGACGCGGATCCGGCACATTGCGGACTGACGCGGGGATCGCCATCCCGCATCTTGACAGCGAAAAAACATGCGGCTATAATGAGGGCATCACACAGGAAGCTGCAGGGGCAGCTTTTTGTGTGACCGCCGGTTAGTTGACGCTAACTGGAAATAGAAATCAGAAGGAGGGCGCATATGTCATTCTTTGAAAATACCCGCAAGCCCACCGGACGCGGCGGCCGGGTGATGGTGGCCATGATGAACCTGTGCCACCGGCCGCTGGCACGGTGGGGACTTTCCCACCTGCGCATTGCCCCGGACGCGGCGGTGCTGGACTGCGGCTGCGGCGGCGGAGCCAACATCAGGACGCTGCTGAAAAAGTGCCCCGGCGGCGTGGTGAAGGGCATCGACTATTCACCCGTCAGCGTGGAAAAGGCGCGGGAGGTCAACCGGCAGGCCATCCGGGAGGGCCGCTGCGCGGTCATGCAGGGCAGCGTTGCCGACATGCTCTTTGCCGACGGTTGGTTCGACGTGGCCACGGCCTTTGAGACGGTCTATTTTTGGCCCGATCTGCCCCGGTGCTTCCGTGAGGTGTTCCGCGTGCTGAAAAGCGGCGGCACATTCCTCATCTGCAACGAATGCAGCGACCCGGTAAAGGACAGCAAGTGGCCGGAGCTCATCAACGGCATGACCGTCTATGGGGACACCCAGCTGAAGGACGCTCTGGAGCAGGCCGGGTTCCGGGACGTTCAGACCCGAAGGAACAGAATGGGCTGGCTCTGCGTCACGGCGCGGAAGTAAAGGGGGGACAATACCATGAGCATGGGCGCTTCGTTGCTGCGTGCCGCCTATCGGGTCTCCGGCGCGAAAAAGGCGTTTGCTCTGCCGGAGGAGGCGCTGCTGAGGGCCATCGAAAGGACCAACCGGGGCCGGGGGTTCTTTCTGCCCACGGATCACAAGGCATATTACGAGAAGAAGATGATCAACGGCTTCCCGTGCCTTATAGTCCGGGCGGCCAGGGAACCGGCCCGGCGGGCCATTCTGTTCTTCTTCGGCGGCGGTATGGTCATCGGCCCGGACAAGGGCGACGCCGCCGTGCTGCGGAAGCTGTGCTATGGGACGGGCTGCGACGTCTGGTTCCCCGTCTATCCCCTCTGCACCGAGCACTGCATCACCGTCAGCTACGACATGGCCTTTGCGTGCTACCGGCAGATGGTGGCCCTTTACGGCGGCGGGAACGTCAGCACCTGCGGATTTTCCTCCGGCGGCGCGCTGGCGCTGGGCATGGCCGCCCATAATAACGCGCTGGGCGCGCCGCTGCCCCAGCCGCAGCATATTGTGGCCGTCTCTCCCGGCGAGGTGCCGTGGAACGACGGGGAGCGCGCACGGATGCAGGCCCTGAACCCCCGTGATGTGGCCATCGACTACGCCTTCATGGCGAAGGGGGAGAAGCTCATGCGCCACGGACAGGACAACGTGCCGGCGTATATGCTCTCGCCCTCCCGCGGCGACTATTCCGGCGTGGGGGATATCCATTTCTATTACAGCACGGACGAGGTGCTCTACGGCGCGTGGCCGGAGTTTGAGACCGCCTGCCGTCAGGCGGACGTTCCCTATACGGTCACCACCCGGCCCGGTATGGTACACTGCTACTGCATGCTGCCGTACTATAAGGAGGCCAGAGAGGACTTCGCCAAAGTCGTAGAGCAGCTGAAGAAATAACGGAACGCGGAAAAGGCCGCGCCCACCACCGGTGGGCGCGGCCTTTCTTATGCGATGGGAACCTCGTAGCTTACGTCGTATTCGCTCCACTGGATGCGGACGGAGACCCGTGCGCCGCCTGCGGAGAGGAAGGAGTGTATTTCGCACAGCGACCAGAGCTTTGTGGCCGGGTTCTGCTGACGGATCTGCATGCTGTGGGACTCCTGCGAATTGGTGTAGACGATATCGTCCAGCACGACGCGGCCCGAAACGGTGGAGCCGTTCAGCGTCAGCGTTTCCACGGTGCTGCCGTTATAGATGGATGTCCGGCGCACGTCGACCAGAACGCTTGCGGCGCTGTCATTGGGGGCGATGGTGATGCGCAGCGCGGTGGAGGAGGTACACTGATACGTCAGCACCAGATCCTTCAGCGGCATCACCAGCGCGCTGCCCACGGCGGACAGGTCGGCGTGATATTCCGTGAAGGGTGCGAACAGGTTGGGGGTGGTCAGCTCCTGCTGGCTGGTCTGGAAGTGCAGCCGGTAGCTGAGAGGCGTATCCTCCGCCACGGTGATGGCCGGTGTCTCGCCGATATCGCCCTTGGGGCCCTGGATGCCCTGCTCGCCCTTTTCACCGGTGTCGCCCTTCTCACCCTGCGGGCCCGGAATCCCCTGCTCGCCCTACGGCCCCGGACAGCCCCGGTCGCCCTGCACGCCCTGCGGGCCGATCTCGCCCTGGATACCCTGTTCACCGATGGGGCCCTGCTCTCCCGCGGGGCCGCGCTCCCCCTGCTCGCCCCGCTCCCCTCTGGGGCCCATAGGGCCCTGCGGGCCGGGGTCACCCTTGGGACCGGCAGGGCCGCGGTCGCCCTTTGGCCCGATGGGGCCGGGATCGCCCCGGACGCCCTGAAGCCCGATGCTGCCGGGGTCACCCTTGGGGCCGGTGTCACCCCGTACACCCTGCGGCCCGCGCGGCCCCATAGGCCCCACGGCACCACGGGGGCCGGCCGGGCCGGGACAGCCCTGCTCGCCCCGGACGCCCTGTTCACCCCGCGGGCCCTCCGGTCCCATTGGCCCCATGGGGCCCTGAATGGTCACATATGATCCGCAGGCATCCTGTGGATGACAGCCGTTTCCCCGGTATGTGCCGTTGCTGTAATTCATCGTCATCTCTCCTTACCGCAGATCGTTACGCCATTCTATGCCGGAGAGGGGAAAAGGGTGATAAGCGCGGAAGGAGGTCTCCGCAGGAGCCGGGGCTTCCGCCGTGCCGACACCGCAACCACAGGCAAAAAGCTGCATTTCCAGTTCTTCCTATCGCCGGAGAAAGCGGGTATAATCAGAATGAATCATAGGGAGGTGCCGCCATGCAATACGGCCATTTTGACAACGAAAAACGGGAATATGTGATCGACCGGGTGGATGTCCCGGTATCGTGGACCAACTACATCGGGCAAAAGGACATGTACGGCGTGTTCAACCACACGGCGGGCGGCTATCTGCTGTGCGGCTCGTCGGAATATCACCGCATCACCCGGTTCCGCCCCAACGGCGTACCCATGGACGGCCCCGGCCACTATGTGTACGTCCGGGACGATGACACCGGCGACTACTGGACCATCTCGTGGCAGCCGGTGGGCCGGGATGTGACGGAATACACCTGCCGCCACGGCCTGGGCTATGTGCGCTATGAGAGCGATCACGGCGCGATCCACGCCAGCCAGACGCTGTTCGTGGCCATGGACGATCCTGTGGAGCTGTGGGACGTGGCGCTGCGGAACGACAGCGGCCGCACCCGGCATCTGTCGGTGTTCTCCTATGCCGAGTTCAGCTTCCACCATGTGGATATGGACAACCGGAACTTCCAGATGAGCCTGTACGCCGCCGGGAGCCGGTACAAGGACGGCATCATCGAATACGAGCTGCACTATGAGGACAGGGGCTACCAGTTCTTTACCGCCGATTTTGCCCCCGACGGCTTCGACTGCCTGCGGGACAGCTTTATCGGCCCCTACCGCACGGAGCGCGATCCCATCGCCGTGGAGCGGGGACAGTGCGGCGGCTCCTTTGAAAACGGCGGCAACCACTGCGCCGTGCTGCATAAGTCCCTGACGCTGGCGGCGGGGGAGGAGGTCAAGCTCCTCTGCCTGCTGGGCGAGGGCGGCTTTGAAAACGCCGCCGCCATGCGGGCGAAATACACCCGGCAGCGGGCGGAGGAGGACTTCCGCCGTCTGGCGGCCTTCTGGGATGAAAAGCTCAGCGCCCTGCAGGTGGAGACCCCCAACGAGGGCATGAACACCGAGCTGAACATCTGGAACCTCTATCAGAGCGAGATCAACGTCATGTTCTCCCGGTTCACCTCTTTTATCGAGGTGGGCGGCCGTGTGGGCCTCGGCTACCGGGACACGGCGCAGGACGCCATGACCATTCCCCACTCCAACCCCGCCAAGTGCCGCGGCCGCATCGTGGAGCTGCTGCGGGCCCTGACCAACGAGGGCTATGGCCTGCACCTGTTTGAGCCCCGGTGGTTCGAGCCGGAGCAGCCCAAGCCTGCTTTCAAGTCGCCCACGGTGATCCCCACGCCGGACAAAAGCCAGATCGTCCACGGGCTGAAGGACGCCTGCGCCGACGATGCCCTGTGGCTGGTCAGCGCGGTGGTGCAGTATATCCGGGAGACCGGGGACTTTGCCTTTGCCGACGAGACCGTCACCTACGCCGACGGCGGCGCAGGTACAGTATATGAGCATTTGCAGCGGATCCTGGATTTCTCCGCCCGTCAGGTGGGGCAGAACGGGATCTGCAAGGGCCTGCGGGCCGACTGGAACGACTGCCTGAATCTGGGCGGCGGCGAGAGCGCCATGGTCAGCTTCCTGCACCACTGGGCGCTGGGCAATTTCACGGCGCTGGCCCGGCGTCTGGGCCGGGACGGGGATGCCGCCCGCTATGAGGCTATGCGGGAGCAGGTGAAGGAGGTCTGCGAGCGGGTCCTGTGGGACGGCAAATGGTATATCCGCGGCATCACCGCCGACAACCGGCGGATCGGTACCCGGACCGACGAGCAGGGCCGCGTCCACATGGAGAGCAACACCTGGGCGGTGCTGTCCGGCGTGGCGGGACAGCAGCGGGGCGAAAGCGCCATGGACAGCGTGGACGAGTATCTCTATACCCCCTATGGCCTGCTGCTGAACGCGCCCAGCTATACGACCATCGACGACGGCATCGGCTTTGTCACCCGCGTCTATCCGGGCCTGAAGGAAAACGGCGCCATCTTCAGCCACCCCAACCCCTGGGCATGGTGCGCCGAGGCCATGCTGGGCCGCGGCAGCCGCGCCATGAAGTTCTATAACGCCCTGTGTCCCGCCCTGCAGAACGACCGGATCGAGGTGCGGCAGTCGGAGCCCTACGCCTATTGCCAGTTTGTGGTGGGCCGGGATCATACCGCCTTCGGCCGGGCGCGGCATCCCTTTATGACCGGCTCCTCCGGCTGGGCCTACTACGCCGCCACCCAGTATATTCTGGGCATCCGCCCGGACTTCGACAGCCTAACGGTGGATCCCTGCGTCCCGGCGGACTGGCGGGAATTCACTGTTCACCGCCGCTGGCGGGGCGCTGTGTACCACATCCATGTGACCAATCCCCATGGTGTGGAGAAGGGCGTCGCGTCTCTGACCGTGGACGGCAGGCCGGTGGAGGCGCTGCCGGTGCTGCCGACGGGGACGGAGTGCCATGTGGAAGCCGTCATGGGCGGAAAGGAGAGCTGATATGATCAGATTCGGTACCGGCGGATGGCGCGCCATCATCGCCGACGGGTTTACCAAGGAGAACATCCGGCTGCTGATGGCGGGCCTGTGCCGCCTGATGGAAAAGGAGGGCCTTTCCGGCGCGGAGATCTGCGTGGGCTATGACCGGCGCTTCCTGTCCAAGGAATCCGCCCATTGGGCGGTGGAGGTGCTGGCGGGCTACGGCTTCCGCCCCTATGTGATCAACCGCTCCAGCCCCACGCCGCTGATGATGTTCACGGTGAAGAAGCGGCAGGAGCCCTATGGCATCGCCGTCACCGCCAGCCATAACCCCGCCATCTATAACGGCATCAAGGTGTTTACCGCCGGCGGCCGGGACGCCGACCAAACGGTGACCGCCCGCATCGAGACGGAGATCGCCGCCCTGACGCCCGCCGAGGTAAAGAGCGTGGACTATGACGCGGCTCTGGCCCGGGGGCTGATCACCGAGGCCAATCCCATGAACGAGTATCTGGACAGCATCCTGTCCGCCGTAAACGTGGAGGCCATCAAGAACGCCGCCCTGCGGATCGGCTTTGACCCCATGTACGGCGTCAGCTGGTCCAGTCTCAGCATGCTGCTGACCACCTGCCGGTGCGATCTGGAGATCATCCACGACCGGCATGACACCCTGTTCGGCGGCAAGCTGCCCGCCCCCAATGTGGATACGCTGAAGCCTCTGTCGGCGCTGGTGCTGGATAAGCGCTGCGACCTGGGCATCGCTACCGACGGCGACGCCGACCGCCTGGGCGTCATTGATAACGAGGGGCAGTTCATCCATCCCAACAAGCTGCTGGTGCTGCTGTACTACTATCTGGTGAAGTACCGGGGCTGGCAGGGGCCCTGCGTCCGCAACAACTCCACCAGTCACCTGCTGGATCGCGTGGCGGAGGGGCTGGGCCAGCGGTGCTATGAGGTGCCGGTGGGCTTCAAATGGGTGTCCACCAAAATGACGGAGACCGACGCCATCATCGGCGGCGAGTCCTCCGGCGGCATGGCGGTGCGGGGCCATATCTCCGGCAAGGACGGCATCTACGCCGCCGCGCTGCTGGTAGAAATGCTGGCCGTCACCGGCAAGTCGGTGTCGGCGCTGTTTGCCGAGATCGCCGCCCAGTACGGTGCCCCCCAGTGGGCCGAGGCGGATTTCCGCATGACGCCGGAACACAAGGCCGCCCTGCAGGAGCGGCTGTTCGTAAAGCATGAGGTGCCGGATTTCGGCGCGGCCGTCGACCGCATCAGCCGGGAGGACGGCTGCAAGGTGTATTTCACCGACGGCAGCTGGGTCATCTGCCGCTTCTCCGGCACGGAGCCGCTGCTGCGCATGGCGGCCGAGGCGGAGCGGAAGGAGACCGCCGAGGGCTATATCAGAGCGTGGCAGTCCCTGCTGGCGCTGTAAAACCCGCAAAAAGCCACCCGGCAGGGTGGCTTTTTCACCGCGGAATATGCTATACTGAAGAAAAAACAACGTCAGGAGAACGCTTATGCCGAAGAAATCACCGCAAAAAAAGCCCATATCTCTGAAATGGGGCCTGATGACGGCCATGGTGGCCTGCTGGGTGATCCCCATCGTGACCATCGTGGTGGTGGCGGGCGTTCTGCTGAACCACAGCTATGAGAAGAATCTGCGCCAGAGCGTGTCGGCCAATGTGGATCACGCCATGGAGCAGACGGCCCTGCGGCTGACCGCCGCCATGGAGGCCTCCAAGGCCGTGTCCTACAACGGCGAGATCCGCGAGGCCTATCGGGACTATCAGCTGACCGGCGACCGGCAGGCCCTCTATAACCGGGTCACCGGGTACTTTACCCAGAGCTACTCCCGCGAGGAGTCCTTCAAGGCCGCCTTTCTGACCTTCAACGACCATCCGGACAAGCTGTACTACTATGCGGATTCCTTCCGGGCCAACGGCTACCAGCGGGCGCAACACTTCCGCACGGAGGTGCAGCCGGAGGTCTCGGAGCTGCTGGAAACGGTGGACACCGGCATCTATTTCATGGAGAACGAGGGCGAGCTGTATATGACCCGCAATCTACTGGATAACGCCTTTCAGCCCTATGCCCAGCTGACGCTGCTGTGCGATATGGACACGGTTTTCCAGCCGTTTTCCACCCTGACCGCCGACTCGCAGGTGGATGTGACGCTGGACGATGTGACTTTCCGTCTGTCGGAGCAGACGGACGCTGCCGGAACGGACGAGCACGAGATCCTGACGGACTACGCCCTGGATTTCGGCGGCCACACCCTTTCCGTGACGGTGACGGCCCGCGAGCTGGGCCTTTGGGGCGCTATGCCGGGCCTGCGCTGGGCGGTGGTGCTGGTGCTGCTGCTGGGCGCGCCGCTGCTGGGCGGCATGGTGCTGCTGTTTTACCGCTTTGTGACCCAGCCGGTAGAGACGCTGGTGGACGCCGCGGGGCGCGTGGAGGGCGGCCAGCGGGGCTATCTGATCGAGACCACCGCCCGCAGCGCGGAATTCCAGAAGCTGTACAGCCATTTCAACTCCATGTCGCTGGAGCTGCAGCGGCAGTTCGAGCGCCTGTACCGGGAGCAGCAGGCCCTGCAGGAGGCCCGGATCAAGGCGCTGCAATCCCAGATCAACCCCCATTTTCTCAATAACACGCTGGAGGTCATCAGCTGGGAGGCACGGCTGGCGGAAAACGACCGGGTCTGCGCCATGACGGAGGCGCTGGCCACCATGCTGGACGCGGCCCTTGACCGGGACGGCCGGGGCATGGCGTCGCTGAAGCAGGAGCTGGGCTATGTGGACGCCTATCTCTATATCATCGGCCAGCGATTGGGGCCGAAGCTGACCGTGGCCAAGGAGGTGGACGACAGTCTGCTGGATCAGGTGATCCCCCGGCTCATCCTGCAGCCCATCGTGGAGAACGCGGTGGAGCACGACCTGACGCCCCGGCACGGCGGCCGTCTGACGCTGCGGGTGCGGCGGCAGGAGGATGCGCTGCTGCTGGAGGTGGAGCACGACGGCACCATCAGCCCGGAGGATCAGAAGCGGCTGGAGGCTCTGCTGTCCGGTACGCCGGAGCCTGCCGCCGGCGGCAAGGTGGGCCTGCGGAACGTGCGGGAGCGTTTGACCCTGCTGTATGGCGACCGGGCGGCGCTGAGCATACGGCAGAACACAGGCGGAAGCATCATGGCCTGCATCCGCCTGCCGCTGGAGCGGCGGTAGCTGTCCGGTTTTGCACAAATTGCGCAAGGACGGGCAAGAAACGGCAAGCGCAGGTCTTATGCAAATTCACCTGCATACGCTATAATTAGTATCGTGACATGGGAAAATGTCACAAATCAAGAATAGGGAGAAATGAACTATGAAAAAGTTTTTGGCAATGCTTCTGGCATTGGTCATGGTGCTGAGCCTCGTCGCCTGCGGCGGCCAGAACGGCAATGACAGCCAGAACACCGACGGCGCGTCCGTCACCCTAAACGTTGTCACCTCCTACGGCGGCGACGACGGCAACCGCAAGAATTTTGAAAACGCTGTGGCCGCTTATGAGGAAGCCACCGGCAACAAGGTCAACGACGGCTCCGCCACCTCCAACGAGGAGTGGAAGGCCAAGGTGCTGACCGACTTTGAGACCGGCTCCGAGCCTGACGTGCTGTTCTTCTTCACCAACGCCGATGCCGAGCCCTTCATCACCGCCAACAAGGTGGTCTCCATCGACGAGATCCGCGCCGAGTACCCCGACTATGCCGCCAACATGAAGGACAGCATGATGGCCACCGCCGCTGACGGCAAGCACTACTCCGTGCCCTCCTCCGGCTTCTGGGAGAACATGTTCGTCAACAAGACCGTGCTGGAGGCCTGCGGCGTTGCCATGCCCGGCCCCGACTACACCTGGGATCAGTTCCTGGCCGACTGCCAGACCATTCTGGACAACGGCTATACCCCCATCGCCTGCTCTCTGTTTGAGGTGCCTCACTACTGGTTCGAGTTCGCCGTTATGAACAACGGCACCATGGCCAGCCAGCTGGATATCCCCACCGTGGACGCTGACGGCAAGCTGGACGCCGTGGGCGAGAAGTGGGTGGCTGCTCTGAACGATCTGAAGGATCTGTATGAGCGCGGCTACTTCCCCAAGAACACCCTGACCGCCAGCGACGCTGAGACCGTCGCCATGTTCGGTGAGGGCGAGGCTGCCTTCCTGATCGACGGCTCCTGGAAGGTGGGTTACTTCTCCGAGAATCACGCCGACGAACTGGATAACTACTCCGTGTCCTTCGTCCCCGCCAAGGGCGAGCGCAAGGCCACCGAGGCCATCGGCGGCATCTCCATGGGCTACTTCATCACCCGCAAGGCGTGGGACGATCCCGCCAAGCGTGAGGCTGCCGTGAAGTTCGTGGAGACCCTGACCTCCGACGAGACCCTGAGCACCTTCGTGACCACCGAGGTCACCGCTCTGGTGAACGGCGCCAAGCCCGCCGGTCTGAACGCCCTGCAGCAGACTGCCGCGGACGTGAACGCCCAGATCACCGGCGTGATCGGTGCGGTTCAGGATACCATCACCGGCGAGGCCAAGGCTGACCTGTTCGGCAACATCCAGAAGGTCGTTTCCGGCCAGATGACCGCCGAGGAGGCCGTCGCCTCCGCCATCGCGCTGAACTGAACGCGCTTTCGTACTTAATGACCGATCCGGCTGTGAGGGCTGCTGCGTAGCAGCAGCCCTCACGCTATCTCCACGCACTACCCCCAACCACCCCTGAGAGGACGGTGTACCCATGCTTTCCACCATCTACAAGCGCAAAACACCGCTGCTGGTCTTTCTGGTGCCGGCCTTCCTGTTCCTTGCGGTGTATCTCTACTATCCCTTCATTCAGAACATCATCAATACCTTCCTGAACATCAGCGGCCTCGGCCGCGCGGCGGAGGGCGTCAACACCCCGTGGTATGAGAACTACCAGCGGCTGCTGAGCGATCCCAATATGCGCACGGCGCTGAAGAACACGGCCCTGATGATCGTATGCACCGTGGTGATCCAGGTGGGCGTGGCGCTGATCCTTGCCCTGCTGGTGGACACCATCCGCGTGGGCGCCCAGGTGTTCCGCACGGTGTATTTCTTTCCCATCGTCATTTCCGCCACGGCGCTGGGCCTGCTGTTCAACCTGATCTTCCTGTATAAGGGCGGCATGGTGAACCAGCTGCTGCTGGCGTTGGGCAAGCTGCCCTATGAGGTCAAGCCAAACGGCAAAATGATCGTGGACTGGCTGGACTGGAAGGATCAGGCGCACTATCTGTTCACCATGTTCCTGCCGGTCATGTGGCAGTATGTGGGCTTTTACTTCGTCATTATCGTCACGGGCCTGAACAACATTCCCCAGGAGCTGTACGAGGCGGCGGCGCTGGACGGCGCCAGCGGCTGGAAGCGGACGAAATACGTCACGCTGCCCATGCTGCGCAACGTGCTGTGTACCTGTGTGGTGCTGGCGGTCACCGGCGCGCTGAAGGTGTTCGACCTGCCGTGGGTCATGTTTGGCGCCGGTATGCCGGAGAATATGGGCTGGCTGACAGGCACCTATATGTACGACCAGACCTTCAACAAGATGAACGTGGACTATGGCTCCACCATCGCCGTGTTCATCGTGGTGCTGGGCGTGGTGCTGTCCAACGTGGTGAACCGGCTGTTCCGCCAGTCGGACGACATTTAAGGAGGCCGCCCTATGAAAATGAAACGACCGTCGCTGTCCAGGGTCATCACCTATGTGGTGCTGTGCCTGTGGGGCCTGACGACCATATATCCCTTTCTCTGGGTGATCCTGAACTCCTTCCGCAAGAAGGGCCTGATCCTCAGCGATTCCTTCTCCCTGCCGGTGGGCGACGCCTTCACCTGGGAGAACTATCTTACCGCGTGGGAGCGGTCCGATTTCAAGAATGCCTATCTCAACAGCTTCGTCATTTCCGGCAGCGTCACCATCATGGTGGTGCTGCTGGCGGGACTGGCGGCCTACGGCCTTGTGCGCTACCGCTTCCGCCTGCGGAAGCTGCTGTACGGCCTTATCATGGCGGGCATGATGTTCCCGGTGTTTTCCACCATCATTCCCGTGTTCCGGATGGAGGTCATGATGGGCATCGCCGGCAGCGGAAACCGCTGGCTCAGCCTGTTGGCGGTGATCCTGCCCCAGATCGCGGGCAACCTGTGCTTTGCCATCATCGTGCTGATGGGCTTTATCCAGTCGGTGCCCATCGACCTGGAGGAGAGTGCCTATCTGGACGGCTGCAATGTATTCCAGATCTATTTCCACATCATCATTCCCGCGGCGAAGTCCTCCTTTGCCACGGTGGCCATCTTCGCCTTCCTGTGGAGCTACAACGACCTGTTCACCCAGTCCTTTTTCCTGCGCTATCCCCAGGAGCGGGCCATCACGGGCCTGCTCAACGAGATCAGCTCCCAGGCCGGCGTCAACTACGGTCTGATGGCCGCCTCGGTGGTGCTGGTGGTGATCCCGGTGCTGATCGTCTATGTCCTGCTGCAGAAGCACATCGTCAAGGGCCTGACGGCGGGCGCCGTCAAAGGCTGACGTTGCATTTTTCTCCGCCTTGGTGTATGATAGCGGAAAGGGAGTGAGCCTATGTACCGTGTCGTGCTGATCGACGATGAAAGCATTATCGTGGAGGGCCTGCGCCGGGTGGTAAAATGGGCGGACTACGGCTGCCAGGTGGTGGGAACCGCCGAGGATGGCCAATCCGGCGCGGCGCTGATCCGCCAGCTGCGGCCCCATATGCTCTTTACCGATATCCGGATGCCCGGTGAGGACGGCCTGACCATGCTGGCGGGCCTGCGCAGCGAGTTTCCGGACATGCAGGTGACGGTGCTGACCGGTTACCGGGATTTCTCCTATGCTCAGGAGGCGATCCGCCTTGGCGTGACGCGGTTCCTGCTGAAGCCCTCGAAGATGGACGAGATCCACGAGGCGCTGGCGGCCATGAAGGCCCATCTGGATCAGCTTCCGCCGGAGGAGACCGCGGAGGCGGAGGAGTCGGAGAGCCAGCAGCAGGCCGGAAACTTTCTGGTGAAGCAGGCCGTCGCTTACATTCAGGAGCATTACCGGGAGAAGATATCCCTGCAGGAGGTGGCCGACCGGTGCTACATCTCCCAATGGCACCTTTCCAAGCAGCTGAACCGCTATGCCGGCAAAAGCTTTTATGACATTTTGAATTCCGTGCGTATCCGGGCGACCTGCGACCTGCTGGCCGACCCCAGCCTGAAGATCGGCGAGATCAGCGAGCTGGTGGGATACGCCGATGTGGCGCACTTTGCCCGCACCTTCAAAAAGCTGGAGGGCATCAGCGCCAATGAGTACCGCAACCGATTATGAGCTGAGGTGCGCAGCGTCCGTGCCGCGGGCGCTGCGGGCTTTTTTCGCAAAAGGAGGCAAATCATGCTGCACTTGAAGATATTGAAGGCGGAGACCGCCGCGGAGGTGGGCCGTCTGGCGGCGGATCAGTTTCAGGAGGTCATGGCCGCCAAGCCCGCCTGCGTGCTGGGCCTGGCCACCGGCTCCACCCCCGTTCCCCTGTACCGCGAGCTGGCGGCGCGGGAGAAGGCGGGCCTTCTGGACTTTACCCGCGTGCGGTCGGTGAATCTGGACGAGTATAAGGGCCTTGCTCCCGACCATCCCCAGAGCTACCGGCACTTTATGCAGGAGAACCTGTTTGACCACATCGCCATCCGTCCGGAGAATACCCTGGTGCCGGATGGCCTGACGCAGGATGTGGACGCCATGTGCATGGCCTATGAGCGGGCCATCGAGGATTGGGGCGGCATAGACCTACAGCTGCTGGGCCTTGGCCACGACGGCCACATCGGCTTCAACGAGCCCTGTGACCATTTTCCCAGCTGGACCCATGAGATGGCGCTGACGGAGACCACCCGCCGGGCCAACGCCCGCTTCTTCGCCAGCGAGGCGGAGGTGCCCGCAGCGGCCTATACCATGGGCGTGGGTACGGTGATGGCGGCCCGCCGGGTACTGATGCTGGTGACCGGTGCGGACAAGGCGGAGATCCTGCGCAAAGCCTTCTTCGGCCCGGTGACGCCGTGGGTGCCCGCCTCCATCCTGCAATTCCACCCCGATGTAACGCTGATCTGTGACCGGGCCGCGTGGGACGGCGCCGGTATGGGAAAGGAAGTCTGAACATGGAATATCTGGGTATTTCCTATGACATTAAGAACAAGCCCGCGCTGGACGGGGGCTTCATCCCCTTTGCCCCGTGGCGCACGGCCTATCTGGCGGAGGCCCATCGCCCTGTCCGCATCGCCGTGGAGCGGCAGGACGGACAGGTGTCGGTATTCGATACCCGCCTGCGGAGCGTGGAATATCAGGACGCCAACCTGCGGTTTCTGGAGCGCACCGTCAAGCTGCTGCTGTGGAGCGTAGGCGGCTGGAGGGTGTATATCAGCGGCTGCAATGAGCTGGCGGAGGATTTGCGGAGCATCTATTGCCGCGGCGGCGACCGGGAATTCGACGTGGACTTCATGGAGACGGTGTTCGAGCGGCCCTTCCAGCTGGAGGCCATCGCTGAGGTGGACTTCCCGGAGGCTCGCAGCAGCGCCCGGAGGATCGGCGGCCACCTCAACGGCTGCCGCATCGGCTTCGACGCCGGCGGCTCCGACCGGAAGGTCTCTGCCGTTATTGACGGCGAGACGGTGTATTCCGAGGAGGTGGTCTGGCTTCCCAAGACCCAGACCGACCCGGAGTACCACTATCAGGGCATTCTGGACGCCTTCCGCACGGCGGCGTCGAAAATGCCCCGTGTGGACGGCATCGGCGTATCCTCCGCCGGTGTGTTCATCGGCAACGCCCCCATGGTGTCGTCGCTGTTCATCAAGGTGCCGCAGGACAAGCGCGGCCCCATCAAGACCATCTATGACCGTGCGGCCGCCGCCATCGGCAATGTGCCCATCGTGGTGGCCAACGACGGCGACGTGACGGCGCTGGCCGGTGCCATGAGCCTTCATGACAACTGCGTCATGGGCCTTGCCATGGGCACCAGCGAGGCGGTGGGCTATGTGAACCGGGAGGGCAGCATTCTGGGCTGGTTCAACGAGCTGGCCTTTGCGCCTGTGGATCTGAACCCCCACGCGGAGCGGGACGAGTGGTCCGGCGATATCGGCGTGGGCTGCAAATACTTCTCCCAGGACGCGGTGATCAAGCTGGCGCCTGCCGCCGGTATCGCGCTGGACGCCGGTCTGACCCCGGCGGAAAAGCTGAAGGCGGTGCAGCAGCTGGCGAAGAGCGGCGATGCGCGTGCACTGGCCATCTTCCGGGATATCGGCGTGTATCTGGGCCACACCCTGCCCCTGTACGCCTCCGTGTACGACCTGAAAAATCTGCTGGTGCTGGGCCGCGTGGCCTCCGGCGTGGGCGGCGAGACGATCGTTGCGGAGTGCCGCCGTGTGCTGGCGGAGGAGTATCCCCAGCTGACGGTGTCCGTCACGCTGCCGGACGAGCAGTTCCGCCGTGTGGGCCAGTCCATGGCGGCGGCCAGTCTGCCGACGGTCGGTCTGCCGACGGCCAGTCTGCCGGAGGTGTGATATGCGGTTTATCAACGGAAATATCTTTGTCAACGGCCGGTTCGTCCCCGGCGGCTTCTCCGTGGCGCATGGCCGGTTCGCCCGTGTGCTGGCGGAAACGGCAGACGGGGAGAGCGTCGATCTTCACGGCGCGTATGTGATCCCCGGTCTGGTGGATGTCCACACCCACGGCAACTCCGGCGCGGATTTCTCCGATGGCGACGATGACGGCCTTGTGAAAATGGCCGCCTATCTGGCACAAAACGGCGTGACCTCCTTCGCGCCCGCCTCCATGACGCTGCCCTATGACGTGCTGGAAACGGCCTTCCGCACGGCAGTGCGGCTCCATGAGGCCGCCCCGGCGGGCTGCGCCCGTCTGATGGGCATCCAGATGGAGGGCCCCTTCTTCTCCGAGAAGAAAAAGGGCGCGCAGAACGCCGCCTATCTCCGATTGCCGGACTACGACGCCTTTGCCCGCCTGTATGACGCGGCGGAGGGCCTGCTGCGGATCGCGGACGTGGCCCCGGAGCTGCCCGGCGCGGTGGAATTTGCCCGCCGCGCGGCGGAGAAGTGTACCGTCTCCGTGGCCCATACCGACGCCAGCTATGAGGAGGCTGCCGCTGTCTTTGACGCGGGCGCCACCCACCTGACGCACCTGTTCAACGCCATGCCCGGCATTCATCACCGGAACCCCGGCCCCATCGGCGCGGCCTCTGAGCGGGAGGGCGTCACCGCCGAACTGATCTGCGACGGCCACCATGTCCATCCCAGCGCCGTGCGCATGGCGTTCCGGCTGTTCCCCGGCCGCATCTGCCTGATCTCCGACGCCCTGCGCTGCTGCGGCATGCCGGACGGGCAATACACCCTGGGCGGACAGGACGTGTTCCTCTCCGGCGGCGTGGCCCGTCTGGCGGACGGCACCATCGCCGGAAGCGCTGCCAATCTGTACGACTGCATGCGCAATGCCGTGGCCTTCGGCATCCCCCGTGAGCAGGCCGTTCTCTCCGCCACCGCCATCCCCGCCCGCGAGATCGGGCGGCAGGACGAGATCGGCACCATTGCCGACGGCATGCACGCGGATTTCGTGGTGTGCGACGAAAAGCTCACCCGGCAGGCCGTCTATCTGGGCGGTAAGCCGCTGTAAACAAATCGAAAATACCGCCTCTCCGGCAGCTGCCGGAGAGGCGGTATTTTGTCTGCATTTTTGCGGGGGGATCAAGCGTTTACCGCCGGGCGGTGATCAGAAACAGCGGCGCGTCCGCCAGATCCAGGTCGCCCAGAATACGGCGGCCCGCGTCCTCGTCACAGCCGCACCGGGAGAAGCCGCACCGGGGCAGCAGCGCCATGTCCCATTGGGGCCGCGCCTGACGGCTGATGGGCATGGCCAGCGTGATGGCGGCGTTTTCCCGCTCCAGCTCCGGCGTGATGCCGCAGTGGCCGTATACCTCCGTGGCGGGGATATAGGAGTCCTTCTGCCGTTGGTGCCGCACATTGTCGCCGTAGTTGGCGTCAAAATTCAGCAGCACGCCGCCGGGCCGCAGCAGCCGCCGCCACTCCCGATAGGCCTGCTCCGTGTCCGGCAGCGTCCACGTCAGGTTCCGGGTCACGATCACGTCGAAGGAGGCGTCCGCGAACGCCGTCTCCATGGCGTCCATCACCAGAAACCGCGCGGGCACGTCCATGGCCGCCGCGGTGGCCTCCGCCTCGGCGATCATGGCGGGGGTCAGGTCGATGCCCGTCAGGCGGTGGCCCTCCCGGGCCAGCAGAATGGCAAAATAGCCCGTCCCCGTGCCCACATCAAGGATGTCAAGGGTTTTCCCTTGTGGCAGATACCGCTGCATCTCCGTCAGCCACCGCCGCCCCATGGCGTCGTTGTGCAGCTCGTTGCGCCGCACGGTGCTGAAATCTCTGGCCCGCTTCGTCCAGTAGGCCTGTACACGCTGTTCCATATCCTGCATGGTAAAAACCTCGTTCGTTATCGCTGCTGCAATTCCATGACGGAGGCGATCAGCTCTCTGGTATACGCCTCCACCGGAGCCTGTAAAATTTGCCGGGTGGGGCCCTGCTCCACCATATGGCCGTCCTTCATCACCAGCACCCGGCTGCACAGGCTGCCCACCACCGCCAGATCGTGTGAGACGAACACGGCGGCCATGCGGTTTTCCCGGCACAGCGTCCGGATCAGCTCCAGTATCCGGGCCTGTGTGGCGGTGTCCAGCGCACTGGTGACCTCGTCGCACAGCAGAAGCTCCGGCCCGGCGGCCATGGCCCGCGCGATGGCAAAGCGCTGGCACTGTCCGCCGCTGAGATCCCGCGGATAGCGCCGGGCCAGCTCCGGCGCAAGGCCCACCATGGCGCACAGCGCCGGGATATCGGCGCGGCTGTCCCGGCCCAGCAGGCTCCGGACGCTGTCCTGTATGGTGTCGGCGATCCGCCGCCGGGGGTGAAAGGAGCCTGCGGCATCCTGAAAGATCATTTGCATGGCGCGGTAGTCGTCCCTGCTCCGCTTTACGGTCAGGGGTCTGCCGTGCAGCAGCACCTGCCCGCTGTCGGATGACTCCAGTCCGCTGATGAGCCGCAGCAGCGTGGTCTTGCCGCAGCCGCTTTCGCCTACGATGCCCAGAATGTCACCGCGCTCCATCGTGAAGGAAATATCCTTTACCGCCTGCACCGCGCCGTAGCGCTTGCTGAGACCCTGTATCTCCAATACGCTCATAGGCCGCCTCCCGCGTCTCTGCTCAGCCGCGGCATGGCCCGCAGCAGCCGCTGTGTGTAAGGATGGCTGGGCGCGCGCAGCACGGTGTCCGTGTCGCCATATTCCACAAAGCGGCCCTCGTACAGCACGGCGATGCGGTCGGCCAGAAACTGCGCCAGCGCCAGATCGTGGGTCACCACGAGCTGGGCGATGCCCTCCGTGCGGCTCAGCTGCTTCAGCTGCCGCGCCGCCTGCAATTGCATCACCGCGTCCAGCGCGCTGGTAGGCTCGTCCGCCAGCAGGATGTCCTGCTCCAGCAGCAGGGCCAGCGCCATGGCGGCCCGCTGGTTCATGCCGCCGCTCAGCTCATAGGGGCGGCTGGCCAGTATGCGGCCGCTGTCTGCCAGCCCCAGTCTGTCAAAGACCGCCGCCGCGTCGGCGGCGAACCGATCCCTCCGGAATTTTCCGTGACCCTTCAGCGTGTCCCGGAACTGCGCCCCGTAGGTGCGGATGGGGTCGAAGGACGCGCCGGGGTTCTGGAAGATCATGCCCATCCGGTCGCGGCAGAGGCGCTGCCGTTCCCGGCGGCTCAGGGCTGTCAGTTCACGGCCCTCCAGCGTGACCGTTCCGCCGGTGATGTGTACGGCGTCGTCCGCGCCCATCAGAGCCTTCAGCAGCGTGCTCTTGCCGCAGCCGCTCTCGCCCACCACGCACAGGATTTCACCCTTGCGGAGGGTGAAGGAGACGTCCCGCAGCACATCGCCCCGGCCGTACCCGGCGCACAGACCGCTGACCTGCAAAAGAGACTGCATTTCCGTCATTTCCGTTCCTCCACCGCCGCATAGTCCCGGACGCTGTCGCCCAGATAGTTGAACAGCATCACCGTCACCACCGTGGCGGCCGCCGGGGCCAGCACCGGCCACGGGTTCAGCTGGATATAGGCCCGGCCCTGATTGATCATGCTGCCCCATTCGGCATAGGGCTCCTGCACACCGATGCCCAGAAAGGACAAGCCCGCGATGCCCACCATCATAACGCCCAGCTGCGTGGCGGCGTTGACCGCCATGGTGCCGATCATGTTGGGCAGCAGGTATTTCAGCAGGATCGTCCCGTCGCCGCAGCCGCTCAGCCGTGCGGCGCAGACGTAGGGGGCGTTTTTCAGCGCCATGGCCTGCGCCCGGGCCAGCCGGGCGTACAGCGTCCAGGCGGTCACGCCCATGGCCAGCATGGCGTTGCCCATGCCGCCGCCCAGAATACCGGCCACGGCAATGGCCAGCACCATCTGGGGAAACGCCAGCATAATGTCGGCAAGGCGCATCACCAGCGTGTCCAGCACGCCGCCGTAGTAGCCTGCCAGCAGGCCCAGCGCCGTGCCGGCCGCAAAGGTGACGGCCACCAGCGCCACGGCGGAGAAAATGGTGGTGCGCCCGCCCATCATCAGGCGGGAGCAGACGCAGCGCCCGTACCGGTCGGTGCCCAGCGGGAAGGCCGCGCTGGGGCCTTCGTTGATGTGGGCGGCATTGGTGGCGGTGGGATCGTTGGGTGTCAGCAGCGGGGCCGCCAGACTGAACGCCGCCAGCGCCAGCACCAGCGCCAGCAGCACCAGTATCCTGCGGCGCTTCCGTTCTCTCATCATGGCCGTGCCTCCTCTCTGACGCGGGGATCGACCCAGCCGCAGCACAGGTCGCTCAGCAGGTTCACCGCCACATAGACCGCGGCGGTAAACAGCACGAAGCCCTGTATCACGGGATAGTCCCGGTCACTGATGGCATCCATGGCCAGCTTGCCCAGTCCCGGCCAGCTGAAAATGGTCTCGATCACCACGCTGCCGCCCAGCAGCGTTCCGATGGACAGCGCCGTGATGGTGACCATGGCAGGCGCGGCATTGCGCAGCACGTCGTGCAGCAGGGTATCACGCCAGCGCACGCCCCGTGTCCGGGCGCCCAGCACATACTCCTGCCCCAGCTGCTCCAGAAGCTCCGCCCGGAACTGCCGGGTGAACCGGCTGCACAGGGGGATGGTCAGCGCGAGACAGGGCAGCAACAATCCCCTGACGCTGCCGTTGGCGATCACCGGCAACAGCTTCAGCCGGATGCAGAAGAAATACATCAGCAGCACCGACAGCAGGAAATTGGGCAGCGAATTGCCGATAAAGCTGAAAAACCGCACCGCATGGTCGGCAATGCCGCCCCGGCGCACCGCCGTCCACACCGCCAGCGGCAGCGAGACCAGCAGCGCCAGCGCAAGGCTGGTCAGGGCCAGCACGAAGGTGCGGCCCATGGCTCCGGCCAGCTTGCCGCTGACCGGCAGACCGTCCTTATAGGAGACACCCAGGTCGCCCCGCAGGGCCGACCCCAGCCAGTCGCCGTACTGGGTCAGGAAGGGCCGGTCCAGCCCCATCTCCTGACGGGTGGCCTCCAGCACCTCCTGAGAAACGGCAACGCCCTGCGCCGTCAGCTTCTTCTGGGCAGGGTCGCCGGGCGATATGTACATCAGCAGGAACGTCAGAAAGCTGACGCCCAATATGACGACCGCCAGATGAGCCAGCCGTTTTCCAATGGTTCGTTTCATAGGTTCTCCCTTACCTTGCAAGCGCAGGGTGGACGCCGGGGAGGCGGCGTCCACCCTGTATCACTTGTGGGATCGTTACGCCGTGATGTCGGTGGCGGCGTTGATGTAGTAAAAGTCAAAGGGGCAGTTCTCCGAGATATGGCTGACGCCCTTGCGCATGACCGTGGTCTTGTTGAACAGCCCCACATAGCCGAAGGCGTTGTCGTCGATGGCCAGCTGTACGATCCGGTTGGCCAGCGCTGCGCGCTGCGCCTCGTCGGTTTCGTACCGGAGCTGCTGAATCAGCTGCTGACACTCTGCGCTGTCAAAGCCGCCCACATCGAAGTAGCCGCCCTTGCGCAGGGTGCTGTCGATGAAGTAGTAGGGGTCGCCGTTCTTGTCAGCGATCATGCAGTACAGGGCGATATCAAAGTCCCGGTTGGCGATATAGGTGGCGTCGGGATCCTCCTGACAGTTGAAGGTGACGGTGATGCCGACGGCCTTCAGCTGCTCCTGCATCAGCACGGCGATGCTGTCAAGAGACCGGGCGGCGTAATAGGCCACCGTCAGCGTCAGGGGCTGGCCGTCCTTTTCATAGAGACCATCGCCGTTCAGGGTATAGCCGTCCTGCTCCAGCAGGGCTTTGGCCTTCTCCGCGTCCGGCGCGGGCTTCGTCACCTTGCCGTAGGCGGCGGAGGTGCTGAAGGGGCCCACGGCGGGGGAGACGGTGCCGCCCAGATACGCGGCTATGGCCTCGCAGTCCACCGCCAGGTTCACGGCGGCCCGGACGGCGTCGTCCATGGTGGTCTCATTGAGAATGTAGAACTGTAACCGGGTGGCGGGGATGTCCGCCAGCTGATAGTTGTCGGGGTCAGACAGAAAGATCTCCCGCGCTGCGGCGGTGACGCTGGTATAGGCGTCGATCTCGCCGTTCTGCATGGCCATCAGCTTCGGCTCGTCCTCCTGCATGTAGTAGAAGACCGCGCCGTCCAGCTTCACCTCGCCGCCCCAGTAGCTTTCGTTCCGGGTGACCTCCACGGTGCCCTCCGGCTGGAAGGACTTGATGAGGAAGGGGCCGGTGGCCACGGGGGCGTTGTCCAGATCGGCGGAGCCGTCCAGATCCATGATGGCCAGCTCAGGGCTTGCCAGCTCGTTGAGCATGGTAGGATAGACCTCCGGCGTGGTGATGGTCAGCGTTTTTTCATCCACGGCGGCCATGTCGTATTCCGCCAGATAGGCGAAGCGGCTGTTGACCTCCGCCGCCCGCTGAAGGTTGCGTACCGCCATCTCCGCCGTCACGGTTTTGCCGTTAGAGAAGCAAATGCCGTCCCTCAGCGTTACCGTCCAGGTAAGGCCGTCCTCGCCGGCTTCGGCCTTTTCGGCCAGCAGCGGCTGCACGGCACTGTTGTCGTCGATGCGGAACAGCGTCTCCGTAATGCCGTAGTTGGAGGTGTACCAGCCGTAATACTCCTTGTGAGCGTCCAGGCTGGGATAGGCGAAGCTTGCCGCCAGCCGCAGGATCTTCTGCCCGCTTCCGGCATCGTTATCGGGTGTCGTGCCGCAGGCGGCAAGGCTCAGCAGCATCAGCGCCGCCAGCGCCAGCGCGGTCAGTCGTTTTTTCATAAGCAGCTCCTCTTATTTTGTGGCCCAGACCATAAAGCCGGGGGTCGAGGCGTAGTTGATCTTCTCCTCCGGGTTCCACAGCCGCTTGCCCACGGAGGTGTCGGCGTTCACGGCGGAAAAGCCCAGCGCGTTCAGGGTGTCCATGTCCCACTGGGGACGGCGCAGGCGGCCCATGGGTAGCATCCGGGAGATGCCCTCCATCATGTCGGTCTCGGCGTAGGCCTCGTGATCCTCCACGCCTGCCAGCCGGGCGTTGGCCCGGTCACGCTGATACTCCTGCTGCTTGTCCTCGTTGAAGAGATAGGCGTACCAGTTGGCGTCGAAGTTCACCAGCGCGCCGCCGGGCCGCAGCACACGCATCCACTCCCGGTAGGCGCCTGCCGGATCGGGCAGGTTCCAGGTGAGGTTGCGGGTGACGATGGCGTCAAAGCTGCCGTCGGCAAAGGCCAGCGTCTGGGCATCCATCCGGGCGAAGCGGATCTTGTCCGCCAGTGCGCCTGCGTTGCGCCTGGCCTCCCGCAGCATCCCCTCGGAGTAGTCCACGGCGGTGACCTCATAGCCGCGGTGGGTCAGAATGATGGCGTAAAAGCCCGGCCCGGTGCCGATATCCAGCACCCGCAGCGGGCGGTCGCCGCCGTCGGGGAAGTGGGAGATCAGCTCGTCGGCCCACACCTGATCCCAGCCGTCCGCCAGATTCTTCTTGATCACGTCCGTATAGGAAGGGGCGCGGCGCGTCCAGTATTGTCCGATGGAGTGAAGCAGCTCTGCCATATGCGGTTACCTCCGCTGTTGTTGATGCTATCATTATACGGGAGCCGGAAACCGCCCGCAAGCCGGGTGGGGGGATACAATTTTGCTTTTGCAGCGAAAAAAGTCAGCGTCTCTTTACCGATACTTTACAACCGGCGGGAAGTGCGATAGAATGAACAAAATGTCATTTCCGGAGGCGCTCCATGACCGTGACCGTGCCGCTGCCCCACGGCAGCTACTGTGTTCATATTCAGCCCGGCCTGCTGCGGCAGACCGGGGCGCTGCTGTCTGCGCTGCCCTGCCGCCGCTGGGCGGTGGCGGCGGACGATACGGTGGCGGCGCTGTACGGCGGCGCGGTGCTGGACAGCCTGCGTGACGCGGGCCTTGCCGGAGAGCTGCTGACCTTCCCGGCGGGGGAGGAGCACAAGACGCCGGAGACGTGGCTTGCCCTTTGCTGCCAACTGGCGCAGCGGGGCTTTACCCGCTTCGACGGCGTGCTGGCGCTGGGCGGCGGCGTTACCGGCGATCTGGCGGGCTTTGCCGCCGCCTGCTATCAGCGGGGCATGACGCTGGTGCAGGTGCCCACCACCCTGCTGGCCCAGGTGGACAGCGCCGTGGGCGGCAAGACGGCGGTGGATCTTCCGGAGGGGAAGAACCAGCTGGGGGCCTTCTATCAGCCGTCGCTGGTGATCGTCGATCCGGACTGCCTTGCCACGCTGCCGGAGCGCCAGCTGCGCAGCGGCATGGCGGAGGTCATCAAATACGGCTTCATCCGCGACGCCGCGCTGCTGGCTCTGCTGGAGACCGACGCGCCGGACTGGACGGACATCATCGCCCGGTGCCTGCGGGTAAAGGCGGCGCTGGTGGCCGCCGACGAACGGGATACCGGCGCGCGCCGTCTGCTGAACTTCGGCCATACCTTCGGCCATGCCTATGAGGCGGCGGGCGGCTACGGGGCCTATACCCACGGCGAGGCGGTGGCCGCCGGTATGGCGGCCATGCTGCGCTGGCAGCTGCGCCGGGGCGACGCGGTGTCGGAGGCCTATCACCGTCTGCTGGCGCTGCTGGAGCGCTGGGGGCTGCCTGCGTTTTTGCCGGTGGCGGCGGAGGAACTGGCGGACTATATGAAGCAGGATAAGAAGCGGGAGGGGGAGACCCTTTACGCCGTATTGCTGCGCTCGGCAGGCAACGCCTGTGTGGAGGACGTACCCCTTGCCGCGCTGCTGGAGGCGGTACAATGACCCGGCGGCTGTACCCCGCCCGCCTGGCGGGCACGGTCACCGCGCCGCCCAGCAAAAGCGCGTGGCACCGGGCGCTGATCTGCCGCTTTCTGGCGGGGCAGCCTCTGCCGGAGCGCCTGTCCGGCGACGATGTGAAGCATACGCTGGCGGGGCTGCGGGCGCTGCAGGACGGCGCGCCGCTGATCGACTGCGGCGACTCCGGCGCCACGCTGCGGTTTCTGCTGCCGCTGGCCATGGCGCTGGGGCGGAGGGATACGACCTTTACAGGCAGTCTCCGGCTGCTGGAGCGGCCCCTGTCCGCGCCCTATCCGGTGGAGCGGACGGAGCAGGGCTATCGCGCCGCCGCGCCGCTGACGCCGGGGCGGTATGCCCTGCGGGGGGATGAGACTTCCCAGACCGTCAGCGGCCTTCTGATGGCGCTGCCGCTGCTGGACGCGCCGTCGCAGCTGGTGCTGACCACGCCGCTGGTGTCCCGGCCCTATGTGGACATGACGCTGGACGCCCTGCGCCGCCACGGTGTGACCGCGGAGGAGACGGCGGACGGCTGGCACATCCCCGCGCCCCAGACCTTCCGGGCCGACGACGGCCCCATCGGGGGGGACTGGTCGGCGGCGGGCTGGTGGCTGACGGTCAATGCCCTGCAAGGGGGCGGCGTCACGGTGGAGGGCCTTTCGTCCCAAAGCCGTCAGAGCGACCGGGCCATTGTGGATTACTTACAGCGTCTGCCGGAATCGGTGGACGTATCCCAGACGCCGGATCTGCTGCCGACGCTGGCGCTGCTGGCGGCCATGACGCCGCAGGCCACCCGCTTCACCGGCGGCGCGTTCCTGCGCCGCAAGGAGAGCGACCGGCTCCGTACCACCGCCGCCGTGCTGTCGGCACTGGGCGCACAGGTGCGGGAGCAACCGGACGGCCTGACCGTCACCGGCGGGACGCCGCTGCGGGGCGGCGTGACGGTGGATGCCTTCGATGACCACCGCATCGCCATGCTGTGCGCCTGCGGAGCGCTGTTCTGTGCGGAACCGGTGACGCTGCGGGGCGGGGACTGCGTGTCGAAGTCCTATGAGGCTTTCTGGCGGGATTACGCCGCGCTGGGCGGAAGAGTAGAAGAATTGACGGAATAAGTGGAGGATAGATATGTTGGACTATACGCTGTTCGGGGAATCCCACGGCCCCGTGGTGGGCGTGCTGCTGCGGCATGTCCCGGCGGGCCTTCCGGTGGACGGACTGCAAATGGAGCGGGAGCTGCTGCGCCGAAGCCCCAATGGCCAACTGTCCACCGCCCGGCGGGAGACAGATCAGGTGCAGTTTCTCTCCGGCGTGTTCCAGGGGTACACCACCGGCATGCCGTTGGTGATGGCGATCCCCAACCGGGATGTCCGCAGCGGCGATTATGACGCCCTACGCACGGTGGCCCGGCCCGGCCACGCGGATTATACCGCCTATGTAAAGGGTAAGGGCTTTCAGGACTACCGGGGCGGCGGCCACTTCTCCGGACGGCTCACCGCGCCGCTGGTGGCGGCGGGCAGCATCGCAAAAACGGCGCTGTCGGCCCGCGGCGTTACGGTAACGGCCCATATCGTGGACGAGGAGGATCTGTGCCGCCGCGCCGCCGAAGCCAAAGCGGAGGGCGACAGCGTGGGCGGACAGATCGCCTGCGCCGTCACCGGACTTCCGGCGGGCATCGGCGGCCCCGACTGGCGGGAGGCGGTGGAGAGCGAGATCGCCCGCCATGTGTTCGCCATCCCCGCCGTCAAGGCGGTGGGCTTCGGTGAAGGGGAGGGCTTTGCCGCCCTGCGGGGCAGTCAGGCCAACGATCCCCTGCGTACCGACGGGAAAGCCGTGTGGACGGAGACCAACCATAACGGCGGCGTCAACGGCGGCATCACCAACGGCATGCCGGTGACCTTTACCGTTACCTTCAAGCCGACGCCTACCATCGCCAAGGAGCAGAACACCGTGGACATGGCCCGGATGGTGAACGTGACGCTGTCCGCCGCGGGACGGCACGACAGCTGCATCGTCCTGCGGGCGGCTCCCATCGTGGAGGCCGCCGCCGCGCTGGCCATCTGCCAGCTGTGGCAGGAGGAACCGGCGGAGGGTCTGACGGGCTGCCGTCAGGAGCTGGACAGGATCGACGGGGAGATCGTTCAGCTGCTGACGGAGCGGTTCCTGGTGGGACAGAGGATCGGGAAGATCAAGCGGGAAAACGGCCGGCCGGTCCGGGACCCGGAACGGGAGAAGCAGGTGCTGCAAAGCCGGGGCGACATGTCGCCCACCTACCGCGACGCCATCGAGGCGGTGTTCGCGGCCATCATGGCCCAGACCCGCGAGGTGGAGCAATGAAGCGGCAGCTGATCCTCATCGGCCTGCCCGGCAGCGGAAAGACCACCGTGGGCGGCCTGCTGGCGGAGCGGCTGGGCCTGCCCTTTGCCGACTGTGACGATCTGATCCAACAGGCGGCGGGCATGACCATCCCGGCCATCTTCGTGGAAAAGGGCGAGCCGTGGTTCCGGGCGCTGGAGAGCCGCCTGCTGGCGGAGCAGTGCGCCGGGCCGCGGCAGGTGATCGCCACCGGCGGCGGCGCCGTCGTGGCGGAGGAAAACCGAAAATTGCTGAAAAACTCCGGATTTGTGGTATTTTTAGATCGTGATATCCGCGATATTGCCCAGTGCGTGGGAAATCGGGAGCGGCCGCTGCTGCGGACGCATACGCTGGCGCAGCTGGCGGAGCAGCGGCGGAGCTGGTATCTGGACTGCGCCGACGCGGCGGTGTGCGGCGGCACGGCAGAGCAGCTGGCGGAGCAGATCGCGGAGCTATGGAGGAAATGATGAAGCTTTTGATCATCAACGGCCCCAACCTGAACCTGTTGGGGAAGCGGGAGCCGGATATTTACGGCCATGAGACCTATGCCGACCTGTGCCGGAGGATCGCGGACTACGCCGCGGCCCGCGGCCATCAGGTGCGGTTCGTGCAGTCCAATCACGAGGGCGCGCTGATCGACGCCATCCAGCTGGCGGGGGAGGACGGCACCCGGGGCATCGTCATCAACCCCGGCGCCTATGCCCATTACAGCTACGCCATCCATGACGCGCTGCGCTCGGTGGACGTACCGGCGGTGGAGGTGCATATCAGCGACATCAGCGCCCGCGAGCCGTGGCGGCATGTGTCGGTGACGGCCCCGGCCTGCGTGAGAACCATTGCCGGGCTGGGCTTTGACGGCTATCTGCGGGCCATGGACGTGCTGGAGGCACGGCAGTGAGCGCGGAGAAAAAGGTGCGGAAAGCGCCGGACTGGGCGGTGCTGTCCTCGGCGGCGGGCTTCACCATCTGGGGCTTCAGCCTGCTGCTGACCCGTGTGGGCCAGCGGTACGCCAGCCCCATGGTGCTGCTGAGCGTCCGGTTTCTGCTGGCCTTTGCGCTGCTGAACGTGCCGCTGCTGCTGGGGAAGGAGAAGCTGCGCCTGCGGGGCAGAAGGCTGCGGCCGCTGGTGGTGCTGGGCATATTGGAGCCGCTGTGCTTCGTGTTCGAGAGCTACGCCATCTATTTCACCAACGCCACCGTCACCGGCGTGGTGTCGGCCCTGTCGCCCATCGTGGCCATGGTGCTGGCGGCGCTGCTGCTGCGGGAGCGGCCTACCCGCCATCAGGCGCTGTTTTCCCTGCTGCCGGTGGCGGGCGTGATCGTGCTGACGGCGGCCGGACAGCAGGTGGGCGCGGTGTCGTGGATGGGCATCCCCTTTCTGGCGGCGTACAGCATCGGCTCCGGCTACTATAAGGTGGCCAACCGGTCGGCGGCGGATTTTTCGCCCTACGAGCGCACCTATGTCCTGCTGCTGAGCTGCGCCATGTTCTTCACGGCGGCGGCCCTGATCGAGAACCGGGGCGACCTGAGCGCCTACGCACAGCCGCTGTGTCAGCCGCAGTTCATTGCGGTGGTGGTGCTGCTGAGCGTGTTCTGCTCCATCGCCGCCAATATGCTGGTGAACTATGGCGCGGGCCGCATCAGCGTGACAAAAATGTCCGCCATTGGCAATATCAACACGGTGATCTCCGCCTTTGCCGGTGTGGTGTTCCTGCGGGAGCCCTTCACATGGGTGATGCTGCTGGGCGCGGTGCTGGTGCTGACCGGCGTGCGGGAAGTGACGAAGCAGGGGGTGTAGAAGCATGTTCAGACTTTGCGTGATCGGTGACCCGGTGGCCCACAGCCTGTCCCCGGCCATTCATACGGCGCTGCTGCGGCAGCGGGGACTGGCGGGCAGCTATGAGACGGTGACCGTCCGGGAGGGGGAACTGGTTGCCTTCGTGGAAAAGGCCCGGCAGGGCGCTTACGACGGCTTTAATGTGACCATGCCCCATAAGCAGACCATCGTGCCGCTGCTGGACGCGGTGGAGGAGGACGCGGCGGCCATGAACGCCGTGAATACCGTGGTGGTGCGGCAGGGCCGGGCCACCGGCTACAATACCGACGGGCCGGGCTTTGTGGCGTCGCTGCCGTTTCCGGCGGCGGGAAAGCGGGTGCTGGTGCTGGGCAGCGGCGGCGCGGCCTCGGCGGTGAGCCGGGCGCTGGTGCGCTCCGGTGCGGCGGTGACCATCTGCTGCCGCCATCCGGAAAAGACGGCGGGCTGGGATGTGGATGCTCACCTGTGGAAGGAGCTGCCTGTGCTGGCGGCGGCGTGCGACCTGCTGGTCAACGCCACGCTGTTGGGCATGACGGGAAAAGAGGAGTTCGCGGACTTCCGCTTTCTGGAGGGCTGCCATGGCTGGGTCTACGATCTGGTGTACCAGCCCCGCGAGACGGCGCTGCTGGCGGCGGCGCGGGAGCGGGGCCTGCCGGTCATCGGCGGACTGGCGCTGCTGCATGCCCAGGCGGAACTGGCTTTTGAGCGGTTTGTGGAATAAAACCGCATTTGCCATACAGGCGGGGCCGTGCTATAATGGCCTTGATCAAACCGTGAAACCATAAAAAATACAGAATCGGGAGGACAACAGGATGATCTATCGTGATTTCAAGGGAACGAAGCTTTCTATGCTGGGCTTTGGCACCATGCGCTTGCCGGTGCTGGAGAATGGGCAGATCGACACGGCCCAGACGCAGGAGATGGTGGATTACGCCATGGCCCACGGCGTCAACTATTACGATACCGCGTGGCCCTATATGCAGAACATGTCCGAGACGGTGGTGGGTGCATGTCTGAAAAAGCACCCCCGCGAGAGCTTCTGTCTGGCCACCAAGTTCCCCGGCCACATGGTGGCGGAGACCTACGACCCCGCCGACATCTTTGAGCAGCAGCTGCAAAAGTGTCAGGTGGACTATTTCGATTTCTACCTGCTGCACAACGTGTATGAGAATTCCGTCCATGTGTACGACGATCCCCGCTGGGGCATCGTGGACTACTTTATTGAGCAGAAGAAGCAGGGCCGCATCAGGCATTTGGGCTTCTCCAGCCATGCCGACCTGCCCTGCCTGACGGATTTCCTGAACCGCTATGGCGACGAGATGGAGTTCTGCCAGCTGCAATTCAACTTCCTGGACTGGACCATGCAGCACGGCAAGGAGAAGTACGAGCTGCTGAAGCAGCGGAACATTCCCCTGTGGGTCATGGAGCCGGTGCGGGGCGGCAAGCTGACGGCGCTGGATCCGGAGAATGAGGCGAAGCTCCACGCTATCCGTCCAGAGGACAGCATCGCCTCCTTCGGCTTCCGGTGGCTGCAGGGCCTTGACAACGTCACCATGGTGCTGTCCGGCATGTCCAACATGGCCCAGATGGCCGACAACATCAAGACCTTCGATCATCTGGCTCCCCTGTCCGGGGAGGAGAACGCCATCCTGCTGGACGCGGCGGAGAAGATGAAGAACTCCGTTCCCTGCACCGCCTGCCGCTACTGCTGCGACGGCTGTCCCATGGGGCTGAATATCCCCGACCTGCTGCATAAGTATAATCAGCTGCGGGTGGGAAGCGGCTCCTCGGTGAAGATGCAGCTGGACGCCCTGTCCAAGGATAAGTGGCCCGGCGCCTGCATCGCCTGCGGCGCGTGCGCGGCGGTCTGTCCCCAGAAGATCGCCATTCCCGACGAACTGGCGGCCTTCGCGGCGGAGCTGGACAAGCTGCCCGACTGGGCCGAGATCTGCAAGGCCCGTGCCGAGGCCGAGCGCCAGGAGAAGGCCTCTCGCGGCCTGTAACATAGGAAAAAACAGCAAGGGCACTGCCCTTGCTGTTTTTTTGCGCGAATTTGCCGCCGGGCGCGACTTTTTTCCGACAGCTGTGTTATTATGAGTGACGGCCGTCAACCAAGATCTCCGCAAAGGAAGTGATCCATTTGACAGAGGAACAGGCCCTGCGGCAGCTGAAGCAGGGCTCGCAGGAAGCGCTGGCGTGGTTTATTGACCGGTACGGCGCGTATGCCGCCGCCATCATCCGCAATGTGATGGGCGCTTATATGACAGACGCCGACGTGGAAGAGGCGGTCTCCGACGTGTTTCTGGGCTTCTGGAACAACGCAGGGCAGGTGCGCGGCGGCGCGGTCAAGGCCTATCTGGGGGCGGCGGCCCGCAACAGCGCCAAGAACAAGCTGCGTCAGGCGTGCCGGACCGTGCCGCTGCCGGAGGACGTGGTGCTGGTGGACCCCCACACGCCGGAAAGCCTTCTGGAGCGGCGGGAGTGCGCCGTCCGCGTGCGGTCGGCCCTGCTGGCCATGGAGCCGGTGGATCGGGAGATATTCCTGCGGTTTTACTACTACTATGAGAAGATCGCCCAGATCGCGGCAGCCATGGAGCTGACGGAATCCGCTGTCAAATCACGGCTCAGCAGGGGACGGGAAAAGCTGAAGTCCCATCTGCTGGCGGAGGAAGCATAAGGAACAGGAGGAACGGCAAATGGAATACAACATCTATGACCTGATGGATGACGTGCGGGACGATACCGTAACGCCCGCGCCGGGGTGCGACGAGGCCGCCCTCCGCCGGATCAAGGAGTTGACGATGAAAAAGATCGAGAATCAGCAGGGTGGACGTCCTGCGGTGAAAAAGACCGGCCGCGTGGCCAGAGGTCTGCTGATCGCCGCCATCGTGGCGGTCATGTGTACCGCCACTGTGGCCGCCGCCAAGCTGGGTGTGGCCGACAGCTTCAAGGGCTATTTCGGCGACCTGACGGCGGAGCAGAAGCAGCTGATGGAGGAGATGGGCACCACGGACATGCAGCCCGTTACCAGCAACGGCACCACCATCACGCCGCTGGCGGTGTACGGCGACGCATACCACTACTATATCCGCCTGATGGTACAGGCCCCGGAGGGCACGGTGCTGCGCATCCCTGATTCCCAGACGGAAGGGGTATATCTGAAACTGGTAGGCACGGAGGAGAACGGTATTCTGGAGACGTCGGACTACGATTTCGGCGGCGTGGGATATTCGGTCGAATGGGAAGACAGTACCCCCGGCGACAATATTCTGGAAGGCGTGGTGTATCTGGAGGGACAGATGCTCAGTGACGATGCCAGCCAGCGGGTGGGCGAAAGCGGTCTGCGGTTTGACGACGGCCAGCCCAAGTGGCTGCACATTACCCGTTTTGTGCTGGGCGTGGGAGACGAATACACCGAGACCGTGCTGGAGGGCGACTGGCGCTTTGCTCTGCCCGATCTGTCGGAGCAGGCGGCACCCATTGAGGTGGACGCCAGCGGCCTGACGGTGGAGAGTACCCAGCCGGGCCGCATGATCTATCTGGATGCCTTCCGCATCAGCAGCACCTATATTCAGGTGAAGTATGACAGCGACAGCATCGACGATTTTGACGCACCGCCCTGTGAACCGGAGGGCGGCTGGGCGCTGGTGCTGGACGACGGCACCGAGGTGGCCGGTGACGATTCTGATGTTGGCGGCGGCAGCTACAACAACAGCCATGTAGACCTCTACTACCGCTTTGCCGCCCCTATCGACGTGACGCAGGTGGATCACATCCGCTTCGGCACGCTGGAGATCCCGGTAAAGTGAACACAGCGAAAGGAACGGCCTGCGGGCCGTTCTTTTTCGCGCAAAAGGGGCGGGAGCGCTCTCCTGCTGTGCCATAAAGCTGTCATATGGCGCACATTCAAAGGCTCCCCTGTGCAAGGGGAGCTGGCACGGCGCAAGCCGTGACTGAGGGGTTGACAATCCCTCCGGCGCTTCGCGCCACCTCCCTTTACACAAGGGAGGCTTTCATTTCTGCGAAACTTTAAAACGAAGTTCTTTGATCGTTTCAAGGAGCGCTCTCCTACAGTCTTTTTCGCGCAAAAGGGGCGGGAAATCTTGACAAGCGGTATATTTCCCGATACAATAAAGTTTCGAGAAAAACGCGCATATGCCGCGGGAATTGAGGTTATACATTATGGCTAAGGACCAGAGAAATGTGGAAGCGATCACTCCCATGGAGGAGGATTTTGCCAAGTGGTACACGGACATCTGCCTGAAGGCGGAGCTGGTGGACTACGCCAGCGTCAAGGGCTTTTTGATCCTGCGCCCCTATGGCTACGCCATTTGGGAGAATATCCAGAAGTACATGGACAACGAGTTCAAAAAGACCGGCCATGTGAACGTGGCCATGCCTGTGCTGATCCCGGAGAGCCTGCTGAAGAAGGAAGGCGAGCTGGTGCAGGGCTTCGCCCCTGAGGTGGCATGGGTCACTCACGGCGGCAGCGAGCCGCTGGAGGAGCGTCTGGCCTTCCGCCCCACCTCCGAGACCATGTTCTGCGACCACTGGTCTCATGTGCTGCACAGCTGGCGCGAGCTGCCCATGCTGTATAACCAGTGGTGCAGCGTCATCCGCTGGGAAAAGACCACCCGTCCCTTCCTGCGCAGCCGCGAGTTCTGGTGGCAGGAGGGCCACACCATCCACGAGACCGCCGAGGAGGCCATGGCCGAGACCGAGCAGCAGCTGAACTGCTACGCCGACGTGTGCAAGAACGCGCTGGCCATGCCCGTGGTGAAGGGCCGCAAGACCGACAAGGAGAAGTTCGCCGGGGCCGAGGCCACCTATACCATCGAGGCCATGATGAAGGATCACAAGTCCCTCCAGTCCGGCACCAGCCATTTCTTTGGCGATAAGTTCTCCCGCGCCTACGACGTGACCTTTACCGGCCGGGACAACACCCTGCAATACCCCTTCCAGACCAGCTGGGGCAGCTCCACCCGCCTGATCGGCGCGGTGATCATGACCCACAGCGATAACCACGGCCTGGTGCTGCCTCCCGTCATCGCCCCCACCCAGGTGGTGGTGATCCCCATTGCTCAGCATAAGCCCGGCGTGCTGGATGCCGCCGCCGCCCTGAAGGATCGTCTGACCGCCGCGGGCCTGCGCGTGGCCATGGACGACAGCGATCAGTCCGCCGGCTGGAAGTTCGCCCAGTATGAGATGAAGGGCGTGCCCCTGCGTGTGGAGATCGGCCCCAAGGATATGGAGAAGGAACAGTGCTGCATTGCCCGCCGCGATACCGGTGAAAAGACCTTTGTGCCGCTGGCCGGTCTGGAGGAGGCCGTCAAGGGCCTGCTGCAGGATGTCCATGACAACCTGTACGCCATGGCGGAGAAGAATCTGGAGGACAACACTTTCGACATGACCGACTGGCAGGAGGTCAAGGCCATGGCCGAGGGTAAGGGCGGTCTGGCCCGTACCAAGTGGTGCGGCAGTCTGGAATGCGAGCTGGCCATGAAGGAGAAGGCTGGTGTGTCCAGCCGCTGCATGCCGCTGGTCCAGTCCGGCACCACCGGCAAGTGCGTCATGTGCGGCAAGCCCGCCACCACCGACATCTACTGGGGCGTGGCCTATTAAGACAAGTACGAATAAGAAAAGAGGTGACGCGCCGCGTCACCTCTTTTCTTATTCAAATTCAATGGGCGTGTGGTCGCAGATCTCCTGGATCTTGGCCTGCAAGGCCTTCAGATCCTCAAAGGTCTCCGGCTTTTTGCGGGGGTCACGCAGCAGCGCCGCCGGGTGGTACAGCGCCATCATCAGCGTGCCGTTCCGGTCGAAAAACTGCCCATGCTCCTGGCTGATCTTAAAATCCGGCTTGATCAGCTCCATGGCGCTGATGCGGCCCAGGCATACGATGATCTTTGGCTTCATCAGCCGCACCTGTGCCCGAAGGTGGCCCCGGCAGGCGTCCTTTTCCTCGCCCAACGGATCCCGGTTCTCCGGCGGACGGCACTTGACGGAGTTAGTGATATAGATGTTCCTCCGGTGCAGGCCGATCATGGCCAGCATGTCGTCCAGCAGCTTACCGGCCCGGCCCACAAAGGGCTCGCCCTGCTTGTCCTCGTTGGCGCCCGGCGCCTCACCGATGAACAGCACCTCGGCGTTGGGGTCGCCTACGCCGAACACCACCTGCGTGCAGGTGCGGCGCAGGCCGCAGGCCTGACATTGCAGGCAATTCTCTCTCAGTTCCTCCCATGCGGTCATTTCAGCTTCTCCTCCATCCAGCTCCAGATATCCTGATATACCTCGTCCCGGTGAGCCTTCTCGTTCAGCAGCTCATGCCGCAGGCCGGGGTACAGCTTCAGCGTGCAGTCCGCTATGCCGGTGCGCTTGAACTCGGCATACGTCTGGCGCACGCCCGCGCCCATGCCGCCCACGGGATCGTCCTCGCCGGAGATCAGCAGAATGGGCATGGTCTTGTCCATCCGCTCCAGATTGCCGCGGCGCTGGTTGAAGTGGATGCCGCTGAGCATCTCGTAAAACAGGCCCACCGTGGCGTCCTGTCCGCACAGGGGATCGGCCATATAGGCGTCCACGTTCTCCTCGTCCGCCGACAGCCAGTCGTAGTCGGTGCGGTTGGGCTTGAAGGCCTTGTTGTACGCGCCGAAGGCCAGCTCGGTCACGGTGTCGTTGGTGGCAGCGGCGTTCCGGCGCTTCAGCATACCGGCCAGCGCCAGACCGCCGGTCAGCGCGGCGGCGCTCTGCCACCCGGTGCCCATAAGGATGGCGGCCTTTACTGTGCCGGGATAGCGGATGAGATAGGTGCGGCTGAGAAAGGAGCCCATGGAGTGGCCCATCAGCAGCAGCGGCAGATCAGGGTACTGCTCCTTCAGCTTGGTGTGCAGCACATAGATGTCGTCCACCGGGGTGCTCCAGGTGTTGCCGTCACCGAAATATACCGGCGTGCCGCCCTCAGGCAGGGACAGACCGTGGCCCAGATGGTCGTGGCCCACCACGATGATGCCGCGGCGGTTGAGGAACCGGGCAAAATCGTCATAGCGGCCCACATATTCCGCCACACCGTGGACGATCTGCAAAACCGCCACCGGCGTTACGTCCTCCGGTATCCACGCGATGCCGTGCAGGCGGGTCTTTCCGTCGCTGGAAAGAAAGGTGAAGTCCGTCTTTTTTGTCATGGCAATTCCGTCCTTCCTGTGATATAGTACTATTATACTCATTTTATCATACCGACCTTCACTTGAAAAGGGGGATTTCTCATGGCTTCCTATATTCTGGCGCTGGATCAGGGCACTACCAGTTCCCGTGCCATCGTGTTTGACCGGCAGGGCGAGATCGTGGGCCGGGGCCAGTATCCCTTCGCCCAGCACTATCCCCAGGCGGGCTGGGTGGAGCACGACCCCATGGAGATCTGGCATACCCAGGCTCAGGCGGCGGCAGACGCCATCGCGGGCCTGAGCGCCGGAAGCGTTGCCGGTATCGGCGTCACCAACCAGCGGGAGACCACCATCATCTGGGATAAAAATACCGGAGTGCCGGTCTATAACGCCATCGTGTGGCAGTGCCGCCGCACGGCGGAGCTGTGCGAGGAGCTGAAGCGCCGCGGTCTCAGCGAGCGCATCCAGTCCACCACCGGCTTGCTGATCGACGCCTATTTCTCCGCCACCAAGATCCGCTGGATCCTGGACAACGTCCCCGGCGCGCGGCAGAAGGCGGAGCAGGGCCAGCTGCTGTTCGGTACGGTGGAGACGTGGCTCATCTGGCAGCTGACCGGCGCCCACGTCACCGACTATTCCAACGCCAGCCGCACCATGCTGTTCGATATCCACAAGCTGGGCTGGGACGCGGAGCTGTGCGGCATGCTGGGCATCCCCATGTGCATGCTGCCCCGGTGCGTCAGCAATTCGGAGGTGTACGGCACGGTGAAGCCGGGCATCCCCGGTCTGGAGGCGCTCGCCGGCGTGCCGGTGTGCGGCGCGGCGGGCGACCAGCAGGCGGCTCTGTTCGGCCAGACCTGCTTCCGCGCAGGCGATGCCAAGAATACCTACGGCACCGGCTGCTTCACCCTGATGAACGTGGGCGGCAAGCCTGTCCGCAGCCGCGCGGGCCTGGTGACCTCCGTGGCGTGGAGCGTCAATGACACCGTCACCTACGCGCTGGAGGGCAGCGTTTTCAACGGCGGCAGCACCATCCAGTGGCTGCGGGACGAGCTGCACCTCATCGACTCCGCCCCGGAGTGCGACCGTCTGGCGGAATCGGTGGACAGCAGCGGCGGCGTGATCGTGGTGCCTGCCTTTACGGGACTGGGCGCGCCCTATTGGGATATGTACGCCCGGGGCGCGATTCTGGGTGTCACCCGCGGCACAGGCCGGGCGCATATCGCCCGGGCGGTGCTGGAGTCCATCGCCTTTCAGGTCACAGACCTGATGCTGGCCATGCGGCAGGACGCGGGCTGCGACATCACCTGCCTGCGGGCCGACGGCGGCGCCAGCGTCAGTGATATCCTGCTGCAGATGCAGGCCGACCTGCTGCGGATCCCCGTGGACCGGCCCGCCATGGTGGAGACCACCGCCTTCGGCGCGGCGGCGCTGGCGGGGCTGAACTGCGGCATGTGGAGCAGCCTTGAGGAGCTGTCGGCCCTGCGCCGCAGTGACCGGGTGTTCACGCCCCAGCGGGTGCAGGCGGAGTGCGACGATGCCTACCGCATGTGGAAGCGGGCGGTACAGCGGGCAGGGGACTGGATCGAGCACTGAAAATACTGGCGAAAAATCTTCGATTTTTCTGCCAAAGGGATTGCGGCCGCTGCGCGCGTCCTTCGGACACACTGGCGTCCGAGAAGAATTTTTCTGACGCACATGTCGTCAGAAAAATGATTTGATTTTTTCGCGGCGTCCGCGCCGCGAACTCTGTGAGGCTATTGCTATCCCTATTTGATTAACATTTGATGAATTTCGCCCCGAAAGCCTTGCAAAATCCCGGAACAGTGGCTATAATCAGCCTTAATGAAGCCCTTAACATATTCTGAAAGGAGCCTTACCTATGTCATTCTTTGATAACATTACCGAAAAAGCCAAGCTGTATGCCAATATCGCCGCCGAAAAGGCCAAGGATGTGGCCGAAGTGGCCGCCGACAAGGCCAAGGACGTGAAGGAGACCGCCCAGCTGACCATGGCCATCAAGACCGAGCAGCGTGAGCTGGATAAGAACTACCGCGCCATCGGCCAGTGGTTCGCCTCCGAGTTTGAGGGCGAGGTCCCCGACGCCATCAAGGACGTGATGGCCGCCATCGAGGCCAGCCGCGCCAAGATCGAGGAGATGGAGGCCACGCTGGCCGAGAAGCCTCATACCGAGATCGAGATCACCATTGAGAAGGACGGCGAGGAGACGCCTGACCTGAAGGCCTGCCCCGTGTGCGGCACCGCCACCAACTCCAAGTTCTGCCCCGAGTGCGGCGCTGAAGTCGATCCCCAGCCCGCCGCCGAAGAGCCTGCCCAGACCAACGAGCCTGAGACCCCCGCTGAGCCTCAGGAGTAAGTTCTTTTTCCCCTCCCATCGCAAAAGAGACTGCCGCAAGGGCGACTCCTCATAAGGACATCTTGAAAACACCAGATTAAACCGATTGAGAGAATCTCTTGGTGTCGACCAAA
>CAKTIE010000017.1 GCA_934565655.1 uncultured Oscillospiraceae bacterium
ATAAAAAGAACACCATCCGTATGGATGGTGTTCTTTTTATGTATAATTCCGCTTCGCTCGAATAGCTGGGCGGGGCAGATTGGCGTTTACAAAGGGAAAAAGAATCCAAACTGTATAGATAGAACGCGATATAACCATTTGTATATAACTTATTCGCCCTTTGCCACCTTTTCCTCCGTCTCTTTCCGGACGGCCTCACGCAGCTGCGTCAGGTAAGGCGAGAAAGCTACATTGTCGTTGGCATAAGTCATGTTCAGCTCGTATTCCAGTGGCAGCCAGTTTTCCAGCGGTGACTCGTTGTGAGAGATCACCGCCTCCAGCTTGTCCAGTGCCTTATAGACCTTGGCCTCAGGCGTTTCCAGTGCGTCCATCTCGGCATAGAGCGCCGCCATGTCCTCCCGATAAGGCTGGGGTAGGGAAGCCACCCATTGGGCCAGCAATCCGTCCTCCTTGGCAGTGTCTGCGGCGGTCTTTTCAAAGGAAGGAATGTCTCCGGTGAAGCACTCGCCCAGATCGTGGATCAGGCACATCTGCATTACCTTATCCATATCCAGCTCCGGAAATTCATCCCGCATCAGGAAAGCCATCAGCGTGACCCGCCAGCTGTGCTCCGCTACGCTTTCATGGCGGCCCTGGCTGGTGTAGCAATGACGTGTGGTATCCTTCAGCCGTTCCACGGTGTGCAGCACGGCAAGCAGTTCGTTGGGATTCATGATAATAACCTCCTTGATTGAAAGAAAAGGCCGTTTACCTGCGGGTAAACGGCCTTTTGCATTGCACATCAGAAATTGTCCTTCTGGAAAATTTTCAGAATGTCGTTGAAGGACTTGTCCATATCATCGTCGGCCTTCTCGCCCTCGGCAGGCAGAGGATCCAGCTTCAGCTTTTCCGCCTCCTGCTGCGGCGCAGCGGCCTTTTCGGGAGCCTTGCCCGGCGCATCGGCAAAGCCGGTGGCGATGACGGTGACGCGGATCTCGTCATCCAGCGTCTCGTCGAAGGTGGCGCCGAAGATGGTCAGTGCATCGGGATGTACGGCCTCCTGCACCAGCGTAGCCGCCTGCTCGACCTCCTCCAGGCCGATATCGGTGGAGCCGGTGATGTTGATCAGTACGCCCCGTGCGCCCTCGATGGAGGTCTCCAGCAGGGGACTGGAAATGGCCATACGGGCAGCCTCCTCGGCCTTGCCCTTGCCGGCCGCACGGCCGACACCCATGTGAGCCATACCGGCATCCTTCATGATGGCGGTCACGTCGGCAAAGTCCAGATTGATAAAGCCGGTGTCTCGGATCAGGTCGGAGATGGACTGTACCGCCTGACGCAGCACGTCGTCAGCGATCTCGAAGGCATTGGCAAAGGTGATCTTCTGGTCGGTGGCGTATTTCAGCCGCTCGTTGGGGATGATCACCAGAGAGTCGACCTTTTCCTTCAGCTCGGCGATGCCTGCTTCGGCTTGCTGAGCGCGGCGGCGGCCCTCAAAGCCGAAGGGCTTGGTCACCACACCCACCGTCAGCACGCCCAGCTCACGGGCGATCTCGGCCACCACAGGGGCCGCGCCGGTGCCGGTGCCGCCGCCCATACCGGCGGTGACGAACACCATGTCCGTCTCCTCCAGGGCCTTGCTGATCTGGTTGCGGCTCTCCTCGGCGGCCTTGCGGCCGATCTCCGGGTTGGAGCCTGCGCCCTTGCCGCCGGTCAGCTTTTCACCGATCTGCAGCTTATAGTTTGCGCTGGAAGCATTCAGCGCCTGCTTGTCCGTATTGACCGCGATAAAATCAACACCCTGCGCGCCGCTGTGTACCATGCGGTTGACCACGTTGTTGCCGCCGCCGCCGACGCCGACCACTTTGATGTTGACTACATTTTCCACGCCTGTTTCAAGTCCAAAAGCCATGTTCGTTTCCTCCGGCAGAAATGGTATAAAAACGACAATTCGTCCAAATTTAAATACTATATCTAGTATTATATTGCGGAATAGCCCGCAGGTCAAGTGCAAACGGCTGATTTTCAAAAAAAGTTCATTGCCGCTGACGAAACGTGTATCCTGGCGGTATTTCAGCTGGGGATAAAGCTGGCTTTGCCCTCCTGGGTCATGTCGATGGCACCCTTTTCATTGATCTCAAGGCGTTCGACGACAGCAAGCAGATAATCCAGCTTGTAATCGAAATCCGCGTCCCAGCGGAAGGTCACATCAAACCGATCCAGATACCGCAGCATGACGGAGGCGCTGTCGCTCAGGTCGATGGACTGCACATCCGCCAGCATGTTCTTGTCCCGCAGCAGCCCCAGCAGCGTCAGCAGAAGCTGGGCGGAGGCCTGCTCCTCCTCGGCCACCTGAATGGCGGTGCCCACCTGCGGCTCCAGCAGGGACAGGCCCTTCACCATGGCGTATTTTGCAGACGCGCTGGCAGCCTTGCAGTCCACGATCTTGCCGTCGCCAGACAGCAGCCACAGCTTACCCTCCTGCTGCACGGCAGCCGGCGCGGTACACTCCGTTACGGTCACCACCAGCGTGTCGGGCAGCTGGCGGCTGATCCGAACGGTCTCCACATAGGGCAGGGCGGCGGTGATCTGCTCGGAGGCGTTGTATTTGTTCAGAAAGAACATATTGTCGCCGGTCTGTATCCCGGCGGCCTCCACGATCTGATCGGCCGTGTACCGGCTGTTGCCGGTAACGGTGATCTTCTCCACCTTGAAAAACAGTGCCAGCGCCACGGCGATCGCGCCGCAGATGGCCACAAAGACCAGTATCTTATACAGGAATGAAAACCGTCCCTGACGCCGTCTGCGGTTGTATCTGCTTCGTCTGGCCATAGTGTATCCTTTCTATATCTCTGATCCCTCCGCGGTAGCGATCTCCGCGCCCAGCGACCGCAGGTCACCGGCGAGATCCATGTATCCCCGCTGGATGTGGTGAATGTCGTGTATTTGTGTGATGCCCTGTGCCTGCAGGGCGGCCACCGCCAGCGCCGCGCCGCCCCGAAGGTCGGTGGAACGTACCGCGGCGGCATGCAGCTCCGGTACGCCGCAGACCACGGCCACCCGGCCCTCCAGCCGGATATCCGCGCCCATCCGCAGCAGCTCCGGCACATGGCGATAGCGGCTCTCGAACATGTTCTCCACGAACATGGTGGCGCCCTCGCTGCGCAGCAGCGCCGCCATCAGCAGGGCCTGCGCGTCGGTGGGGAAGCCGGGATAGGGGGAGGTGCGTACCGGCGCAACGGCACGCAGGTGTCCGTCACTTTCCAGTGTGATGGCGTCGCTTTCACATTGCAGGCGGCAGCCCGCCTGATGCAGCGCCGTGGTAACGGTGGCAAGGTGTCGGTAGTTGATGCCCTCCAGCGTGATTTTCCCGCCGGAGGCCGCCGCCGCGCACAGGTATGTAGCGGCAGCGATGCGGTCACCGATGCAGCGGTGGGTGCAGCCGTGCCGTGCGCCGCCGCCCTGTACGGTGATGGATGAGGTGCCTGCGCCGTGGATGGCAACGCCCATCTTTTGCAGAAAGTCCTGAAGATCCACGATCTCCGGCTCCCGCGCCGCGTTGGAGATCACGGTGACGCCCTCCGCGCCGCAGGCGGCCAGAATGGCGTTTTCCGTGGCGCCCACGCTGGGCAGCGTCAGCACGATATCCGCGCCCTGCAAATGCGCGGCCCGGCACAGCAGGCTTCCGCCCAGCTCGGTAATGTCCGCGCCCAGTGTCCGCAGGGCGGTCAGATGCAGGTCGATGGGCCGTGGGCCAAGCTCACAGCCGCCGGGATAGGACAGCTCCGCCTGGCCGCAGCGGCTGAGGATCGCGCCCAGAAAGATGACGGACGAGCGCATTCTGCGCATCAGCGTCTCGGGAATGTCCCAGCGGCTGATGTGAGTGGTATCCACCAGCAGATCGCCGCCGTCCCATTGGGCGGTGCAGCCCAGATGCCGCAGGATCTCTGCGGCGGTCTCCACGTCGCTGAGACGGGGACAGGCCACAAGGCGGCAGGTATCCCCCGCCAGCACTGTGGCGGCCAGCACCGGCAATACGCTGTTCTTGGCGCACTGCACCGGTATCCGGCCATGGAGAGGGCGTCCGCCCTCAATCGTCAGATATGCCATATCGCTCCGCCTTTCAGATGGTTTTACCCATCCTATGCCGGGCGGAGCTTGCCCTGTTACAGCAGGGACATAAGGGTGTTGTAGATGCGCTCGGTGGCGTCGGGGATGCCCAGCTCCCGCATACCGGCGGCCATGGCCTGCCGCTTTTCGCTGTCGCGGAGGATGGCGGAGGTCTCGTCAAACAGTGCCTTTCCGGTGGCCTGCTCCTCCGTCAGCACCACAGCGCCGCCGTGGCTCTCCAGCATCCGGGCGTTCTTCTCCTGATGGTTGGCCACCACATAAGGGGAGGGCACCAGAATGGCGGGCATGCCAAGGGCCGTTACCTCGCTGAGGGTGCTGGCGCCGGCCCGGCTGATGACCAGATCGGCGGCGGCCATCACCACCGCCATATCATAGATGTACTGCCGCACGTCCAGCATGGGGCTGCTGAGTCTGCGTTTTTCCAGCTCGCCGGAGATATGGGGCCAGTCGCTCTTTCCGGCGGCATGGATGTGATGGAAGGGGAAACCGGCCTGCCGCTCCTGCTCAAAGAAGTCCAGCATCCGCGCGTTCATGGTGGCCGCGCCCAGGCTGCCCCAGAAGGAGGCCACCAGCGGCTTATCGTCGGTATAGCCCAGCTTCTGCCGGGCCTGTTCCTTCGTCAGCTCAAAGAAACCGCCCCGCACCGGCGTGCCGGTGACCACCACCTTGTCAGGGTGCTTGTAGTGGCGGCGGCAGTCCTCAAAGCCCACCATCACGCAGTTCACGCAGTCCTCCAGCAGCTTGGTGGTCAGACCGGGGATCATGTTGGACTCGTGTACGGCGGTGGGGATGCGGTGCCGGGCGGCGGCCTTGACGGCCGGATAGCTGGCATAGCCGCCGGTGCCCACCACCAGATCGGGCTTGAAGCGGGCAATAATGGCGTTGGCCTCCCGGCGGGAGGTCACCAGCGTTTTAGCAGTTTTGAAGTTGTGCCGCAGTCCCTCCGGGGACAGGGAACGGCGGAAATTGCTGACCTCCACGGCGGCGAAGTCATAGCCCGCCTTTTCCACAAGGCCCCGCTCCATACCGTTGGGAGTGCCCACAAACAGCACTCGCGTGGCGGGATCCTTCTCCTGCATATACCGCGCCAGCGCCAGCGCCGGGTTCACATGTCCGGCGGTGCCGCCGCAGGTAAAGATCACATTCATAGTAAGTAAGCTCCTTTTATCCGTTTCGCGGCGCGGGGATCTGCCGGGAGACGCTCAGTACGATGCCCATTTCCACCAGCTGCAGGGCAAGCGCCGTGCCGCCGTAGCTGAAGAAGGGCAGGGAGATGCCGGTGGCGGGGACAAGGCCCGACACCACGGCGATGTTGAGAAACACCTGCAAGCCCAGATGGGTCATAACGCCCACCACCAGCAGCGTGCCGAATCGGTCGCGGGCGTGGAGGGCGATCCAGAAGCCCCGTAGCAGCAGCATGGCGAAGATCAGCATGATGACGCACGCGCCGATCAGGCCCAGCTCCTCGCACACCACGGCGAAGATGAAGTCGTTGTGCTCCTCCGGCAGGTACATGAACTTCTGGCGGCCCTTGCCAAGGCCCAGTCCCAGCAGTCCGCCGGAGCCGATGGCGATCAGGCTCTGCACCATCTGATAGCCATCGTCGCTCATGTCCAGCCATGGGTCATGCCACATGGCGATACGGCTGGCGCCATAGGAGATGACACCGGATTCCACCAGCTTCACAAACAGCACTGCCACGGCGGCCACGCCGCCGATGCCCGCGCCGATGAGCCAGCCCTGCATGCCGCCTACCGCCATCATCACCGCGCCGGTGCCTACGATCAGGATCGTGCCGGACAGATGGGGCTCCAGCAGCATCAGAATGGAGATCACGCCCAGAATGATGGCGTAGGGCAGAATACCCTCCCGCCATTGCAGCATTTTTTCCCGCTTTTTGGAAATGCTGTCGGCAAAGTAGACGATGACCGCCAGCTTGGCGATCTCCGACGGCTGGAAGGTGAATACATTTTCAATACCCAGCCAGCGGGTAGCGCCGTTGTTGGTGATGCCCACATGGGGAATGATCACCAGGATCAGCAGAAAGACCGAGAAGCCCAGCAGTAAGCGGGCCGCGCCGCGCCAGCGCTGATAGTTGACTTTTGCCACCACGAACATGGCGGAAAGGCCCAGCGCGGCGAAGATCGCCTGCCGCTTGAAGTAATAGGCGGGGTTTCCGGTCTCGTAATAGGCGGAGGGGAAGCTGGCGGAGAACAGCATCACAAGGCCGATGGCCGTCAGCAGAAGGGTCAGCAGCAGGAAGGGAACGTCCATACGTCCGCCTTTGGCGGCCAGCAAATGCTTGCGCTCCACGGCCTTGCGGCGCATTTTTTCCGCGTGCCTTACAGGGGGCTGGTGGGGATGCTGCGGCATGAGACGTTCCTCCTTTCTGTGGGATGTTGGGGGATGTGGTATCCAAAGCCTCCCCTGTGTAAGGGGAGGTGGCGCGAAGCGCCGGAGGGGTTGACATGTTAACGGACAATCCCCCAGTCAGCCTTGCGGCTGACAGCCCCCTTTACACAAGGGGGCCTTTGATTTGTGCGTCCTTGTTGGCGCGGGGCGTCGGGGACGCCGTCCCCTACAAAAGTCGTCAAATTTTGCGCCAACGATCTTTTACATGGCCAAAAATCTTCCATTCACCGCCACAACGGCCAGCAGGCAGAAGATCAGGCTCACCGTGGCGAATACCGCCACCACCTTCTTCTCGCTCCAGCCGCACATCTCGAAATGATGGTGCAGCGGGGCCATTTTGAAGATCCGCTTGCCGTGGGTCAGCTTGAAATAACCCACCTGGATGATGTCGGACAGCGTCTCGCAGATGTAGACGAAGCCCACCAGGATCAGCACCAGCGGCATGTCGTAGGCGAAGGCCAGCGCCGCCACCGCACCGCCCAGAAACAGGGAGCCGGTGTCACCCATGAACACCTTGGCGGGGTAGTGATTATACAGCAGGAAGCCCGCCAGGCCGCCGAACAGGGCGGCGCTGAAAATGCTCAGCTGGGTGTAATATACGGGGATGGCCGCCAGCACCAGATACTGGGGCATATAGCCGCAGCCTTCCCACGCGAAGAAGGCCGCCACCGGCAGCGTCACGCTGCTGGAAAGGCCGTCGATGCCGTCGGTGATGTTGACAGCGTTGACGGTGCCCACGATGACGAAGGCGGCAAATACCAGATAGACACCCCAGTTTAACACGAGATAGGTGTTGAAAAAGGGCACATACAGGTTGGGGCTCAGCATTCCCTCGTACCGCATCAGGCACAGGAAGGCCACCGCCGCCGCCAATTGCAGCAGGAATTTCTGGGGCGCGGTCAGGCCGGTGTTCTGATGGTGCTTCACCTTCTGATAGTCGTCGATATAGCCGATGCCGCCGAATACCAGCGCGAACAGATACACATACAGGTGCTGGAAGCTGCCTGCCAGCATACCGGCCCAGCCGCAGATCACGATGGCCACGCCGATGCCGATGATGAACATCAGCCCGCCCATGGTGGGCGTGCCTTGCTTGGACATATGCCACTTGGGGCCGATCTCCTTGATGCTCTGGCCCGCCTTCAGGCGGACGAGGGCCGGGATGAGAAGCTTACCCACCACGGCGGTGACAACAAAGCTGACAATGGCAGCCAGAATAATTTCCATGTGAACGACTCTCTTTCTTTTGCCTTGCGGAAAGGCGTTTTCTCTGGTTTACATTTCCTTCAGGTGCTGGGCCACGATGACCCGTTCATCCATGGGGAAGTGCTGATGGTTGATCTCCTGATAATCCTCGTGGCCCTTACCGGCCAGCACGATCACATCGCCGGGCTGGGCGTGATCCATGGCGTAGTGGATGGCCTTGACACGATCCGGCTCCACGGCGTAGGCGGTGCAGCCCTTCATGCCCTCCAGAATATCGTTGATGATGGCCATAGGCTCCTCCGTCCGGGGATTGTCGGAGGTGACCACGCTGAAATCCGCCAGCCGTGCCGCGATCTCGCCCATGACGGGGCGCTTGGTGCGGTCGCGGTCGCCGCCGCAGCCGAACACCACCACGGTGCGGCCCTTGGCAAAGCCCCGCACCGAGGTCAGTACGTTTTCCAGCGCGTCGGGCTTGTGGGCATAGTCGTTGAGGATGGTGAAGCTCTTGCCGGGAGTGGGGATGATCTCCATGCGGCCCTTCACGCCGTGGTTCTTCGCCAGCGCGTCGGCACATTCGGCGACAGGCACGCCCAGATTCCAGCAGGCGGAGATGGCGTCCAGCGTGTTATACACGGTGAAAATGGCGGGGATGCCCACATGGACGTGGGCCCATTCGGTGTCCGCCTCGGCGTCGTAGTCCACGCTGCCGGCATGGAGCTGGATGTTCTTGGCGGAGAGGTCTGCCTCGCCCTTGGCGCTGTAACTGAAGGTGCGGCAGGGGCAGTGAGCCAGCATCCGCTCATGCCACGGATCGTCGGCGTTGTAGATGGCCACGTCGCAGCGGTCGAAGAGTATGGCCTTGGCGTCACAGTAGGCCTCCATGGTATGGTGGAAGTCCAGATGATCCTGGCTGAGGTTGGTGAAGATGCCCACGGCGAACCGGATGCCGTACACCCGATCCAGCACCAGCGCGTGGGAGGAGACCTCCATCACCACATGGGTGCAGCCCGCGTCGGACATCTGGCGGAACAGCCGGTGCAGCTCGAAAGATTCCGGCGTGGTGCGCTCGGTGTGCAGCACCTGATCGCCGATCATGTTCTGGATGGTGCCCACCAGACCCACCTTGGCCCCGGCCTTCTGCTCCAGAATGCTCTTGATGAGGTAGGTGGAGGTGGTCTTGCCGCTGGTGCCGGTGACGGCGATCATGGTCATTTCTTTGGCGGGATGGTCGAACCAGTTGCCGCCCATCAGCGCCAGCGCCCTGCGGGAGCTTTCCACCTGCACATAGGGGATGTCTCCCTCCGGTACGCGCTCGCATACCACGCAGGCCGCGCCCTTTTCGGCGGCCATGGGGATGAAGCGGTGGCCGTCCATCGCCTCGCCGCTGATGGCCACGAATACGTCGCCCTTTTCGGTGGTGCGGGAGTCATAGCTGATGCCGGTGATCTCCGTCTCCATATCGGCGGTGGCGGACAGGATCTCCAAGCCCTTCAATACATCTTTTAATTTCATGGAACGATCTCCTTTTATCCTGTTTTGCGGCGGACAGTCGCCGCGCTATGTCCAGTATAGCAGGCAGAAAACGCAAGTGAAATGGGATTATATGCTATAAATATTGCAAAAGATGCGCATCAATCCCGGACGGTGGTGTCGCCCAGCCGCACGGTAATGACCGTACCGGCAGGTACCTCCGTACCGGCCTCCAGCTCCTGACTGAATACCAGCACGGTGCTGGACTCCGAGCTGGTGGTGCCGGTGAAGCGGATCAGCAGACCCGCGTTGGCGGCGGCGGTATTGGCCTCGGCGGCGGTGCGGCCCACCAGAGAGGGTACTGTACACATTTTATCCGGTTTCTCGGCTCCGGCATACAGCACCACCGTGGATTTGCCGGGGATGATGGCGCCGCCCACGGGGGTCTGATCGGTGATCTCCTCACCGTCGCCCTCGATCTTGCAGCTGAAGCCCCGCTCCTTCATGCGGTCCTTGGCCTCCTGCACCGTCATGCCGATGACATTGGGTACGGTGGTGTCCACGCCCATCAGCTCCTCGGCGCTGTAGCTGGGCTCGATGCCCAGATAGGGCAGGATCTCCGACATGATGGCGCTGGAGTAGGGAGCCACCATGTTGCCGCCGGACACATAGGTGCCGGTGGAGCGGCTGGGGGTGTCCATGGTGATCAGCATCATGATCTGGGGATCGTCCGCCGGAGCGAAGCACAGGAAGGAGACCACCACGTCGCCGGACTGGCCCTTATCGGCCGTACCGGTCTTGCCGCCGATGCGGTAGCCCGCCACCTGGCCGTTTTTGCCGGTGCCGCTGGCCACCACATATTCCAGACATTCCCGCACGGTGGCGGAGGTCTCCTCGCTGATGACCTGCCGCACCGGCGTATCGTCGTGCTGCCAGATCACGTTGCCGTTGCTGTCGGTGATCTGCTGGGCAAAGTGAGGGGTATAGAGATAGCCGCCGTTGACGCAGGCCGCCTGCGCCGTGATCAGCGCCAGCGGCGTCACGGTGAAGTTCTGGCCGAAGGCGTAGCAGGCCAGATCCAGCTGGGTGAAGTTGGCGTCCGCGGCGAACACGCCGGTAGCCTCGCCGCCCAGATCCACGCCGGTAGGCGTCATGATGCCGAAGGAGCGCATATACTGATAGAATTTCTCCGTCCCCAGCTTCAGACCGTAGGAGATGAAGGCCGGGTTGCAGGAGTTACCCACCGACTGCTCCAGCGTTTGCAGGCCGTGACCAGCCTTGTTGGAGCAGTGGATGGTGTGGCCGGAAATGTTCACCGAGCCGCTGCAATTGACGGAGGTGTTCATGTCGATGAGACCCTCCTCCAGCGCGGCGGACAGCGTCAGGATCTTGAAGGTGGAGCCGGGCTCATAGGTGTCGTTCAGCGCCTTGTTGCGCCATTGGATCTGCTGGGCGTCCGCCAGCTCGATCTCCTCCCGCTCGATCCGCTCCAGCAGCGTTTTGTCGGACACGGTGGAGAAGTCGTTCAGGTCATAGTTGGGGAAGGAGGCCATGGCTAGGATGCCGCCGTTGCGCACATCCATCACGATGCCGGTGGCGCCGTTGGCGGGGGAGAAGGCGTCGCACATGTCCTTCATGCCCTTTTCCAGATAGTACTGCACGGTGGCCTCCAGCGTTACCTGCAGCTCGTCGCCGTTCTCCGGATCAAAGTACTGAGAGTACTCATACAGCAGGTCGTTCTGGCCGTTGGCCTTGGCGGTCACCACCAGGCCGGACTGGCCCTGCAGCTCCTTGTCATACTCCGCCTCAAGGCCGAACAGACCCGTATAGTCCACGCCCACGAAGCCGATCACCTGGGCGGCCAGATCGCTGTACGGATAGTACCGCTTGGCATCGGTGGTCAGGAACACGCCCTTCACCTTGTTGTCGTTGATGTACTGCCGTACCTGATCAGCGATGTCCTCGTCCACCCGGTATTTCAGCACCTCATACATGGAGTCGCTGCGGGCCATCTTTTTCAGGATGCCCTCCTCGCTGATGTCCAGGATCTTCGCCAGCGCACCGGCCAGGATCTCCTTTGTCCACGCCACGGGGTTCTCCTCGTCGTTCAGCGCGTCGTTGATCTCCTTGGGAGAGAGGAAGATGGTCTCCGCCGTGGAGGAGATGGCCAGAATGTTGCCGGAGGCATCGTAGATGGTGCCGCGGTTGGCGGTGACCACGCTGCTGCGGGTCTGCTGGCTGACGGCCTTGGACTGCAGCTCCTCATGGCGGGTGATCTGCAAAGAGTACAGCTTGAAGAACAGCACGATGAACATGCCGATGCCCATGATCAGCATCAGCACGAAGGTACGGCTCTGAATAATGCGGTTGGCCCGGCGGATGGATTCATCCTTCCGGGTGGGATTCTGGCGGTTCTGCGGGAAATTCTGCGGCATAACGGCACTCCTTTGCGGTGGGAAAACGGGGTTATGTAAAGGCCAAAGCAAGGAGCAAGAAATCAGCTTCTTACTCCTTGCTGTTGAAAACTATACGGGGGGTTCAGCGGAAATATTCCCACAGGGACAATGCGCCCTCCTTGACGGTGGAGGCGGCTTTTTCCATCAGTCCCGGCTCTCCGCCGCAGACTACGGCGGTATCGGCGCCGCTCAGGTCGATGTACTGGATCTGACCGGAGGTGGGCTTGGACATACCGGCCTCCTCAGCCGCCGCCTTGATGGTGGCCAGGTCGAAGGTCTTTTCATATTCGGTCAGCAGCGAGACGTGCTCCTCCTCCAGCGTGGCCAGCTCCTTTTTGATGGTGGACACATGGTTGGATACGGTGGTCAGCTGCACATAGCCCAGCAGCAGCACCATCACCAGCGCGCACACCACCACGATGCCGCCCATCACCAGCGCGGAGGGACGGGCCTTGGCCTGTGCCTGAGGACGGCGGCGGGGCTGGGCCTGCGGTTTTGCCTCGGCCTTGCGCTCCGGCATTTCACCGGCCTCCTCCAGCTGACGCTCCCGGACGAGGGTGTCCAGATCATAAGCCAGGTTGCCGTATATGGTTGTGATATTCCGGCGGCGTTCGTCAGTCATGGGGGAGGACTTCCTTTCCTTGGTAAATGGGACTTACAGCTTTTCGGCCACGCGCAGCTTGGCGCTTCTGGCACGGGGGTTTTCCGTGAGCTCCCGTTCGCCCGGAACAATGGGCTTGCGGGAGATGAGCTTCATTTTCGGTTTCTTCCCGCACACGCATACGGGAAAATTGGGCGGGCAGGTGCAGCCGGTGGCCAACTCCTGCATGGTTTTCTTGATGATCCGATCCTCCAGCGAGTGGAAGGAGATCACTGCCAGCCGTCCGCCCGGATTCAGGTGCTGGCATCCGGCGTTCAGCATGGGGGGCAGGGCGTCCAGCTCGCCGTTGACGGCGATGCGGATGGCCTGAAAGCTGCGCTTGGCCGGGTGCTGCTTTTCCCGCAGCGCCTGGGGCGGCATGGCGGACTTGATCACGTCCACCAATTGCAGCGTTGTCTCGATGGGAGCGGTCTCCCGCGCCCGGCAGATGCCCTTGGCAATGGCGGGGGCGTAGCGCTCCTCACCGAAATCGTACAGGATGCGGCGCAGCTCCTCGTAGGACCATTCGTTCACCACCTGGCGGGCGTCCAGGGGTGCCGTGCGATCCATCCGCATATCCAGCGGCGCGTCGTGCATGTAGCTGAAGCCCCGCTGCGCGTCGTCCAGCTGGGGGGAGGATACGCCCAGATCGAACAGCATGCCGTCCGCGCCGGGGATGTTCAGCTCCTCCAGAATCTCGCCGATGCGGTCAAAATTGCTGTGCACCAGCGTCACATGATCCATATAGTCCCGCAGCCGCTCCTGCGCGGCGGCGATGGCGGTCTCGTCCCGGTCGATGCCGATCAGGCGGCCGGTGGTCAGCCGTTTGGCGATCTCCAGCGAGTGGCCGGCCCGGCCCAGCGTTCCGTCCACATACACGCCGTCGGGGCGGATGTGCAGCGCCTCCAGACACTCCTCCAGCAGCACCGGGCGGTGTCCGTAGGAGAGATCCTCCTGTATATTGTGGTTCAGCTCCATGCTTTACAGCCCCATTTCCGCCATGGCCAGCTCCAGAGAGCCGTCGGCAAAGGCGGCGTTCTCGATCTCGGCCCACCGCTGGGCGTTCCAGATCTCCACGCGGTCAAAGCTGCCGATGACCACCACTTCTTTTTCCAGCTCCGCGTACTGCCGCAGCTTCAGCGGCAGCAGGATGCGGCCCTGCGCGTCCGGCTCGCAGTCGGCGGCCAGCGCAAACATGGGGCGCAAGCGCTTCACATCGCTGTAATTCATGGTTTTCAGCTTGTCCATCACGGCGTTCCAGCTGTCGTCGGAATATACCGACAGGCAGTGATCCTGTCCCACCGTAACGTGGAAGGTGCGGCCCAGCTCCTCGCGCAGCTTGGCGGGAATGAACAGACGGCCCTTGGCGTCGATGGTATGCGCATATTGACCTGTCATGTTCCTCACCTCCGATGCCTGAAAGGGTAAACTGTGGGATTACTCCCCACAAAAGAGGGCACTTCCCCCACAATTCACCACCACGGTTTTAAGTATACATAAATCGCCTGTGGATTGCAAGGAGAAATTTTCCCGCCGCGGCAGGGGTTTGCCGTCGATTTTTCCAACATTTTCCTATGATGGCATAGTGAATAAAACGTGTGTTTCACTTTCAAAAATGCAAAAAGAGCCGAGACACAACATCTTGTGTCTCGGCTCTACATGACCACAATATAAACGATTTTTGTATAAAACAGAGAAAATTTGTGTAAAAACTTAGCTGTTTTCCACAAGGGCGACATTGCGGTGCGGTGCGGCGGTCACTCCTTGGGCGCGTCCTGCTTCAGGTGTTCCTGCGCCGCCTGCATCTGCTCCTGGGAGGCGGTGCGGAACTGTGCGCGGGAGGTCTGCACCTCGGCCAGTGCGGTCTGGATGGCCTCCTCCGTGCGGCGCAGGGCGTCCTCGGTATAGGTGTTGGCCACGCGGTACAGCTCGCGGCTGCGTTCCTCGGCCCGGTGGATGATGTCGGCGCTCTTCTGCCGCGCCTGCTGGATGACCTCGCTTTCGGAGACGATGGTCTTGGCGTCCAGCTCGGCCTGCCGCATCATCTTCTCCACTTCCTTCTTGGCGCCTGCCACATAGTCGTTGCGGGCGGCGATCAGCTCCTTGGCCTTTTTCAGCTCCAGCGGAAGCTTGGCGCGCATTTCGTCCAGGATATCCAGCGCCTCGTCCCGGTTGATGGTGCACTTTTCGGCGCTGAAGGCAACGCTCTTTGCCTCGTCGATCATGTTATAGAGCATGTCGATCAAACGCTGTACGTCCTTTTCTTCCATCTCAGTGGTCACATCCTTTCATCAATTCCTCCGCCACGGGAGCGGGTACATATTTTTCAAGCGGCTGGCCGTAGCGGATCATTTCCCGGGCCATGGTGGAGCTGAAATGCTCAAACTCCGCCCGGGCGGGCAGCAGCAGCGTCTCCAGCTCCGGGTCGATGCCCTGGTTGATGCGGGCCATCTGCAGCTCCGCGTCATAATCCGTCATGTTGCGCACGCCTTTCACGATGATGTGGGCGCCCTTCAGCCGTGCGTAGTCCGCCAGCAGGCCGGAGAACAGCTCCACCTCCGCGTTGGGGATGTGGGCGATGGACTTGCGGATCAGCTCCAGCCGTTTTTCCTGGGTGAACATGGGCTGCTTCTTTTCGCAGTTGACCATCACGCACATATATACCTTATCAAAACACCGGGCGGCCCGGCTGAGAATATCCAGATGGCCCAGTGTAATGGGGTCAAAGCTGCCGGGATAGATGGCGATCTTCATAGGGTGTCCTCGTTTCCGCTGCGGTGATAGACGCTCAGCTTGATCTTGCCATACCGGTACTGACGATACAGCGAATAGGGGGGTGCCAGTGCCGGCAATTCCGTTTCCACGGCACTTTCCGCCACAATTATACCATGTTCGCGGCAAATGTCAAATGCCGCGATATCCTCCAGCGCCTTCACCAGCAGGCCGGAGGCGTAGGGGGGATCGAGAAAGATGATGTCGAATTTTTCGCCGCTCTTGAGGTAGGACATGGCGTCGCCGCTGCGGACCACCGCCCGGTCGCTGAGACCGCAGACCTCCAGATTCTCCCGGATCAGCTTCACCGCGTCATTGCGCTGGTCGATGAACACGCACTGCTTCGCGCCGCGGCTCAGGGCTTCGATGCCAAGCTGGCCCGTTCCCGCGAACAGGTCAAGGATGCGGCGGCCCTCGATATCAAACTGGATGATGGAGAAGATGCTCTCCTTCACCTTGCCGGTGGTGGGGCGGGTCTCCATGCCCTGTAATTCCTTCAGGATCCTGCCCCGGGCAGAACCGGTGATGACTCTCATTTTTCCATCCCCCTTGGGTCGAATTGCTCAAAAATGACCAGAGCGCCCGCCTCCTCGGCGGCGTCCATGTCCGTCTTGCTGCGGATGGTCCAGCTGAACTCCTTTGCGCCGTACAGGCCGCGGCACAGCTTCAGGGACAGGCTCTTTCTGTCCTCAAACCGGTAGGCGATAAAGTCGGGCCGGGTGCGGCAGTTCAGCAGCAGGTTACTCAGTACCCAGCGCACCACGCCGGGCAGGTTTTTGCCGTCGCCGTGGCGGTCGAAGTTTTCGCTGAGCTGGCCCCGCACCACGTCGGGCCGGTTCTGCCACAGCCACATGAGACACCGGGGATCGAAGGACTCCATGCAGTAGGTCACGCTCCGGTGCTTGTCCAGCAGCTTGCAGGCGGCGGCGGCCAGCGCGTCGGCGTTGCCCCGCTCCGCCTTCAGCTCCACGATCAGCGGCGCCTTTCCGGCGAAGATGGGCAGCACCTCCTCCAGCAGGGGAATGTGGTACTCCGTACCCTCCAGCTTGTACTGCTGCAGGTCCTCCGCCGTCAGATCCTCAATCTCCACGTCCACGCCCGCCGTCCGCAGCAGGGAGGCGTCGTGGATCACCGCCAGATGGCCGTCCTTCATCAGGTGGACATCCAGCTCCGCGCCGAAGCCGCACTGGACGGCGCGCTTGAAGGCGGGAATGGAGTTTTCGGGGATGCGGGGCTTGTCGTGAAAGCCCCGGTGGGCATAGCGCCAGCCCTGGAATTTCTTCCAGTCCCGGCGGCGATTGCACCGCAGGCAGAGGATATACAGCAAAGCGATCAGAATAACAATGATCAAAAGGATCCAAAACAGTTTCATATCAGTCGTTCTCCAGATTTTCCAGAGCTTCCAGTCCCATCACCGCGTCGGGCTTGCTGTCGCCGTGGCGGACGAACAGCATGGTGACAAAGGCCAGCGCCACGAATACGGTGGCATAGGGGAACAGCACCCGCATGCCCCACTTGTCCATCAAAAGACCGGACAGCATAGGCGTCGCCACCTGGGCCGCCATGGAGGCGGTATAGTAGAAGCCGGTGTACTTGCCTACGTTGCCGCCGCTGGACAGCTCCACCACCATGGGGAAGGAGTTCACGTTGATGGTGGCCCATGCGATACCGGCCAGGGCGAACATGGCGTTCATCAGCAGGGTGGGGCTCTCCGCATGGAGAAAGCCCGCCACGCCGAAGGCTACCGTCAGCATGATCACGCCCGCCTGAATGGCACGCTTGCGGCCGATTTTGCTGGAAATGATGCCCACCGGCAGATAGGCCACGATGGCCGCCGCCTGGGCGATGATCAGCGTCAGGTTATAGTCCTTGTGCAGGATGTTGCTGGCATAGACGGAGTACTTGCTGGTGACGGCATTATAGCCGAAGAACCACAGCACGATACTCAGCAGGATAAAAATCAGGGACTTTACCTCGTCCACAGACAGCTTCCGCTCCTCTTGGGGCGTGCCGTCCTCGGCGGCCTCTTCCACGCCGTAGGTCACGCTGTCGCGCTGCATCTCCTGCGCCCACTCCACCTCGCGGACGGTCAGCATGAAGATCACCAGCGCCGCCAGCATAATGGCGGCAATGACGCCGAAATAGCCGGTGTAGCTCATGAGGGAGTTGCGCACGGCGGAGGTGGCGAACACCATGCCCAGCGCCAGCACCAGAATACCGCCGGCGCTGCCCATCAGGTTGATGACGGCGTTGGCCTTGGATCGCAGGGGCTTCATGGTCACGTCCGGCATCAGCGCCACGGCGGGCGAGCGGAAGGTGGCCATGGCCACAAGGATCACCAGCAGCACCAGAATAAAGAACACCAGCGTGCCGGGGTGCTCCGCCGTCACCTGCCATGCGTAGGCCTGCCGGGCGGGGGTCACATAGTTGGTGTAGTTGGGATTGGTGACGGCGGTGCCGTCCTCACTGACCAGCTGGCTGCGGATGGCAGTGAACTCCTCCTCCGTGAACTGCTCCCGCAGCACGAATCTGTCGCCGTGAGGGGTGATAAGCTGCTCGTCCGCCTGACTTTCGTAGATGGCGCTCAAAGCGGCGGGATCGTCGATGTTGGCGGCGTCGCCCAGATGCTTCAATTGGGTGTTGTCGATGAAGCTCAGGCAGATCAGCGCCACGGCGGCCACCAGCGTACCCAGCACGATAAAGGGGGTGCGCCGTCCGCTGCGGTGGGTGCATTTGTCGGAAATGGCGCCGAACAGCGGCAGCATGAACAGCGCCAGAATGTTGTCCGCCGCCATGATAACGCCGGACCAGGTCTGGCTCATGCCGAACTTGTTGGTCAGGATCAGGGGGATGGTGTTGTCATAGGCCTGCCAGAAGGCGCAGATCAGGAAAAAGGCAAAGCCCACCAGAATGGTGCGTTTGTAGTTCAGCTTCATATTCGGTTCTCCTTCAGATCTTGATAGAGCTTTGCGATGTCTTGATAGATCCATGTGGGGTTGACCCGGTATTTCACGATGTCGCCCATGACGCCCTCGCCGCTGAGGACGAAAATGCTGTCGATCCCGGCGTTGACGCCGCAGGCCACGTCGGTATACAGCCGGTCGCCGATGACCACCGCCTGCTGCGGCCCGAAGCCTGTCCGCGCCAGCGCCAGACGTACCATCTCCGGCTGGGGCTTGCCCAGAAAGCGGGGCGTTTTTCCCGTGGCCCGCTCCAGCATCTGGCACACGCTGCCGCAGTCCGGCACGGAGCCGTACCATGTGGGACATACCCAGTCGGGATTGGTGGCCAGCCATGTGACGCCCCGGTTCAGCAGGATGCAGCTGTCCTCCAGCTTCTGAAAGGTCAGCTCCGTGTCAAACCCACTGAGGAGCACCGTAATATCGTCGGACAGGGTGTCCGCCACGCCGATGCCCGCCTGCCGGAGCTGGGCTTTCAGCGACGCCGTACCGGAGACGTAGCACTTCCGCCCCGGAAACTCCGTCAGCAGCGTGTGCTCCGCCGCATCGGCGGAGGTCATGTAATCCTCCGGCGCGGTCTCGATGCCCAGACGGCGCATTTTGGCCATATAGCCCTCCACGCCCCGTGAGGAGTTGTTGGTCAGGAACAGATACCGCCCGCCCTGACGGCGGATGAGGTCAAGGAACTCCGGCACCTTGTCGAAAAGCTGCTCGTCCAGATAGAGGGTGCCGTCCATATCCAGCAGAAAAAGCCGCTTGTCCTTCAGCGACGCCATGGCCCCGCCTCCTGCATACCAATATAATATCAGTATACAGAATAGCACATACAGGGGAAGATGGCAAGAATTTGTTATTTTCTGTTTTGCGCAGTGGACGATAAGGAATTTTACGCTTTTCGTAGGGCGGCCTGACCACAGGCCGCCGCGTCCACGCGCGCAAAACGACCAAACACATATTTTCCTTCCGTCTCCACATACTACCGGAAAAATGTGAGGTGAAGGCAAATGGAAATGCATCGAACCGGGCGGACTGTGGCCTTTTCCGGCGGCGTCAGCGTGCTGTCATGGGGCAGCATCGGCGGCAAGCTGGAGGGACAGGGCCCGCTGGGCAGCTATTTTGACGAGATCGAGACGGATTCCTTCTGCGCCCAGACCAGCTGGGAAAAGGCAGAGTCCATCTTCCAGCAGCGGGCCATGCGCCACGCGCTGGAGCGGGGCGGCATGCAGGCGGAGGATCTGGATCTGGTGCTGGCGGGCGATCTTCTGAACCAGTGTGCCGCCAGCAATTTTGCACTGCGGAACCAGCCCTTCAGCGTAGGCGGCCTGTATGCCGCCTGCGCCACCATGGGCGAGGGGCTTTCTCTGGCGGCCATGCTGCTGCAGGGCGGCGCGGCCAACGTGGCAGCGGTAACGACCTCCTCCCACTACTGCACGGCGGAGCGGCAGTACCGTATGCCGCTGCCCTACGGCTCCCAACGCTGCCCCACCGCCCAGTGGACGGCCACCGCCTCCGGCTGCTGCGTGCTGGGCCGCACCGGTGACGGGCCGTATCTTACCCATGCCACCATGGGCCGGGTGGTGGATATGGGCGTCAATGACGAGTGCAACATGGGCGGAGCCATGGCTCCGGCGGCCATCGACACGCTGGAGACCCTGTTCCGGGACACCCGCACCACGCCCCAGGACTATGACCTGATCGTCACCGGCGATCTGGGCGCCATCGGCCACAGCGTGGTGAAGGATCTGATGGCCCGTGACGGCTTCAACATGGACAGCCGCTATACCGACTGCGGATTGCTGCTGTTCGACCGGCAGAAGCAGGACATGCATGCCGGCGGCTCCGGCGCGGGATGCAGCGCCTCGGTGCTGTGCGCCTACCTGCTGCCGGGGCTGAAGAGCCGCCGGTGGAAACGGATGATCTTCGCGCCCACCGGCGCGCTGCAAAGTCCCACCACCGTATTTCAGAAGGAGACCATGCCGGCGGTGTGCCATGCGGTGGTGCTGTCGGCGGAGCGATAAGGAGGACGAAATGGACTATGTATGGTGCTTCCTGTGCGGAGGCTTGCTGTGCCTGATCGGACAGGTGCTCATCGACCTGACGAAGCTGACGCCCGCCCGCATCCTGACGGGCTATGTGGTGGCGGGCGTGATCTTACAGGCGGTGGGACTGTATCAGCCGCTGGTGGACTGGGCCGGGGCGGGCGCCACCGTGCCGCTGACAGGCTTTGGCTACTCGCTGGCCAAGGGCGTGGCGAAGGCGGTAGGGGAGCAGGGCCTGCTGGGCGTCATCACCGGCGGCCTGACCGCCACGGCGGGCGGCATCGCCGCGGCGGTGGTGTTCGGCCTTTTGATGGCAATTTTGTGCAAGCCCAAAGAAAAACGTTGACAAATACCCTGTGGGGGTATATAATGCCACCATCAAATAATACCCCTGGGAGGTATACGATATGGACTGCTGCCATTGCCAGAAGACGAAGCATCGCTCCGACGAGGAACAGAAGCGCCTGACGAACCGCCTGAACCGGATCGAGGGACAGGTGCGGGGCTTGAAGGACATGCTGCAAAAGGATGCCTACTGTCCCGATATCCTGATCCAGGTGTCTGCCGTCAGCGCGGCGCTGAACAGCTTCAGCAAGGAGCTGCTGGCCACCCACATCCGCACCTGCGTGGCGGACGGCATCCGTCAGGGGGATGACGCGGTCATCGACGAGCTGGTGACCACGCTGCAAAAGCTGATGAAATAAGGAGGCGGCGTTATGCAGGAGAAATTTGTGGTAACGGGCATGACCTGCGCGGCATGCTCGGCCCATGTGGAAAAGGCGGCGGGGCAGCTCCCCGGCGTCAACAGCGCGGTGGTGAACTTGATGCTGGGCACCATGCTGGTGGACTATGATCCGGAAAAGGTGACGGCGGAGCAGATCATCTCCGCCGTGGAGAGCGGCGGCTACGGCGCGAAGCGGGCGGCCGATGTGAAGCAGGATGTGCGCAGGGAGCAGGACGAGGCGCTGGTGAAGATGCGCCGCCGTCTGGTGTGGTCCATCGTGTGCCTTGTGCCGCTGTTTTATATCAGTATGGGCCACATGATGGGGCTGCCGCTGCCCGGCTTCCTGACGGCCAGCCACCTGACCCATGCCATCTCCCAGATGGTATTCTGCATCCCCATCCTGATCCTGAACCGCAGCTACTTTACGGTGGGCTTCTCCCAGCTGTTCCGCCGCAGCCCCAACATGGACACGCTGGTGGCCTTGGGCGCCAGCGCGGGACTGCTGTACAGTCTCATTGAGATGGTGCGCCTTGCCGCCGGACAGGTATCCGGCATGCCGGAGCTGTACTTCGAGTCGGCGGGCATGATCTGCGCGCTGGTCACCGTGGGCAAATATCTGGAGGAGCGCAGCAAGGGAAAGACCACCGACGCCATCTCCGCCCTGCTGGCCCTGGCGCCCGACAGCGCCGTTGTCAAGCGCAACGGCGTGGAGGTCACCGTGGCAGCGGAGGACATCCGTAAGGGCGACATTGTGGTGGTGCGTCAGGGCGGCAAGATCCCTGTGGACGGCGTGGTGGTGTCCGGCAGCGGCTCGGTGGACGAGTCCGCCATCACCGGCGAGAGCCTGCCGGTGGAAAAGACTGTGGGCGACACCGTCACCTCCGCCACCGTGAACCAGAGCGGCTATCTGGAGCTGGAGGCTACCCGCGTGGGCGACGACACCACCCTGTCCCAGATCGTAAAGCTGATGGAGGAGGCCTCCTCCAGTAAAGCGCCTATCTCCCGCCTGGCCGACAAGATCAGCGGCGTGTTCGTGCCGGTGGTCATGTCCATCGCGCTGGCGGCGGCGCTGCTGTGGGCCTTCGTGGGCGGGCAGAGCGTCCAGTTCTGCCTGTCGGTGGGCATCGCCGTGCTGGTGATCTCCTGCCCCTGCGCGCTGGGCCTTGCCACCCCCGTGGCCATCATGGTGGGTACCGGTAAGGCGGCGGAGAACGGCATCCTCATTAAATCCGCCCAGTCGCTGGAGCTGATGGGCCGTGTGAATACGGTGGTGCTGGATAAGACCGGCACCGTCACCGAGGGAAAGCCCCGTCTCACCGACTGCTTTGCCGCGGAGGGCGTCACGGAGGAGGAGCTTCTCTGCGTGGCGGCCAGCGTGGAGCAGCCCAGCGAGCATCCCCTCAGCCGCGCCGTTACCGAGGCGGCCCAGGAGCGTCACATCCCCCTGTGCGACGTAACGGACTTTACCGCCGTTCCCGGCGGCGGTGTGCAGGCGAAGCTGCATGATAAGACCATCTTTGCTGGAAACGCGCCGTATATGGAGGCAAAGGGCGTGAATATCACCGCCTTTGCGCAGCAGGCCGCCGCATGGGCGGAGGACGGCAAAACGGTGCTGTACTTTGCCGAGGAGGGCCGTGCGCTGGGCGTGATTGCCGTGGCCGACACGGTGAAGCCCGACAGCGCCGCCGCCATCGCCGCCCTGAAGCAGAGCGGCTGCCGTGTGGTGCTGCTGACCGGCGACAATGCCCAGACCGCCAACGCCATCGCCCGTCAGGTGGGCGTGGATCAGGTGATCTCCCAGGTGCTGCCCCAGGATAAGGCCGCCTGCGTAGAGAAGCTCCAGAAGGAGGGTCAGCTGGTGGCCATGGTGGGCGACGGCATCAACGACGCCCCAGCGCTGGTGCAGGCGGACGTGGGCCTTGCCATCGGCGCGGGCACCGATATTGCCATCGAGTCGGCGGATATCGTGCTGATGAAGAGCAGCCTTGCCGACGTGGCCTCCGCCGCGGAGCTGAGCCGCGCCGTGCTGCGGAACATCCGCCAGAACCTGTTCTGGGCCTTCTTCTATAACAGCGTGGGCATCCCCGTGGCGGCGGGCGTGCTGTACCCGGCGCTGGGTCTGCTGCTGAACCCCATGATCGCCGCCGCCTGCATGTCCCTCAGCAGCGTGTGCGTGGTGTCCAACGCCCTGCGCCTGCGGCTGTGGAAGCCCCGGCTGAAAGCTGTATCCCATGCCGCGCCGTCCGCGGCGGAACATAATACCGAATCCAATGAGGAGGAACCGACTATGAAAAAGACTGTGACCATCGAAGGCATGATGTGCGCCCACTGTGTGGCCCATGTGGAAAAGGCCCTGACCGCCCTGCCCGGCGTGAAGGCCACCGTTGACCTGACCTCCGGCACCGCCGTGGTAGAGGGCGACGTGACCGACGAGGCCATCCGCGCCGCCGTCACCGAGGCGGGCTATACCGTCAAGGGCATCCAGTAAAACACGCACGACATACAGGAGCGGCGGCCTTGCAAGGCCGCCGCTCTTGCGTTATAATGGAGGAAAAATTATGAAAAGGGGTGCAGCAAATGGGACGTGACCGCTGGTATAAGGACATGGTGTTCTATCAGATCTGGCCGCGCAGCTTCAAGGACGGCGACGGCGACGGTATGGGCGACCTGCAGGGTGTGTACGAAAAGCTGGACTACATCAAAGGTCTGGGGATGGACGGCATCTGGTTTTCGCCGCTGTATCCCTCGCCGGGCGCGGACTGCGGGTACGATATCTCCGATTACCGGGATATCGCGCCGGAGTTCGGCGGCATGGAGTGGTTCAAAAAGGTGCTGGAGGGCGCCCATCGGCGGGGCATGAAGGTCATTATGGATCTGGTGGTGAACCACACCAGCGACGAGCACGAGTGGTTCCAGAAGTCCCGCCGCCGCATCGCGCCCTACACCGATTACTACATCTGGCGGAAGGAGAAGCCCAGCGGCGACCTGCCCAACAACTGGGACAGCGTGTTCGAGGGGAAGGCGTGGCAGTGGGACGAGCTGCGGCAGGAGTACTATCTGCACCTGTTCGCTGTGAAGCAGCCGGATCTGAACATGGATAACCCGCTGGTGCGGCAGGAGGTAAAGGACATTCTGCGGTTCTGGCTGGATCTGGGGGTGGACGGCTTCCGGGAGGATGTGATCACCTTCATCTCCAAGAAGGACGGCCTGCCGGACGACCGGCTGATGCCTGCGGCGCGGGGCATCCGCCACTATAACCACGGCCCGCGGGTCCATGAGTATCTGGAGGAATTCAAGCGGGACGTGCTGGATCACTATAACTGCGTGACGCTGGCGGAGGCCCCTATGGTCAGCCCCCGTCGGGCCCTGAAATACATCGACGAGAAGCTCGGCCAGATGGATATGATGATCCAGTTCCAGAGCATGTGCGCCGACTGTCTGTATACCGACTATGCCCACACAGCCTTCTCCCTGCGGCGGCTGAAGCGGGTGTGGGATCTGTGGCAGCGGAAGCTGCGGGGCAAGGCATGGAACATGCTGTATCTGGAAAACCATGACCACCCCCGCGTTATCTCCCGCTACGGCAGCGAGGAATACCGCACCGAGAGCGGCAAGGCGCTGGCGGCGGCGTATCTCTTCCAGCAGGGTACACCATTCGTTTATCAGGGGCAGGAGATCGGCATGACCAACTGGCGGCCCATCCACACGGATATGTATGAGGATGTCCAGAGCCGCAACTTCATGCCCGACCTGCCGGAGAAGGTGCGGCTGCGGTGGCTGTGGATCGGCAGCCGGGACAGCGCCCGCACCCCCATGCAGTGGGACGATACCGCCAACGCGGGCTTTACCGCGGGCAAGCCCTGGTTCTATGTGAACACCAACTACCACGCCGTCAACGTGGCGGCCCAGGAGCGCGACCCCGATTCTTTGCTGAACTTCTACCGTAAGGCCATCGCCCTGCGCAAGCGCCTGCCGGTGGTGCGGGAGGGCAGGTATCACGACTGCTGCCCGCTGGCGGGAAGCCTTTACATGTATACGCGGGAGATGAAGGGCCAGCGGCTGCTGGTGATCTGCTCCTTTGCCGAGCGGCCCCTGACGGTGACGCCGCCCAGAGGGTATGACCTGTCTGACGGCCAGATGGTGCTGCAAAATTACCCGGTGGATGATCCGGCCCGCCCCTTCCGCACCCGGCCCTATGAGACGCGGGTGTACCTGTTTGAGGGATGAGGGGAATTTAAGCCTCCCCTGTGTAAGGGGAGGTGGCGCGAAGCGACGGAGGGGTTGACAGGTGACGAAACAATCCCCCAGTCACGGCTCGCGCCGCGACAGCCCCCTTTACACAAGGCGTACAACACCCCCACTAAACGCTCCGTCGGTTGCGGAAAACCGCCCTGTTTGCTACCATGAGACCGGAGGTGATCCCATGGATCGAGAAATGTTGGGCAGATTCATCGCCCAGAGACGTAAGGAACTGAACCTGACCCAGCGGGAGCTGGCGGAGGCGCTGCATGTGACGGACAAGGCCGTCAGCAAATGGGAACGGGGCGCGGGCTGCCCAGATATCTCGCTGCTGGAGCCGCTGGCGGAGGCGCTGGGCCTCAGCGTGGATCAGCTGCTGACCTATCAGACCGCCCCGGCGGAACCGGAAGCGGCGGAGGAGCCTGCGCCCACTTCAGAAGCGGTGCAGGCGGTGCTGGATCTGACGCTGGCCGAGCGCCGCGCCCGTCGGCGCAGACGCTGGTTCATCGCCATGGCGGTAACACTGAGCCTGATCGTGCTGGCAGTTATGTATGTCCTTCTGAGCAGCCTGCAAGTGCAGGGAAAACTGTTCCGCAACGAAAGCAGTACATCACCCGATGGCAGTATCACCGTGGTGACGTATACCGGCAGCTTCGGCAATTCGTCGGTTAAGGTAACGAACCCGGCCGATATACAGCGCCGCTGGGGTGATGGCGGTGTGGACGCCGGTATGAGCGAATCGTATCCCCATACGGCGGTCACTGGCCTGTACTGGTCGCCGGACAGCGCCTATCTGGCCATCGGCCAGAGCGTTCAGGACGAAACACCCCACCTTGACTGCAAGGTCTGGCATTTCTATCAGGGCGCGGATGACCGGTGGTACGGTCAGTCAGACGGCTGCATGAGACTTATCCTGGAGTACCTGTGGCATGAGGGGGATGAAGCGCTGAAGGCGGCATTTCCCGCCGTGCCGACGGCGCAGCCGTCCGGCTATCCCATCTTTGACGTGACCTTCGATGGCTGGGAAGGCACGGTGCTGCAGGTGAAATGCACCTACACTGGCACCGACAACGCCGATCACGCGGTGACCGTCCGCTATGATGCGGCCGCACAGCAGGTGCTCTCAGCAGAGTAACAAACAAAGAAGGGACTTCCTTTCGGAAGTCCCTTCTTTGTTGTTTATAAGGGGTGAGAAAACTCACAATGGAAAGCGATGTTTACTCCGCCTTGGCAGCAGCCTTCTTGTTGCGGCCCAGAGCGCGGATACCCTCCACCACCAGATCGATGGCCAAGATCACCAGCAGCACGCCGATGATACCGCGGATGTAGCACCACACCACGCCTTCGCCGCCGGCGATGATACCGGTGATCTGCGCCTTGATGGTGAACACCAGGGAGGTCAGGGTGACGATCAGCATAAAGAACATGGGGAAGTAGAACATCTTGTTGTTGCGGCCGATCTTACCCAGCCAGCAGCACACAGCCAGCAGACCCAGAGCAGCCAGCAGCTGGTTGGCAGCGCCGAACAGAGCCCAGATCTTGGCATAACCGGTCAGGCCCAGCGCCACGCCGGCCACCACGGTGATACCGGTGGCAACATAGGGGTTGGTGATGACGCGCTTCCAGCCCTTCAGATCCTCGCGGGTCTGGCCAGGCTCGACGAAGAACTCAGCGAACATGTAACGGGCCAGACGGGTAGCGGTATCCACGGAGGTCAGGCAGAAAGCGGACACGGCCAGGATCAGCATGGAGTACACAGCGTTGTAGCAGCCATCGCCGAACACCTTGGAGAACATGGAGGCAAGGCCGGTAGCAAACACGACGGTAGGAGTCACGGTGGTGCCGTCAGCATACTGGTTCCAGATGTAACCAACAGCGCAGACGGAGATCAGAGCCAGAGCGCACTCGATCAGCATGCCGCCGTAAGCGATGGGCTTGGCGTCCTTTTCCTGATCCAGCTGCTTGGAGGTGGTGCCGGAACCAACCAGAGAGTGGAAGCCGGACACAGCGCCGCAGGCGATGGTCACGAACAGGGCGGGGAACAGATAACCCAGAGAGGTGCCGGAGGGAGCCAGCGTATCATAGAAGCCCAGGAATGCGGGCATCTCAACGGTGGGATGTGCGCCGATGATACCCACGACAGCCAGAACCATCATGCCGTACAGCAGGAAGGAGCTCAGGTAGTCACGGGGCTGCAGCAGGATCCACACGGGGGTAACGGAAGCAACGCCGATGTACAGACCGACAATGATCATCCACACGGTGTAGCTCAGGTAGATGGGGTGCCAGTTCAGGCCGATGATCATGCAGACCACGATGCCGATGACACCGATGACAGTGGCGACGCCCAGAGGCGCGTTGCGGCGATAAACAAAGAAGCCGAACAGGATAGCCATCAGGATGAACATGATGGAGATGATGGCGGTGGAGGCGTTGGCCGCGGAAGCGGCATAGTCGATCGCGCCCTCAGCGGTGTAGGTCGCCTTGAAGGTGTTGGCCACGATGGAAGCGAAGGCAGCCACAACAAGGATCAAGGTCAGGTAAGCGAACACGATGAACAGCTTCTTGGCCTTGGCGCCGATAGCGTCACCGATGACCTCGCCGATGGACTCGCCCTTGTGGCGGATGGAAGCGAACAGAGAACCGAAGTCATGCACGCCGCCGAAGAAGATACCACCGATCAGGACCCACAGCATCACGGGGACCCAGCCGAACACAGCCGCCTGAATGGGGCCGTTGATGGGGCCGGCGCCGGCGATGGAGGAGAAGTGATGGCCCATCAGCACAGGAGCCTTGGCAGGGCAGTAGTCCTTGCCGTCTTCCATGGTATGAGCGGGAGTAGGACGGGAGTTATCGACGCCCCACTTCTTGGCCAGCCAGCCGCCGTAGAAAATATAGCCTACGACCAGAACTGCGCAGCCGATGATAAGGAACAAAGCAGCATTCATAAAGCTCTCTCCTTTCTGAACAAGTTTTTCTTTTGCTTATGAAACAGGCCCTGTTGAAAGACCTGCGCTGCACTGTGTCCGCTGGCGTTGCTGCTGACCTTTTCCTCCGGCAGCTCCGCCAAAGCGGTATGAAAATCCATCCAGCCCCAATAGGACATGCGGAAACTCTTGTAGAGCTTGCAGCGCTTCAACGCCTTTTTGGCGTCCTCGTCGCAGCTGTCGCACAGGAACAGGGCTGTGATGTAGGTGTACATGTGATTGGGGCCGGGATTGATGCGGGCCATGCCCTCCTCATAGGCCTTCTTTTCACATGCCTCATAAATTTCCTTTGTCAGATGGGGAACGCTGAACAGATAGACGTATTCAAAGCTGTTGGCCTCCCAGAGCTTGGCCTTCTTGGACAGCACATACTTGGAGGACTCTGCATAAAAATCCATCTGCGCAGCCAGAGGCTGCTCGTGCTCCTCACAGCGCCGTACGTCGAAATCATTCTGATAAATCTCACACAAGCGCTGAACGGCATCTTCACGCGTCATCTGTTCCACCGTCCTTTCTTCCTTTTGAAAGCTGGTTGTATCTTTTCGACTTTCGTGATTTTAAGCGCGAAATACCATACAGGAAAAAAGTTGCATTTTTCCTGAAACGAAAACGTTACCAAGCCTTTAAAATTCATGCTCCATACTATACGCCAGTTGTTTTTGAATTTCAAGAGGGCAAAGTTCACAAGATTTTCACAAAAAGTTCATATAAATTTTCTGTTAAGACAATATTGAATCCGTAAAGAAGTTGTGATAAAATGAACTCGTTTCACCCCCTGTGGGAGTGGGCATAAAAATGCGCCGCAGAGCAAAAACTGCGGCGCATTTTTATGTGGATACGCAAAACGGCGGCTTCTTTGCACATAGGGACTTCCCGTCGGCGCATAGCCTGACAGGGAGAGGAGGCGTTTGCCATGCTGAGTGCGGCGCTGCTGCTGGTGTGCCAGAGCATGTTCTGGCATCTGCATCTGGCGGGTGAGGGAGGTTCCTTCCCCAAACCGCTGACAGCGGAGGAGGAGAAGGAGTATCTGGCGCGGTGTGCCCAGGGAGATCTGGATGCCCGCAACGTGCTGGTAGAGCGGAACCTGCGCCTTGTGGCGCACATTATTAAAAAGTATTATACGCAAGCGGAGGAACAGGAGGATCTGCTCTCCATCGGGACCATCGGACTGATCAAGGCGGTGAATACCTTCAAACCCGACAAAGGTATCCGCCTGGCCACTTATGCAAGCAGATGCATTGAAAATGAGATTCTAATGTACTTCCGCGCGCGGAAGAAGCTGCAGGGAGAGGTATCCCTCAGCGATACCATTGAGACCGACGGCGACGGCAGCGACCTGTCCATCGGCGACGTGGTAGGGAAGAGCGACACCATGCTGGAGGATCTGCAGGATCGGGATGACCGCATACTGGTGCGGCGGCTGGTGGCGGAGCGGCTGACGGAGCGTGAGGCGGACATTATCCGCCGCCGCTACGGACTGGAGGGGCATATGCCCCAGACCCAGCGGCAGGTGGCCGCCGTCTATCACATCAGCCGCAGCTATGTATCGCGCATTGAGAAAAGAGCGCTGGAGAAGCTGGAAAAGGCGCTGCGGGAGTTTCTCTGACGCCGCAGGCCCGCAAAGAAAACGATACCCCTCGGCCCGATGCGGCAGAGGGGTATCATTTTGGATAAAAGATCTATTCGCCGGTATATTCATCCGTGGGATCTTCATTCACCGGATCGTCCACCGTGTCGTCTGCGTTGCTGTCGGGGATCACCACGGGTGCCTGCATGACATAGGTGGCCTGCGGATGGTGCAGCACCACACCGGCATAGTCGTACTGGATCAGCTGCCGGGCGTAGGAGTACTTGGCGTCCACCAGCGAGGTGACGGTATCCACATAATCGTCCGCCACGGTGATGCCGGGGTTGGGGGTAAAGGTGTGGGTCTTGGCGTCGTAGGTGCCTGCGGCGGTGATCCAGCTGTTGCCCCGGTTGGTGGGCAGGATCACCAGCGGCATGCAGGTGGATGCCTGAGAGGCGTTATAGTTCTCGGCAAACACGTCCCGGCCCGACAGCAGGCGGGAGTCGTAGGTCAGGCCGAACAGGTTGCTGAGGGTGGGGATAATGTCGATGGAGGAGCAGGGGGTATTGACGGTGACCGGCTGCTCCATGCTGCCGCTCCACAGGATCAGGGTGTTGCGGTAGCGTGAGATATCCAGCTCGCTGTCCTGCAGGCCGCTGAGCTCCTGATAGTAATCCACCTCGTCGGTCACCAGCGCATAGGGATAGTGGTCGGCGGTGAGACAGATCACGGTATCATCGGCGATGCCGGCGGCCTCCAGTTGCTCCAGCAGATAGGTCAGGGCGTATTCCAGTTCCAGATTGGCGGCGATATAACCCTGCACCGGCTGGGAGGCATTGGGGTAGGCGGCCACGGCGGCCTCACGGTTCTTGGCGGACATGGCGTTGCCCCAGCCCCAGTTGGCATGGCCGCTGACGGTCATGTAGTAGGCGTGGAAGGGCTTGCCGTTCTGGACATAGTCCTGGATATAGGCCGGGGCCGTCAGTTCCATCATCTCCAGATCGGAGTAGGGCCAGCCGGGGCCGGTGATGTTCAGGCCGTTGCCCTGGCCGTAATAGTCATAGCCTAGGTTGGGATGGGTCAGATGGCGGTTGTAGTAGGTGTAGGAATTGTTGTGATAGGCCACGGTGGTATAGCCCAGCGCCCGGAACTGGTTGCCCAGGGCAAAGGGCATATAATCCTTGTGGCTGACATAGAAGCTGAGGTTATTGTTGATCCAGGTGGGGATCACGCCGGTCATGGCGGCAAACTCGCCGCCGGTGGTGGACTGGCCCCAACCGGGCTGGTAGTAGTTGTTGAACACGAAGCCCTCGTGGGTCAGCTTATACAGGGTGGGCGTCAGCTCCTTGCTGATCACATAGGGGGAGAAGGCCTCGGCGGTGATCTGGATCAGATTCTTCCCCTCGAACATGCCGGTGTATTCATTCTTCTGGCTGGCGGTAAGGCTGCTGAAATATTTGTGCATGTTGGCCAGCGTCTGGCCGCCCACCAGCTGGGACTCCGCCTCGAAATCCAGATCCATCTTATTGTAGTCATAGACCACCGGCGAGGGATCCGGCTCCGGATCCGGCTCCGCCACCTGGATCACCGGTGCATCGGGCAGGCCGAACAGGGCATACTGGAACTCCAGCCGCACGGAGGCGGACAGACCGAAATTGGGTACGGCGCGGTCCGTAATGAAGTTATAGGTATAGTCGGCCTTGTATTCGCCGGTATAGCACAGGGCGGAGCCTGCGGCCTGGAACACGATAAAGCCCGCCAGCGCCAGCAGCCGTACCTTACCGCTGAGCCGCTTGCCTGGCAGCAGATGGCGGTGGAAGATGATCAGCGCCGCCAGCGGCACAAAGGCCAGCAGGATAAAGAGCAGGCGGCTCACGATGATCTCCATCATGGTGGTGAAGAAGTTGCCCACCACGTTGCCGGTCATCTGCATGACGAAGCCAAGGCCCCAATAGGTCTTGAAATAGCTCTTGCAACAGTATTCGATGCACGTCAGCACCGTCCAGCCCACGCACAGGGCGTAGGTGACGATGTGGGCGGCCTTCCGGGGCAGCAGATCCACCAGCGCCGACAGCAGCAGGCCCATGGCGGCGGAAAACAGCAGGATATACACCAGCGGCATCCCCAGAAATTCCACGCTGCGGTCGAATATATGCATCAGCAGCTCATGGTAGATAAGCGCCAGCGGAAGGAAAAACAGCGGCCACAGACTCCGCTTCGGGGGTTCCTGCGGCGCCTGCTCCAGACGGGTGTGGTTTTCTTGCTCCATAGGTCTCCTTATCGTCCCGGCGGGACGTAAACAAATCGTAAAATCTTGTCGAAAGGACAGTTTTAATATAGTAGCATGCTTTATCTGCTTTTGCAATGGGCGTTGACCGTACCTCACGAAAAATTTACAATTTGATATTTACTGATTTTGACTGTTTTTTGTGGCGGCGGGGTCAGTCGTCCCAGCCGCTGAACTTGCCCGTGTTGCCGAAGGTGATGGCGCCCTTGCCGTACTTGCCCCGGATGGCATCCATGGCTTGCTCCAGCTTCTCCTGCTTTTCGTTCTGCTTCGGCGCTTCCCGGTTCAGCAGATCCAGCTGCTCAAAGCTGTCGGCGTCCTCGGTGAGATACAGCGCCGTGATGGTCAGGGCGCGGATGGGGTCGGGAGCGTGCCACGACTGCCGCGCCAGCTCCAGCGCCGCATGGTAGATATCCTTCTGTAAATGGGTGGGGCTGTCCAGCCGCGTCTGGCGGCTGAACTGGCGGAACTGGGCGTCCCGGATGGTCAGCGCCACGCCGCCGCAGTACATGCCATAGCGGCGCAGGCGGCCCGCCACGCTGTCGGACAGCACCGCAAGACCGGAGCGTACCTCCTCCCAGCGGGTGAGATTCCGGGGGAAGGTGGTGCCGTTGCCCACGGATTTCACCGGCTCGGCCTCGTGCTGGGGACGGACGGGGCTGCTTTCCAGCCCGTTGGCATAATCGTGGAGCTGCGCACCGTGCTTGCCCAATAGTGTTTCCAGATTCTGGCGGGGGAATACCGCCAGCTGGCCGATGGTCTCCACGCCGTACTGATGCAGCAGCTTTCGGGTGGAGTGGCCCACGCCCAGCAGGTCGCCCACCGGCAGCGGCCACACGATATCCTTCCAGTTGTCCCGGTCGATGACGGTGGTGGCATCGGGCTTTTTATAGTCGCTGCCCAGCTTGGCAAAAATCTTGTTGAAGCTGACGCCCACCGAGATGGTCAGCCCCAGCTCCTGCCGCAGCCGGGCGCGCAGCCGGTCGGCAATGGCCTTGCCGTCGCCTCCGAACAGGTGCATGCTGCCGGTGATGTCCAGCCAGCTCTCGTCGATGCCGAAGGGCTCCACCAGATCGGTATATTGCCCGTAAATGGCGTTGACTTTCCGGCTGTACTCCTTATATAAGCTGTGGTGGGGCGGCAGGGTGATGAGATGGGGGGCCTTCTGCCGGGCCTGCCAGATGGTCTCCGCCGTCTTGACGCCCAGCTGCTTGGCGGCCTCGTTCTTGGCCAGCACGATGCCGTGGCGGGACTCCGGATCGCCGCATACCGCCACCGGCACGTCCCGCAGCGCCGGATAGCTCAATAGCTCCACCGACGCGAAAAAGCAGTTCAGATCACAGTGCAGGATCACGCGCTCCTTCATACCACAGCCCCCTCTCGCTCATTTGTTCGAGGATAGTATACCACGTTTTGCGGCGTTTGAAAAGAGGAAATGCTTACTTGACAGCTATGGTATAATAGAAACGATTGAAATTTTTGAGAAATAAGAGGAAAAACGCTATGGAGATCACCCAGGGGGTGGATTTTGAGAGCTTCGGCCTGTCCGAAGCCACGCTGCGGGCCATCCGCAACAAGGGATATACCGTATCCACGCCGGTGCAGGCCGGCTGCATCCCGCCCATGATGGCGGGCAAGGATGTCATTGCCAAGGCGCCTACCGGCACCGGAAAGACCATGGCCTTCGGCATCCCCATTATTGAGAAGATCGACCCGGAAAGCGAAGAGGTGCAGGCGGTCATTATGGCCCCCACCCGTGAGCTTGCCATGCAGATCACCGACGAAATGCGGGACATCGCCGTGTATCACGAGGGTGTGCGGCTGGTGTGCCTGTACGGCGGCCAGCCCATCGGTAAGCAGATCAACGCCCTGAAGCGCAAGCCCCAGATCGTGGTGGCCACGCCGGGCCGTCTCAGCGACCATATGAAGCGCCGCACCGTGGTGCTGAAGGCGGTCAAGACCGTGGTGCTGGACGAGGCGGACCGCATGCTGGACATGGGCTTTATCCACGATGTGACCCGTATTCTGGACAAGATCCCCAGCCGCGAGAATCTGGGCATGTTCTCCGCCACCATCTCCCGGGAGGTCATGGACATCTCCTGGGTCTATCAGCGGGATCCGGAGGAGATCACCGTGCAGGCCACCAAGGAGAACAAGCCTGACATCCTGCAATACCGCATCGAGGTGCCCTCCGACGGCAAGGTGGACGCCATCGCCAGGATCCTGGAGCATGAGGGCTATGACCGGGTGATCTGCTTCTGCAACACCAAGGGCAATACCGAGCGGCTGACCAAGTTCCTGCAGATGCGGGGCGTGGACGCCAAGTGCATCCACGGCGACATTCCCCAGAGCAAGCGCGAGGCCGTCATGCAGCAGTTCCGGGACGGCAAGCTCCGCGTGTTCGTGGCCACGGATGTGGCCAGCCGCGGCATCGACGTGGACGACGTGGACGCCGTGTTCAACTACGACGTGCCGGAGGAGAACGAGTATTACATTCACCGCATCGGCCGAACAGGCCGTGCCAGGCGCCACGGCGTGGCCTATACGCTGCTGAGCGATTTCCCCAGCCGCATGCGGCTGGACGACATCGTCCGCAACACCCGCAGCCAGATCGTAACGGCGAAGCTGGCCGACGACGGCAGCATCGTGACGGAGTGAAAGATAAGTGAAGAGTGAATAGTGAAGAATGAAAAGTTGTGGTATGCCGCCACGGCGGCATGATTGAAATTGCCGTACTTTCCCGCATCCCCTTTGAAAGGAGCATCCCATGAAACGAACCAAACGACTGTTATCGCTGCTTCTGGCGCTGGCTATGGTGCTGACCATGGCGGCCTGCGGCACGGCGGAGCCGGAAAAAATGACTGTCCGCGCCGCGCTGGCAGGCGCGCCGGTCACGCTGGATCCCGCCCGGGCCGTTACCGAAACGGAAAAGACCGTGGCGGCCAACCTGTATGAAAACCTGATGAAGCCGACGCTGACCGGCGTTGCCAACGGGCAGGCTTCCAGCTATGTGTATACCGACAACATGGACGGAACGGAAACGTATACCTTTACCCTCCGCAGCGATATCTACTGGTCGGACGGCAAGAAGGTCACGGCCCACGATTTCGTGTACGCCTGGCAGCGGCTGGTGGATCCGGCGACCAATTCGCCCCATGCCTCCATCCTGAACATGGTGGCCGGCTATGCCGACGCTGTGGCGGGCGATCCCGCGGCGCTTCAGGTGCGGGCCACGGATGACCGGACGCTGGAGGTCACCATCAGCGGACACTGCTCGTACTTCCTGTCTGTGGTGTGCACGGCGGTGTCCACCATGCCGGTGCGGGCGGATGCGGCCGGTACGGCGGCGGATGAGACCGACAGCGCGGACACCCAGAGTACAGATGCTGTGGAACCGCAGCCGCAGCCGGACTGGTCCATGGACGCGGCCACGCTGCTGACCAACGGCCCCTACGCCGTCAGCAGCATGACGGAGGAGGGCGTGTCCCTGACGCAGGTCGCCAAGTATTATGACGCCAAGCGTCTGGGCCCCGATGAGATCGACTTTGTCTACGCGGCCGGGACGGAGGATGCCATGGCGCTGTATGATGACGGAGAAGTGGACTTTGTGCTGGATGCCGGCGCGGCCGAGGGCGCGGTGGAGGCTTCCTCCGCCCGCGTCAGCACCGTGCTGATCAACCAGATGGCTACCAGCCTCAGCGAATCCATGCGCAAGGCCATGTCGCTGGTCATTGACCGTGATGTGCTGGCGGAGATGGCGGCGGGGGAGACGGAGGAGGTCTATCGCGCGGCGGACGGCCTGATCCCCTACGGTATCGTCACGTCGGAGGGCAAGTCCTTCCGGGAGGCCAACGGCCCGGTCATTGACAATGACCCCGAGGGCTACGACGCCCGCTGCCAGGAGGCGGCGGAGCTGCTGCGCAGCGCGGGCTATACCACCGCGTCGCTGGATCGCATGAGCCCGGTGACGCTGCTGTACGAGAGCACCGGTAGCAACGCCCGGATCGCCCAGGCATTGCAGTCCGTCTGGCGTGAGACGCTGGGTATCCGGGTCTCTGTGCGAGGCGTGGCGCCGGAGGATATGATGAACGTGCTGAAAAGCGGCGAGTTTTCGCTGGCGCTGACGGATGTCAGCGGCGACCGCAACACGGCTCTGAGCTATCTGAACCGCTTCAGCAGCAGCCAGCAGGAGAACTATGGCCAGTTTTACTCCAATGCTTACGATATGCTGATCCGCACCGCGGCCAACTCCAGCAGCGACGAGGCCCGGGACGCCTATCTGGCGGACGCGGAGCGCATGCTGCTGGACAGCGGCTATGTGATCCCCCTGTATAACGAGACCTATACATGGCTCCTGCGGGATACGCTGACCGGCATCCAGACCGACGGCATGGGCGTGTATTACTTCCAGAACATCGTAAAGACCTCCGCGTAAACAACATAAAAAAGTCCGCTGACCACCGGTCAGCGGACTTTTTTCTTACTTGTGCAGCAGGGGACTGAGGGGCTTGTAGATCAGGAAGCACAGCGCCACATCCAGCATGCCCTTGCAGAAGGTGAAGGGCACATTGAACACCAGCAGGCAGTTGAAAAGGGCGTTCTGGGTGGGCATATGGGACACGCCGCCCAGAATCTCCTCGTACATGCCCACAATAGCCTCCAGCGGCAGATTATACAGCACCACATAGGCGGGGTAGACGATGAAATAGTTGGCCACGATGCTGATGAGAGCCATGGCCACCGCCCCCACCAGCGAGCCGATCAGCGCGCTCTTGCGGCTCTTGCTGCGCTTGTAGATCATACCAGCGGCAAACACGAAAATCGCGCCCAGAATAAAGTTGGACAGCTCGCCCACACCGGCGCTGGAGCCGAAGGGCAGGTGCAGCAGGTTCTTCACCAGCTGAATGGCGACGCCGTATACAGGGCCCAGCGAGAAGGTGCCCAGCAGGGCAGGCAGGTCGGAGATGTCCAGCTTGATAAAGGCCGGCATCAGCGGAATGGCGAATTCGATGAATTGCAGCACGGCGGCCACAGCCGTCAGCATGGCAGCCACGGCAAGGCGATGGGTTTTCTGATGTTGTGTCATAAAAAAACTCCCTTTTGATAGTGTAACACCCTTGGAAGCGATTGTCTCCCAAGGTGCACGCATCAAAAAAGAGCATTACGAAAATGCCGTACACGCCTTCTCTCATCCAGACTGTAACTGTCGGTACCGGAATTGCACCGGTTCCTGCTCACCTCGGAAAGGCTCGCTCGCGGACTATACCGCCGGTGGGGAATTTCGCCCCGCCCCGAAGACAAGTGATCCAGTTGTGTTCACGTTTATGATACAACAACCGACGGGAAAATGCAAGACTTTTTTCGCCCGGCGGAGATAAAAGAGCTGACCGGCCTTTGACCGGTCAGCTCTTTTGTCTGTTATTCAGCGGCTTCCTTTTCCTTGGCGATCTTGGCCAGTTCCTCTTCTTCCAGCACGCGGTAGGCCACCTTGCCCACCAGCGTCTTGGGCAGCTCATCCCGGAACTCGATGTCGTAGGGCATGGCGTACTTGGCCACATGCTTGCGGCAGTAGCCCAACAGGGCGTCGCGGGTGCCCTCGTTGGCTTCCACGCCGGGCTTCAGCATGACGAAAGCCTTCACCTTCTGCATCTTATAGGCGTCGGGAACGCCGATGACGCAGCTCATCTGCACCATCTCATTGGCGTCCAGAATGTTCTCGATCTGACCGGGATACACGTTGTAGCCGGAGGAGATGATCATGCGCTTGGCGCGGCCCCGGAAGTAGATGAAGCCCTGATCGTCCATAACGCCCAGGTCGCCGGTATAGACCCAGGTGAGGCCGTCGTCGTGCTTGCGGAGGGTCTTGGCCGTCTCTTCGGGGTGGTTCATGTACTCCTTCATGACGGTGGGACCGGCCAGCAGGATCTCACCCTCCTCGCCGTAGGGCAGCTCCTCGTCGGTGCCGGGCTTGACGATCTTGATATAGGTGTCGGGGAAGGGCAGGCCGATGGAGCCCTCCTTGTAAATGTGGGTGGGCGTCAGGCAGCAGGCGGTGACGGTCTCGGTGGTGCCGTAGCCCTCCCGCACCTGAATGACGGCGTGATGGTCGTACAGGAACTTGTCGAACTTCTTCTTCAGCTCGATGGACAGGCTGTCGCCGCCGGAGAACACGCCCTTCAGGCTGCTGAGATCGGCGTTGTCCATGCTGGGCAGGCGCAGCAGCGCCTCATACAGCGTGGGCACACCGGCGATGAAGTTGCACTTGTACTTGACGATCTGCTTGGCATAGCTCTTGGCGGTGAAGCGGGGGATCAGGATGCAGCGGCCGCCCTGAGCCAGCATGGAGTGGACGCACACGCCCAGACCGAAGCCGTGGAACAGGGGCATGGCGGCCAGCATCCGGTCGCCGGGCCGGAACATGGGGTTGGTGGCGATGATCTGCTGGCTGAGGGCGTTGAAGTTGCCGTTGGTCAGCACGATGCCCTTGGTGGTGCCGGTGGTGCCGCCGGAGTACAGGATCACGGCCGGGTCATCATAGCCCCGCTCCACCCGGAAGTTCTTGTAGAAGCAGAAACGGGACATATCCATGAATTCCTTCCAGCGGATAACGGGCGCGTCATCGGGGATCTTCTGGATCTTGCGGCCCTCAGTCAGCATATAGCCCGCCCGGATGGTGCGGCTCAGCGCGTCCTTCACCGAGGCGATGATGATGTTGATGATGCCGGTGTTCTGGCGGATATGCTCAAACTTGTCATAGAACTGATCCAGCGTGATGGCGGTGGTGGACTGGGACTCGTTGAGATAGAACTCAATCTCCTTTTCCGCTGACAGGGGGTGGATCATGTTGGCGATGCCGCCCACCAGATTGACGGCATAGAACATGTAGATGGCCTGGGGGCAGTTGGGCATGGCGATGGTGACCTTGTCGCCGGGCCGTACGCCCAGGGTCTTCAGGCTCTTGGCGCACTTTTCGATCTCCTGCACCATCTTGCGGTAGGTGGTGGACTTGCCCATGAAATCGAAGGCAATGTTGTTGGGATACAGATCGGCCATGTGGGCCACGGCGTCAAACATGCTGCCCTGGAAATAGTCCAGATGCATGGGTACGTCGCCCATATAGTCCTTCCACGGGGTCTTGACTTCACTCATATTGTACTTCCTCCTTCAAAGGCTTCTCCAGCTCCTCGGGGTTTTCCAGCAGGTATTTCAGCAGCCTGACGGACTTGGAATAGTAATAGCCGTCGGCCAGCCGCTCGTCGATGGTCAGGCCCAGATCCAGCGTCTCGTGCATGGTGACGTTGCCCTGCGTGTCGTAGATGGGGGACAGCTTCTTTTCACCGATGATGCAGAACAGGGAGCAGGTGCCCCAGTTGGTCAGGTGATGATAGCCGCACTTGAGCTTGATGGAGCCCAGGTTGGACAGGGTAACGGAGCTGTAATAGGGGTCGGTGGCCACCATGTCCTTGGGCACCCAGCCGTGCTTATCCAGCCACATGATGAACTTGACGGCAGTCTTGCCCAGCCACCGGGGCAGCTTGTTGAGGATATCCATGTTCTCGGTGGAGGAGTCGGCCTTCTCGCCTCGGCAGGCCTGCACCTGGGAGCGGATGTATTCGTGCACGTCCTCCACGGTGAAATCCTCCTTGCTGTGGAGGAAGGCCAGCGCCTCAGCGCCCTTGTCGGAGAACTGCTTCTTCACCACGAAGGCGGCGGACACCTCGTTGCGCTGATAGAAGTTGCTGTTGACGATGAAGCGGTTCAGCTTGGGCCGCAGGGTGATGGTCTTGAG
>CAKTIE010000018.1 GCA_934565655.1 uncultured Oscillospiraceae bacterium
TTTGAGAATGCTCGCATATCTTCTGGAGATTCTCGCTCAGAAGAAAAATTGGGCACTTGTTCAGTAGACATTAATTAAGCCCGTCAGCGCAATTTCAATGTCCCGGCGGTCAAACTTAAATTTGGGGCGGTGCAAAACATCGTTGTATTCGTCCAGAATATCCTCGTGCAGCAGAGGAATCACACGCCCCGCAAGAGCTTCTTGCAGAATAATACCTGGAACGGAGGAAAGGTTAAAAAGAGCAGAAACCACTACATTCGTATCAAGTACAACATAGTATTTCATGGTTACGCTCCGTTCCGAGCATTTCTCGACGCCCGATCAGCCCGGGACGCTGCAATCTCAGCATTGATCTCATCCAACGACATATCCGCCGTGCCGTTCTGCTGTGCGGCTTCACTCAGACTTTGCACGGCGCGAATCGCCCGGTCAGCTCTGTACTCCTGCTTGGGCAGCGTCATGGAAAAGGGAACGCCATTTACCGCGACAGAGCGTTTCAAAAACATCCGGATAGCGGTGGGGAGGTCAATGCCGAGTTCGTCGTAGACAGCGGCAGCCTTGGCGCGGAGATCATCGTCAACACGCACCTGCATAACACTTGTAGCCATAAGAGCACTCCTTTCAATTTTGATTGTGTTGGTTTGCAATGCAATCATATTCTATTATACGCAAAAAGTCAAGTGCGATTCGGGATGTAGACTATTTTGATAAATTCATCAGAATGATACAAAAAGAACACCACAACTATCGTTGTGGTGTTCTTTTGTAGAGATAAGCGGATCGAACCGCTGAGGGCCGCGGCCACTGCGTGGCCGGCCTCAGCGGCTGCCGCTGACTATGATTGAAATGCAAGAGGTCAGCGGTTCGCCCGTATACCGCGCAAATAAAAACACCGAGGATTTTCCTCGGTGCTTTCACTTGGTGGAGATAAGCGGGATCGAACCGCTGACCTCTTGAATGCCATTCAAGCGCTCTCCCAGCTGAGCTATACCCCCATATTTTGTTGCCTTGTCGCTGTCGACTTGCTTAATATAGCAGATAGCCCGGAAAAAGTCAACCCCTAATTTTCAAATTTCTGCAAAATTTTTCTTGAGGGGAGAGAATGGCGTATGCGCATGCCTTGCGGCCGGGGGAGAATTATGCTATACTAAGCGGCAATGAGAGCGCGGCAGCGAGAACAAGGAGGTTGCCTTATGATGATAGACCGAGAGCGACAGGAAGCCATTGACGCAGGCCAGCGGGCGCTGGACAGCCTGTACGGCGCCCGGCGGGAACTGGACAGTGCCGGAAACTGGGGCCTGCTGGATCTTTTCGGCGGCGGACTGCTGAGCACCTTTGCCAAGCACAGCAAGATGGATGACGCGCAGCGCTATATGGAACAGGCCAAGCGTGACCTGGAGGTTTTCAGCCGCGAACTGGCGGATGTGTCCGAAACGCTGAATGTGAACACCGGTGATTTTCTTACCTTTGCCGATTACTTTTTTGATGGCTTCATCGCGGATATGATGGTGCAGTCCAAGATCCGCGACGCACAGCGTCAGGTGGACGATGCCATTTACCGGGTAGAGTCGATCCTTTCCAAATTGAGAGTACAGGAGTAACTATGACAGATTATTTTACCATACAGCTGCCCGCTGACGAGATCAGGGGCATCAGCAGCATCGGCCTTGCCCATCTGGGGGACGGCGTGTACGAGCTTCTGGTGCGCACATGGCTGTGCGCCCACGGGAAGGCCACCGGCAAGGGCCTGCACCGGGCCACCATCGAGCTGGTATGCGCGCCGAAGCAGGCGGAGCTCAGCGAGAAGATCCTGCCGCTGCTGACGGAGGAGGAGCACGCCGTGTTCAAGCGGGGCCGCAACGCCAACGTCCATTCCATCCCGCGCCATGCCAGCCGCGCCCAGTATCAGCAGGCCACGGCGCTGGAAGCGCTGCTGGGCTGGCTGTATCTCAACGGACAGCGGCAGCGGATCAACGAACTGTTTAACATCATGATGGAGGAATGAGCCATGCCTTTGGATGCCGTTTGCCTGCGGGCAGTGGTGGATGAGCTTGCGCCGCAGCTGACCGGCGCGCGGATTGAAAAAATTCAGCAGCCCGCACGGGATCAGGTGGTGCTGCTTCTGCGGGGCAGCCGGAGGCTGCTGCTGTGCGCCAACCCCAACCAGCCCCGCATCCATATGACGGAGCAGCTGCGGGACAACCCGTCCCAGCCGCCCATGTTCTGCATGCTGCTGCGCAAGCGCATCGGCAGCGGGCGCATCGTATCCATCGAGCAGGCGCCGCTGGAGCGCGTGGTGACGCTGCACATCGAGGCCACCGACGAAATGGGCGAGCAGAGCCGCTTCGCATTGATCCTGGAGGCGCTGGGCCGCCACGCCAATCTGATCCTCTGCGACAAGGAGGGGCGTATTCTGGACTGCCTGCGGCGGGTAGACCTGGAGATGTCCCAGGAGCGGCAGGTGCTGCCGGGCCTGTTCTACCATCTGCCGCCCCGGCAGGCGAAGCAGGATCCTCTGACGGTGACGCGGGAGGCGTTCACGGCGCTGCTGCCCCGCGAGGAAACGCCCCTGGACGGCTGGCTGCTGGACACCTTTACCGCCATGCCGCCGCTGGTGGCCCGCGAGATCGTCAGCCGCGCCTACGGCGAAAGCGACCACCGCGCCGCCGACAGCCGCCTGTGGGACAGCTTTGCCGCGTGGCAGGCCCAGGTCAGCAGCGGCGCGTTCGCGCCCACGGTGCTGTACCGCAATGGGAAGCCCTTTGACTTCACCTACGGCCCCATCCGCCAGTACGGCGACTACTGCACCAATGTGACCGCCGACAGCTTCAGCGCCCTGCTGGACAGCTTCTATGAGGAGCGGGAGCAGGCGGAGCGGGTAAAGCAGAAGGGGCAGGATCTCATCAAGACCGCCGCCAACGCCCGCGACCGTGTGCGCCGGAAGATCGCCGCGCAGGAGAAGGAATATGCCGCCTGCCTTGACCGGGATCACCTCCGCATCTGCGGCGAGCTGATCACCGCCAACCTGTACCGCATGGAGCGGGGCCAGCGGAAGCTGACGGCGGAGAACTACTACGAGGAGGGCTGTCCCGCCATGGACATCCCGCTGGATGTGCGCCTGTCGCCCCAGGAGAACGCCGCCCGGTACTTCAAGCAGTACGCCAAGGCCAAGACCGCCGAAAGGATGCTGACCGAGCAGCTGACCAAGGGCCGTGAGGAGCTTCGGTATCTGGAGAGCGTGGTGCAGGAGCTGCAGCAGGCGGAAAGCGAGCAGGACTTCAACGACATCCGTACCGAGCTGACCGACGGCGGCTATATCCGCCAGCGGGGCAAGAAGCAGCCCGGCTTCCAGCGGACCTCCAAGCCCCGTGAGTTCCGCTCCTCCGCGGGACTGCGGATTCTGGTGGGCCGCAACAACCGCCAGAACGACAAGCTGACCACCAAGGAGGGCCAGAAGTGGGACATCTGGCTCCATACCCAGAAGATCCACGGTTCCCATGTGCTGCTGTGTACCGACGGCGGAGAACCGGATACGCAGAGCCTTCACGAGGCCGCCGTGCTGGCCGCCTACTACTCCCAGGCCCGCAGCAGCACGAAGGTGCCGGTAGACTACACGCCGGTGAAATTCGTGAAGAAGCCCGCCGCCAGCCGTCCCGGCATGGTGGTATATACCACCTATCAGACCATGTACGTCGACCCGGACATGGAGCTGGTGAAGCGCCTGAGCAAAAAATAAGGGTAAAAACACCGCCGCAGCTTGAAGCTGCGGCGGTGTTTTTTCGTATGTATGCTTTAGCCCTTTACCGTACCGTCGGCGTTGAACACAGGCAGCTTGCCCAGGAACATGATGTCCTTGCGGTCTGCCGCGCCGCCCTCGGCCAGCACGGCGATCTTGGCCACCACCTCGCCGCCGGCCTTATGTACCAGGGCCTCCATGGCCTTCAGGCTGCCGCCGGTGGAGATCACGTCATCCATAATGACGATCTTCTTGCCCTTGATCAGCTCCGCGTCGTCGCTACCCAGATACAGCATCTGCTGGGCCAGCGTGGTGATGGACTGATCCGCCACGGAGATGGGATCGGGCATATAGACCTTGGGGCCCTTACGGGCGATAAAGTACTTCTTCGCGCCGCTCTGGCGGGCCATTTCGTGGATGAGGGGGATGCTCTTTGCCTCGGCGGTAAAGAGGTAGTCATACTCGATGCCCTCCAGCCGCTTGAGCATTTCGGCGGCGGCGGCCACGGTGACCTCCGCGTCGCCGAAGCAGATGAACGCGCCGATATACAAATCATCATTTACCTTGCAGATGGGAAGCTCGCGCTTCAGACCGGCGATGGTCATGGTATATGTCATTGTCATAATCTCCTTTTCCTGAATCGGTCGGGTCATTATTGAACCAACATCATATTATAAGGGATCGGCAGGAAATGTCAAGATATCATAAGGAAAAACGCCCCCTCCCCTGTTAAAAAACGAAAAGGCGTGTTGCACTTTAAACGGCAAAACGACATTTTGCACAAATTTTCCAGCAGAATTTTTACTAACGCTCACCGGAGAATTCGTCGGTTTCCTCTTGAGAAATCCCGAAAACCGTGTTATCATCAAAAGCGATGGAATAGGGTCCGTCAAACGTTCCCCAAAACACTGAGGAATAAAATTTGAGGAGGCAATTATTATGAATGCTTATCTGGCAAGCGTGCTGGAAAACGTCAAGGCCAAGCACGGCAATGAGCCCGAATTCGTCCAGACCGTTGAGGAAGTTCTGTCCTCTCTGGAGCCTGTGATCGAGAAGCACCCCGAGTATGAGAAGGTCGATCTGCTGGGCCGTATGGTCGAGCCCGAGCGTATGTTCACCTTCCGTGTTGTGTGGTGCGACGATAATGGTCAGTGGCACACCAACCGCGGCTGGCGCTGCCAGTTCAACGGCGCGATCGGCCCCTACAAGGGCGGCCTGCGCTTCCAGAAGAACGTGTATGAGGGCATCATCAAGTTCCTGGGCTTCGAGCAGACCTTCAAGAACAGCCTGACCGGCCTGCCCATCGGCGGCGCCAAGGGCGGTTCCGACTTCGATCCCGCCGGCAAGTCCGACGCCGAGGTCATGCGTTTCTGCCAGAGCTTCATGACCGCTCTGTATCGTTACATCGGGCCCGACATCGACGTTCCCGCCGGTGACATGGGCGTGGGCGGCCGCGAGATCGGCTACCTGTATGGCCAGTACCGCCGCCTGAAGGGCGTGTGGGAGAACGGCGTTCTGACCGGTAAGGGCATGAGCTACGGCGGCTCCCTGATCCGTCCCGAGGCCACCGGCTACGGCGCTATGTACTATCTGCAGGAAGTCCTGAAGCACGAGAACGACACCATCGAGGGCAAGCGTATCGCCATCTCCGGTTACGGCAACGTGGGCTGGGGCATCATGAAGAAAGCCGCTCAGCTGGGCGCCAAGGTCACCTACTTCGCAGGTCCTGACGGTTACGTTCACGATCCTGACGGCGTTATCACCGACGAGAAGCTGAACTTCATCCTCGAGATGCGCGCCAAGGATCCTATGCACTGCAAGCCCTATGCTGACAAGTTCGGCTGCGAGTTCGTCGCTGGCGAGAAGTGCTGGGGCGTCAAGGATGTTGACGTTTACATGCCCGCTGCTATGCAGAACGACGTTAAGATGGAGTCCGCTGAGAAGATCGCTGCTTCCGGCGTGAAGTACTACATCGAGGTCGCCAATATGCCCACCACCAACGAGGCCCTGAACTTCCTGCGTCAGCAGAAGGGCATCATCGTGGCTCCCTCCAAGGCTGTTAACGCCGGCGGCGTGGGCGTCTCCGCTCTGGAAATGTCCCAGAACTCCGAGCGTCTGGTCTGGACTGCCGACGAGGTCGACCATCAGCTGCACAAGATGATGGAGAACATCCACAAGGTGTCCGCCGAGGCCGCCGAGGAGTACGGTCTGGGTTACGATCTGGTTGCCGGTGCCAACATCGCTGGCTTCAAGAAGGTCGCCGAGGCTATGATGGAGCAGGGCTGCTTCTAAGCCGAACGCCATCATTCCAAAAAGCAATTAAAAAGTTCCGGTGCATTGCACCGGAACTTTTTTTATTGCGCCTTTCCGCCGTCATATGGTACAATATTTGTATACTACAAATGCAGGAGGACATCCTTATGAAAGAGATCCGCCGCGTCGCCATTGCCGGAGCGGGCACCATGGGCTATTCTCTGGCCCAGGCTTTTTCCGCCGCCGGATACCCTGTCCGGCTCTATGACCTGTTCCCTGCCGCGCTGGACAAGGCGCGGGACATGATCACCCTGAACCAGCAGACCGAGGTGGCCAGCGGCAAGCTGACGGCGGAGCAATCCGCCGCGCTGGTGGGACGCATCTCCTTCACCTCCCGACTGGAGGATCTGGCGGACACCGACTTTCTGGTGGAGGCCATCCTGGAAAAGCTGGAGGTCAAGCACGATTTTTACCGCCAGCTGTGCGCCGTCGTGGCGGAGGATGCCATCCTGTGCAGCAACACCTCCGGCCTGAGCATCACCAAAATTGCCGAGGCTGTCACCCATCCGGAGCGCTTTGCCGGAATGCACTGGATGAACCCACCCCATATTATTCCGCTGATTGAGATCGTGGAGGGTGAAAAAACCGCGCCGGAGACGGCGGAATGCGTCCGGCAAGTGGCGCTGGGCATGAAGAAAAAGCCCGTCATCGTCAAGGACGCGCCCAGCTTCGTGCTGAACCGCTTGCAGCAGGCCATCCTGCGGGAATCCCTTCACATCGTGCAGCAGAGCATTGCCAGCCCCGAGGCGGTGGACGACGTGATGAAATACGCGCTGGGCTTCCGGTACGCCTGCTTCGGCCCCTTTGAGACCTGCGATCTGGGCGGGCTGGACATCCACCACAACATCGCCAAGTACACCTTTGCCGACCTGTGCAACGCCACGGAGCCCTTCGGCCTTATCAGCGAGTGCATCCAGCACGACCGGCTGGGCGTGAAAAACGGCGCGGGCTTTTACGACTACTCCGACGGCAGGGACGTGGAGGTGATCCGCCGCCGGGATCACATGTTCAACAAGCTGGCCCAGTGCTTGTTTGAGGACGAGGAATAAAAGAATTCCGGCTCATACGAGCCGGAATTCTTTTATTCCTCAATGGCCTGACGCACCTTGGCGATCTTCTCTGCCAGCTCCGCAAAAGCCGTGCAGCTGAGGGACTGGGCCGCGTCGCTGAGGGCGGCGGCAGGCCGGTCATGCACCTCGATCATCACGCCGTCAGCTCCTGCCGCGGCGGCGGCCAGCGCCAGCGGCGCTACCAGCTCGCTGCTGCCTGCCGCGTGGCTGGGATCCACGATCACCGGCAGGTGGGTCATCTGCTTCAGCACCGGGATAGCGCTGATGTCCAGTGCCGCCCGGCTGGTCTTGGAAAAGGAGCGGATGCCCCGCTCGCACAGCACCACATTGGGATTGCCGCCCGCCAGAATGTACTCCGCCGATTGCAGCAGCTCCTCCACCGTGGCGCCAACGGCCCGCTTCAGCAGCACCGGCTTGGACTGTCCGCCCAGGGCCCGCAGCAGCTCATAGTTCTGCATGTTCCGCGCGCCCACCTGCAGCATATCCACATGCTGGAACTGGGGCAGCTGCGCCGCGTCGGTGATCTCCGACACGGTGGGCAGGCCCATCTCCTTTCCGGTCTGGGCCAGCAGCTCCAGCGCTGGAGCGCCGAAGCCCTGAAAGGCGTAGGGCGAGGTGCGGGGCTTGTACGCGCCGCCCCGCAGTATCGACGCACCGGCGGCCTTCACAGAGCGGGCCACCGACTGCATCTGAAACGCCGACTCGATGGCGCAGGGTCCGGCCATCAGGCAGAAGCTCTCGCCGATGCGGGCCTCCCCTACCGTTACCACTGTGTTCTCCGGATGGTTCCTGCGATCCGCCAGCCGCCACACCGGCGTCAGGCGCTTCACCTCATCCACATAGGGCAGGGCCAGCAGCCGCTGCTCGTCCAGCGTCCAGGTGGGGCCCACCAGCGTCAGCAGCACGCGGCCGGCGCTCTCCGCACGGGCCGCGCCGATGCCCTCCCGGCTCAGCTGGATCACCAGCGAGCGTATCGCCGCCTCCGGCGTATCATGTTTCATAAATACCAGCATATTGGCCTCCGAAAATCAGCCCAAACGGGCGAATTGTGTTCTTAGCTTATTTAATATAGCACACTTTTCATCCCTTGGCAACACATCCCTCCTAATGCGCCATATCATATTTCTTAGCGTTGGACATTATTGACAATGGCCGCAAACCTGTTATAATGGCGCTGAGGAGAAAGGAGAATCAACACTATGTCTTGTAACTTTACATTGAGCTGCTGCTCCACCGTGGATGTGCCGTACAGCTATCTGGAAAGCCGCCATATCCCGGTTCTTTTTTACACCTATGTGGTGGATGACGTGACCTATGTGGACGACATGGGCCGCGATCCCAACGCCCTGCCCCATTTCTATGAGATGCTGGCGGCGGGCAAGCTGCCCCAGACCAGCCAGATCAACGTGGCCGAATACGCCGAGTTCTTTGAAGGACTGCTGAAGCAGGGCGGCGATGTGCTGCACCTGGGCTTCACCTCCGGCCAGTCCGGCTCCATCCACAATGCCTTCATCGCCGCCGACATGATGCGGGAGAAGTACCCCGGCCAGAAGCTGCTGGTGGTGGACACCCTGTGCTCCTCCTCCGGCTACGGCCTGCTGGTGGATACGGTGGCCGATATGCGTGACGCGGGCGCTTCCATCGAGGAAGCCTATCAGTGGGCGCTGGACAACCGCAACAAGGTGCACCACCAGTTCTTCTCCACCGATATGACCCAGTTCCGCCGCACGGGACGCGTGTCCGGCGCTGCCGCCGCCATCGCCACGGTGCTGAACATCTGCCCCATCATGCGTCTGGACAACAAGGGCGCCATCAAGGCCTACGACAAGGTGCGGGGCAAGCACAAGGCCATCGAGACCACGGTGAACACCATGGAGCAGCACGCCCAGGGCGGCCGCGACTACGACCAGCGCTGCTGGATCTGCCACTCCCAGTGCCTTGATCTGGCCCAGCAGCTGGCCGCGCAGCTGGAGGTGCGCTTCCCCCACCTGAAGGGCAAGATCCGCATCTGCGACATCGGCACCATCATCGGCAGCCACGCCGGCCCCGGCACGGTAGCCGTGTTCTTCTATGGCGACGAGCGCCCCGAAATGGAATGACCTCCGCGCTGACCAGACAGCGCCTGATCACGATCCGCAAAAAACGGCCGGTGAGTTGTGCTCACCGGCCGTTTTTTCTTATGCAAATATCAGCTTCATCAGCAGACGCATGCCCACATACCCGGCAATGGCCGCCAGCCATGCCAGTCCTATGTGGGTGCTCTGCGGCTTTGTACGCGGCACCTGCTGGTCATAGAGCCGGTGGTTTTCGCGGGTCAGCCCCACCAGCGCCTCCGGATTGCGGCTGCCCACCGCCTGTACGATGGCGTCAGCTGTGCGGCGGCTGGCGCCGCGCCGCAGACGCAGGGCGTAGGAACGGCCGTCATAGGTCAGCAGCTGCACCACCATAGAGCGGAACCACAGCAGCCGCGTCTCGTGGCGGTAGACCCACAGCACGTCCGCCAGCGGCAGTACCAGATTCTGCCGCCGGCCATAAATGAACGCGGTGCTCACCAGCGCGTCGGATCGGAGGTCACCCTGCAAATAGTGAAACTCGCTCTCTGCCCGTTCCAGCAGCCCCGCCTTTCTCAGCCACTTCAGCTCCTTGCCCAGCTGTACGGAATACACGATCGCCTGCGCCAGAAATATCACCGCAAACAGCAGCACCAGCAGCGCCATCCACAGGAAATCGTTGTCCAGATCCGTAGGCTTTTTTGTGGCATCAATATAGTAATCGCCGTAGTATGTAATAAACTCCTCGCTGGTCGTGCCGTCATTGCTGGCAATATCCGCGATGTAGTCCTCCGGGGTCGCGCAGATCATGCCGCTCAGCCGCACAGGCGCAGGCTTATCCGCCGCCGGTGTGTCCGCTCCGCCCTCCGCCGGGATATCCGCCGAGAGGGGCGACAGCGGCTCGCCGGACTGTCCTGTGGCATCCAGCAGGTCGGACGTCTCACCGGCGGTATACGCCACGATATCGGCAAACTGCGCGTACTGCGCCTCGTCCAGCCGCACCAGATGGCCGTAGCCCCTGGCATCCCACGCAATATAGAATACCTCCTGCTCACCGTCGCCGTGGGTCACCTTATAGACCCACTCCGTCATATACTGCACGTCAATGTAATTATAGTCGTCCAGATATACCTCGCCCTCCGTCAGCGGCGTCATCTCCATGGCCTCCAGCACCTTCTGCTGCAAAACGCCCAGCACGGCGCAGCCTGCGGTCACCACCAGCAGCACGACGGCCACGATCCACCACGCGGCGGAATGTCTGATATAACGGCGCATTTCCATATTCTCTTCCCTATCCCTTTTCTTTTGTATAAGCGGTCATTCGCTCATCTAAGCATACCTGACCGGATGCGCCGTGTCAACCTATTTCTCGCGCCGTGACGCCGCTCGTGTCCACCGTCCGGTAGCGCTCCGGGGCAAAGCCGTCCCGCAGCGCTTCGGGGATATGGCTGACGCCGTTGATATAGCGGAACGTCCCGTCGATATGGCCCACGAAATTATACACGGTCTTCCATTGGCCGCTGGCGTCCTGCAAATCCAGCGTCAGCGCATAGAGCCCGTCGTTCACCTTGTCGATCCGCCGGATACGGTAATCCTGAATGGCGCATCCGGAGCGGATATAGAGATCCCGGTGAGCATCCTGCGAATAGTACTCGTTCTCCTCAAAATGGCAGTATTCCACCGCCCGCTCCATGCCGCCGTCCCGGAACGCCTGTAAGTACCGTTCCGCGCACCGCTCCACAGCCCGCTGCTCTCCGCCGCAGCCCAACAGGGTCAGCGCCATGGCCGCCGCCAGCAGCATCAGCAACATTCTCCGCTTCATAGGCAAGCTCCCTTCCCGCTCTGTTGATGTTCTGACTTCATTCTATTGCGGGTTGCCCGAAAAGACAACCGACGGTTGGTTGAGTTTCCCTTCTATTTATATAGACGCTGAATAACGGAAAAAGTTTCGCTTTTTTGGCAGATTTCGCAAATAATTTAAAAAGAGGAGGGCGCTGCCCTCCTCTTTGTCATATTCCGTATTACCGAACCTCCACCCGCGGCCCCGGACGGAATTCCTCCGCCAGTACCCGGATGGTGATGCCTCCGGCGGACAGCTCCGTCAACCGCGCCTGCAGGGCTTCCGCTCTTTCCGCAGGCAGTGAGATGGACAGCACCACATCCGCGCCGTAGGTCACATCGTCGATCACGCCGCCCTGACCCTCGATCTCCAGCTTCACCCGCTCCAACAGCGGATAGGTGCAGGGCACCTCCACCCTGGCCCACGCGCCCATCACCGCCACACCGGAGGCGACCAGCGCATCCTTGGCCCCCTTGGAATAGGCGCGGGTCAGGCCGCCCGCGCCCAGCAGGATGCCGCCGAAATACCGGGTCACCACGCAGCACACGTTGGTGACCTCCTCCCGCTCCAGCACCTTCAGCATGGGCTGTCCGGCGGTTCCCTGGGGCTCGCCGTCGTCGCTGTACCGGGCGGTGGTGGGGCCGATGCGGTAGCACCAGCAGTTGTGGCGGGCGTCGTAGTATTTGGCCTTCATATCCTTGATATACTGCTGGGCCTGCTCCTCCGTCTCCACCGGCCAGATGTGGCTGATGAAGCGGGAGCGCTTCTCCACGAACTCGCTGTCCGCCGCCTGAAAGGGCACTCTGAACCCGCTCATTCCCAGTCCTCCTTCGGTGGCTGCCAGCCCTCGATATAGTCCTTCAGCTGGCCCAGCAGCCGGGGATTGCACACGGCCACCACGTCCACCGTGGCGCCGTACTCCACGCTCTCCACTTTGGCCTCCCGGTACAGGCTGTCCAGCGCCCCCGCCTTGTCGTAGGGCAGGTGCAGCGTCACCCGCTTGGTGCCCTTGTCCAGTTTTTTGTCGATCAGCGCCAGCAGGTCGGGGATGCCCTCCCCCGTCTTGGCGGAGATGGCCACGGCGTCGGCCTCCTTGGCCCGTTCGCCGGGGAAGCTGAGGTCGGACTTGTTATATACCCGGATGCAGGGGATGGTGTCGGCTCCCAGCTCGCGGATCAGGCGATCCACCGTGTCGGCCTGCTGCCGCCATTGGAGGTTGGAGGAGTCGATCACATGCAGCAGCAGGTCGGCGTACTCCAGCTCCTCCAGCGTGGCCTTGAAGGCCTCCACCAGCTGGTGGGGCAGCTTGCGGATAAAGCCCACCGTGTCGGAGATCACCACATCCAGCGTATCGCTGACGGTAAGGAGCCGGGTGGTGGTGTCCAGCGTGTCGAACAGGCGGTTATTGGCGGGGATGTCAGCCCCGGTGATGGCGTTCAGCAGCGTGGACTTGCCCGCGTTGGTATAGCCCACGATGGCCACCACGGGGATCTCGTTCTTGCTGCGGCGCTGGCGCTGGGTGGCGCGCACCCGGCGCACTTCCTCCAGCTCGTCCTTCAGCTTGTCGATCTTGCGGCGGATGTGGCGGCGGTCGGTCTCCAGCTGGGTCTCGCCGGGGCCTTTCGTGCCGATGGGAGAGCCTCCGGTGCCGCCCTGCCGCTCCAGATGGCTCCACATGCCGATCAGACGGGGCAGCAGGTACTGGTACTGGGCCAGCTCCACCTGCAAGCAGCCCTCCTTGGTTCTGGCCCGCTGGGCAAAGATATCCAGGATCAGGCCGCTGCGGTCAATGACCTGCACGCCCAGCAGCTCGGTCAGGACGCGGATCTGGGACGGCGACAGGTCGTTGTCGAAGATCACCATGGTGGCCTTTTCGTTGTCCACCATGCGCTTGACCTCCTCCACCTTGCCCTCACCGATGAAGCTGTGGGGATCGGGCTTCTCCCGGCTCTGCAGGATGATGCCTGCCGTGTCGCCGCCCGCCGTATCCACCAGTTCCGAAAGCTCCATCAGGCTCTCCTCGTCGGCGCTGTCCTCGCCCAGCACCGGCGAGCGCAGGCCCACCAGCACGGCGTGGTCACGGGATTCCTTGTTATTTTCCAAAGTCTTACGTTCCATAGTACCCTCGGTCAAAAGAATTTTTCCTTATTATATACGTTTTCCCGTCGGTTGTAAACGAAAAAAAGACCTGCATCCGAAGATGCAGGTCTTTCATGTGTCTTGTTAGCCCTCCAGGCCGAAACGCTTGTTGAACTTGGCAACGCGTCCGCCGGTATCGACAAGCTTCTGCTTGCCGGTGAAGAACGGGTGACACTTAGAGCAGACTTCCACGCGAATATCCTTCTTCGTAGAACCTGTCTCAATCACATTACCGCAGGCGCATTTGATAGTAGTCTGCTGATAATTGGGATGGATTCCTTCCTTCATTGCTCTGGTTCACCCCTTTCCGGTACACTTGTCGTCTGGTTTTACCCATAAACGCAACTGTGATAATAGCACATCTTGCGGCAAATTGCAAGTACTTTTTTACAATTTCACCGCAGAATTTGTGTGGAAAAAGTACAGCACCTTTTCCGTCACCTCTTTTTCCAGCACCTGCCCCAGCGCCAGCGCATAGGCCTCCAGCTGCGCCCGATAGCTCTCGGCCCGCTGAGCCTGCTGCTCTGCCGTGATACGGTCGGTCTTGAGGTCCACCACTACAAGGCCGCCCTCCGCCGTCTCGAAGGCGCAGTCCACCACGCCCTGCAGCATCAGCTCCTCCCCAGCTGCCGCCGGATCGTACAGCGCCGCGTCCGTCAGCAGTGTGAAGCGGTACTCCCGCCAGACCTGCTTTGCCTGCCGAATGCGCTCCGCCAGCGGCGAGGACAGGAACCGTGCCACCATGGCGCAGTCCACCGCCGCGGCCTGTTGGGCCGTCAGCAGCCGCCGCCGTGCCAGCTTCTCCACCTCGCCCGCCACGGCGTCCGCCGTGGGCGGCGTGCGGAAGTCGATGTACTGCATCACGGCGTGAACGGCCATTCCCTTTTCCGCCGCCGTCAGACCGGTAACCTCCCGCAGGAATTTCGGTTTTTCAAACAGCACCGCCCGCCGCCGGGTGGGTGCGCCCTGGGCGATCTCCTCGTCGATGGCGCGGCCCTTCAGCTGGGTAGCCGTCACCTTGCCGGGGGTGACCGTGGCGCAGGGATGGTCATACGCCCATTCCAGCGGCGCGGGATCGAAGTCCGTCTCCCCGGGCAGATCGGCCAACACGCCGTCCTCTGCCGTAGCCTGCGCGGCGGAGGTGGGATTCTCCCACAGATACACCTGCCAGCCGCCGTCCTCCGCCGTCAGCGCAGGCGGCGTGACATCCGCCCATTGGCACAGCTTCGCGCCCGGCGCGGTACACAGCAGCGGCAGCAACACCCAATCGCCCAGACACCGGCCCGCCGCCACCGACTCCGGCGGCGTCGGCACACCTGCCACGCCCGCCAGATCAGCCACCCGCTTGCAGGCCTTCCGCATGCAGTCCACGGCGATCATCTTCTCCTGCGCGCGGGTCATAGCCACATACAGGATGCGCATCTCCTCGGACTTGCTCTCCCGCTGTAAGCGCAGAGCCACCGCCGTCTTGCTGACGGTGTCGTACCTGATACGGCGCTCCCTGTCCACGCACTCGGTGCCAAGGCCCAGCACCGGATGCACCAGCACCGGCTCCTGCACGTCCCGCGGGTCAAACCGCTTGCTGAGGTCGCACAGGAACACAATGGGGAATTCCAGTCCCTTGGACTTGTGGATGGACATGATCTGTACGCCGCCCGCGCTCTGGCGGGTGGAGAGATCCGGCGCGTCGCCGTTTTCCAGCAGCGTCCGCAGATGGGCTACAAAATCGAATACGCTCTTCTTCCCCGCTCCGGCCAGCTGCCGGGCGTAGGTATACAGCGCCACCAGATTGTCCTTCCGGGCCTGCCCGCCCGGCATGGCTCCGAACACCGCCACACAGTGGCAGGTGTTGTAGATATGCCACAGCAGCTCATCCACCGGCTCGTCCCGGGCGGCATCCCTCAACTGCGAGAGTGTCTGCAAAAACGCCTGGGTATCCTCGCTCTCATCCAGCAGCAGGGCGTCGTAGTAGTCCCCCTCCCGCCGCAGGGCGCGGATGGCCGCCAGACGATCCGGCGTAAAGCCGAACAGCGGCGAACGCAGCACGGAGATCAGCGGCACGTCCTGCCGGGGATTGTCGATGATCTGCAGCAGCGACCACACCACGGCGATCTCCACCGAGGAGAAGAAGTCGCTGCTCTCATCAGCGGCACAGGGGATGTCCCGCGCCGCCAGCGCCGCCGTGAAGGCCTTCAGCCGGCTGCGGGGCGAGCGCATCAAGATCACGAAATCCTCCGGCGTACACCGGCGCAGGCCGTCGCCGCCATTGACGCGGTAGCCCTCGTCCAGCATACGGCTGATGCGGTCCGCCACGAACCGGGCCTCCACCGCCGTGCGGTCGAAGTGCTCCTCCTCCGTATCGGACACGTCGATGAGATGGAACTCCGCCGCCGTGTCCTCGTGGGGCGGATAGTAGGCCGCACCGAAGTTCAGCCGCTCCTCCGGGCCGTAGTCCATCTCGCCCATCTCCGCCGACATGATGCTCTGGAAGATGGCGTTGCAGGCGTCCAGCACGCTGGCGCGGGAACGGAAGTTCTGGCTCAGCAGCACCTTGCGGGGCTGGCCGTCCTCCGCCTGCGCGGCAGGCGCGTAGGCGTTGTATTTCCGCAGGAAGATGGTGGGGTCGGCCAGACGGAAGCGGTAAATGCTCTGCTTCACGTCGCCCACGGTGAACAGGTTCTGCTCCTGCCGGGAGATGGCGGAGAAAATGCAGTTCTGCACATCGTTGGTGTCCTGATATTCGTCCACCATGATCTCCCGGTAACGGCCCGCCACCTGCCGCGCCAGCTCCGTAGGCTGTCCCTCCGCCAGCAGCAGCTCAATGGCGTAGTGCTCCTGATCCGAGAAGTCCATGGCATTGCGCCGCACCTTCTCCGCCTGATAGCGGCGGGTGAATTCCGCCGTCAGGTCGGTCAGCGCCAGCATGGCGGGCGCCATCACGGCCATGTCCGCCAGCAATTCCTTCTGCGGCGTCTCGAAGGGCGCCGTCAGCTTCTTCAGCGCGTCCTTGCAGGGCTTCAGCAGCGCCTGGATCCGCTCCTTCTCCGGGTTCTCGCCCCGCACCGCGCCCATGCGGCGGAAGGCAGGCCGGATGGCCGCCATGGCGGCCCAGTCGCCCTGTGCCCCGGCAAGCTGCCGCAGCTGAGCGGCGGTCTCCGTCATCCGGTCGGCATAGGCCGCGGCCACCGCGTCGTCGGTGATGCCGTCCGCCGTCTTGTCCAGCTGCGCGGCCCAGAAGTCCGCTTTGGCGGCGACATCCGCCATGATCACCTGACCGTAGGGGGACTGGCCCAGCTCCTCCGGCAGCGTCTCCCACTCCCGGCGGACCTTCTCCAGCCATTGCAGCGGATAGGGATGGCTTTGCAGCTTGCGGTGCAGCTCCAGCACCAGCTTTTCCAGCGCCCGGTCATCCCGGCCCGCACCCAGCGTCTCCGCCAGCTGCTCCGCTTTATCGTCCATATGGGCGTAGAAGTCCTCCAGCACCCGGCCCAGCACGCGCTCCTTGACCAGCGCCGCCTCCTGCTCGTCCAGCACGCGGAAATCCGGCGTCAGACTGTGGCCCTCCACGGCCGGCAGCAGATAGGTATTCTCCCGCAGCAGCGCAGCACAGAAGGCGTCCACCGTCTTGATGTCCGCCTGATACACCCGGAACAGCTGGCGGCGCAGATGGCCGTCCTCCGGATGCTCCGCCACCCGCTTGGCCAGCTCCGCGGCGATCTTGCCCCGCAGCTCCGCCGCGGCGGCCTTGGTATAGGTAATGATGAGGAAATCGTCCACCGCGCACTGCTCCTGTGTGATGTAGCGAAACAGCCGCTCCACCAGCACCTTGGTCTTGCCGGAACCTGCAGCGGCGGATACCAGCAGGCTCCCGCCCCGGTTCTCCACGGCGGCGCGCTGGTCAGGGGTCAATTCAATTTTCGCCATGACGCACCTCCTCTCCGTTCTCCTTCTCCAGCATGGCCCAGAATTCGCCGCTGTCCGTCTTATGCAGCTGCCGCCGCTTGTCCCGGCTCTCGTCAAAATAGCAGGCCGAGGCAAAGGCGCAGTAGGTGCAGGCGCTGTCCTGAGGCCCACGGGCATAGGGATCGGCGTCGATGTTGCCGTGGGCGATCTCTCCGGCGATCTGGTGCAGCAGCCGGTCCACATACCGCCCCAGATGGCCCAGCTGGGCCGCCGTGGCGATGTCGCCGGACAGCGTGCCGTCCTTCTTCACGCTGATGGGCAGATAACAGGGCGTCTCCAGCGCGCTGTGCTCCATGGCCCGCAGCACCTCCGGCTCGCCCAGCACCAGCCCCGTGCGGCGCAGCTCGCTCTCCAGCGCCGCCTTCAGCTTTTCGTCGCTGATGTTCCGATCCTGCCGCAGTATCACGCTGCGGGCAGGCTGATACAGCACGCCGCAGGGTACGATGGGATAGCCGAAATACGCCTGTCCCTCCCGCTCCAGCGTAAAGAGATACAGCAGCATCTGGATGCCCAGTCCGTAGCGGATATCCGTCAGGTCAAAGCTCTTTTTGCCGGTCTTATAGTCCACCACCCGCAGGTACAGCTTCCCGTCATGGAGCCAGCCGTCCACACGGTCCACCTTGCCGGACACCGACAGCGACGCGCCGCCCTCCCGCACGGTGATGGCAGGCAGATGGCCGTCCCGTCCGCCGAAGCTCAGTTCGAACTCCACCGGCTGGAAATCCGACTGCCGCATTTCCCGGGCAATATTCAATATGATGGTATACGCCGTCTCCCGCAGGCGGCTGAACAGATACCGGAAGCGGGCGGACTTGTTCTGATACTCCTGTATCTGCGTGGCGGCATAGCGCTCCACATAGCGCTTCACCATATGGCGCAGCGCCTCGTCATCCACCTGTCCATAGCCGCCCTGCTCCTTCACCTCGCGGTTCACGTTTTCCAGCAGATAGTGCAGGAAGGTACCCACCTCCGGGGCCTCAAAACCCGCCTTTTTCCGCTCCCTGGCCCGCAGGCCGTATTCCATGAAATAGCCAAAATGGCAGGACTTCACCCGGTCGATGCGGCTGGCAGACATGGCGATGGAGCGGCCGTACAATGACTGCACCGCCTCCGGCGAGAGCCGTCCCCGCTCCATCCGCCGGGCGCGGGCCATGGCGGCAAGAGCTGCCGCGTACCGGGGCTGCCCTTGGAAATACCGCCGCAGGGCTTCATTCTCCCCGGCGGCGCACAGGGCCGTGGCAGGCAGCGTCATGCGGTAGGCGCCGTCCTCCCGCTGTACCTTCAGCCTTGGGAACAGCAGCCGCACCCGCTCCACCACAAAGGAGGGCCGCAGCTCCGCACCGGTCACATCGGTGACCGGCCACGAGATATGCAGCTGCTCCGTGGGCTGGGCAAGGCAGGCGTAGATATTCTGCAATTCGTTGTCCAGCGCGTCAAAGGTGGCGTCCGACAGGGGAATATCCCGCTGAGCCAGCGCCTGCCGGTCGTCGCTGTCCAGCACGCCGCCGTCCTTCTCGATCTTGGGCAGCAGGTGGTCGTTGGCTCCCAGCAGAAACAGCACCCGTACCCGGTGGCGGTCGTTGCGGGTGATCTCGCTGACCTTCACCTGATCCAGCGTGGCGGGGATGGTGCCCACGCTGTACTGGGTCAGCACCAGCCGCAGCAGTCTGGCGAACTCCTCGCCGTCCAGCTCCGTATCCCCCAGGATCTCCACAAACTGATCCAGCACGTCGCAGAAGATCTGCCACAGCTGGGCGTATTCCTCCGCCAGCTGCACCTGTCCCGCCGAAAGCAGTTCATCCGCCTTCTCCCGCAGGGCGTCCGGCACACCGGCCGCCGCCGCGAACTCATACAGCGTCCGCGCCTTGTCCCGCGCGGCAGGCCGCCGCTTCAGGCCGTCGGCCAGCGCCGACAGCGGCCCGCGCACCTTTTCCCGGATGCGGTTGATCTCCTCCAGCCGAACCGTGCGCTCCTCCGTCATGTCCAGTCCGTAGCCGTCGGGATTCAGCGTCCACGGCACGTCCCGCAGCCACATATTCCCCCGGATATCCCACCGGATCACATAGTTTTCCAGCAGGTCGCACTCCGCCGCCGTCACGCCGGTCATGCCGGTTTTCAGATAGCGGAACATGTCCTCATACTCAAAGCCGCCGGTCACCGCGTCCACGGCGGACAGCAGCAGCGTCATCACCGGCTTTTCCAGAATGTCGCTGCGGCGGCTGATATAGGCAGGGATGCCGTCACGCCGGAACACCGACTCCAGCAGCGGCCCATAGCTATCCATGCTGCGGCTGGCCACGGCAATATCCCGATAGCGATAGCCCTGTGCCGCCAGCTGCCGGATCCGGGCGGAGACATACTCCACCTCGGTATAGGCGGTAGCCGCCTGATAGAGGGCCACCGCATCGGTCTCCTCCTCCCATACTGCGTCGCTGCCGAAGCAATGGCGCTCCAGATGGCCCAGCGGGCTGTCCTCCTGCCGGGAGAGATAGGCCAGACGGCACTCCACCCCCGCCTCGCGGGCCATGCGCACCAGCCGCTCCTTCTGGGCGGCGGCATTCTGGAACAGCTGCCCGCTCCGGTCGCCCAGCAGCGTCACCGTCACGCTGTGACACCGCCGCAGCGCCAGCGTCAGCACGCTCTCCTCCTGCTTGTTGAAGAAGGAAAAGCCATCCAAATACAGATCCTTCCCGTCCAGATAATGGGACTGGGGCAGGCTGTCATGGAGCTTCTGCACGCGGGAGCGCACATCCGTCTCCCCATTGCGCAGCCGCGCGTCATAGGCAGCAAAGATCAGCGCCACATCCCGCAGCTTGTCGCCCATGGCGCCCTCCATGTCCGCCACATGGCGGTACAGCGTCTCCGGCGCGATCTGATAGGCGTAGAATTCGTCGGCCAGCGTGGTCAGCTGGTGCAGGAACGCCGCCCGCTGGGAGGGCCGCCCGAACACCTTCAGGTTGCTGTGCAGCTCCTGTAAGCACCGCCGCATGGTCAGCAGCTTGCCGCCGTTGTCCAGCGTCACCTCCGCCAGACCGCCGGTCTCGCCCAGCACGCGGTTGGCAAGGCTCTGAAAGGTCAGCACCTCGGCATTGCGGCTGGCGGTAGGGCCGCAGGCGCGGCACAGATCCAGCTCCGCCTCATGGGACGTGTGCTCCGGCACCAGCAGAAGCTGGGGACGGTTCTCCCGTTCCCGGCCCATGGTCTCCAGCACCCGCGCCGATTTGCCGCTTCCCGCGCGGCCGATCCATATGGTCAGCATAGGCGTTTCTCCTCTCTCCGTTCCGCATTTTCCCTGCTATTATACCGTATTTTTCGCCCCTTGGAAAGCCCGGAATTTGCGCGCCAATGTTCGCCGCGTGCTACGGCTTCAAAGGCTCCCCTGTGTAAGGGGAGCTGGCACGGCGCATGCCGTGACTGAGGGGTTGACGATACGGCAGTCCCCCCCAAAAAACAGAAGGCCTGCCGCATAGCGCGACAGGCTCTCTGTTCCCTCTGCCTATATAAAAGCTTACGTGTAGGTCAAAAACTTACTTGTCGTTCTTGCGCTTCTTGATCACCACGGCGGTGCCGCTCAGGGACAGCAGCGCGGTAGCAGCGTACAGGACAACGCCCATATCACCGGTCTTGGGGGACTTGGTGGTGGCAGTCGTCGTGCCGGTGGTGGAACCGCCGGAAGAAGCGGGCTTCTTAGCGCCGCACAGGCAGTACTTGCCGCCGCGGCCAACAAACTCGCCATTCTTGTCGTACTGATAGGTGTGGGGGATCTTCTCAGCCATCAGCTCATTGCACACGGGGCAGTAAGCGTTATGGGTCTTCTTGTCCTTGTTGGGAACCAGCTTCTGAGCACCCTCATGCTTGCACTCCACGTTGCCGCAGACGCAGGGGTTGCCATTCTCGAACACGCACTCGGTAGAAGCGGTCACAACAACGTTGCAGTCAGCGCAGGTGACGCTGTGAGTGGTCTTGGTGACGGGGGTGTAGATCCAATGGTTGCCCATGTGATCGCAATCAGGCTCCACGTTGCCGCAGATGCACTTACCGTCGGTGAACACGCAGGGAGTGGACTCCGTCACAACAGCCTTGCAGACGTTGCAGGTAACACTGTGAGTAGTAGCGGTAACAGGAGTGTAGGTCCAGTTGTTGGCCATGTGGTCGCAGGAAGGCTCCACATTGCCGCAGATGCACTTGCCATCGGTGAACACGCACTCGGTGGAAGCGGTCTCAACAACCTTGCAGTCAGCGCAGGTGACGCTGTGAGTGATAGCGGTGACGGGAGTGTAGATCCAGTGGTTGCCCATGTGATTGCAGACAGGCTCGGTAGAACCGCAAATGCAGGCAGTACCGTTCTCCCACACGCACTCGGCGGATGCAGTCAGAACTTTCTCGCACTTCGTGCAATACACCTTATGATGGCCGTTCTTCAGATTCTCGTAGCCAAGATTTTCCCAGCAGTCATGCTCCGTCGCAACAGGCTTAGTAGAACCGCAAACGCAAGCAGTACCGTTCTCCCACACGCACTCGGCGGATGCAGTCAGAACCTTCTCGCACTTCGTGCAGTACACCTTGTGATGGCCATCCTTCAGATTCTCATAGCCAAGATTCTTCCAGCAGTCATGCTCCGTCGCAACAGGCTTGGTATTGCCGCAGATGCAGGGATTACCCTGATCGAACACGCACTCAGTTGTGCTCCAGACATAGCCGCACTTGGAGCAAACATTGTCATGAGTCGTAGCGCTATGGGGTACCTGCTTGTTGCCCCAGCAATCAGTACCACAGGGGTTAGCCGGAGCCGCAAACGCCACGGTGCACAGGCTCATCATCATGACCAGGCACAGCAGCACGCTTACAATTTTCTTCATTTACTCGTTCTCCTTTCGCATCTCTTTGCGTATGCGTTTATTTCGCGGGATACAGCAGAGGATGATATATCCCGTTTGTCGGAACCATTATAATATATATATATATATATATCAAGAGCAAATTGGCGAAATGAGAGAAATTTTTTCTTTGTATTGGAAGAAATTGGTTTTTTCGTCGGAATAGCGCCGCGCGCGCAGCAAAAGCTGCCGGAGTCCGGACGAAACGCCGTTAAAAAACAGGAGCGGGGGTATACCCCGCTCCTGTACACTTTTTTCTTTCTCAGAAGGCCCAGTTGCCGTTGCGGAAGATGGGAACGGTCTTGCCGTCGGCGCAGATGGCGTCGATGTTCATATCCTCGGAACCGATCATGAAGTCCTCGTGGATCATGGAGTCGTTGACGCCCAGCGCGCGGCACTCCTCCAGCGTCCGCTCATGGAAGTTCTCGATGGTGTCGGCAAAGCCCATGCCCAGCGCCAGATGGCAGGCGGCATTCTCGTCAAACAGCGTGTTGTAGAACAGCACGCCGGAGTTGCTGATGGGGGAATCGTAGGGCACCAGCGCGCATTCGCCCAGATAGGCGCTGCCCTCGTCCATGGTGATCAGCTTGGTCAGCAGCTGGTTGTTGACCTCGGCGTTCCACTCCACGGCTTTGCCCTCATGGAACTTGATCCAGAACTTATCGATCAGCTGGCCCTGATAGCTCAGGGGCTTGGTGGAATAGACGATACCCTCGGCCTCGCCCCGCTTGGGAGAGATGAAGCACTCCTCGCTGGGGATGTTGGGGTTAAAGACGATGCCCTGCAAGCTCTTCTCGCTGCCGCCGCAGAACCGGCCCTCGGGGATCATGCCCACGGTGAAGTCGGTGCCGGTGGCGCTGGTATAGTGCAGCTTCTCGATGTGCAGGCTGTTGAGATAGGCGCAGCGGTCGTGCAGATCCTTGTTGTGGGCCTCCCATGCGGCAATGGGCGCCTCGTCCACGCGGGAGCAGGCCAGGATGTTCTCCCACAGCTTTTCCACGGCGGCGGTGGGCCGCAGCTCCGGGAACAGCTTCTTGGCCCATGCCTTGCCGGGTACGGCGGCGATGCACCACTGGTACTTGTTCTCGATGGCGTCACGATAGGGCTTGATAATGGGATAGCGCTTCTGCTGGGCCTTGGCCATCTTCTCCTGATTGATGCCCTTCAGACCGTCGGGATCCTCGCTGAGCAGGTAGATGCGGCAGGGGATGGTGTCCACATAGTGCTGCCACCGGGCCTCCTCATAGTTGTCCATCTTGCCCAGGGTGGTCAGCGTGCGGTAACGGTAATGGAGCTTCTCCAGCGGCTGATAGCTCCAGTCCACCACCACCTTCCTGGCCTTGCACTTATAGCACTCCTCCACCAGCATTTTCACGAACTCCGGCTGATCCAGGTCGGCCTGGATAAAGACCTCCTGACCCGGCTGGATGTTAATGCCCGCGCGGGCAATCAGATTGGCATAGCTGCGCAATACGGTTTTTTTCATGATCATTTGCTCCTTTTCCGATTGGATATCATGGCAAAAATTGCTCTCTTTTTTCAGTATAACACCCCGCGCCGCATTTGAAAAGCACCTGCGGGAAAATTTTCAGACCGGCCTTATTCCGTCCACGCCTCGTTCAGCCGCACCATGTGGACATGATCCTCCCATTTCCCGTTGATCCGCAGGTAGGCGCGGGACACACCCTCGCTGACAAAGCCGCATTTTTCCGCCACCCGCAGCGACCGTTTGTTCCACGGCATGATGTTGGCCTCGATCCGGTGCAGGCGCAGCTCCTGAAAGGCGATGCGCACCACCTGGGTCACCGCCTCGGTCATATAGCCCTGATCCACCCGGCACTCGTCCATCTGATAGCCCATGAAGCAGGACTGAAACGCCCGCCGGACGATGTTGGACAGGGCCACATAGCCGCATAGCGTCTCCGGCTCCGCCTTCCGGTACAGGTAGAAGCGGCGGCTGCGATCCTCCGTCTCCTCCGCCAGCTGCTGCCGCAGCTCCTCCTGCCAGAAGGCTTCCGTATAGTAGGCATCCTCCCGCTCCGGGGCATAGACCTTCATGAATTCCCGGTTGCGCCGATGGAAATCCGCCAACTCCCGCGCTGTCACCGCAGCGGCCTCCCGGATCACCAGCCGCTCCGTCTCCCATACCTTCATATTTTCCTCCCCCGCGCTTTACAGCGCAGCAGAGCGCGGCGTTCGCCGCGCTCCATTGTCTCATTTCTTCTCCAGTATCGCCCGGATCTGCGCAAGATCCTCCGCAAAGTAGATCCCCTCCTGCCGCTCCGGCGAGGAAAGGCCCTTTTCGATCATATGCCCCAGCAGCGCCTTCAGGTCATCATAGTAGCCGTTCAGGTTATAGAGGATGCACGGCGCGTCCAGCTGCTTCAGCGATACCTTGGACATGACCTCCGCAATCTCTTCCAGCGTACCGGTACCGCCGGGGAAGGCGATGAAGGCATCGCCCAGCTGGATCATCTTCGTCTTGCGCTCCGCCATATCCTTTGTGACAATCAGCTCCGTCAGGCCGTCATACTGGAAGCCTTCATCCATAAAGAACTGCGGTTCCACGCCGGTCACATTCCCGCCGGCATCCAGAACGCTTTTTGCGATCTCGCCCATCAGTCCGGTCTTTGATCCGCCGTAGACCAGTGTGTGGCCGTTTCCGCCGATCCATTGTCCCAGCTCGCGGACTGCCCGGCCCAGTGCCGGGTCGTTGCCCTCGTTGGCGCCTAAATAGACTGTAATATTCATTGGTTCTCCTCCTTACGCCGCGGTTTTGTTGCGCTTTTTCTCCTCATAGATGCTGTTGAGGGTATATAGAATCACGCCTGCCCAGATGAAGCAGAAGCTCACCAGCTTCTCCTTGGTCAGGCTCTCGCCCATGATCATACCGCAGAAGATGGCCAGCGTGGGGCTGAGGTACTGGCAGATACCGGTGGTCATCAGGGGCAGATTCCGCACGCCGATGGCGTAGAACAGCATGGGGACCGCCGTCACCACGCCGGAGCCCATCAGCAGCAGCTGCCGCACCACCGTCAGGCTGCCCATGCCGTTGTCGCCCATGCGGCAGCACAGCACGAACACGATAGCCACCGGCACCATCATAATGATCTCCATGGTGGTGCTGACGATGGAATCAATGGTCAGGCTCTTCTTGATGGCGGCATAAATGGCGAACATAGTAGCCAGCGCGATGGTCACATAGGGCACGCCGCCGAAGCCGCTGGTGCTCAGCACGATGCCCACCACCACAATGGCGATGATCACAAAGTGCCGCCACGAGATCTTCTCCTTGAAGATCACCGCGCCGAAGGCGAACACCACCAGCGGCTGGATATAGTAGCCCAGGGAGCACTCCAGCACACGGCCGTTCTGCACCGCCCACAGATACACGATCCAGTCACCGAACAGGAACACCGCCGCCGGGATCTCCCGCTTCAGCACCTGCTTATCCTTAAAGGCCGCCGCCAGCTGGGGCAGCTTGCCCTGCATCCACAATATCAGCACGCAGCACACCGCCGCCCATACGATGCGGCTGGCCATCAGGAAGAAGGTGTCCATCTCGCCGCACAGATACCAGTACAGCGGCTGGAACCCCCAGATCAGGAAACACCCCAGCATGGCGGTCAGACCCTTTTTATAGTTGTACACAGGCATCACGGCAACACTTCCTTTTTCTTGTTTTTTCTTTCAAATCATGCTAAAATGTGCAAAAGCACTATACCACCGGAGGGCGAAAATGGCAATACTTTGTCGGAATTTTTATACGGGAAATACGGTGGATATCGCCCGCAGCCTCATCGGCTGCTATCTGGTACGGCGGTATGAGGGGGCGCTGCTGGTGTGCCGCATCACGGAAACGGAGGCCTATGTGGGCGCCATCGACAAGGCCGCCCACTCCTACGGCTACCATAAGACCGCCCGCAACGCCACCATGTTCGGCCCGCCGGGCCACGCCTACATCTATCTCATCTACGGCATGCACTGCTGCCTGAACTTCGTCACCGAGCCGGAGGGCGAGCCCTCCGCCGTACTGCTGCGGGGCCTGACACCGGTACACGGGCTGGATGCCATCTGCCGCCTGCGGTACGGAAAAGCCCCGGACGAGCTGACGCCCTACCAGCGGAAGAACCTGCTGAACGGCCCCGGTAAATGCTGCCGCGCCCTGGGGCTTGACCGCCGCCAGAACGGCCTCGACCTGACCACGGGGGAGGCGCTGTTCCTCTGCACCTCCCTGTCCGACGCGGGCCTGCCCGACCGGCCGCCCCGCCCCTTCACCATTCAAACCGGAAAGCGCATCGGCATCGACTATGCCCAGGAAGCCGTGGACTTCCTCTGGCGCTTCTATACCACCGACCTGTAAGGAGAAAACCTATGCTGATTTTTGACATGGACGGCACCCTCATCGACTCCAATGGCATCTGGCGGGACGTGGACACCGCGTTTCTCGCCAAGCGGGGCCTGCCCTATACCCACGAGTATTACGAGGGCGTGGCCCACACTGTGTTCCCCAAGGCCGCTATTTTCACCAAGGAGTATTGCCATCTCAGTGAATCCACCGACGAGATCATGGCCGAGTGGATGGAGATGGCCGGCGATCTCTATACCACCAGTGTGCCGGTAAAGCCCGGCGTGGTGGCCTATCTGGAGAAGTGCAGGGCCGCCGGAGAGCGGATGGCCGTCCTGACCTCCAGTGTCCCGGCCCACTGTCACGCGGCGCTGGAGCATCTGGGCCTGAAGCCCTATTTCGAGCATATCTACTTTGCCCAGGAGCTGGGCATGGACAAAAAGGAGCCTGCCATCTACCGCCGCACGGCGGAGCTGCTGGGCGTAGACGTTGCGGACTGCACCATTTTTGACGACTCCATCGCCGCCTGCCGCAGCGCCCGCGCCGCCGGAATGACCGTCATCGGCGTGTACGACGAGTTTTTCCACGTCTCCTGGGACGAGATGCAGACGGTGTGCCACCGCTGCATCCGCAGCTTTGAGGAGCTGCTGTAAGCGGGTTGCATACGACTGCCACAGCTCACTCGTAGGGGGCGGCGTCCTCGACGCCCCGTCGTTTATCGGAAAAGTTTCTTGCGCCGTGCGGGCCGTCGAGGACGCCGGCCCCTACACATCCAAATATTCATCCCCCCACGCGAAAAGCGGCTGTGCATCGCACAGCCGCTTTTCGCTTTGGAAGAGGTTGAGAGAGGAAATAAATGGTAAGCAGTAAGATATATTATGCCTTATAGGCGCCGGCTATCAGACCACAGATGACCGCCAGATCGGCGAAGATCAGGTAGCACAGCAGCAGGCCCGTGACCTTCACCACAGGATTGAACCAGCCCGTCACGATGGAAACGAATGTGCCCAGCACCACCAATGTCAGGAGCAGGGCCAGCACCACAGCAGTTGTCTTTTTCATAGCAAAAACTCCTTTCATCATTCTGTATTTTTGTGTTTTGTGTTTTGCTCTTTACAGGTATGATGATACTACAGCTTTTGCCATTTGTAAAATACGTGAAAACTAAGTTTTTTATAGTTTTAACCTATACCATATTGGACTGCTTATACCGCTCCGCATAGTCCTCCATGGCCTGAATGTACGCCTGTGCCATGGGGCTGAGCAGCATGTTATTGCGCACAATATATCCCAGACTCACCTGCTTGCGGGGGTTGAGATACAGCATGCTGGACTGATAGACGGTCCGCGATACCTCGTCGTCCAGCCCGATACCCGGCTGATAGGCGTTGATCTCGCGGGTCAGGTCGTTGGCGGTGGCCCGGTCCCGCACCAGAATGTGCCGTGGCGTCACCGCCGGCATGGAGATATCCTCCGAGAAGAACACCGCGTTGTGGGTTCCCTGCTCAAAGGTCACGCAGGGATAGGGCGCCAGCTCCTCCTCCGTCACCTCGCCCCGGCCCGCCAGCGGGTGATTTTTGTCCACATACACGGTTGCATCCTTCTGCACCAGCTCCGTATAGGTTAGCTCGTACTCCCGGAACAGCCGCCGCAGCACCGGAGCGTTCTGCTCCGTCATCAGCAGCACACCCACCTCGCTGCGCATCAGGCCCACGTCCTCGATCACCTCATAGGTGGTGGTCTCCCGGAAGGCCATGCTGTATTTCTCGCCGCCCATATCCCGCACCACACGGGCAAACACACGGGCCGCAAAGTTATAGTGCTGGGCGGACACGGCGAACTGCTGTCGATGGCTGGACTGGGCCCCGTAGCGCTCCTCCAGCAGCTCCGCCTGCATCAGCACCTGCCGGGCATAGCCCAGGAACTCGTCCCCCTCCCGGCTCAGCACCACGCCGCGATTGGTGCGCAGGAAGATGGTAATGCCCATCTCCTTCTCCAGCTCCTGGATGGCGGCGGTCAGGCTGGGCTGGGAGATAAACAGCGCCTTGGCCGCGCCGCTGATGGTGCCGCTCTCCGCCACGGCGGTGACGTACCGCAATTGCTGCAAGGTCATGGCCGTTCCTCCTTAAAAGCTGCCGATAGGGATCGAGCCGTCGTCGCTGCCCTTGGTGATGGACTGTATGGTCAGATAGTACCCCCCGCCGTTCTCCATCTCCACATAGACCCGCTCCCCCGCCTTGTGGCCCATAACAGCCCGGCCAACGGGGGATTCCTTGCTGATCCAGCCCTTCAGGGCGTCCTGCCGCAGGGTGGTCACCAACTGGATGGTGCGGCTGCGGCCGGTGTTCTCCATCAGGATCTCCACCGTGTCATAAAGGCCCGCCGTGTCCGCCGTGGACTTGTCGCCGATGACCTTGGCGGTCTTGATCATCCGCTGTAAGTAGCGGATGCGGCTGTCGTTGCGGTTCTTCTCCTGCTTGGCGCACTTATACTCAAAATTCTCGCTGAGATCGCCGAAGGCGCGGGCCGTCTGCACATCCTCGATGAGCTTGGGCCGCAGCTGCTGCACCCGATAGTCGATCTCCTCCTGCATCTTCTGAATGTCCTCTTTCGTCAGTTCGTCGTACATACTATCACTCCTTGATGATCTCCGCCAGACGCGCCAGCGCCCGGGGCAGTTTTTCCAATTCGATACCGGAATAGTTCACCACCAGCACATGGTGGGGCGCATCCTCGCCATGGCGGTAGTAATCCGACAGCAGCGCCAGCCGCAGTTCCCGCTCCGCCGCCCGCTGCCGCAGCGTCGCATCCGGCAGCGTGGTGTCCAGCCGCACCAGAAAGTGCAGTCCCGCGTCCTGCTCCATGATCTCCGCACGGCCTGCCAGCGGCCCGGACAGGATGCAGTCGATGACCGCATCCCGCTTCTGGCGATAGCGCTTACGCATCCGGTTCAGATGCTGCTCATAGTGGCCCCGTGACAGGAACTCCGCCAGCGTGTACTGCTCGAAGCTGGACACCGTGCAGGAATAGAACCCCAGCTTCTCCCGATAGTTCTCCAGCAGCCGGGGCGGCAGCAGCATATAGCTGATGCGGATGGACGGCGCGATGGTCTTGGAGAAGGTATTGAGATAAATGACATGCTGGTGCTCATCGTCGGAGAACAGCGTGGGGATGGGCCGTCCCACAAAGCGGAACTCGCTGTCATAGTCGTCCTCCAGAATGTACCGCCCCTCTCCCTCGTCGGCCCAGCGCAGCAGCTCATGACGGCGGGCGATGGGCATGACGATACCGGTGGGATAGTGGTGGCTGGGCGAGATATGCACCACGTCGGCGTCCGTCTGCCGCAGCGCCTGACAGGAAAGGCCGCTCTCGTCCAGCGCCACATGCCGCAGCTGCACCTGATTGCTGCGATAGATGCTGCCGATCTTGCTGTACCCCGGATCCTCCACGGCGTAGCACTTCTCCCGGCCCAGCAGCTGGATCAGCAGGGTGTACAGCGTCTCCGTCCCGGCCCCCACGATGATCTGCCGGGGCGACACCGTCATGCCCCGGAACTGGTGCAGATAATCCGCGATGGCCTGCCGCAGCTCCAGCGCGCCGGTGGAGGGCGTGGGCCGCAGCAGCCGGGTGTCCTGCTCCAGTATGGTCTGCCGCAGCAGCTTCGTCCATGTGGCAAAGGGGAAGTACTCGGCGGCGGTGGAGTTGGTGACGAAATCCATGAACCACTGGCGCTCCGGCGGCTCGTCGATGGTCTCCGCCATGTGCGGCGGCGCGGCGGTCAGCGGCTGGTCGATGCGCATGACGTAGTAGCCCCGCTTCTCCACACCGCAGATGTATCCCTCGGCGATCAGCTGCTCATAGGCGTTCTTCACCGTGATGACGCTGACCTCCAGATGGGCCGCCAGCGCCCGCTTGCTGGGCAGCTTCTCCCCCGCCGCCAGCACGCCGGACAGGATATCGCTCTTGATGTGGCGGTAGAGCTGCTCATACAAGCTCACGCCGCTGCTTTTTTCAAAGGTGTAGGTCAGCATGGCCTCGCCCTCCATCTGGTATGCACATTTTGTCTCATTTTGGATATTTTAATAATACCAAAGAATACTATAATACATTCCAGCAAGAAATGCAAGGAGGCAATGACAATGTCTGATAAAAAAATTCGTAAACTGGTGGTCAGCGCTCTGATGGCCGCTTTGACCTATGTAGCCACCATGGTGATCCAGATCCCCTCCCCCATGAACGGCTATGTAAACCTGGGCGACTGCTTCGTGCTGCTGTCCGGCTGGCTGCTGGGCCCGTGGTACGGCGGCGCTGCCGCCGGCATCGGCTCCATGCTGACCGACCTGCTGTCCGGCTATGGCTACTACGCGCCCGGCACCTTTATCATCAAGGGTCTTGACGCTCTGGTGGCCGCCCTCATCTTCAACGCCATGGGCCGCACCAATGTGGCCGCCATCGTCAGCGGCGTGGTGGGCGAGGCCATCATGGTGGTGGGCTACTTTGCCTATGCCGGTCTGCTGCTGGGCAAGGGCATCGGCGCCGCCGCCAGCATCCCCGGCAATCTGGTGCAGGCCGCCATGGGTCTGGTCATCGGCTTCGTGCTGCTGAAGGTCACCCAAAAGACCCGTATTGCAGAAAAGGTGTAACTGTGATATAATACTGTCAATGAGTCGGACTCGCTGCCGGATTTGGCAGCGAGTCCGCAAAGCGCTTTCCAATACGTTGAAATGAGGTGTTTTTTATGGCAGGAACCGTTCATGACGTAGAGAATAAGAACCTTCTGGTACAGGTGAAGGAAGAAGCCGCCAACGCCGCCCGTCAGCTGGCCGAGGTCGCCAGACTCCACAAGGGCCAGATCGTGGTGGTGGGCTGCTCCACCAGCGAGGTGGTGGGCCACAACGTGGGCAGTTGGTCCACCCCCGAGGTGGCCAATGCCATCTTCGAGGGGCTCAACAGCGTGTTCGCTCCCATGGGTGTCTACATCGCCGCCCAGTGCTGCGAGCATCTGAACCGCGCCCTCATCGTGGAGCACGAGGCCGTCCCCAATGGCGAGATCGTCAACGTGATGCCCCAGCCCAAGGCCGGCAGCTCCTTTGCCACCGCCGCCTACCACAGCTTCTGCCATCCCGTGGCGCTGGAGGAGATCAAGGCCGACGCGGGCCTTGACATCGGCGGCACGCTGATCGGCATGCACCTGAAGAAGGTAGCCGTTCCCGTCCGTCTCCAGCAGAACCACATTGGTCAGGCCATTGTGCTGGCCGCCCGTGTCCGCCCCAAGTTCATCGGCGGCGAACGCGCCATCTACGACGAGAGCCTGAAGGATGGCTATCCCGTGTTTGATTGATTGTCTCCTGAATATCATAAAAAATGAGACTGCTCACGCAGTCTCATTTTTTATGATCACTATTTTATCAATATGTGTTACATATCCGAGGCAATTCCAATAATCATCTCGTAAATTGCATCAAAAAAGCTACCGTTAAGAACCCCATAAAGAACAACCAGAGAGATAATTCCAGCCAGAATAGCAATACCACCCACAACAATGCCAATAATGGCAAATGCTCTTCCATCTTCGTCATTCTTCTTACAGTTCTTAAGGCCGATTATAGATACAATCAGCCCTGCAAGGCCAACAAGGCCATAGCAATTAAAAATAATCAGTGCAATGCAAGATAGTGCCATGCCAACAATGCTCAATACATTATACTGGGTCCTATGGATCGGCCGTCCATCTGCACCTCTTCCGTTGCTACTGTTATCAGCGGCCGCCTTTCTTTGCGGCGCACCGCAGTTTGTACAAAAAGCTGCCCCCTCTTTTACTTCACATCCGCATCTGCTGCAAAACATTATTACGTTTCCTTTCTGTAATATGTATTCTCAAAAGCCGTACAAACTCATCTTCTCTATAATACAAGTATACCGTAGCTTGCTGGCTTTTCAAGGAAAAATATGCGACATGCTGTAGAAAAATGCCATTTTGAATTGTATATTTTCCCAAACCGTCCTCGCGCTTTTCCTCTTTTAATTTTCCTATTCCACAGCTACCAGCAAAGCCGCCATTCGATAGCGATAAGACACGAAAAAGCCGCCTGCTCGGCGGCTTTTTTGCGGGGTAAGGGGACTCCCCCGTTTTTACAGCGTAATGGGGAACATCAGGTGCAGGCCGCCGAACACCACCAGCGAGGCCACGGCGGCGATCAGGAAGCCGCGGCAGATCTTGCGGTTCTTCTGGGCCAGTGCTTCATTCTCATGCTCATTCTTCCAGCGGACGAAAAACCATCCGGTACATAGCAGGCAGACCACCGGCGCAAACAGCAGGCCGATCATGGCAAAATATTCCATCGAGTATCCTCCTATTACAATAAGTTTTGGTTGGAAGCCCCGCATCCGGCTGGGTTTCTTTCCTTCTCATGCCTAAGCTACAA
>CAKTIE010000019.1 GCA_934565655.1 uncultured Oscillospiraceae bacterium
TCCTCGGCGGACAGCTCCATGGTCTCGAAGAACTTCTCCATCAGCTCCTCATCGGCGCCGGCGGCGGCCTCCATCAGCTCGGCGCGCAGGGACTCCACCTCGTCGGCCATGTCGGCGGGGATGGCGCACTCGCCCTTGGCGTCGTAAGCCTTGTTGTGCAGCAGATCCACGATCACGGTGACGGCCTTGTTGGCATCAGCCTTGGTGGCCACGATGGGGGCGATGGCGGTGCCGAACTTGGCCTTGACAGCCTCGACGCAGGAGGCGTAGTCGGCGTTGGCCTCTTCCACGCGGTTGATGAACATCAGGCGGGGCTTCTTGCCCAGCATCTTCCAGGTACGCTCCATACCCACGGACATGCCGTCCTTGGCGTTGCCCACGATCACGGCGCACTCGGCGGCGCGGATGGCGCACACGGCCTCACCGGCGAAGTCGAAGTTGCCGGGGGCGTCCATGACGTTGATCTTCTTACCCTTATACATGACGGGAGCAAAGGCCAGAGAGATAGAGATCTGGCGCTTGATCTCCTCGGCGTCGTAGTCGCAGGTGGTGTTGCCGTCGGCAGTCTTGCCCAGACGGTCGATACCCTTGGTCATGTAGAGCATCTGCTCCACCAGAGAGGTCTTGCCGGAGCCGCCGTGGCCCAGCAGGGCGATATTGCGAATGTCGTTTGCAGTCATAATGGTTATGTTCTCCCTTCAATTTGATCCAGCGCACGGGCGCTGCCGCGCGCAATACGCTCAACATGACGATTATAGCTCAGTTTTTCAAGTCTGACAACCTTTATTTTTGATATTTGTATGAAAAATCCCGTGATGTGCGGGATTTTTCGTCAACTTCCACAAGGCGCTTTTCCTTTTTCTGGTCAGGTCGACAAGAGGCGAAAAGGAGCGGGCCGACCGCCCGCTCCTTTTATGGTTTTCCGTTCTGTTCACGCCGTCCGTCAGTACCGCTTGGCCAGTCCGCTCAGCAGCAGCGTGGGCAGCAGCCACAGCACCAGGAACCCCAGCATATACAGCGGCGAGAGCGTCCCGTAGCTGCCCACGGAGGTGAGATAATACGTCAGCAGCAGGCCCACCACCGCGCCCAGATAGCACAGCCATATACCGGTGCGGACCACGCTGCGCAGGCGGCGGGAGCCGATAACCGCCTCCGCCAGAGGCATCAGCCCCTCCCGGTAGATCACGGCGTTGGGGATCTTCCCCCGCTGCTCCATCACATCGGACAGGGCCAGCCGGGCGGAGACGTTGGGATAGACCGGCTTGCCGTCGAAGCCGAACTTCCGCTTGAGCAGTCCCGGCGTCACGTTGCCGCTGCGGACGGCCAGCACAGGCCGCAGCCCGGCCCGGCGCAGCGCCCGCAGCGCCCAGTCCACATTGCGGGAGGGCTGGTACTTGATCACGAAAATGGCGCCCAGCACACCGTCGACCGCCAGAAAGACGCCGGTCTGGAGCTTCAGGTCATGGGGCAGGGGCACCTTCTGCTTCCGCATGAAATAGGCGCTGCCCATGGCCACCGTTTCGCCCCGGATGGTGCCGGTGACGCCGCCCTCCTCGCAGAAGCGCAGGTCGTCCACACGGGCGGAGAAGCCGCCCTCCGCCGCCAGCTGCTGGCGGAACAGGGGCGCAAGCTGACTGTGGGCCTCCTGGGCCATACCGGCGGCGTAGGAGAGCATTTTGATCCGCTCCTCACCGTAGACCTTATAGCCGTTGAAGGCCACGGTGCCGGTGGGGAACAGATCGTTCTCCGTCACCAGCAGCTGGCGGCTGCGGCTCAGGGCCGGAGCCCCGGCGTAACCGGCCAGGGCGCTGCCGCCCCGGGTCAACCGGTGCTGGAGCCGCTGCAGAGGCAGGGCCGCCGTCAGCGGCAGGGACAGGGGCAGCGCCACCGTCAGATGGGCTGACCAGACCCACAGGAAACGCTCCATACACTGGCCCGTCAGACATACCACAGCGGCAAGCACCGTGGCGGCGCTCAGCAGCAGTGGCGTCAAATACCACTGCCAGCGGCGGGCGGGATCGGGCTTATCGGTCATATGATAGAACCCGGCAAGCCTTCCCTTCTGCTTGCATAGGCCCACATCCACGCAGGAGGCCACATAGGGCGGCTCGCCGCCCACATTCACCAGCTGGAACGCCTCCCGCCGCGTCTCTGCCCGCAGCAGCAGCGCCCACAGCTCCATCCAGATCAGCAGCGCCGCAGTGGCGGCAAAGGGCGCATGGCCGTCCTGGGTGACCGCGGCGGACACGATGCCGTCAAAGGCCACGGCAAGCGTCAGCAGCAGCGCGCCCAGGGCGCTGGTCACATGGCCGCCCTTCACTTCCCGGAAGGCATACTGCCACACATCCGCCGCCAATATGGCCGCCAGCAGCAGCACGCCGCAGGGTACAAGGGCGCGCAGCATGGCGCTTTCCATCCACGCCGCGGGCATATAGCCCAGACCGTCCAGGATCGCCAGCGCCAGCAGCGCGGCCACCGGGAAGGTCAGAACGGTCAGCGCCCGGCGCAGATGCTTCGCCCGGCGCTTTTCCGCCCGGAACGCCTCGTCGCTGTCAGGCTCCGGCTCCGGCGGCGGCTCCGGCTTCTGCCTTTGCTGCGGCTCCTCCCACAGCTGTTCGGTGTCCTGAGGCAGGCCGCGGCGGACATGGCGGCGGGACATCAGCCCCTGAAGCCGCTCCCTTAGTGTGGGCGGCGGCTCAAGGATGCCGTCGTCATTCTCCGCCAGCACCGCGTCCACCGTGTCGTGCATGACGTTTTTCAGAGATATCCGATCCGGCGGCAGCTCCTCCTCCGGCTCCGGCGGAGCGGGTGGAACATGCGGCGCGGCAGGCTCCGGCTCCGCGGGGATCACCGGGAATTCCACCGTATCCTGCTTTTTCCGGAGCTTCCTCTTTTTCTTTTCCGTTTTGGGCAGCCGGGTGGTGATCTCCTCCGGTTCGGACTCCGGTTCCGGAATGGGTTCAGGCTCCGGTTCGGGCACCGGCGTCGGAGCGGGCTCCGGCGCTTCCTCCACTTGGGCAGGCTGACGCCCACCCTTGCCGTATTCGGCCAGGATGGACTCAAGGGTAAAGCTCTCGTCCTCGGGGACGGAGGGCGTATGCAGTTGTTCCTCGTCTTGCCTGCGCATGGATGTCCTTTTCCTCAGCTCCGCTGACGCACCGCCTCATACAGCAGGATGGCCGCGGCGGCGGAGGCGTTCAGGGAGGAGATATGCCCCTTCATGGGGATGCTTACCAGAAAGTCACAGTTTTCCGACACCAGCCGGGTCATGCCGTCGCCCTCGGAGCCGATGACGATGGCCGCCGGGCCCTTCAGATCGGCGTTATAGAGGGTGGTGTTTCCGTCGGCTGCGGTGCCGAACACCCACACGCCCTGCTTTTTCAGGTCCTTCAGCAGGGACGGGATGTTGGCCACACGGGCCACCGGCATATAGCTGACGGCTCCGGCGGAGGTCTTGGCCACGATGGCGGTCAGTCCCGCGCTGCGGCGCTTGGGGATGATGACGCCGTGAGCGCCGGCGCACTCGGCGGTGCGGAGGATGGCGCCCAGATTGTGGGGGTCGGAGATCTCGTCGCAGACCACCAGCAGCGGCGCCTCACCCCTGTCGGCGGCGGAGCGCAGGATGCTTTCCACCGTCACATATTCCCGGACGGCGGCCAGCGCGATCACGCCCTGATGGGCGTGGGTGCGGGACATGTTGTCCAGCTTGCGGCGGTCGGCCTCCACCACCACGATGCCCGCGTCACGGGCCTTTGAGGCGATATGGCCCAGGGTCTTGTCGGTCTCGCCCTTGGCCAGATAGATCTTGTCAATGGCCGTTCCGGAGCGGAGGGCCTCAATGACCGCGTTGCGGCCCTCGATAATGCCGTCGGCCTCCGCCTCAGGCAGCGGGCGGCGCTTCTCGGCAGCAGTTTGTTCTTTCATAGGAAACCAGTCCCTTTCCGTGGTTTGATATACATACGGATTTGATTATACCATACATCTCCGGCAAGATAAAGGAGGATTCATAGAAATTTTACAGAAAATCCGACCATGTGCCGCTTGTGACCCACATGAATTTATGATATACTGACGTTTATACTTCAAGAGGACTTTCCGCTCTTTACACAAGGAGGGCTTTATGGCAAATAACGACCGCAACAACAAGAACAACAAAAACAATAACCGCATGCGCGGCATCCTGACGCTGGTGGCGTGGGCCGTGGTGCTGACGGTGGTGATGAACTACATCAGCGCCTATTCCGGCAATACCGCCAACAAATCCTCCAGCCACGAGGTGAAGTACAGCCAGATGGTGGATATGATCGAAAAGGATCAGGTCAAGGAGATCCAGTTCAAGGACAAGACCATCTACATCACCCCGGTGGACGGCTATACCTACACCGAGGAGGCCAAGGAGGGCAGCAAGGAGCAGCCCAAGAGCTATACCCAGTCCAAGGACTCCAAGCTGACGCTGTATACGGCATATATCGCCAACGACCAGCTGCTGCCGCTGCTGGAGGAACATAATGTGGATTACTCCGGCTATTACGAGGCCGAGATGAATCCGGTGCTGGTGTTCATGGTGAACTATATCCTGCCCACCATCATCATGGTGGCGCTGTTAATGCTGCTGATGCGCTTCCTCAGCAAGTCCGGCGGCGGCGGCTTCGGCGGCATCGGCAGCGTGGGCAAGTCCAACGCCAAGGTCTATATGGAGAAATCCACCGGCGTCACCTTCAAGGATGTGGCCGGTCAGGACGAAGCCAAGGAGTCGCTGGCAGAGATCATCGACTTCCTGCATAACCCCGGCAAGTACACCGCCATCGGCGCAAAGCTACCCAAGGGCGCGCTGCTGGTGGGCTCTCCCGGTACCGGCAAGACCCTGCTGGCCAAGGCCGTGGCCGGTGAGGCGGGCGTGCCGTTCTTCTCCATCTCCGGCTCCGACTTCGTGGAGATGTTTGTGGGCGTGGGCGCCAGCCGTGTCCGCGACCTGTTCAAGGAGGCCGCCAAGGTGGCGCCCTGCATCATCTTCATCGACGAGATCGATACCATCGGCAAATCCCGCGACGCCAGCAAATTCGGCGGCAACGACGAGCGCGAGCAGACCCTGAACCAGCTGCTGGCGGAGCTGGACGGCTTCGACCCCAGCAAGGGCGTGATCGTGCTGGGCGCGACGAACCGGCCCGAGGTGCTGGACAAGGCGCTGCTGCGTCCCGGCCGCTTTGACCGGCGCATCACCGTGGACCGGCCCAATCTGGCGGGCCGTCTGGCCACGCTGCAGGTCCATACCCGCAACATCCATCTGGCGGAGGACGTGGATCTGGAGAAGATCGCCCAGGCCACCGCAGGCTGCGTGGGCGCAGATCTGGCCAACCTGGTGAATGAGGCCGCCCTGCGGGCCGTCCGCAAGGGACGCAAGGCCGTGAACCAGAACGACCTGCTGGCCTCCTTCGAGCTGGTCATCGCCGGCAACGAGAAGAAGGGCACCGTCATCACCGAGGCGGAAAAGCGCATCATCGCCTACCACGAGGTGGGCCACGCGCTGGTGGCGGCCAAGCAGAAGAACGCCCAGCCTGTTTCCAAGATCACCATCGTGCCCCACACCCAGGGCGCGCTGGGCTATACGCTGCATCTGCCGGAGGAGGAGAAGTTCCTCATGTCCCGGGACGATATTCTGGCAGAGATCCGCACTCTGCTGGCAGGCCGCTCCAGCGAGGAAGTGGTCTGCAACACCATGACCTCCGGCGCCGCCAACGACATCGAGCGGGCCACGGAGATGGCCCGGAATCTGGTGGCCCGGTTCGGCATGTGCGACGAGTTCGACATGATGGCCCTGGGCAGCGTCCAGAGCCAGTATCTGGACGGCGGCTATTCCATGACCTGCGCCCAGGAGACCTATGCCGCCGCCGACCGCGAGACCATCAAGATCCTGCGCCAGTGCCACAAGGAGGCCAAGGAGATCCTGATGGAGAACCGGGAGCTGCTGGACAAGATCGCCGCCTATCTGCTGAAGAAGGAAACCATCACCGGCCAGGAGATGATGGCCATCATCGAAGGCCGCGACCCCGAGACGGTGGACAACTACGGCGCTACCAAGGAAACGGAGCAGAAGCTGTTCCGTCCCAGCGTGCCGGAGACCATCGAGGCTCCCGCCAAGCATATCAACATCGTGTCCCAGCCCATTCCCATGCCGGACTTTGACGAAAAGCCCGCCGGGGAGGGCGAAAAGCCGGAGTCACTGGAGTCTCCGGAGGACAAGCCCGCTGAGGACAAGCCAGAATAACACCGTCGGGGCTATGACCGCACAATGGAAGATACAACGCAGGAAGGCGCACGGAGACCCCGTGCGCCTTCCTGTATCATTTCATTTCCGCGCAGCCATACCGGCGGCATGCCGTGCGTCTTTGTCCGCAGCATAACAAAAAACCTCACTTCCGAAGAAGTGAGGTTCTGGTGCGCGGTACAGGACTCGAACCTGTGACCCCATGCACGTCAAGCATGTGCTCTAGCCAGCTGAGCTAACCGCGCGGACAACGGTAATATAATAGCGTAGAATGGTGGATTTGTCAACACCTTTTGTAAGAAAATTGCAAAAAATGTGTGGAGCGGTGATCTTCACCGCTCCACACGCCGTTTAATCCCGGTTTTTGTACTTCCGCAGCTGCCGCTCAAATTCCTCGCAGCGCGGACAGCTGACCGTCACCAGCTCCCCCGTGCGGGGATGGAGGAACCGCAGCTCCACCGCCTGCAAACACTGACCCGTCAGACCGGGGACAGGCTTCTTCGCGCCGTACACCGTGTCCCCTAGAATGGGATGGCCGATATAGGCCATATGGACGCGGATCTGGTGAGTGCGGCCCGTCTCCAGACGGCAGCGCACATGGGTGACGCCGTTATAGCGGGCGATGACCTCCCAGTGGGTCACGGCCCGGCGGCCATTGCGGGTGTTGACCGCCATCCTCTTCCGGTCGGTGGGATGCCGCCCGATGGGCGCGTCCACAGTGCCGCTGTCCTCCCGGAGATTGCCCATCACCAGACATTCGTAGGTGCGGGCAAGGGTATGGTCGCTGAGCTGGGCGCTGAGGGCCAGATGTGCCGCGTCGTTCTTGGCGGCGATGATCAGGCCGCTGGTGTCCCGGTCGATACGGTGGACGATGCCGGGGCGCTTTTCGCCGCCGATGCCGGACAGGGAGTCGCCGCAGTGGTGCAGCAGGGCATTCACCAGCGTGCCGTCGGGATGGCCCGGCGCGGGATGCACCACCAGCCCCGCAGGCTTGTTCACCACGATCACGTCCGCGTCCTCATACACCACGTTCAGCGGGATGTCCTGGGCCTCCACGGCAGTCTCCTCCGCCTCGGGACGGCTGACCTCGACGGTCTCATCCCCGGCAAGGCGGTAGTTCTTGGCCGCCGCCGCGCCGTTGACGGTGACGCCGCCGGTCTCCAGCAGTCTGGCGGCGGCGCTGCGGGTCAGGCCGTCAACGTGAGATGCCAGCCATGCGTCGATCCGCGCGCCCTTATCCTCGCTTGTCGCCGTCAGTGTCAGATGCATCGTCTTTCTTCCTCGCGTCGTATTTTTCGTAGAACCACAGGTAGTACACCGCGCCCAGGATCACGCCCACCACCACGAAGCAGTCGGCCAGATTGAACACCGGATAGTCAAACAGCAGCAGGTCGAACATATCCACCACATAGCCGTGCGCGATGCGGTCGATGATGTTGCCCACGCCGCCGCCCAGGATCAGCACGGCGGCGGCCACGCCCAGCGGATGGCGCACGATGCGCCGGATCAGCAGATAGGCCACCGCGATCATCAGCGCCGCCGTCACCACGATCAGCATGGCGGTCTTTCTGGAGAAGCTGGACCATGCCGCGCCGTAGTTGTGTACGCGGGTCAGCTGCATGAAACCCGGCAGGAACGCCGCGCTCTCACCCAGCGCCAGATGATGCACCGTCCAGCTTTTCAGCAGCTGGTCACAGCCCACCAGCACCAGGATCACAGCGGTATAAAGAGCATAGATCATATGAAATCCCTCGTTGCAAATTCAGAGTACCCCCATCATAGCGCATGGCGGCGGAATTTGCAACTTTTATTCTGCGCATTTCTTGTATTGCGGTTTTGAATATGGTATAATACCATGATTAAATATCGCCCTGCGCGCCGCGCCGGGTGAAGGAGGTACCCTTGGAACGAAAGAATGTTGTCCTGTCTGACGCGGACATGGAGCGTCAGCGGGAATTTACCGAAAAAATAAAAGAGCTGCACATCCAGCGGGGCAAGACCGTCCATGCGCTGGTGGATACCTTCGGCTGCCAGCAGAACGTGGCCGACAGCCAGCACATCATGGGCATGCTGGAGGCCATGGGCTGCGAATTCGTCACCGAGCCTGCCCAGGCGGACATCATCGTGCTGAACACCTGCGCCATCCGCGACCACGCGGAAAAGCGGGTCTACGGCAATCTGGGCGCCCTGACCCACACCAAGAAGGCCAATCCGGAGCAGATCATCTGCCTGTGCGGCTGCATGGCCCAGCGGCCCGAGGTGGCGGAAAAGGTGCGCCAGTCCTACCGCCATGTGGATCTGGTATTCGGCCCCCAGGCCCTATGGAAGTTCCCGGAGCTTTTGTGGCAGGTCTATACCCGCCGGGGCCGGGTGTTCTCCGTGGAGGACGAGCACGGCTCCATTGCTGAGGGTATGCCGGTGGTGCGTGAGGGCCGCACCCGTGCGTGGGTCAGCATCATGTACGGCTGCAACAACTTCTGCTCCTACTGCATTGTGCCCTATGTCCGGGGCCGCGAGCGCAGCCGCGACCCGGAGCAGATCATCCGCGAGGTGCGAGAGCTGGCTGCCGAGGGGTACAAGGAGATCACCCTGCTGGGCCAGAACGTCAACTCCTACGGCAAAGACCTCGGCACCGGCTATGACTTTGCCGACCTGCTGGCCGCATTGGACGAAATTCCCGGCGACTATCTCATCCGCTTCATGTCCTCCCAGCCCAAGGACGCCAGCTTCAAGCTGTTCGACACCATGGCCCGGTGTAAGCATGTGGCCAAGCAGCTGCACCTCCCCGTGCAGTCCGGCTGCGACCGGGTGCTGCGGGCCATGCACCGCCCCTATGACAAGGCCCGGTACTTAGAGCTGATCACCTACGCCCGGAAGGTCATGCCGGAGTTGGTGCTGACCAGCGACGTGATCATCGGCTTCCCCGGCGAGACGGAGGCCGAAGCCATGGAGACGGTGGCGCTGGTGGAGCAGGTGCGGTTCGACGCCCTGTTCACCTTCATCTTCTCGCCCCGGCCCGGCACGCCCGCCGCCAAAATGGAGGATCCCGTCCCCCGTGCGGAAAAGCAGGTGTGGTTTGACCGGCTGTGCGATGCCCAGAACAAGATCTCCGAGGAGATCCATGCCCAGTATGTGGGCCGCACCCTCCGCTGCCTGATCGACGGCGAGAGTGATGACAGCCGCTGGCCCCTGACGGCCCGCACCGCCGGAGGACGGCTGGTGCATCTGGTGGGCGACAAGGCCGCCATCGGCACTTATCACGACGTAAAGATCACCGACAGCAACACCTGGGCGCTGTTCGGCGAGATGGCATAAGTTTGAAAGGAGTCCCCTATGGCAGAACTGACCCCCATGATGCAGCAATACCTGCAAATAAAGGAACAGAATCAGGACGCCATCCTGTTCTTCCGTCTGGGTGACTTCTATGAGATGTTCGGTGCCGACGCCAAAACGGCGTCCCGCGAGCTGGATCTGACGCTGACCAGCCGGGACAAGAGCAAGGACAAGCCCGTCGAGGAGCGGATGCCCATGTGCGGCGTGCCCTACCACGCGGCGGACTCCTATATTGCCCGGCTCATCGCCAAGGGCTATAAGGTGGCCATCTGCGAGCAGACGGAGGATCCCGCCCAGGCCAAGGGTCTGGTGAAGCGGGACATCATCCGCGTGGTGACCCCCGGCACGGTCATCGACAGCGCCTGTCTGGACGAGGGCCGCTCCAACTTCTGCGCCGGCATCTATCTGGACGACGATTACGCTGCTGTGTGCGTCTGCGACATCACCACCGGCAAGGCCCACGCCACCGCCTTTTCCGGCGGCGAGCGGGTGAAGCAGCTCATCAACGAGCTGGGCCGCTTTTCCCCTGCCGAGGCGGTGGTCAACGAGACCGCTTTTTTCGACGAAACGCTTCACAGCTTCCTGCAGGACAAGCTGAACTGCCATCTGGAGAAGCTGCCTTCCGGCCGCTTCCAGATGGAGGCCTCCGAGCGGCTGATCCGCCGCCAGTTCGGTGACGACGCGCTGCACCGCCTGCCGAGGGATAACCCGGCGGTGTTTCTGGCGCTGGGCGCGCTGCTGAGCTACCTGCATGAGACGCAGAAGACCGACCTGTCCCATGTGGACGATCTGGAATACTACCGCCGGGGCCAGTTCATGGAGCTGGATCTGACGGCCCGGCGCAATCTGGAGCTGACCGAGACTCTCCGCAGCAAGGAGAAGAAGGGCAGTCTCCTGTGGGTGCTGGACAAGACGAAAACCGCCATGGGCGGCCGCATGATGCGCTCGTGGCTGGAGCGTCCCCTGCTGTCCGTCACGGAGATCGACCGGCGCAATGCCGCCGTGGCGGCGCTGGCCGAGAACACCATGGCCCGTGAGGAGCTGATACTGGCTCTGCAGGGCATCTCCGACATGGAGCGTCTGGTGGGCCGCATCGTGTACGGCACGGCAGGCGGCCGGGATCTGGTCTCCCTCCGCACCGCCATGGAGCGCCTGCCCCAGGTGAAGGCCCAGCTGTCCTGCTTTGACAAGGGCCGTCTGTGCCAGCTGAACGAGGAGCTGGACGACCTGAACGATCTGGCCGCCCTCATCGGCCAGACGCTGGTGGACGAGCCGCCCTTTTCCGTCCGCGAGGGCGAGATGATCCGTGAGGGCTTCGACCCGGAGGTGGATCGTCTGCGGAGCATCCTCCACGGCGGCAAGGACGTGATCGTCCGCATGGAGGCCGCCGAAAAGGAAAGGACCGGCATCCGCACCCTGAAGATCGGCTACAACAAGGTGTTCGGCTACTATATCGAGGTGTCCAACTCCTTTAAGGATCAGGTGCCGGAGAGCTATATCCGCAAGCAGACGCTGGTCAACGGCGAGCGGTACATCACCCAGGAACTGAAGGATCTGGAGCACGACATTCTCTCCGCCAACGACCGCATCACGGCGCTGGAATACCAGCTGTTCACCGATCTGCGGCTGCATATCGCCGCGCAGGCCGCCCGGGTGCAGCAGGCCGCCGCGCTGGTGGCGGAGCTGGACGCGCTGTGCTCGCTGGCCGCCGTGGCCGTGAAGAACAACTACTGCTGCCCCGTGGTGGACGAGTCCGGCGTCATCGAAATTCACGACGGCCGCCATCCGGTGGTGGAGCAGATGCGGCGGGACAGCATGTTCGTCCCCAATGACACCTACATGGGCGTCAAAGACGACCGGGTGGCCATCATCACCGGCCCCAACATGGCCGGTAAATCCACCTATATGCGTCAGGTGGCGCTGATCGTGCTGATGGCGCAGATCGGCTCCTTCGTGCCTGCCCGGGCCGCCCGCATCGGCGTGGTGGATCGCATTTTCACCCGCATCGGCGCCAGCGACGATCTGTCCGCCGGACAGTCCACCTTCATGGTGGAGATGACGGAGGTCAGCGACATTCTCAAGTCCGCCACGGCGGACAGCCTGCTGATTCTGGACGAGATCGGCCGGGGCACCTCTACCTTCGACGGCATGTCCATTGCCCGGGCCGTGCTGGAATACTGCGCCGACCCGAAAAAGCTGGGGGCCAAGACCCTGTTCGCCACCCACTATCACGAGCTGACGGCCCTGGAGGGTGAGCTTCCCGGCGTCCGCAACTATAACATCGCCGTCCGTACACGGGGCGAGGATATCATCTTCCTGCGGAAGATCATCTCCGGCGGCGCCGACCGCAGCTACGGCATCGAGGTGGCCAAGCTGGCGGGCCTGCCCAGGCAGGTGCTGACCCGCGCCCGCCACATTTTACAGGAGCTGGAGGACGAGGCGGGCAAGCCCCACGCCGCCCCCGCGGAAACGGATCAGGTGTCGCTGGAGGCCCTCAGCGAGAGTGCGGTCATCGACCAGCTCCGCCGTGCGCAGGTGGACACACTCAGCCCGCTGGAGGCACTGAATTTACTGTACGAATTGAAAAACAAGCTGCAATGAGCCGCGGCGGCCTGAGGGCAGGCCGCCCTACGGAAATTCTATTGACACCCGTGCGTAGGGCGGGGTGCCCTCACCCCGCCGCCAGTATAAGGAGGAACCATGCCGCAGATCCAATGTTTGCCGCCCCATGTGGCGGATCTTATCGCCGCCGGCGAGGTGGTGGAGCGTCCCGCCAGCGTCATGAAGGAGCTGCTGGAGAACGCCATCGACGCGGGCGCGTCCGCCATCGTGGCGGAGATCGAGCGCGGCGGCCTGACCTATATCCGCATCACCGACAACGGCTGCGGCATCCCGGCGGAGCAGCTGCCCACCGCCTTCCTGCGCCACGCCACCAGCAAGCTCCACGCCGCCGCCGATCTGGCGGCCATCGGCACGCTGGGCTTCCGGGGCGAGGCACTGGCCGCCATTGCCGCCGTCAGCCGGGTGGATATCTTCTCCCGCGCCGCAGGTGAGGATATGGGTGCTTCCCTCCATCTGGAGGGCGGCGTTCCCGGCCAGGCGGAGCCTACCGGCTGCCCGGAGGGCACCACCATCTGCGTCCGCGACCTCTTTTACAACACCCCCGCCCGGATGAAGTTCATGAAGAAGGACAGCGCCGAGGGCACCGCCGTGTCCGGCGTGGTGCAGCATCTGGCGCTGAGCCACCCCGACGTGTCCTTCAAGCTGATCCGCGACGGACAGGAGGTGCTCCACACCCCCGGCGACGGGCAGCTGCTGTCCGCCATCTACGCCGCTATGGGCCGCGATTTCGCCCTGGGCCTGCTGCCCATCTCCGGCAGCGGCGGCGACGTGAAGGTGGAGGGTTTCGTCACCAAACCCCTCAACGGCCACGGCAGCCGCGGCAAGCAGGTGCTGTTCGTCAACGGCCGCTTCGTCAAGTCCCAGTTGCTGACGGCGGCGCTGGAGGAGGCCTATAAGAACCAACTTCTCAAGGGCCGGTTCCCCGGCTGCGTGCTGCATGTGACGCTGCCCAAGGACATGGTGGACGTAAACGTCCACCCCGCCAAAACGGTGGTGAAATTCGTATCCGACAAGACCGTGTTCGACGCGGTGTATTATACCATTCTGGATGCCCTCAACGCCGAAAAGGCCCCGCAGCGGGCGGAAAAGGAACCATCCTTCTTCCAGAAAATGACGGCCCAGGAGTTCAAGGCCGCCGCGCCCGCGGAGGAGAAAAAGCCGCTGGGCAGCTTTACCGCCCGGCCCGCCGCCCCGGCCACGAAAAATGTCATCCGGGACAGCGTCCCCGCCATGGCCCAGCGGCCCCACAGCGCCGAGACCATCTATGTCCATGACGTTGTACAGCAGGAAAAGACCGCCATCGCGGCCTCTCCCCTGACGGGCCGCACCTATGAGATCACCCCGCCTGAAAAGGCGGAGCCCGCGGCGGAAGCCATCCCCGCGCCGGCGGCCGAGGAGCCGCCCGCTCCCGCGCAGGAGTCCATTCCCCTGCCTCAGGAGCCGGAGCAGCAGACCATGGAGCCGGTAAAGGAAGCCCCGTGGCGCATGGTGGGCGAGGTGCTGAAAACCTACATCATCTGCGAGGATGAACACGACACCGTGTGGCTCATCGACAAGCACGCCGCCCACGAGCGGCTGCGCTTCGACGCATTGAAGGCCAACCGCCAGCCCCTGATGGCCCAGCCGCTGCTGACGCCCGTCACCGTGGCGCTGGAGCCGGAGGCCTACGCCGCCGTGCTGGACGACCTGTCTCTCCTGCAGGAGTTCGGCTTTGTGTGCGAGGACTTCGGCGGCGGCACGGTGCTGATCCGTGAGGTTCCGGCGGACATTCTGGCGGCGGACGCCGCCGCCATCCTGGAGGAGCTGGCCCAGAAGCTGGCCCTGGGCCGGGCCGACCCGGAGGGCGCACGGGACGAGCTGCTGCACACCATGGCCTGCAAAAGCGCCATCAAGGCCGGCATGACCACCGACGCCACCGAGCTGGCGGCGCTGGTGGAAAAGGTGCAGTCGGGCGAGATCCTCTACTGCCCCCATGGCCGTCCGGTCAAATACAAGCTGAGCAAATACGACATCGAGAAGATGTTCAAACGAGCATAGTACCATCGAATGACAAGGGCAGACGCGGTTTTGACGGGCAGAAATGCGTGGCACCTGCCAGCGATGGATTTTCGAGTGATTTTTGGTTTTTGAGACGCAGGCGGGCTGACGCCCGCCAAGGTGAAAAGGGCAAAAAGCGCCGGAAAGACACGCTGTCAGGCGTGTTTGCCCTTGTCAATCGATGGTATCAAGGAGTAACAGCAATGGCCACAGTGCTTTGCGTGGTGGGCCCCACCGCCACCGGAAAAACGAAAATGGGCGTGGCGCTGGCCAAGCGCTTTAACGGCGAGGTGGTCAGCGTGGACTCCATGCAGATCTACCGCGGCATGGCGGTGGGCACCGCCGCGCCCACGATCGAGGAGATGGAGGGCATCCCCCACCACATGGTGGCCGTGGCCGATCCGGCGGAAAGCTGGTCGGTGGCACGGTATGTGCAGGCGGCCGACGCATGCGTACAGGATATCCTGAGCCGCGGCAGGCTGCCGGTGCTGGTGGGCGGCACGGGTCTCTATCTGGACGCCCTGATCCGGGGGACGGACTTCGCCGCCGGATCCCAGGGCACGGAAATACGGCAGGCATTGCAGCACCGCGCCCGGACGGAGGGCATCGAAGCGCTGCTGGAGGAGCTGCGGAAGATCGACCCCACAGCGGCGGAAAAGCTGCACCTGCGGGATGAAAAGCGCATCATCCGCGCCCTGGAGGTGTGGCAGGAGACCGGTCGGACCATCACGGAGCACGACGCGCTGGAGCGGCAGCGTCCCCCCAAGTATGACGCCCTCTATATCGGTCTGGATTTTGAGGACCGGCAGGATCTCCGCGACCGCATCGACCGCCGGGTGGACGCCATGGTGGCGCAGGGACTGCTGGCGGAGGTGGAGGCCCTGCTGTCCGGTGGCCTGCCCCGTGACGCCACGGCCTTACAGGCCATCGGCTATAAGCAGTTTCTTGCGGTGGCCGAGGGCACAGCCACCACGGAGGAGGCCATCGCCGAGGTGAAGCTCCGCTCCCGGCAGTACGCCAAGCGGCAGCTGACATGGCTGCGGCGGAACCCCGACATTTTCTGGGTACGCTGGCAGCGCGATCCAAATTTCCCGGAGGGTCTGCAAAAAGCGACAGAATATCTCCACAGCCGTGGTTTATGCTGAATCACGGCGGAGGTCGTCTCATAGAGATAGCGTCCGTACAAAAAGACATATCAGGAGGACGCTATGCAAAAGACAAACAATTTACAGGAAGTATTTCTGACCCAGGCCCGGAAGCAGAAGATCCCCGTCACCATGTTTCTGGTGAACGGCTTCCAGCTGCGGGGCCTGATCACCGGGTTTGACTGCTTTGTGGTGGTGCTGGACAGCGAGGGCCGCCAGCAGGTGATCTACAAGCACGCCATCTCCACCATCGCCCCGGCAAGAGCGATCAGCTTTCAGGAGCCGGAGGAGATGTAAAACTGCCAACCAGAACGGTATCGGCGGGCCGTCGGGGACGCCAGCCCCTACGAAATTTTCACAGACATATACACGCAAATACGCACAGATACACATAAGGAGCGGGATATGAAAGCATCCACCCCCATTTTCAAAATACTGTCGGTGGCCCTGCTGGCCGCCGTGGTGGTCTACTTCGTGGTACAGGGCTACCGCTATGTCAGCGACCCCATCAACACCACCATGGCCTACACCTCGACAGAGGAGATCACCGTGGAGGTCAACGGCTATCTGGTGCGGGATGAGGAAACCTTCCACTCCGACGCCGGAACACTGAGCCACGCCCTGTCCGAGGGCGAGCGGGTGGGCCGGAACCAGACCATGGCCACCGCCTACCCCGACAGCGGCGCCCTGACGCGGGTGGAGCGGCTGGAGCAGCTGGAGCTCCGGCTGGAGCAGCTGTCCTTCTCCCTGATCTCCTATCTGGATCCCGACGCGGCCCTGAAGCTGGATTCCTCCATCAACGCCGACATTCTGGCCCTGCGCCAGTCGGTGGCCGGCGGAGAGTACAGCGGCGCGGATGAGGAGCTGTCCGCTCTGAAGAGCGCCATCCTGAAGCGGGACTTTTCCTCGGCCTCTCAGGAGGAGATCGAGGCGGACATCAAAACCACCGAGCAGGAGATCGCGGAGCTGAAGGGCTCCCTGAACGGCACGGCCATCACCGCGCCGGAGGGCGGCATCTACTCCGCCGCCTGCGACGGCTATGAAACGGTGCTGACGCTGGACTTCCTGCAGGATGACCTGACGCCCAGCAAGCTGAGCAGCGTCAAGCCCACCGGCAGCGACAGCGCCAACGTGGGCAAGCTGATCTACGGCGACACCTGGTACTACGCCGCCAACATCACCGACCAGCAGGCGGAGCAGCTCAACGGCCGCTCCACCGTGACGCTGCGGTTTGCCAAGGGTCTGACCATGGATCTGAAAATGGCCCTGGTCAGCATCTCCCGCAGCGAGAACGGCCACCGGACGCTGCTGCTGAAAAGCGACAAATACATCGCCCAGACCACGCTGCTGCGGCATCAGGCCGCCACGCTGGTGCTGCGCACCTACGAAGGACTGCGCCTGCCCTCCAACGCGCTGCGGGTCAATGACGAGGGCGTGGCCGGCGTCTACTGCCGCCTGGGCGTCCGGGCCAAGTTCAAGCCGGTGCAGGTGGTCTATCAGGGCGAGGGCTATGTGCTGGTGGCCGCCGCCTCCAATGTGGAGGATTCCAGCATGCTGCGCCAGGGGGACGAGGTCATCGCCACCGCCTCGGAGCTGTACGACGGCAAAGTGATCGGATAATTTTATAGATAGAGAAAGGGGTATCATTCTATGTCTATTGCGGAAAATATTGCACACATCCGTCAGGAGATCGACGCGGCCGCCCGTGAGACGGGCCGCACCGGAAAGGATATCACGCTGGTGGGCGCCAGCAAGATGAACGACGCCGCCGCCTGCCAGGAGGCCATTGCCGCCGGGATCGACGCCCTGGGCGAGAACCGGGTGCAGGAAATGACGGAGAAGCTGAAGGAAAACGCCTATGACGGCGCGCCCCTGCACTTCATCGGCCACCTGCAGCGCAACAAGGTCAAGCAGGTGGTGGGCAAGGCCGTGCTGATCCAGTCGGTGGGCTCCACGGAGCTGCTGGACGAGATCGAAAAGGTGGCCGCCCGGCTGGAGCTGACCCAGGACATCCTGCTGGAGGTCAACATCGGCGGCGAGGAGGCCAAGTCCGGCTTCGCGCCCGACGCGCTGGCCCAGGCGGCGGCCTATGCGAAGACCCTGCCCCATATCCGCGTCCGCGGTCTCATGACGATACCACCGGTTGCGGTGGAGAAAGGCGGAAACATACCATATTTTGAGAAAGTTTACCGTCTTTTTGTTGACATAAGCCGAGAAATGTACGATAATAAGTGGGAATATATCTCTATGGGCATGAGCGACGACTATGCCGACGCCGTCCGCTGCGGCGCCAACATGGTGCGCGTGGGCTCTGCCATCTTCGGCGCACGGAATTATAACAAATAAACTATACAACAGGGAGGCTTTCAAATGGGTTTCATGGACGAGATCAAGAAGATCATTCACCCGTATGATGACGAGGATTACGATTACGAGGAGGAAGAGCTGGAGCAGCCGGAGCGCAGCGACAGCCGCAGCATCTTTGATAACCGCCGCGAGGAGCGCAAGCAGCCGGAGGACCGCCACAACAAGGTGGTGAACATCCACGCCACCGCCGCGCTGAAGGTGGTTCTGGTAAAGCCTGAGCGGTTTGAGAACGCCAGCGAGATCGCCGACCACCTGCGGGAAAAGCGCACCGTGGTCATGAATCTGGAGTCCACCAATAAGGACGTGGCCCGCCGCCTGATCGACTTCCTTTCCGGCGTGGCCTACGCCGGTGACGGCAAGATCAAGAAGGTGGCCGCCAACACCTATATCATCACGCCTTACAGCGTGGATATCATGGGCGACCTGATCGACGAGCTGGAAAACAACGGCCTGTACCTGTGATCGGATACAGAATAAACGGAGGGATATACCATGTTTACACCCCAGGAAGTTTCTGAAAAATCATTCCCCAAATCCTCCGGCTTCGGCAGCGGCTACGCCATGGCCGCGGTGGACGAGTTTCTGGACGCCCTGACTGAGGATTATACGGCGCTGTATAAGGAAAACGTGACCCTGAAGGCCAAGCTGAAGATCCTGGCCGAAAAGGTAGAGGAATACCGCGCCACCGAGGATGCCATGCGCTCCACCCTGCTGACGGCCCAGAAGATGGCCGCCAAACTGGTGCAGGAGGCCCAGACCGAGAAGGAGAACCTGCTGAAGGAGGCGCGGGAGCAGCATGCCGCCCAGCTGGCACAGCTGGAGCAGGACAAGCGCGACGCCGAGGAGAAGCTGGCCATGGCCCAGCAGAGCCTGGTGGACTTCGTCCGCCATGGCAGCGAGCTGTGCGCCCAGCAGCAGGAGTTCCTGAACTCCCTGCCGGAGATGCAGCTGGAGCACCCTCAGGCCGCGCCCGCCGCGCCTGCCGCGGAGGATATCCAGCAGGATATCGTGCAGCATCTGGATGCCATGAACGTACCTGCCGCCGATATGGAAGAGGAACCCACCGCCCGCGAGGTGCCTGCCGGCTCCGCCATCCCCAACGACTTCAAGCTGAGTCTGGACGAGCTGAAGTTCGGCCGCAACTACACCGGCGAATAACACACAGAAAAAAGCGGCCCGCGGGCCGCTTTTTTATCCGGAAGGAGAAAAGACCATGAGCGAACGACCCATCATCGCCCTGCTGTACGACTTTGATAAGACCCTGTGCACCACGGATATGGAGGACTATACCTTCATCCCCAGTCTGGGCTATACCCCCGCCCAGTTCTGGCAGAAGGCCAACACCTTCGGCTGGGAGAACCAGATGGACGGCCTGCTGGCCTATATGTACACCATGATCGAGGAGTGCCGCGCCCAGGGCATCCCCCTGAACCGGGATTTTCTGGTGCAGTGCGGCAAGGCCATCCAGCTGTTCCCCGGCGTGCGGGAGTGGTTTGGCCGCATCAACGCCTTTGGTGACAGTCTGGGCGTGACGGTGGAGCACTATGTGCTGTCCTCCGGCCTGAAGGAGATCATCGAGGGCAGCGGCATCGCCCACTGGTTCAAGAAGATCTACGCCTGCGAGTTCTATTACCGTGACGGCGCGGCCTGCTGGCCCAAGCTGGACGTCAACTTCACCAACAAGACCCAGTTCGTCTACCGCATCAACAAGGGCGTGCTGGACGTGGCCGACGACAAGACGCTGAACGATTCCATGCCCGATGACAGCAAGCGGGTGCCCTTCACCAACATGATCTATGTGGGCGACGGTCTCAGCGACGTGCCCTGCATGAAGATGATGCGCTCCTACGGCGGCCAGGCCATCGCCGTGTATCAGGAGTCCAACCGCGCCGGTGTGGAGGATCTGCTGGCCAAGCACCGGGTGGACTTCATCTTCCCCGCCGACTACCGCGAGGGGACGGCGCTGGATCTGACGGTGCAGAACATCATCCGCAAAATGGCCATCTGCGACACGCTGACGGCGGAGCACACCGCCCAGATGCGCTCCATCGGCCATGTGGAGCTGGCCTATCAGGAAACGCTGTTCTAAATTCCCTGTCAAACCGTAAGCCCTGCGATCCGCAAGGATCGCAGGGCTTGTTTTTTATCGGAACATATGGTCGGCAAAGTCCGTCAGCCGCTCATCAATGCCCGGCAGCTTCACCGCCGCGCCGGCGTCGTTGGCCGTTTCCAGCATGCAGAACCGAGGCGGCAGGCGGAAGGCCTTATTCATGCACAGGGCCGAGATCAGCTGCTGGGCCACGATGTCGCCGCCGGAGTAGCCGGACACGATGATGGCGTACAGCTCCTTATCGTAGAAGGGCGTGGTGCGGAACAGGGCCGTCAGCCGGTTGATGCAGGCCGTCAGGTTGGCGGCCAGGGCGTCGTTGTAGTTAGGACACAGCCACAGCACGCCGTCGGCGTGGCCGATGGCGGGGTACACCTCGTCCACGATGACGCCGCCATAGAAGCACCGTCCCTCCTCGCCGAAGTGGAGGCAGGTGCGGAATTCGCAGCCGTTGCAGTCGGCCACCGTGCCGTTCCGCAGGCTCACCACCCGGGCGTTCACCCGGCCCTCCAGCCGGGGCGCCATCCGCTCCCACAGGGCGATGGTGTTGGAGGTCTTGCGGTTGGAGGCGTGCAGCACCATCAGATTGGGGTGCTGCCGCACCGGCGCGGTGTCCGCCAGCAGGCGATCCACCAGCTCGCGGGCGCAGGCGGTGTAGGCGCTGAGATAGTCCGTATGCCGCAGCATGGCCCGGATGTGGAAATTCTCCAGCGAGCCGGTGGCCTCCACCAGCGGCGCACCCATAAAGGCGCAGCCCGCTTGATTGGCGGCAAACACCAGCTCCCGGGCGGCGGACTTGGTGTAAAGCTCGCCGTCGCCGTCCACCAGCACCGCGCCCCGGCAGCCGTCGAAGAAATGGCCGTTCTGCCGGATGGCGGACAGCATGGCGTACCAGCCCAGATTCACGCCGCCGTGCAGCAGCGAAACGGCGAACAGCACCCGCCGCCCCGTCACCGGATGCAGCTCATCGGGGCGCTGCACCCGCACATGAGGACGGCCCTCCAGCGCGTGGGACAGCACCGCCGCCAGACGGGGATTCTCCTCCACCTGCGGACAGATCACCAGCAAAGGCTCCATGTTGCCTGCCTCCTTCTCAAATAATGGCCCGCAGGATGTCCTGTGTCTCCGTCAGTCGGGCAAACAGCGCATCCGGCAGAGGGATATCCTCCGTTTCCAGCCCCGTGGGGGTATAGCGGTTCTTCACGCCCATGAAAATGTTGCCCAGACACACGCTGCCGTAGTGCCATTCGCCCCGCAGCGTCAGCAGCACGCTGATGGCCGCCGAGGACAGTGCCGGCGCCACATAGGGCTTGAAGCCCAGCTCCCGCATTTTCAGGTTGGCCGTCAGGGCCAGCTCCGTCAGTTCACGGGACAGGGCATCGTCATAGTGCTCGATGGAGTTGGCGATCACCAGCCCGCTGCCGTGGGGGCCGAAGGCCTGGCCCTCCGTCAGGAAGGAGGCGAAGCACTCCTCCTGCTTGGCGTAGTAGGCGGCGCGGGCGTTCATCACGCCAAGGCCGTAGCCCTGCACCTGCTGGGGCAGCAGGCCCATGCCGTCATATACGCCGCTTTCGTCCCGGTTGGAGGCCAGCAGCGCCGCCCGGGACAGGGGGTCCACCGGATCGGAGATCACGCAGAAGAGCCCTCGGAACCTGGCCTCCCGCGCCTTGCGGGCGTACAGCTCTACCAGACCCCGGTTGGCCTCGAACTGGGCCATCCGCACATCCTTCACGCCGCTGCCCACGGCGGGGATGCCCTTGGACGCCACGAACAGAAGGGCGTCGCAGTCAAAAAGCCGCTCCTGCGGTACGATCTCCACGGCGGGCATGGCGTCATACTGCCACGGCAGCGTCACCTGATTCAGTTCAAACTCCCAACGCTTGACGGCGGCCTCGTTGATGTCGCAGATGCCGATGGCGGACACCGTGTCGCCGCCCAGCAGCTTCAGCCCCATGGCGATGGTGCTGCCCACGTCGCCGATGGCCAGAATGTGGACGCGCTTTTTGCCCGCCTTGGGCAGCCACGCCGCCATCTCCCGCCAGCGGGGATGATCGAAGTTCACCGCCCGCAGGCCGCCGGTCAGCCACTCCGCCGCCTCGATGGGCGGTGCCTGGGTCACGGCGATGCGGCGGCTGTCCAGCCACGACACGTCCTCCCCCGCCGCCGTCAGCTGGGAAAGGGCCGTAGCGGAGAAGGCGGCCCGGCCGCTCTCCGGGGCGCGGCGGTACAGAAAGATGGGCCGGCCCTGGGCGGTCTCCGCCGCCGTCAGGGGCAGCGGCTCACAGGACACGAAATACTGTCCGTTTTCCTCGTATTGATACATGATGGTTCCTCCTTTTACCGGAACAGGTTTTCCAGCCGCCGCAGCGTTTCCAGATCGTCGCGGAGATAATCGGACACCGCGCCGTCAAGGCTGTACCGCATCCGGCCCTTATCGGGACACAGGGGCAGCACCACCGCCTCGCTGAGCCGCCGCAGCGTCAGGCTGCGGGCGTACACCCGGCGATAGGCGGTCTCCAGCGCCTCGATGATATACAGGGTATTCTCAATGCAGGTGCGGGAGAAGGTGTAGGCCGCGCCCGCGCCGCACTGGCGCAGGTGCTCCGGATAGACGTAGGGCAAGATCAGGTTCACCGACGGCTGTAAGCCGGAGCGCTCCATGTCGGGGTGCTCCACTGTGTCGCCGCCGATAAAGGGATACAGGGTGGACTCCACATACCATGCCCGCAGATTGGGCACAAAATACACATAATCCACATCCCGGCCCAGCTGCTGGGCCAGATCCCGGCCCTGGCCGGACAGGATGCCCACCAGCACCTCCTTGATCTCCACCTGCTGCTCCCGGGCCAGCGGGTCCAGCACGCCGATACGGCGGCCGGTGTGGAGCTGGTCGTCCACCAGGATCACCGGACGGCGGAAGGAGTGCACCACCCGCATCTGATCCGCCAGCGGCGCATAGCCGGGGAAGGCCCCGATATGCTGGGTGCGCCGGTCGGCGGCAAACACCTTGTCGGTGTGGATGGTCTTGGTGACGGTGTTGGGGATGGCGGCCCGCCGCAGCAGCTTGCCGAAGGGCACGCACATATAGGGGCCCAGCACACGGGGCTTGGTGGGAATCACGGGCACGCCGTTCAGGGCGGTGATCTTTTCCACCAGCCGGTGCAGCACCAGCTGGGAGGAGATGGTGAAGATCAGCCGTCCGGGGTACAGATCCACCAGCCCCAGCTTGAACCGCCGCCGTGCCCGATGGATGGCGGACAGCACCGCGCCGTCGCCGCTGAAGGGCGGCTTAATGGCGGTCTCCACGTTCTGCAGGAACACCACCGGGGCGCTCATGTCCGCCAGCAGCAGCGAGGGGTCGCCGGGCCGCACCGGGCGCAGGCCCTGCTGCCGCAGCAGATCATCCGCCGCCGGATCCGCCGGCGCGTCCAGCGCCGCGAACAGCGCCCACAGGCAGTCCTGCTCCATGGCCTGGGCGAACAGCTGCGTCAGCAGCAGCTGCAGGGACTCCGTGTCGCCGCCGTACAGGCCCGTCAGGCACAAAAGCTTACCGGAGGCCACGCCCCGCACGTCGTTGACCCGTGCCGGGTCGCCCAGTAGGGACAGCAGCTCACGGGTGCGGCGCTGGCTGAAGGCGGCGGCGCACAGCAGCGTTCCGCCGCTGCGCAGCGTCATGATCCGCTCGCCCCGGCGGCAGATGCCATCGGCGGCGGCAGGCGGCATGCCGAGAGCCAGCAGCTCCGCCAGCAGCGGCTCCTCCGGCTCCGCCTCGTCAAAGCGCAGCGTGCCGGGAGACAACAGCGGCTTGTACTGAGGCTCCCGCAGGTAAAGGCCCCGCTGGTAGATATACTCCTGCACCACCGGGTCGATCAGGTGGGAGATATCCCGGTTCATGTCGATGTTTTCCCGGATACGGGTGGAGCTGATGTCCTCCAGCTGGGAGGGCAGCTGCAGCTGCACCACCTTGCCGGTGATCATGCCCACGTCGGCGTCCATGTCCTTCTCCTCCCCGTGGAGGGCGGAGACACGGCGGAACACGATATGGTTCATGCTGTGGACGGAATCGGGGCTGGGCGCCGCCTTGTAGGAGGACGCCCCGTGGATCACGTCGGAGCCCACGATGAGATACAGCTCCCGTCCGGCGAACATATCCTTCAGCCGCCGGAGGTCGCCGGGGTTGGCGATGTTGACGGGGATGTTATAGGGGAACAGGTGGACATGGAACTCGTCCGCCACCGACATGGAGGCGATCTTCCGGCGGATCAGGCTGGGCTGGGTCTTTTTCGACCACGAGAATTCATCCACCGCCAGGAACACCTCATAGCCCATGTCCCGGATGGTGCAGGCCAGCACCTTGTGGGACAGGGTGAAGGGATCGAAGGTGCCGGGGAAGAAGGCCACCTTCTGCCGCTGGGTAAACCGGAAGGGGCCGTTGTCGGTCTCATACCGGACGATAAACTGATAGATGCGGTACAGTGCCGCCGAGCAGTACAGGTCGTTCAGTCCGCCGCCCTGATTCTCCCGGATCAGGAACAGCAGCTTGTGGGCGCACAGAGTAAACAGCCATGCCTTCCGCTCGTCGGGGAACCGGATGGAGGAGAACAGCGTGTCGCCCATGACGTACATGGCCTCCTGCTGCACCGCCTCACGGTAGGAGGCCATGCCCTTCAGCAGCAGCCCCGCCAGACGGCAGCGGCGGCGGTCCCACACGCCTTCCTCCTCCGGAAAGCGCCGGGGATACAGCCGGTAGTTCTCCAGCGCGAAGCCCACCGTATCCAGCGCCGAGGCCACCACGCTGTCGGCGGAATGGCTCAGCAGCTCCGCCAGATAGTCGATGACCTCATCCAGCTCCGCCGGCGGCAGCCACAGCATAAAGGAGCCCAGATACTGGGGGATATACTTGGAAAATTCATAGTGGCCCGCCTCCAGCGCCTTGGCCAGCTCCACGGCCACCTCGTTGCGCTCCTCGCTGGTGAGCCGGGGCGCGATGCCAAGCAGGGCGCGGCCCGCCCGTTCCCGCACCACCACCGCCTCGCTGACACGGATGATGTTGGCGAAATGAGCGGCGATCTGCATGGCGCTCCCGCCGCCGTGGGCGGCGTACCGGGCCAGCAGCTCCACGTTGACCACCTTGATCATCCACGGCGTGGCGGTTTTCAGGTTGTCCAGCAGGATGTCCGACAGCTCCTCCGGCTTCAGAGTCTTTACCGCCTCCTCCGCCGCCATGCCCTGCACCCGCGCGTACTGATACCGCAGAGAGGGCAGCGGGAAGGTAATGCCTGCGGCCCAAAGCCGCGCCAGACGGTCATTGAGAATCGGTTCCTCCGGCAGCGTCTGCCGCGCCCGCAGGAAGAATTGCAGCGCCGCCGCCTGCACGGAGGGATCGGCGCTGCGGCACTGGGCCAGCGCGAAATCCGTCACCTGCTGAAGCTGCGCCTGTGTCAGCAGCTTCAGCGGCAGATAGCTGAGGGTATCCGTCAGGGCCAGCGCCGCGCCCTCGTCCTCCACTCTGGCGGACTGATAGTGGGCCAGCAGCACGGAGAGGAACCGCTCCGTCTCCTGGGGCGCGCAGTTCTCCAGCGTGGCGGACACCACCAGCTTGGCGGTGAACCGAATGTGACTGGTCTGCTGAGGCGTCAGCTTATGGTCGGGATAGAACAGCAGGTTCAGGTACTGCGCCCACAGGGCGAACTGGGTCTGCTCCACCGCTGCCTGGGGCGCGGAGGAGGGCAGCTCCTTCTTGTAGCGCAGGCTGAACTTGGCCATCACCTGGCCCATCAGCGCCGCCGCCTGACGGCGGATGTCGCCCTCGGGATGCAGCAGCAGCTCATAGAGGAAGTACACCGTCTGGATCTTCTGGTTGGCGGACAGGTAGGTGAAGTAGTCCTCCAGAATACACAGATAGGTACGGACCCTGGCCCAGTCCTTCTCGCTGCGGGCCTTCTCCAGCAGGTCGGAGAACAACCCCTCGTGGCTCAGCCGGCGCATCATGCTCAGGTTGTGCTCCACCGCCATCAGGCAGAAGGCCCGGTAGTACTGCTCCGGCGTCATCAGCGCCGCGTCCGGCTGCTGCTCCGGCGCCGTGTCATGTCCCCGCAGCGTCACGTCCACGCCGCAGAAGCGCATATATTCCTCAAAGTCCCGCAGCTTGCGGTACACATACTCATACCGGCGCTTTTTGGCGCCGTCCACGTTGTCCAGCTTGCTGAGGATCACGTCAAAGGCGTCCTTCAGGGAGTACAGCGCCGCTGTCTCCCGGCCGTCCGCCTCCCGCCGCTGCTTGGAGCGGAAGTCGGCATAGATCAGCAGCATGGATTCCACCGACAGGTTGGCCAACTCCAGATCCCATGTGGAGTGGTTGCCCGCCACCTGTCCCACCTGGGGAAGGCCGGAGCGGGTCAGCCACTCGTCGGTGTAGTAATAGTGGAGATATGGCACCCGCTCTCCCGGCAGGCAGCCGAATTTGCCGATGTCGTGGCCTGCCGCTGCCGCGGAGGTCAGCCCCAGATCCACCGTCACGCCGCTGCGGCGCAGGGCGCGGCCCGCCGTCATGGCCACATGATGCACCATGGCGATGTGCTGCAGGGTGCTGAAGGGCGTCAGCTCGCTGCTCAGGCGCAGCAGCTCATAGATGAAGTCCTGCCGCCACACCTGCAGAAACCGCTGATAGTACGGGCTGTCCGCCGCCTCCGCCTCGGTGCAGAAGGCGAAATCCATGGTCATGTCGAAGGGCAGGCTCCGTTCCTCCGCCAGCAGCAGCTGCAGAGCCAGCAGAGCGCACAGGGCAAAATCCTCCTGCTGCTCCGTGGCCTCCCTGCGGTGCTGGGGATACAGCCGGGAAATGGCGTTGTTGAGCACATAGCCGCTCCAGCCGCCCTCCGGCGCGGGAATATCCCCCATGGCGGCGGCCGCCGTCTCGATCACGGCGCGGCAGGAAAGGCGCTGCCGCACCGGCAGAAAGCCCTCGGCGAAGCGCTCCTTCGCCCAGCGCTCCGCCATGTCCGGATCGTGCAGCCGCTTCCGGAACGCCCCGTCCCGGAATGCGTCGCTCCAATGCTGGCGGAAAATGGCTTTATGGGTCATATATGTTCCTCCTTTCCGCCTGTTTTGGCGGTGGAATGGTGTTTTTTATAATATAGCAACCTTGCCGCATGCTGTCAAACAGGATTCCTATAAATATTGGTTTTTAATGGAGGTATTTCGTGGCTCCGGCCACGAGGACGGTCTCCGACGGGCTACTTTTCCCAGCAGCTGGAAAAGTAGCCAAAAGAGCCGGAAGAAACCAATGGTTTCTTCACTTCCTTGCGCGCTATGCATTATGCGGAATTGCAGATGTGTACCGCACGTTCGCGTAAGACTTCCTTTTTCGTTTTGTTATCGAATCGTCTCAGCACCAACGTCGCTGCCGCTGACCGGTACGGAGAAAATCCTTTTGCATCCACCGCGCGGCGCGATGTGGGCATCGCGCCCTACGAAATTCTATCGGTGGTCGGCCGTAGGGCGGGGTGCCCTCACCCCGCCGCACAATAGACACAATACCGCCTCGCAGAGTTCGCCGCCAGCAGGCGGTGAATCAATTCAATTATTTTTCTGACGACATGTGCGTCAGAAAAATTCTTCTCGGCCAGCAAGTGTGCCCGAAGGGCGCGCGCAGTCGGGCGCAAGCTTTTTGGCAATGAAATCGTAAGATTTCATGCCAGTTTTTCACCCCTCCATATTCTCCCTTACGAAATTCAAAAACCGCCTTGCGGCAGGGGACATGATCTCCGGCGGCGGCGTGGCGATGCCCACCTCCACATACTGGGGCGGATCCAGCGGACGGAACACCACATTGCCGTTCAGCGTCTCGGCGATCAGGGCATTCACCAGCGCGATGCCCAGCCCCGCCTCCACCATGGCCATGGCGGAAAAATCATCCTCCACACCGGCAAAGCGGTTGCCGGTGCAGACGCCGTTCTCCGCCAGGATGCGGGAGTTGTCCGTCTCCCGGCCGGGGTAGATCTCAATATAGCTCTCCGTCTCCAGCCGCCGGATGGGTACGGCCTCCGCCGCCGCCAGCGGATGCTGAGGCGAGAGCATCACCATCATCTGATCCTGCCGCAGGGGCAGCCATTGATGGGGTCCCTCCCGGCGGCTGATGATGCACAGGTCAGCCCGATGCTCCTGCAAAGCGGTCACCAGTGTGGTGCTGGTGCCCTCGATGGTCTGAAAGGCAATGCCGGGGTGCTTCTCCCGGAAGCGGGCCATCAGCTGGGCCAGTTGCCGGGCATAGAACCGGTAGTTGGCGCCCACGGTGATGCTGCCCTGCTCCAACCCCCGCAGCGACGCCGCCGTCTGGCGGCAGCTCTCCGCCTGATACACCATCTGCCGCATGGCGCTCAGCAGCGCCTCACATTCGCCGGTGGCGCTTACGCCGCCCCGCCCGCGGTACAGCAGCGGAAAGCCCACGTCCTCCTCCAGCGCGGCGATCATCCGGCTGATGCCGGAGGGCGTATAGCCCAGCCTGTCCGCCGCGCGGGCCAGCGTCCCCTCCTCCAGCGCGCACAGCAGCGCCGCGCATTTCTCCGTATCCATGGCCGCCCTCCTTTGATTGCAGTTTTGTCAACAAAATCGTGATATACTATCGCTTTACACAAGTATAAAGCCGTGCTATGATGAAGTCAACCTAAAGGAAACGAAAAAGCAACAAAAACAAACACCAAATTTAAAAAGACCTGCTAAGAAAAGTCAAGTAGAAATTTTAACGTAGCGTTACTGGGAAATGAGTATAGCGAACCAAGCCG
>CAKTIE010000020.1 GCA_934565655.1 uncultured Oscillospiraceae bacterium
TCCCTGCTCCAATTATACCACGAATTGGCCTCTATGGATTGAAATATAAGGCTTTTTCTATTATTCAGTGCACATTAATTAAGCGAGGTATCTTCTTGGACGCTGCCACGATTGAGGACTATGTTCCCGACCCCGATGACGCAATTTTCTATGAGGTGGTTATGGAGGCAAGAGAAACTACCGACGCTTATCTCGTAACCGGCAACATCAAGCATTTCCCCGTCAAGCCCTATGTGGTGACGCCAAAGGAAATGTTGGATATCCTCAACGGGAACGAAATTTGACAGGTGACGGTTTATTCGTCCGACTCACGTTCTCCGCATCCCCACACACAAAAGCCCCGGCGGATGCCGGGGCTTTTATCATGCCGAGCAGATATTCATTCGTCCCCGGCTTCCTGCATGGCGGCGAATTCCGCCTTGGCCTCGGCCAGGACCTTGCGGTCATGCTTGGTGGTCAGGGTCTTTTCATCGAATTTTGCGAACATATCCGGGCGGCGCAGCATGGTGCGCTTATAGCTCTCCTTCTTCCGCCAGTCCGCCACGTTGCCGTGGTGGCCGCTCAGCAGTACGGCAGGCACCTTGCGGCCGTGCCACTCCTCCGGCCGGGAGTACTGGGGATACTCCAAAAGACCGTCCCAGTGGCTCTCCTCCGTGTAGCAGCTCTCCTCCGGCAGCACGCCGGGCACCATACGGCACAAGCAGTCCGCCACCGCCATGGCGGGGATCTCGCCGCCGGTCAGCACGAAATCGCCCAGCGACAGCTCCTCGTCCACGCACTCCTCCAGGAACCGCTCGTCCACGCCCTCATAGTGGCCGCAGACCAGGATCAGGTGGTCGTACTGCTCCTTCAGCTGGCGGGCTACCTGCTGGTCAAAGGTGCGGCCGCAGGGCGACATATAGATGGTATGTACCCGCTGGCCCGCTTCGTCGCAGATATGCTGCCAGCAGCGGTACAGGGGATCGGCCTGCATCACCGCGCCCCGGCCGCCGCCGTAGGGATAGTCGTCCACCTGCATCTGCTTGTTGGTGGTATAGTCCCGGATCTGGTGGGTGGTAATGGTGATATAGCCACGCTCCTGCGCCCGGCCGATGATGGATTGGTCCATCATGGCGTGGATGGCATCGGGAAACAGCGTCATGATGTCAATTCTCATCGGTGGCCAATCCTTTCATCATATGGACCCGCACCACGCCCGCGCCGATATCCACCGACGCGATGAATACGCCCGGCACGGCGGGGATCAGGTACTCCCGCGTTCCTTTTACCTCGTAGACCTTGTGGGCGGGGTAGTGCAGCACGCGCTTCAGCGTGCCCAGCTCATCGCCGGTGGCGTCGTCCACCACCGTGCAGCCCTCCAGCTCCACGTCGAAATATTCGCCTTCCGGCAGCTCCACGTCCTCGGCGTAGATGGAGACGCTCTTGCCCTTCAGGGCCAGTGCCGCGTCCATATCCTCCACGCCCGGCAGCGTCAGCAGCACCACCGATTTGTGGACGCGGGCGGAGCGCACCTCCGTCTCCTTTCCGCCGATGCAGAGACGGTCGAACTCCGCCAGAAATTCCGGATCAAAGCCCACGGGGTTCAGCTTCACCTCGCCCCGGATACCGTGGGCGTTGACGATGGTGCCCACGGGGATCAGTTCTTGTTTCATAGAATAAAACTCCTAAAGCTTCGCAGGATTCGCGCCCGCAGGCGCGAAAAAATCAAATAAATCTTATATCGCCGGCTCCAGCCAGCCCAGCGAAAAATGCATCATGATCCGCAGGATGTAATACAGCGCCAGCGCCGCGATGGAGAAGATCAGTCCCATCAGCGCCAGCACGCCCTGCCGCCGGTAATACCGCACGCCTGCCACCACGATGCCCGCCACATCGGATACGATGGGCAGGATCAGCATAATGGTGGACGGCACCATGGTGGCCCAGCTGTATCCGCCGATGATCAGCGACGCCAGCTCCGCCAGATCGTAGGCGAACACCGGCCAGATCAGATTGATCACGCCGTGGAGGAAGGAGCGCAGATCGCCCGTATCGCGTCTCATGGCCGCGTCTCCTGGCGGCGGATCTCCTCCACACGGTCGATGCAGAAGTAGTTCCGGCGCTTGGCCTGCACCCGGCCTGTTACATAGATGAAATCGCCCTTCTTCAGCAGGGGCAGCAGCCCCTCCTTGTCCTCGTAGCCTGTCAGGTCGATCTCAAGGCCGAAGCCGGTGTCCAGCATGCCGTCCTCGTTGATGCGCCAGTAGGGGAACCACAGCGACACGGAGCGGTCCGCGTATTTTCCCTGCTGCCCCTTCACATACTCCGTGCGCACCTGCTCGAAGCTTACCGGCACCACCTCGCCATCAGGCATATGGAAGTACATGCCGCCGTACAGACGCTGGAGCCGCTTGGCGCGCTGGCCGGAATGTGCCATCATGAAGGCGAACATCAATCCGATGAAGATCACGCTGTAAAGGCCCTGTCCCATCACCAGGCAGATGACCGCCATGGCCACGCCGGTGACGAGGATCACCTTGTTGGCCAGATCCTGATTGTTCCACGCCCGTTTTATCTGCTGCATATGTCCACCTCATCATTTTGAATCAAGTTATTGTACCACATCCCTTGAAAAACGTCAAATTGGGGGTTGCAATTACCGCCATATCTGGTATAATTATTTCAAATATGGCATTTCGCATACATCATATACACTTATGAAAGGATGGACATTATGGCCGTAAAATTGGAATTGTATAAGGTGTTTAAGGAAGTGGCTGAGGCGGGCAACATCACCGCCGCGGCACAGGCATTGTATATCAGCCAGTCCGCTGTCAGCCAGTCCATCAAGCAGCTGGAAAGCGACCTCCAGACCCGTCTTTTCGCCCGCAACAGCCGCGGCGTCACCCTGACGGCGGACGGCAAGCTGCTGTATGAATATGTCCGCAGCGCCATCGGCCTGCTGGAGACCGGCGAGGCCAAGCTGAGCCAGACCCGCGAGCTGCAGATGGGCCATCTGACCATCGGCGCGTCCGATACTGTTACCAGCCAGTTCCTGCTGCCCTATCTGGACAGCTTCCACAAGCAGTACCCCGCCATCCATATCCAGATCGTCTCCGGCCGCAGCCACAAGGTGCTGGGCCTGCTGCAATCCGGCAAGGTGGATATCGCCTTTGCCAGCACCCCGGCCGAGGGCAGCTTCGAGACCATTCCCTGCTTCGCAACCCACTCCATCTTCGTGGCAAGCCCCGATTATCCCTGCAGCTTTGAGCATGTGTACTCCCTGTCGGAGATTGCGGATTTCCCGCTGATCCTGCTGGAGCGCAAGGCCAGCTCCCGCCTGTATCTGGAGAAGTATTTCCTGCAGAACGGCCTGCGGCTGAATCCGGAGATCGAGCTGGGCGCCCGCAGCCTGCTGGTGGATCTGGCGGCCATCGGCTTCGGCGTGGCCGGTGTGACGGAGGAGTTCGTCCGCAAGGATCTGGACAACGGCCGCCTGCGGAAGCTGGAGACCTCCTTCGATATTCCGCCCCGCAGCGTGGATATGTGTATTCTTCGCGGCGTGCCGCAGACGGCGGCGGCCCAGCGCTTCGCGGACTTCATCCGCGGCAGCGTGAAGTGAAACGAGCATAAAAATACAGCCACCCATTGGGTGACTGTATTTTTCATTAGGACAAAGGCCTCGCAGAGTTCGCGGCGCGGACGCCGCGAAAAAATTGGATTATTTTTCTGACGACATGTGCGTCAGAAAAATTCTTCTCGGCCGCCAGTGTGTCCGAAGGACGCGCGCAGCCGGCCGCAATCCTAATTGGCAGAAAAGTCGTCAGACTTTTCGCCAGTTACCAGTTAAATATATCTCTGCGTCGTTACGTCGAACACGCCGCGGGTGGTGATGCGCAGGGTGGGGATCACCGGCAGAGCCATGAAGCTCAGCGTCATGAAGGGGTCGATATCCCGGTTGACACCGGCGGTGAAGGCTTTCTCCTTGGCCTCCTCCAGCTTGCGGTTCACCTCCACCAGCGGCTCGTCGCTCATGATACCGGCCACCGCCAGCGGCACCTCGCCGGTGACGGCGCCGTCCTGCGCCACCACGATGCCGCCGTTCAGCGCCACCACCTGATTGGCGGCAAAGGCCATATCCTCGTCATTGGTACCCACCACGATGATGTTATGGCTGTCGTGGCTGATGCTGGTCGCCACCGCGCCGTGCTTCAGGCCATAGCCCTTGATGTAGCCCAGACCGATATGGTGGGTGTTCTTGTGCCGCTCGATGACGGCGATCTTCAGAATGTCATAGTCCACGTCGATGCGGTCGGTATAGCCGCAGTCGGTGGTGGTGATCTCGCCGTTCACCATGCCGATCACAGCGTGGGGCCGGTTGTCGATGAAGTCGGCGGCGGTCAGCGTGGCCACATGGAAGGTGTCGTGGGCGCGGCTCACCAGATAGGGGTCCACCTCCGGCACAGGGAAGTCCGAGACCTGACCGTTCTCGCACATGAGGACGCCCCGCTTATAGACCTTTTCGATGTTGAAATGCTCGAAGTCGTCGATGATCACAAAGTCGCCCAGATAGCCGGGTGCAATGGCGCCGCGGTTGTTCAGCAGGAAGTACCGGGCGGCGTTGTGGCAGGCGGCCTTGATGGCGGTGATGGGTTCCACGCCCAGGGAGATGGCCTTCTTCAAGATGTAGTCGATGTGGCCCTTTTCCAGCAGGTCGTTGGGGTGCTTGTCATCGGTGCAGAACATGCAGCGCTCCACATACTTGTCGCACAGCAGCGGCACCAGCGCCTCCAGATTGCGGGCGGCGGTGCCCTCGCGGATCATGATGAACTGGCCCCGCTGCAGCTTGGCGATGGCATCGTTCAGGTCATGGCACTCGTGGTCGGAGTACACGCCTGCCGCCACATAGGCGTTCAGGTCGTTGCCCACCAGATCGGGGGCGTGGCCGTCGATCTTCTTGTGGTGGGCCTGGCTGGCCACGATCTTGGACACCACGTCCGGGTCGCTGTGGATCACGCCGTAGGAGTTCATCATCTCCGCAAGGCCCTGTACACGGGGATGGTCATAGAAGGAGTCGATGGCCCGGTAGTCCAGATTGGCGCCGGACTCGTCCATAGGCGTGGCGGGCACGCAGGAGGGCAGCATGAACCGCACGTCCACCGGCAGATCCTCGGTGGCCTGCAGCATATACTCGATGCCGTCGGTGCCCATGACGTTGGCGATCTCATGGGGGTCGGTGATAACGGTGGTGGTGCCGTGAGGCAGCACCGCCCGGGCAAACTCGCTGGGGCTGACCAGAGAGCTTTCCAAATGGATGTGGGCATCCACAAAGCCCGGCAGCACGATCTTGCCGCTGACATCCACCTCCACATTGCCGTGGTATTCGCCCATGCCCACGATCAAGCCCTCCGCCACGGCGATATCCGCCTGACACAGCTCGTTGGAGAACACGTTCACATAGGTGGCGTTTTTCAGCACCAGATCCGCCGGGCGGCGGCCCGCCGCCACCTCGATGACGTGAAGCTTCTTATTCAGCTTGCGGTTGATCTTGCCGGCATAGCTCTCTTTGACTGCCATAATATGACCTCCATCGCAATAAATTTTATTGATTTCTCATATTAGCACGATTTATCACAAATGTCCATTTCAAATTCGTGGCAGTAACTGGAAAAGGATAAGGAGGAATAATGACAGCGCCGCCCCGTCAGACTGGACGCGGCCTGTGCCTGAACGGGAAAAAGCCGCCCGTGGGGGCGGCTTTCTGGCAGGGGAGATGTTATTCGCTCTCGCTTCCGTTGTCACGGAAGAGCATGGTGATGCCCCAAAGGCCCGCCACGCCCACCAGCGCGTAGATGATGCGGCTGATGGTGCCCATCTGGCCGCCGAAGAGAAACGCCACGCAGTCGAAGCCGAAAAAGCCCACGCTGCCCCAATTCAGCGCGCCGATCACGATCAGTACCAGCGCGATCTTGTCAATGATCTTCAAAGTGAGACCTCCCTGAAATAGCTTGGCGCGGATAGCTTTTGCGGCGGATGGCCGTTCTATGCAAAAATTTTTGTCAGTTTGTCTTAAAAATTTTTGGAAACCGTTGCATTATCCGGTAAATTTATGATATGATAGCGGTACATTACGGAACGAACCGCACCTTTATCACAAACGAGGAGGAACGACATGAATAACAAGTTTGAAAAGCTGGGCTTTTATCCCGCTGATATCCTGCTGCCCAAGGAGCAGGACATGACCAAGTGGGCCGTGGTGGCCTGCGACCAGTTCACGTCCGAGCCGGAGTACTGGCAGGCCGTTGAGCAGCAGGTGGGCGGCGCGCCCTCCACTCTGCGCCTGATCCTGCCGGAGGCCAACCTGAAGGCTCCCAACGTGGACGAGTTCATCCGGAACATCAACGACGCCATGTCCAAGTACATTGCCGACGGTGTGTTCGAGACCCTGGCCGACTCCCTGATCTATATCGAGCGCCAGCAGTCCGACGGCAAGATCCGTCACGGCCTGATCGGCATGGTGGATCTGGACGCCTATGACTTCACCCCCGGCTCCGGCGCTCTCATCCGCGCCACCGAGGGTACTGTGCTGGATCGTATTCCTCCCCGCGCCCGCGTGCGCCGCAACGCGCCCATCGAGCTGCCCCACGTCATGCTGCTGATCGACGACCCCGACAAGACCGTCATCGAGCCGCTGACCGCCGCTGCCGATACCATGGAGAAGCTGTACGATTTCGACCTGATGCAGAACGGCGGCCACATCAAGGGCTATAAGCTGTCCCAGGCCCAGATCGACGCCGTGGCCGCCTCTCTGGAGGGCCTGACCACCGACGAGGCCATGCAGAAGAAGTACAACGTCTCCGGCGTGGCGCCTCTGTTGTTCGCCGTGGGCGACGGCAACCATTCTCTGGCCACCGCCAAGGCCTGCTATGAGGAGCAGAAGAAGGGCAAGACCCCCGAGGAGTATCTGGCCCTGCCCGCCCGCTACGCCCTGGTGGAGGTGGTCAACAACCACGACGACGCGCTGCAGTTCGAGCCCATCCACCGCGTGCTGTTCGGCGTGGATCACGAGAAGTTCATGAACGCCTTCCGCGCCGCCTATCCCAACGCCTACGAGGGCAAGGGCGACGGCCACACCATCGAGTTCGTGTGGAATGGCGAGAGCCACTTCATCACCGTTCCCGATCCCAAGGTACAGCTGGCGGTGGGCACCCTGCAGGGCGTCATCGACCAGTACCTGAAGGACAACGGCGGCGAGGTGGACTACATCCACGGCGACGACGTGACCCGCGAGCTGGGCAGCAAGCCCGGCAACATGGGCTTCCTGCTGCCCGCCATGGGCAAGGAGCAGCTGTTCAAGACCGTTATGGCCGACGGCGTGCTGCCCCGCAAGACCTTCTCCATGGGCCACGCCCAGGACAAGCGCTACTACATCGAGGCCCGCAAGATCGTCAAGTAAAAAGACAGTAGAAATCCTTTACGCGATATAGTATAATATGAGCCGCCGGAGCATCTCCGGCGGCTCATTCTTTTTGTGTGAGGTAAAGCTATGCTGCGATTCTGGTTCCCCGCCTATGGGGTTTGTATATTGTATTTGCTGGCGGCGGCCATCTGGCCGCTGCTGCCTCTGAAGCTGCGCCGCGCGCCGGAGGCGGAACGGCAGGCGGATATGGACAGGCTCTGCCGCCGGATGCTGGTGCAGTTCGCGGCGCTGTTCGTGGTGGTGGACTTCATGCTGATGCGCACCCTGTGCCTGATGCCGGAGAAGGATCAGCAGCTGGCGGCGGTGGCCGTCACGGTATTGCAGGTGTTTGCCGCGTGGCTGATCCTGCCGTCGGCGCGGCGGGGCTTGCAGGCGGCGCCGGCGGATGATAAGGGCCGCTCCGTCACGGAAACGGCCTGCGCCAAAGTGAACCTGACGCTGGCGGTAGGGGGGAAGCGCCCCGACGGCTATCATGAGGTAGAGACCGTCATGCAGCAGGTGGGCCTTTGCGACACGGTGTCGGTGGCGCGTCATCCCGGTATTCAGGATCAGTTGATCTGCGACGTGCCGGTGACGGCGCGGGCGGAGGACAACCTGTGCATGAAGGCGCTGCGGCTGTTCTTTCAGGAGCTGGGCGTGAAGGAGGATTTTGTCACCATCACGCTGGAGAAACGCATCCCCGCCCAGGCAGGACTGGGCGGCGGCAGCAGCGACGCGGCGGCGGTGCTCCGCGCTTTGCGGACGCTGTACGCGCCGGACATGACCGACGCACAGCTGGAGGAGATGGCCGCGCAGCTGGGCAGCGATGTGCCGTTCTTCATCCGGGACGGTACGGCGCTGGCCACCGGCCGGGGCGAAAGCCTGAAGGCGCTGCCGGACATGCCGCCCTGCTGGCTGGTGATCGTCAAGCCGGAGGAGAGCCATTCCACCGCCGCAATGTACGCCGCCGTCGACAGTGCGCCGCAGCGCGTCAGCGGCGACAGCCGCGCGGTGCGGGAGGGGCTGGAAAAGGGTGACCTGTCCGCCATCGCGGCAGGACTGAACAACGATTTCCAGCAGGTGCTGCCGGAGGGCAGCGCGATACCCGCCATCGTGGAGGCCCTGCGGCAGCAGGGCGCGCTGAACGCCCAGATGAGCGGCAGCGGCAGCGCCGTGTTCGGTCTGTTCCGCCGCCGGGAGGAAGCGGAAGCGGCGGCAGAGACGCTGAAAGCGACGTATCCCCGTACTTTTTGCGTGTCCAGAGTATAATATTCACAAAAACCGTCCATATTGTAGGAAAATTCCTGCGATAAGGACGGTTTTTGATATGACACGATGGAAGAAATGGGAGCTGGCGCTGCTGCTGGGACTGTGCGCCGCCATGCTGTGGGGTGCATGGTCCATGCAGCGGCAGGACGCACTGGCGCAGAAGATGATCCGCCTGCATGTGATCGCCAACTCCGACAGCGACGCCGATCAGGCGCTGAAGCTGGAGGTGCGGGACAAGGTACTGGATTTCACCACCACCGTTCTCCAGCGCTCCGCCGATATGGAGGACGCGCAGGTGCGGCTTCGGGCGGAGCTGACGCGCATTGAGACCATCGCCCGGCGGGAGATCGCCGCGCAGGGCTATGACTATCCGGTGACGGCCCAGCTGGCCAGCGCGGAGTTCCCCTTGAAGGAGTATGACGGCTTCTCTCTGCCGGCGGGGGAGTACATGGCCCTGCGGCTGGTGATCGGAGAAGGGGAGGGGCGGAACTGGTGGTGCGTGGTGTACCCGCCCCTGTGTACCGCGGCCGCCGCGGACATGCCCCAGACCGCCATTCAGGCCGGGCTGACGGATGACGATGTGAGCCTTATCACCGGGGAGGATACCGGCTATGTGCTGCGGTTCCGTTCGGTGGAGCTGTGGGAGCAGCTGCGGCAATGGCTGGGAAAGCGATAAAGACAAAAGGCGCGCCGGAGGGGAATCCAGTGCGCCTTTTTGCCGCAGGAACGAAAAGAGAGAGGGAGAGATGAGGAAATGAAGAAGTTTTTGTCGGTTCTTTCTGAACTGAGTACAGGATACCGCAAAAAGCTTAAAGAATCCTGAAAAGGATGTAACGATTTTATGAATCAAAATGAAACAAATCTTGAACGCAAGCAGCCCCGCCGCAGAAGCGGCGGGGCTGCTTTATGTGATCGCGGCCCTTACACAGAGCCGCCGCGTGTGATGTGGTGGAGGATACCGCCAATACACAGCAGCCCTGTGACGCAGGCCAGCGTTACGGTAACATAGGCCAGTGCGGAGAACTGGGGGATCAGGATACCAACAACGGTGCAGATAAGGCACAGCACCACGCCTGCGATGATCGGCAGCAGATTCTTCATGGCGATAACTCCTTTCAAAGTGTGAACGATATTTCCTTCCTATCCTTTTATGCTTCTATTATATGCAAAGAATGGGAAAACATCATTACAGATCCGTTGCGCTTTGGTTACAGCTTTGGCTACAAAATGGTTACAAACAGGCAAGAGAATTTTTTCTTGTGTTTGGCCTTGGTATTTGCTATAATTATAATGTTATTGGTAATTTGGCGTAATAGCCCTTTCGATAGGAGTGACCCTTTTTTGAACTATCTGCAGAACCTTTGGAACGCGCTGGATCTGGGCTCGCTGCGGGACACCATGCTGCGGGTGGCGGCGGTGCTGATCTGCCTGATCATCCACGAGACCTGCCACGGCATTGCCGCGTTCTTCCTGGGGGATCCCACGGCCAAGCGGAACCACCGCCTGTCTCTGAATCCCCTGCGGCACATCGACTGGATCGGTCTGGCCGCCATGGTGCTGACCGGCGTGGGCTGGGCAAAGCCGGTGCCGGTGAACCCCAATTACTTCAAGCATCCCAAGCAGGGCATGGCCATCACAGCGCTGGCCGGGCCGGTGTCCAATCTGCTGCTGGCGCTGTGGCTGCTGCTGGGCGCGCGGCTGATGTATACCCACGCGGTGGCCACCGGCCAGATCAACGAGACGCTGTTCTACTTCCTGATGAACACGGCGCTAATGTCCATCGGTCTGGGGCTTTTCAACCTGATCCCCATCCCGCCGCTGGACGGCTCCAAGGTGCTGGCGGTGCTGCTGCCGGACAGGCAGTACGATTGGCTGATGCGCTACGAGCGCTTCGGCATGCTGATCATCATGGCGCTGGTATGCTTCGGCGCGCTTTCCAACGTGCTGGATACCGCCATCGGCTGGGTGTTCCAGCTATTCTGCCGCATCGTCGGCTTTTATTGAGGTAAAAACCATTGGATAATCCCATTTTCAAGCTGGAAAAGGTGGTGCAGGCCAAGGGCAGCGAGCCGCTGGAGGATTTCGAGGGCCCGCTGGATCTGATCCTTTTCCTGCTGAGCAAAAATAAGATCGAGATACAGGATATCCCTATTTCCCTGATCCTTGACCAGTATCTGGAGTATCTGGAGCGGCGCAAGCAGATGGATCTGGAGGTGGCCAGCGAGTTCATCACCATGGCCGCCCATCTGATGTACATCAAGACCCGCATGCTGCTGAGTCTGGAGGACGAGGAAGCCCAGAGCGAGATGGACGCCCTGATCAAGTCGCTGGAGGAGCGCCAGCGGGGCGATACCTACGCCCGCGTCAAGCTGCTGACGGAGCGGCTGGGCCCCATGGCGGAGTTCGGCCGGGACATCATGACCCGCAATCCCGAGGTGATGGAGCGGGGCAAGATCTACGAATACGACCAGCAGCCGGGAGATCTGATCATCGCCATGCAGGAGGTGTCTGACCGCCGGGGCCAGCTGGAGGGCCAGCCGGACATGAAGCCCTTTGACGAGATCGTGCGGCGGGAGCCGTACTCCGTGGAGACCAAGGCGCGGGAGATCTTCCAGCGGCTCAAGACCGGCGGCATCACCCGTTTTCTGCTGCTGTTCCGGGGCAGCCGCAGCCGCAGCGAGATCGTGGCCACCTTCATGGCCGTGCTGGAGTTGTGCCGCAGCCGCATCATTCATCTGGCGTCCGGCGTCAACGACTGCACCGTGGAGTGCGACGGCGACATGCCCGACGACTGGCAGGGAGAGGTTTGAGGAAGGTAAGATATGGATACGCTTGAAATGAAAGAAGTGGAGGCCGCCATCGAGGGCATCCTGTTCGCCTCCGGCGAGCCGGTGGCGGTGGATCGCATCTGCATGGCCATGGATATGGACCGCCCCACGGTGGAGCTGGTTTTGCAGAAGCTGGCGGACTACTACGCCTATGAGCGCCGGGGCATGCGGCTTCTGAAGCTGGAGGACAGCTATCAGCTGTGCTCCGCGCCGGAGTACGGCGACATCATCCGCCGCGCCTTCGAGGTGCGCAAGCCCGCCAAGCTGAGCCAGCCGGCGCTGGAGGTGCTGACCATCATCGCCTACTATCAGCCCACCACAAGGGCCTATGTGGATCAGATCCGGGGCGTGGACAGCTCCTATACGGTGGGACTGCTGCTGGACCGCCATCTCATCGAGGAGTGCGGGCGGCTCCAGGTGCCGGGACGGCCCCGGCTGTACCGCACCACGCAGGCATTCCTGCGGGCCTTCCACCTGCGGTCGCTGGACGACCTGCCGGAGATGCCCGGCATGGAGGGCGACGGCCAGCTGCGGCTGGATGAACAGGGGAACCTGCTGGAGATGCCGGAGGGCGTCACAGAGGAGAGCTGACTCGCGTTTGCGGATCGTTACCGTTCCGAAAGGAGGAGAAGCCTTTGGTTGGATGGATCATTCTGGGTGTGATCGCGGCACTGATCGTGGTGCTGCTGTGCCTGCGCGTCAGCGCGCAGATTAGCTTCGGTGAGGAGCTGCGGGTCACGGCGCAGATCGGCCCCGTGAAAATGCAGATCATTCCGCCGCCTGAGAAGAAGACTGCCGGGGAAAAACCGAAAAAAGCGGCTGCCAAGGCGGAAAAGAAGCCGAAAGAGAAGAAAAAGCCGGACATCCACCTGACGCTGGAGGATATCCGGGGCGCGCTGCACGCCGTGTGGCAGGCGATACAGGGCGCGCTGCGCCGGGCGGGAAAGCGCATCCGCATCGACCCGCTGCGGCTGAGCTTCGTGTTCGGCGACGAGGATCCGGTCAATACCGCCCAGTGGTACGGCTGGGCCAACAGCGCCATGTGGGCGGTGATGCCCCGGCTGGAGGAAATGATACACATGCCCGACCCGCGCATCCACATGGAGATGGACTTCACCGCCGCGGAGACGAAGATCTCCGGCACCGTGGGTGCCAGCTACCGGATCGGTGACCTGCTGGCCATCGGCTTTGCCGCCATCGGGCCGGTGCTGAAATTCGGCATCCCCTTCCTGAGAAAGCAGAAGGCTTTCAAGAAGGCGGAGGCCGCACGGCTTGCGGCGGAGCAGGCGGAGCAGAAGAAGGACGGCGCGGCCGGCAAGGCGGCTTAAAGCAGTAAGGAAACAAACTTGATATACAGAAAGGAACACGACCATGGAAATGAACGAAAAGAAGAACTCGATCACCGCTGTGATGGAAGCCTCTATGGCCAAGATTCGCGAGATGGTGGATTCCAACACCATCGTGGGAGAGCCCATCACCACCCCCGACGGCGTGACCCTGATCCCCGTGTCCCGGCTGAGCTTCGGCTTCGGCTGCGGCGGCGGTGACTACGGCAAGCAGCCCGACCAGATGGGCGCTGCCGCCGGTGCCGGCGTCCGTGTGGAGCCCATGGCGTTTCTGGTGGTCAAGGATGGCGTGACCCGTATGCTGCCGGTGGCCGCGCCCGCCATTACCACGGTGGATCGCGCCATTGAGCTGGTGCCCCAGGTGCTGGATCGGGTGGAGAGCTTCATCGACCGCAAAAAGGCGGAGAAGGAAGAATTCTAAAATCGGAAAACTAGGGACAAACCGCGCCCGCATAGGATGGTATCCGGGGTGATACCATGTGGAAAAAACTATGCGGGGCGCTGTTGACCCTTGGCCTGCTGCTGACGCTTCTGCCCTGCCGGGCGGAGGCGGTGCAGCTTTCCGCCGCGGCGGCCATTCTGATGGACGCCGACAGCGGAGAGGTACTGTACGAAAAGGACGCGGCCCGGAAAATGCGGATCGCCAGCACCACCAAGATCATGACGGCGCTGGTGGTGCTGGAGCATGCCCGATTGACCGATACCATCACCGTGACCAATGATCACATGGTGGAGGGCTCCTCCATGTATCTCAAGCCTGGCGAGGTGGTGACGGTGGAGGAGCTGCTGTATGGCCTGCTGCTGTGCAGCGGCAACGACGCGGCGCTGGCGCTGGCGGACTGCTGCGGCGGTTTGGAGGCCTTTGTGGCCGCCATGAACGACAAGGCGGCGGCGCTGGGCATGACGGGCACCTCCTTTGCCAATCCCAACGGACTGGACGATGAAAACCACTATTCCACCGCGCGGGATATGGCGGTGCTGGCGGCCTATGCGGCGAAGGATCCTACCTTCCGGCGCATCTGCTCCACCCGCACGGCCACGGTGGGCGGCAGGACCATGACCAACCATAACAAGCTGCTCTCTCAGGTAGAGGGCTGCATCGGCATGAAAACCGGCTATACCAGGGCGGCGGGCCGCACGCTGGTGTCCTGTGCGGAGCGGCAGGGCCGCCGTCTGGTGGCGGTAACGCTGTGCGACGGAAACGACTGGGCCGACCATAAGGCCCTGTATGAAATGGGCTTTGCAGAAAAGACGGAGGAAACATGACGGAACGGCTGCAAAAACTGATCTCACGGGCCGGCATCTGCTCCCGGCGGGCGGCGGAGGAGCTGCTTGCGGCGGGACGGGTGACGGTCAACGGAGCGGCGGCGCAGCTGGGCGATAAGGCCGATCCGGCGACGGACGCCATCGCCATTGACGGAAAGCCACTGACGTTTGCCGAGCCGGCGGTGTACCTGATGCTGAATAAGCCCCGGGGCTATGTGACCACCCTCAGCGACGAGCTGGGGCGGGCCACCGCCGCCGAATTGGTGGCGGACTGCGGCACGCGGGTGTTCCCCGTGGGGCGGCTGGATAAGGACAGCGAGGGTCTGCTGCTGTTTACCAACGACGGTGCGCTGATGCAGGCCATGACCCACCCGAAGCATCAGGTGGACAAGGTCTACGAGGTGACCGTCACCGGAGTGCTGGAGGGCGCGGCGCAGCGATTGGCCGCCGTGACCGCGCTGGAGGACGGCACGCCTGTGGTTCCGGCGCAGGTGGAAACGGTGCGGCAGAAGGGCGGACAGGCCCTGCTGCGCATCACCATCCATCAGGGGAAAAACCGCCAGATCCGCCGCATATGCGCACAGGTGGGCTTACAGGTGGCGCGGCTGCGGCGCGTTGCCGAGGATGGACTGGCGCTGGGCGGTCTGAAGGCCGGACAGTGGCGGTATTTGACAGACGCGGAGATCTCCGCGCTAAAAGGAAGCGAGAAAATATGAAGCAGAGCGTGTTACATACGATACGCGCCAGTATGGACGGCTTTTCCAAGGGACAGAAGCGGATCGCCGACTATATTCTGAACAATTACGACAAGGCGGCCTTCATGACCGCCGCCCGGCTGGGCCAGACCGTTCAGGTCAGCGAATCCACGGTGGTGCGGTTCGCCGCCGAGCTGGGATACAGCGGCTATCCCGCCATGCAGAAGGCATTGCAGGAGATCATCCGCGGCAAGCTGACCTCGGTGCAGCGGATCCAGGCATCGCAGGATCAGATGACCGGAGACGATATTCTTGCCGCCGTGATGCAGCGGGATATGGACAGCATCCATACCGCCATCGAGCAGATCGACCGGGGCGAGTTCCAGCGGGCGGTGGAGCTGCTGCTGAACGCCCAGCATATCTACATTCTGGGTGTGCGCTCCAGCTCGTTTCTGGCGGGCTATCTGAATTTTTATTTCCACCTGCTGTTCAAGAACGTGATCTTCGTGCAGAACGCGGCGGCAGGTGAAATTTACGAGCAGATGATCCACATCGGACCCGGCGACGTGATGGTGGGCATCAGCTTCCCCCGCTACTCCAACATGGGCATCCACGCCATGCAGCTGGCTCATGACCGGGGCGCGGATGTGGTGGCCATCACCGACAGTCAGATGTCGCCCCTGTACCCGCTGGCCACCACGGCGCTGCTGGTACGGTGCGAGGCGCTGTCCTATGTGGACTCGCTGGCCGCGCCGCTGAGCCTGATGAACGCGCTGATCCTGGCCGTGGGCCAGCAGAAGCGGGAAGAGGTGTCGCAGGTGTTTGCCGAGATGGAGCAGGTGTGGTCGAAATACAGTATTTTCGGGAAAGCGGAAGATGAATAAGGTAACGGTGATCGGCGGCGGCGCCGCCGGTCTGATGGCCGCCATCGCCGCCGCGGAGAGCGGCGCGCAGGTGTGCCTGATAGAGCCCAACGAGCGGTTGGGCAAAAAAGTCAATATCACGGGAAAGGGCCGCTGCAATGTCACCAACGACACGGATCTGGAGGGCCTGATGGCCCACATCCCCCGCAACGGCCGCTTCCTGTACAGCGCCCTGTCCCGGTTCACCAGCCGGGACACCATGGCGTTTTTCCAGGGCTGCGGCGTGCCGCTGAAGGTGGAGCGGGGTGACCGGGTGTTCCCGGTGTCCGACAGCGCCTTCGACATCACCGACGCGCTGAAGCGGCGGGTGAAGGCGCTGCATATCCGCTGGGCCCATGACCGGGCCGCGGCGGTGGAGACGGCGGAGGGCCATGTGACGGCGGTGACAGGGGAGAAGGAGACCTATCCCTCCGACGCGGTGATCATCGCCACCGGCGGCGTGTCCTACCCCGGCACAGGCTCCACCGGCGACGGCTATAAAATGGCCGCCGCACTGGGCCACACCATCGTGGAGCCGAGAGGCTCTCTGGTGCCGCTGGTCAGTGACGACGACTGCTGCCGCCATATGCAGGGGCTGAGCCTGAAAAACGTGGAACTGACGGCCTATAACCAGAAGAATAAGGCGGTGTTCCGTGAGTTCGGTGAGATGCTGTTTACCCATTTCGGCGTGTCCGGCCCGCTGGTACTGTCCGCCAGCGCCCATCTGCGGAGCTGGGAGAAGGAGCAGTACCGGCTCAGCATCGACCTGAAGCCGGCGCTGGATGAGCAGAAGCTGGAGGCCCGTATCCTGCGGGACATCAGCGAAAGCCCCAACCGGGACGTGGAAAAGCTGCTGTGCGGTTTGGTGCCTCACAGCATGGCCCCGGTGCTCTCCCGGCGGCTGGGCCTTCCCCCGACGCTGAAGGCCAATTCCCTGACGAAGGAGCAGCGGCGGGCGCTGATCCGGCTTTTGAAGCATTTTGAGCTCAATGTGACCGGCGTGCGTCCGGTGGCGGAGGCCATCGTTACCGCCGGCGGCGTGAAGGTCAGCGAGGTGAAGCCCAACACCATTGAGTCCAAGCTGGTGGCGGGGCTGTATTTTGCCGGTGAGGTACTGGACGTGGATGCCTATACCGGCGGCTTTAATTTACAGATCGCGTGGGCCACAGGCCATCTGGCCGGTGTGTCCGCGGCGGAGCGGGAGTGAATCAACTATGGAAAAGATCTATTCTGTGGCGGTGGACGGGCCAAGCGGCGCGGGAAAGAGCACGCTGGCCAAGGCGGCCGCGGCGGAGCTGCACATTATCTATGTGGACACCGGCGCCATCTACCGCACCATCGGCTGCTATGCCCGCCGTCAGGGGGTGAATGCCGCCGATACCCGGGCGGTGATCGCTCTGCTGCCCCGGGTGAAGATCGAAATGCGCTATGACGAGCAGGGCCTGCAGCATATGCTGCTGCATGGCGAGGATGTGACGCAGGAGATCCGCCTGCCGGAGATGTCGCTGTACGCCTCGGCGGTGTCGGCCATCCCGGAGGTGCGGGCCTTCCTGCTGGAGATGCAGCGGGACTTTGCCCGCAGAAGCAGCGTCATCATGGATGGCCGGGATATCGGCACCGTGGTGCTGCCTGATGCGGATGTGAAAATATTCTTACAGGCGGATGTGGAGGTACGCGCCCGCCGCCGGGAGAAGGAGCTGCTGGAGCGGGGGACGCCCCGGCCCTTTGCGCAGGTGCTGGCGGAGATGAAGGAGCGGGACTATAACGACACCCACCGTGCCGCCGCGCCGCTGCGCCCTGCGGAGGACGCCATTGTGGTGGACACCAGCGCGCTGGACTTTCAGCAGAGCAAGGAAATGATTTTGAAGATCATCCGGGAGAAGGTGGGCCTGTGAAGAAGAATCCGTTTTATGCGTTTATATGGGCGATCCTGCGGCCGCTGATCCTGTTGCTGTTTCCGGTGGAGATCCAGGGGCGGGAGAACCTGCCCGATGAACCGGTGGTGCTGTGCGCCAACCATTCCAGCGCGTGGGATCCGGTACTGATCGTCTGCGCCCTGCATGACGATGTGCCGCTGCGGATCATGGCCAAGCAGCAGCTGTTCCGCATCCCCGTTGTGGGCGGCTTTATCCGCTATATGGGCGCCTTTCCCGTGGATCGGGGCAACAGCGATATCGGCGCCATCAAGACCGCCATCAAGAGCCTGAAGGACGGCATCAGCCTGCTGATCTTCCCGGAGGGCACCCGCGTAAAGAAGGGTCAGCATGTGGCGCCCAAGGGCGGCGCCACCATGATCGCCATCCGCTCCGGCGTGAAGATGCTGCCGGTGTTCATCAGCAGCACCCGGCGGCTGTTCCACAAGCTGTCCCTCATCATCGGCAAGCCCTACGCCCCGGTGTATACCGAGCGGAAGGGCACGGCGGAGGAGTATCAGCAGAACGTGGACGAGGTCATGCGTCAGGTGTACGAGCTGGGCGGTGCGCGATGAGAGTCATTCAGGCGGAGAGCGCCGGGTTCTGCTACGGTGTGGAGCGTGCGGTGAAGCTGGCGGAGCAGACGGCCCGTGAAAAGGGCAGCTGCGTGATGCTGGGCAGCATCATCCACAACGCCCATGTGGTGCGTGAGCTGGAGGCGCTGGGCTGCCGCACCGTCAGCGGCGCGGATGAGGTGCGGCCGGGAGAAACGGTCATCATCCGTTCCCACGGCGAGCGCAAGCAGGTGCTGGAGCAGCTGGCGCAGGCCGGAGCGGTATGCGTCAACGCCACCTGTCCCAATGTGCTGCGCATCCAGAGACTGGTGGCGCAGGCGGACGAGGAGGGGCGCATCCCCATCATCATCGGAGAGGAACACCATCCCGAGGTGCTGGGCGCGGCCAGCTGGTCAGCGCGGTCGCTGATCTTTGAAACGCCGGAAAAGCTGCGGCAATGGCTGGATTCAGATGAAAAAAACCGCGGCCTTCCGCTGGTGGCGGTGGCCCAGACCACCTGCATCCGATCCCTGTGGGAAACTTCTTCAAAAATTTTGAAAAAAGAGTGTACAAACGCGAAATTATTTGATACAATATGTAATGCTACGCAAAGACGCCAATCGGAAGCGGCTGAACTGGCCGCCAGGGTCGACGTTATGGTCGTGGTCGGAGATCGTAAGAGTGCCAACACCCAACACTTGACAGAGATTTGCAGCAAGAGGTGTCCCCGGGTCTATCAGATCGAAGGGGCCAGTGAACTTGAGCCAAACTTTCTTAAGGGATGTTCTGTGGCGGGGCTTACAGCCGGCGCGTCCACACCGGCGAGCATCATTAAGGAGGTAAACGAAACGATGAGCGAAGAAATCAAGAACAATGAAGCTATGGAAGAAAGCTTCGAGGAAATGCTGGAAAAATCTTTTAAGACTTTAAATACAGGAGAGAAGGTAACCGGTATCGTGACAGCCATCGGCCCCACCGAGGTGCAGGTCGATCTGGGCTGCAAGCAGGCTGGCTATATTGCCATCGACGAGCTGTCCGCTGATCCCAACGTCAAGCCCGAGGACGTGGTGAAGGTCGGCGATGAGATCGAGACTTACATCATCCGCGTCAATGACGTGGAGGGCTATGCCATGCTGTCCAAGAAGCGTCTGGACGCCGTGAAGGTGTGGGACGACATCGCAGAGGCCTGCGAGAACAAGACCACTCTGGAAGGCAAGGTCACCGAGGAGAACAAGGGCGGCATCGTCGTCAACGTCAAGGGCGTGCGCGTGTTCGTTCCCGCTTCCCAGTCCGGCCAGCCCCGCGGCGCTGAGCTGAGCGAGATGATTGGCAAGACCGTCTCCCTGCGCATCACCGAGGTCAACCGTGCCCGCCGCCGCGTGGTGGGTTCCATCCGTGCCGTGCAGTACGAGGCCCGTCAGGCCGCTCAGGCTGAGATCTGGAACAACATCGAGGTCGGCAAGCACTACAACGGCGTTGTCAAGTCCATGACCTCTTACGGCGTGTTCGTGGACATCGGCGGCGTGGACGGCATGGTCCACATCTCCGAGCTGAGCTGGAGCCGCATCAAGAATCCCGCTGAGGTCGTCTCTGTTGGCGATCCTCTGGACGTGTATGTCATCTCCTTCGATCCCGAGAAGCGCAAGATCTCTCTGGGCGTGAAGGATCACTCCTGCAACCCCTGGGATAAGTTCATGGAGACCTATAAGGTGGGCGACGTTGCCAACGTCCGCATCGTGAAGCTGATGGCCTTCGGCGCTTTCGCTGAGGTCGTGCCCGGCGTGGATGGCCTGATCCACATCTCCCAGATCGCTGACCGCCGCATCGAGAAGCCCGGTGACGTTCTGTCCGAGGGCCAGATGGTGGACGCCAAGATCACTGCCATCGACGAAGAGAAGCAGAAGATCTCTCTGTCCATCCGCGCTCTGCTGACTCCCGCTGCCGACGAGGAAGCTGAGGACGAGGAGTAATTTCCAAGCATGATAAAAATGAGTGAGGCACAGCCTCACTCATTTTTTATGCACGAAATTCAAGCACGAAAAGAACGGCCCGCGTTCCAAGTGGAACGCGGGCTGTTTCTTTCGATTTACAGATCCAGCTTCAGGTCGCCGTCCTTGATCCAGCCCCACTTCCGCAGGGGGATGGCAAACAGCCACGTCAGCACGGCGGGCAGCACGAAGGAGATCAGGATCAGCCCCAGCCAGTCAAAGCCAGTGATTGCGGCCTTCGCGCCGCTGGCCACATCGTTGACCCAGCCGGTGTATACGCCGATCTGCCCCACGAAGCCGCAGGTGCCCATACCGGAGGACACCGCCGCGCCATTCATCTGCAGCTTGAAAAGGCAGGTGGCCAGCGGGCCGGTGACGGCGGAGGCCAGCGTGGGCGGGATCCAGATGCGGATATTGCGGACGATGTTGCCCATCTGCAGCATGCTGGTGCCGATGCCCTGGGCCACCAGACCGCCCCAGCGGTTCTCCCGGAAGCTCATAACGGCGAAGCCCACCATCTGGGCGCAGCAGCCTGCCACGGCAGCGCCGCCCGCAAGGCCCGTCAGGCCGAGGGAAGCGCAGATGGCGGCGGAGGAGATGGGCAGCGTCAGCGCCACGCCGATGATGACGGACACCAGAATACCCATGAAGAAGGGCTGCAGCTCGGTGGCCCACATGATGGCCTTACCCACGGAGATGGCCGCCGCGCCGATGGGCCGCGCCACCAGCGCCGCGAAGCCGATGCCCGCCAGAATGGTGACCACAGGCGTCACCAGAATGTCGATCTTGGTCTCCTTGCTGACGGCCTTGCCCACCTCGGCGGCCAGAATGGCCACGAAGAACACGGCCAGCGGGCCGCCCGCGCCGCCCAGCACATTGGTGGCAAAGCCCACGGTGATCAGGGAGAACAGCACCAGCGGAGGGGCCTGTAAGGCGTTGCCGATGGCCACGGCCATGGCAGGGCCTACCATCAGGGAGCACAGCCCGCCGATGGTGTAGCTGAGCACCAGGTCGCCCTGCTTGATGGTCAGAAACGTGTCCGTCAGGAAGCCGATGCCGAACTGCTTGCCGATGGTGTCCAGAATGGTGCCCACCAGCAGCGTGCAGAACAGGCCCTGCGCCATGGCGGACATGGCGTCGATGAAATAGCGCTTGGCGGAGAAGGTGATGTTCTTCCGCGCCAGAAATGCCCGGACTTTTTCCATAGTATGTACCTCATATCCCGAAAAATCAAATGGAGCAGACAGGTGTCAAGACACATGTCCACTCCATTATAATCAACTTGCGGGATTTGTCAATAGCGGGATCATGCCATCGAGTCCTCATACAGCATGCCAATGGACTTGAGAGTGCGCTTCACATGGCGGAAGGCGTCCTCGTTGGGGCAGGAGAGGGTATGCAAATGCACTCCGCCGGTCAGGGCGCTGATGGGCTGGGCATGGGACTCGGACATCCGCCGGACGAACTGCTCCACGTCATAGCGGCATTGCAGCGCCAGCGGCGCGGTCAGCTGGCCGTACACTGGGTGCTCCACGATCACATCCACCACCGTGCAGCCGCAGTCCACCATGGCAAACAGCTCCTTCTGGGTATCCTCACTGCTGTGATGGCAGGCGATGGTGCGCAGCAGGCCGGTCTCGGAGGGGATGACATAGCCGCGGGGCGTGGCGGTGATGCTGTGGCCCTCGGCCCGCAGCAGGGCGATGTCGCCCACGATGATCTGCCGGGTCACGGAAAAATGCTGGGCAAGCGTGGTGGCGCTGATGGGTGCGTCGGCACGGGTCAGCTGTTCATAGATGGCGCTGCGGCGCTGTGCGGCGGTCATGGCGATCCCTCCCAGGACATAATATACCATATTATATCACAGACGCAGCGGCACGTCAACTATCGTTGATATGGGATTTTCCTCTTTTCTTTCGGGAAGGATTGGTGTATACTATACCCTGTATTGATATATGTATCAGGAGGTTTACTGTGTACGAGCATAGAAAAGAAATTATGCAGAACGTTTTCCTGACGTATCTGCCTGCCAGTAAATTCAAGACAAGCGTGCTCAGCGCCCATCTGGTGACGCCGCTGAGCAAGGAGACCGCCGCCGCCAACGCGCTGCTGCCCGCCGTGCTGCGGCGGGGCACCATGCGCTGCCCGGATATGGAGAGCCTGTCCGCCGCGCTGGACACCCTGTACGGCGCGCAGATCGACTATACCGTCCGCAAGAAGGGCGAGCGCCAGTGCGTGGGCTTCGTGGCCTCCGTCATTGATGACGCCTTCGCCCCGGCCGGGGAGAAGCTGCTGGAGCCGGTGGCCGACCTGCTGGGCGAGCTGTTTCTGGATCCCGTGACCCGCAACGGCCGCTTTCTGGCGGAGTATGTGGACAGCGAGAAGCAGAACCTCATCGACGCCATCCGGGCCATCCGCAACGACAAGCAGGACTGGGCCGACGTGCGGCTGATGCAGGAGATGTGCGCCGGAGAGCCTTACGGCGTGCTGCGCCTGGGCGACGAGGAGACCGCCGCCAAGATCAACAACCACAAGCTGTTTAACCACTATCGGGAGTTGCTGGCTACCAGCCGCATGGAGCTGTTCTACTGCGGCAGCGCCAAGCCGGAGCGGGTGGAGGGTGCGCTTTGCCGCGCCTTTGCCGCGCTGCCCCGGGGCGTGGTGACGGAGGGCGAGCCTGTCCGCCGTGTGGCCGCGCCGGAGGAGCCCCGGTATCTGACCGAGGAGATGGACGTGACCCAGGGCAAGCTGTCCATGGGCTGGCGCTGTGACACCGACGACGTGCCCGCCATGATCATGGCCAACCTGATCTTCGGCGGCACCAGCAACGCCAAGCTGTTTCTGAATGTCCGGGAAAAGCTGTCCCTTTGCTACTATGCCTCCTCCAGCTATGCCCGTTCCAAGGGCATCATGACCGTGTCCTCCGGCATTGAGTGCAAGGACTTCCAGAAGGCCCATGACGAGATCCTCCATCAGCTGGAGCTGGTGAAGGAGGGCCAATGGGAGGACTGGGAGTGGCAGGGCGCGCTGGCCACCATGTGCTCGGCGCTGACGTCGCTGTCCGATTCCCAGAACGCCATGGAGAATTACTATCTGGGCCAGACGGCCACCGGCGCGGAGGATACGCCGGAGGATCTGATGGCCGCCCTGCGTCAGGTGACGCCGGAGCGCGTTCGGAAGGCCGCCCAGAGCTGCCACCTGGATACCGTATTCTTCCTGAAGGGAAAGGAGGAGAGCGCATGCTGACCAATTATACCCGCATCGGTGAGACCGCCCGCTGGGAGACGCTGCCCAACGGCCTGCCGGTGTGCATCGTACCCAAGAAGGACTTCCAGCGGAAGTACGCCCTGTTTGCCACCCGCTACGGCGGCATGGACATGAAGTTCCAGCTGGACGGCCAGTGGCTGGATACCCCCGCCGGCATCGCCCACTATCTGGAGCATAAGATGTTCGACACCGCCGAGGGCAACGCCTTGCAGGAGCTGGCCAAGAACGGCGCCGAGCCCAACGCCTTTACCTCCAACGCCATCACCTGCTACTATTTCAGCTCCACCGAGAAGTTCTATGAGAATCTGAGGATTCTGCTGTCCTTTGTGTCCGTTCCGTATTTCACCGACGAGTCGGTGGAGAAGGAGCAGGGCATCATCGGCCAGGAGATCGGCATGATCGAGGATAACCCCGAATGGCAGTGCTATAAGCAGCTGATGCAGGGGCTGTATCACCACAGCCCCGCCCGCACCCCCATCGCGGGCAGCGTGGAGAGCATCCGCCAGATCACGGCCCAGACCCTGTACGACTGCCATAAGGCCTTCTATACCCCCGCCAACATGTGCCTTGTGGTGGTGGGCGACGTGGACAGTGATGAGGTGCTGCGTCTGGCGGAGGAAGTCCTGCCCAGGACCAGCGGCCCGCTGATCCCCCGTGATTACGGTGTGGAGGAGCCGCTGACGCCCTGCCAGAAGGAGACCCGCAGCCGCATGGAGATCGCCATGCCCAGCTTCCTGGCGGGCTTCAAATGCCCGCCCCAGCACGGCGGCGAGGAGCAGGCCCGCAGCACCGCACTGGGTGAGCTGGCCATCGATGTGCTGGCGGGTGAGTCCAGCCCCCTGTATGCCCGGCTGTACAGCCAGGGCCTGATCAACGGTTCCTTCGGGTGCAGCTATGATATTTTGCCCGGCGCGGCCTATGTCTATCTGGGCGGCGACAGCAACGACCCCAACGCCGTGGTGCAGGCGGTGCTGGAGGAGGCACAGCGGCTGGTGAAGGAGGGCATCGACCCTGCCTATTACCTGCGTCTGCGCAACGCCAACTTCGGCACGGCGCTGAAGGCCCTCAACAGCTTCGAGGGCATCGCCGTGTCCATGGCCGAGGGCAAGTTCCACAACTATGATCCCTACCGTTTCCCGGAGATCTATGACAGCATCAGCGCCGACGACGTGCTGGCCTTCATCCGGGAGAATCTGGTGGAGGAGCGCTGCGCCGTGTCTATCATCGAGCCTGTTTCCGGCGAAGCAAAGGAGTGATCTTTTACGAACGGCATGATCATGACCGACAGTCCCATCCGGTTTCCGGGGCTGTTCGGTGATTGGGCGTTTACCGCGTCCTCCAAGGCCATCAACATTGGCCACGGTATCTACTGGTACGGCATCATCATAGCCTGCGGCTTGCTGCTGGCGGTGCTTTTCTGCCTGCGCCAGCGGAAGAATTACGGCATCACCGAGGATGACCTGATGGACTGCATCCTGTGGGGCATCCCCTGCGGCATCATCGGCGCACGTCTGTACTACGTCATCTTCTATCTTGACCTGTTCCGCGACGCGGACGGCAAGTTCAGCTGGAGCAAGGCCATCGCCATCTGGGACGGCGGTCTTGCCATCTACGGCGCGGTCATTGCGGTGGTGCTTCTGGCCATCATCATGGCAAAGCGCAAGGGCTTTAAGCTCTGCGCCCTGACCGATCTGGTGGTGATGGGGCTGCTGATCGGCCAGATCGTGGGCCGCTGGGGCAACTTCATGAACCGCGAGGCCTTCGGCAGCGAGACTACCATCTTCTGCCGCATGCAGCTGACGCTGAAAACCGGCCAGCTGATCGAGGTACACCCCACCTTCCTGTACGAGAGCCTGTGGAATCTGATAGGCTTACTGCTGCTGGTTTTCCTCATATCCAAGCACCGGAGGTTCGACGGAGAGAATACCCTGTTCTACTTCCTGTGGTACGGCATCGGCCGCTTCTGGATCGAGGGTCTGCGCACCGACAGCCTGTACCTGTTCGACTGGACCATCGGCGGCGCGCCCATCCGGGTGTCCCAGGCCCTGTCGGCGGTGATGGCGCTGGTGTCAGCGTTCCTGCTGGTGTGGAATTTGTGGGTGAAGCCCCACAGGCCGGAGGAACTGTACGTCAACATCGTGGCAGCCCGCGATGCGGAAAAGGCCCCGGAAAAGGAAAAAGAATCCGAAGAATAAAACAAAGGCGTCCCTTATCACAAGGGACGCCTTTGTTTTGCGTATGTTGCTTTCAATCCATCATCGCCGCAGCTCCACCAGATACTCCGTGGTGTCCTCCTCAAACTTTTTTTCGCCGGTGGGGAGGAAGCCGTGCCGCCGGTAAAACGCGATGGCGCGGGTGTTTTTCTCCAGCGCCCACACAAGGTCTGCGCCCTGCGTGATGGCGAACCGGATCAGCTCCTGCCCGATGTGCTGGCTCTGGAAGCACGGCTCCACATACAGCTTGCCGATCTCCGTACCCTCCAGCAGCAAAAAGCCCTTCACCAGCCCGTCGTCATACACATAGATATCCCGCAGCACCTCGTCCCGGCTGAAATACCGGTCGATCACCGACACCACCTGCAATTCACCGAAGGAGTACCCCGCATCCTGAAAGATAGGGAAGTAGTTGATGCGGTTGTTGAACACAAAGATCTCCGCGATCCGGGAGAGATCCTCTTTTCTTGCTTTTCTGATCATATGCTTCACATCCTGTCCTGCTGGAACCGCTCCAGCCCGTTTTTCAGCAGAGCCGCCGCCTCCGCGCCCTGCCGCTCACGGATCAGCTCCGTAAACCTGCGCAGCGTGTCAAGGCACGCCGCCGTACCGTAGGCATCCACATACTCCCGCCAGAACTCCAGATTCACCTGGGTGAAGGCGTTGAAGATCAGCGGCGTGATGGTGTTGCCGCTGAGGAAGGTAACGCCCCGGTGATAGCGGAACAGCGCCTCGGCAAAGGCGGCGGTATCCTGCGCCGATTCCTCCGCCTGACGCTGCAGATCCTCCAGCGCCGCCATATCCGCCGGTGTATGGTGGGCGGCCAGCAGCTCCATGGCGGGCCCCTCCAGATAGTACCGCAGCTTCAGAATGCTTTCCGCCGTCTTTTTGTCCGGCAATCCGCCGTGATACCGCATAATGGCCATCAGTGTGTCCAGACTGCCGGTCTGGGCATAGTCCGCCACCGTCACGCCCTTGCGGGATACGATGTCCAGAAACCCGAGGCGGTGCAGCTCCCGCAGTCCGTCGTGTACCACTGTTTTGCTGACCTTCATGGCGTCGGCCAGCTCCCGCTCCGTGGGAAGCTTGTCGCCGGGCCGCAGCTGGCCCGATAAAATCATGCCCTCCAGCTGCTGCACGAACAGCTCCTTGATGGAGGGCGCGACGATCTCACGAAATTCCATGCCATCACTCCTTTGGTCAGACCAAGACCATATAATATGATAGCATAACTTTGTGGGAATAGTCAATGGATTTTGTGAACAAAAATTGCTACTATTTTACTGTATAAAGGACAAAATATGCCCCTTCCGGTCTGAAATGAGGCAGATCACCGGGGCAAGACAGATGGAGGAGAGACCATGCGCGATATCAACGGCAGCAAGCCGACCAGCTTCCCTCTGGATGAGAGCAAGCTACCCTTCGAGATCCCCTGTCCCGACCGGCCGCCCCGGGAGAACCTGCTGAAGCTGGGCGCCATGATCACCAACCGCATCGGCCTGAAAACCACCGTGGATGACCCGGAGTACTGGGGTCTGGACGGCGTGCTGACCGATGAGATGGTGGATGTGGCCCTGAAAATGGGCGTCCGCAAGCCCAAGACCATCGCCCAGATGATGAAGCTGACCAAAATGGAGCGTGAGCCGCTGGAAAAGCTGCTGGACGAGATGTCCTGGCTGGGTCTTCTGGAGTATAACTGGGAGAATCTGGACGGCAAGAACCCCGGCCACGAAAAGCGCTGGGTGCTGCCTCTGTTCGTCCCCGGCAGCGCCGAGTTCCTGAACATGCGCAGAAGCCAGATCGACGAACACCCGGAGGTGGCGGCCTTCTTCGAGCGCATGACCATGCTGCCGCTGGAGAAGATCACCCCCATGGTGCCTCCCGGAGGGGCCGGCATCGGCATGCACGTTATCCCGGTGGAGAAGGCCATCGAGACGGAGAACGAGGCCATCAGTCTGGAGAAGATCTCCTACTGGCTCCATAAGTACGAGGGCAAGTACGCCAAGAGCATGTGCTCCTGCCGCGCCAGCCGCGCCAAGCTGGGCGAGGGCTGCGGCGACGATGTGGAGAACTGGTGCATCGGCGTGGGCGATATGGCCGACTATATCGTAGAGACCCAGCGGGGCGAGTATATCACCTATGACGAGGTGATGGAGATCTTCAAAAAGGCTGAGGACAACGGCTTCGTCCACCAGATCACCAACATCGACGGCGAGGAGAAGATCTTCGGCATCTGCAACTGCAACGTCAACGTGTGCAACGCCCTGCGTACCAGCCAGCTGTTCAATACGCCCAACATGTCCCGCAGCGCCTATGTGGCGGCGGTGGAGACGGAGAAGTGCGTGGCCTGCGGCCGCTGCGTGGAGAACTGTCCCGCCGGTGCGGTGAAGCTGGGCCAGAAGCTGTGCACCAAGGACGGCTTTATCGAATA
>CAKTIE010000021.1 GCA_934565655.1 uncultured Oscillospiraceae bacterium
TTCTGGCGCAGCGAGACCCAGTGGATGGGCGGCATGGGCGTGCTGGTGCTGTTCCTTGCGCTGACGCCCCATCTGGGCGACGGCGCCTACTACCTGATGAAGGCGGAAAGCCCCGGCCCCATCAAGTCCAAGCTGGTGCCCCGTGTGGGCGGCACCGCCAAGATCCTCTACACCATCTATATCGTGCTGACGGCGGCGGAGGCCGTGGCGCTGCGGATCGCGGGCATGTCATGGTTCGACGCGGTGAACCACGCCTTTACCACCATGGCCACCGGCGGCTTCTCTGTCCGCAACACCTCCATCGCCTCCTATCAATCAGACGCCATCACATGGGTGATCATCGTCTTTACGTTTCTGGCGGGCATCAATTTCTCGCTGCTGTACGCCATTGTCCGGGGACGGATCAAGGACGCCCTGCGCAGCGAGGAGCTGCGGTGGTATCTGCTGATTTTGGCCATCACCATCACTCTCATCTGCGTTGACCTGCATGTGGAGCTGGGGCAGGGCTGGTACGAGTCGGCCAAGGACGCCGCCTTTCAGGCCACCACCATCATGAGCACCACCGGCTACGCCACCAAGGACTTCACCCTGTGGCCCACCTTCAGCCGCTGTATTCTGGTGCTGCTGATGTATGTGGGCGGCTGCGCCGGTTCCACCGCGGGCGGCATGAAGGTCAGCCGGTTGATGCTGCAGGTCAAGAGTCTGCGGCGGGAGCTGGATCACATCATCCACCCCAACCGGGTATCCGTTATCACCATGGACGGGCAGAGCGTGGACGAAAAGGCCGTCACCTCCGCCCATATGTTCCAGGTGGCGTATCTGCTGATCCTGATGGCCGGTACGCTGGTGGTATCGCTGGACGTGCTGGGCTTTACGGAGTCCTTCGTGGCCTCCCTGACCTGTATCAGCAACGTAGGCCCGTCTTTGGGCGCTCTCGGCCCCATGGCCAACTTCGCGCCGCTTTCCTGGTTCAGCAAGCTGGTGCTGGCCCTCATCATGCTGATGGGCCGTCTGGAGCTGATGCCGCTGCTGGTGCTGCTGAGCCCCTCCACCTGGCGCAATAAATGAACGATAGCGCTCAGACGCGATGTCTGGGCGCTTATCTTCCCTCTGAATTTCCTGTTATCGAAAGGAGCGTGTACCCATGGCTTCCGCCGGAACCAAGGATATGACCCACGGCGTTCCCTGGCGTCTTATCAGCATCTTTGCCGTCCCGATTTTCCTCAGCCAGCTGTTCCAGCAGCTTTATAACACCGCCGACGCGCTGATCGTCAGCAAATTTCTTGGGGATAACGCGCTGGCCGCCGTCAGTGCCTCCGGGCCGCTGGTGTTTTTGCTGGTCAGCTTCTTTGCCGGAGCGGCCACCGGCGCGGGCGTAGCCATCTCCCGCTATTTCGGCGCGGGGGATTATGAGCGGGTGTCCCGCACCATTCACACCACGGTGCTGCTGGGCGTACTCAGCAGCGTATTCCTTACCGCTGTGGGCGTGGGCTTTACCCCCACGCTGCTGCGGTGGATGGAGACCGATCCCCAGGTGATGGATGACGCCGTCAGCTATTTCCGCTGCTATTTCGCCGGTATCGGCACGGTGGTCATGTACAACACCTTCACCGGCATCATGAACGCACTGGGCGACAGCCGCCGTCCTCTATACTACCTGATCGTCTCGTCTCTGACCAATATCGCCCTTGATCTGCTGTTTGTGGGCGTGTTCCGCTGGGGGGTGTGGTCGGCGGCCATCGCCACCATCATTTCGCAGGCGGTCAGCGTGGTGCTGTGCCTGCTGCACCTGACGAAAAAGGGCACCATCTTCCAGCTCCGCTGGAGCGCCCTGCGGATCGACGGGGCGCTGCTGCGGGAGATCCTACGCTACGGCCTGCCCGCCGGTGTGCAGAACTCCGTCATCGCGCTGGCCAACGTGGTGGTGCAGACCAACATCAACTCCTTCGGCAAGGACGCCATGGCGGCCTACGGCGCGTACTCCAAGATCGAGGGCTTCGCCTTCCTGCCGGTCACCAGCTTCTCCATGGCCATCACCACCTACGTCAGCCAGAACCTCGGCGCGGGGCAGAAGGAGCGGGCCCGCCGGGGCGCGCGGTTCGGTATTCTGGCGGCGCCCATCATCGCGGAGGTCATCGGCATACTGACGTATCTGACCGCTCCGGCGCTGATCGGCCTGTTCTCCGAAACGCCGGAGGTGCTGGCCCTGGGCGTGCTGGAGACCCGCACCATTTCCCTGTTCTACTTCCTGCTGGCCTTCTCCCACGCGGTGGCCAGCGTCTGCCGCGGCGCGGGCAAGGCCTTCGTCCCCATGGCCATCATGCTGTCCATCTGGTGCGTGATCCGCATCCTGTATATCATGCTGATGATGCACCTGTTCCACGAGATCGTCTATGTCTATTGGGCCTATCCCCTCACCTGGGCGCTCAGCTCGGTGATATATTTCCTGTACTTCCGCTTCTCCCACTGGCAGGACGGCTTCGACGCCAAGGTGAAAAAGGCATAAAAAAGAGACCGGTCGGTTGACCGGTCTCTTTCATTTTACCATACAAGCCCGGCATCCTGCCGGTCGGCTGAGCGCATGGCGTTGTCCACGATGATCCAGCGGCCGTCCTCGCTCTGCATCAGATAGAACTGTTGGGTAACGCTGCCGCCCTCCAGCGGCGTGCGGGTGTGGTCATACTCGATGTAATAGGCGGCGTCCACCACCACGAAATGATTGTCCAGCAGGTCGTCCGACCAACCGCGGGCGATGGCCAGCTCACTGCCCTTGCGCTCCTGCGCCACACGCTTCGTCTCCGCCTCGTTGACGGACAGCGAATCCACCCGGATATTGCGGGCATAGCCCTTCTGCGCCTCCCCTTCAATAGCGGCGCGGACGGATTCCAGCGGATCGGCGGAGGGCGCCTGCAGCCAGAAGTCATATACCCGGAACGTCAGTATGCCGACGCTTTCCGCTCCGATCCAACTCTTGTGGCCGATCTGAACGGTATCGCCGGGCCACAGCTCGGTGGCGTCGCCCTCCTGACTATAGTATTTCCAGTGACCGTGTTCCACACCGTCGGTGCTCCGGAAAGTCGACGCTTCCAGCACCGTCAGCACCGCGCCGGGGCAGACCATATAAACGTCGAACTCCTCCGTCTCATCCGCGTTTGTGCCGGACAGTCTGGCCGCCTTTCCCACGGCGAAAACGTTGCTCACCTGCACCTTCAGATCATGATAGGTGAAGGTCTGGGTGGACAGCTCCGCCCGGTTGGGCCAGCTCATCAGCTGCGAAAACTGCCACATATCGTCATACGGATCGTCGCTCTCCACGCTGTCCTGGGCATGGCGGATCAGATTATAGAGGGTATCATGGCGGAAGTAAGCCTGCATCCGTTCCGGCGGAACAGCATCAGAGGACAGCGCCGCGCTGAGATCAATGACATGCACGATCCCGCCCATGTCGCCGCAGTTCAACATCAGCTCATGACCGTCGACATGCAGGGAAACGAACCACTCCTGCCCGTCCTGTTCATAGCCCAGTGCCTCCTCCGCCGTGATCTCATAAGCCGCGGCATCGTTCATGGCCGTCACCAGCCGCCCCAGCGTAATGTCGGGATACTCCGTCACGTCCCAGTCGGTAACGTCATCCACCGTCAGTGCCGCCATGTACCCGGCAAGGGTGTCCGGCTCGGCCGCCGCTTCGTCCTTTTTCGCTCCCGTGAAGGTGCAGGCGATGCACAGCGCCGCGGCCAGCACCACCACAATGGCGGCGGTCACCGCCGTGCGGGGCTTCTTCGCCAGCAGGACGATCCGCTCATGGAGGCTGGTCTTGCCGCCGTCCATGGTGGTGGCCGTCAGCAGCACATGGGAGCCGGGGCCGCAGGCCATACGGATCAGCGTGCGGCCATAGGCGGCCCGCTCGCTCTCGCCCAATGCGCGGATGGTGGCCTCGTCACAGGCCAGTTCCCCATCCTGACGGGACAGCTTCGCCGCCCACCACACCAGCGGATTCCACCAGTGCAGCGCCAGACACACCGTCCGCAGCAGGGCCCACACATGGTCGCCCTGCCGGAAATGGGTGGTCTCATGGGCCACCGTGTGGCGCAGCAGCTCCGGATCGTCCGCCGCGGCCTGCGTCACATAGATGGCGGGCCGGAACAGACCAAACAGGCACGGCACCGCCCGCTCCTGCGCCACATAGACGCTCAGCGCCGCGCCCTCCACCGTCAGGGGACGGCGGCTTTTCCGCAGCCGCCCAGCAAAGCGGAGGTTGGCGGTCAGGAACACCAGCAGCGTCACCGCTGCGCCGCACCACCACACCGGCAGCAGGATCTTGCGGAGGGTCAGTGCGCTCTCCATGCGGCCAAACTGGTCGTTTGTGACGCCGGGCGCTATCGTCACCACCGTCACCGGCGTGTCCGGCATCAGCGGCCCGGCGGGATAGCCCTCCACCGTGCCATTGTCCGCCTGCCAGATGGTGTCTACGTTCCGGACGCTCTCTACTGCCTGCACCGCCGGGGCCTTCTCCACCACCGACATGACGCTGATATCCGTGCTGCCGAAGCTGACGGGGATCAGCAGCCGCGCCAGCACCAGCAGCCACAGGGCGTATTGCAGCCGCAGGCTGATCCTGCCCCGCAGCAGATACCGCAGGGCGATCACCGCAAGGATGAGAATACACGAGGATACCACCCATTCAATCATGATTTTCCTCCACTTCCCGCAAAATGGCGTACAGCTTGTCGATCTCCTCCTGAGACAGCGTCTGCTTCTTCACCAGCGAGCTGACCATCAGACTGACGCTGCCCTGATACACCCGCTCCAGCAGGTGCTCCGTCTCCTGCACCGCCGCGTCCTCACGGGCTACCTGCGGCCGGTAGTGCTTCACGCCGTCCTCGCTCTCCGCGCTGACGGCGCCCTTGTCCTCCAGCCGCCGCAGCAGCGTCAGCGTGGTGCTGCGGCTCCAGCCGGTGGTCTCATGCAGGGCGTCGATGATGGCCCGCCCCGTCCGGGGCGCGGCGGCCCACAGGCACTCCATCACCTGCCACTCCGCCTCGGTCAAGCCCATATGCGCCATTGACTCCACCTCCTGTTGTCTACATCTGTAATCACAATGTAGCATATCAGTTTACGTTTGTCAACAGAAGGGATGAAAATTTCTTTTTCTGACGCAACAAAGCCTCCCCTGTGTAAGGGGAGGTGTCACCCGGAGGGTGACGGAGGGGTTGTCGGTGCGTTAAGAAAATATGCCGGTGGCATATTTTTAGCATCCGATCTCGGCGGCTATGCCGCCGTAGCATCCATCTGGATTTTCACGGCACCATCTTGACCGACAATCCCCCAGTCTCGCTTGCGCTCGACAGCCCCCTTTACACAAGGGGGCCTTTTTACCGCCTTTTCGGACATCCAAATAAGGCAAATCCCCCTCCGGCGCACCGGAGGGGGCTCGCATATCACAAATCCACAATGACCGCTTCATGTCCCGTGTCGGGCAGGAACTTTTCCAGCACGTCGCGGGTCTTCAGCCGCAGGGAGGACGTATTCTTGCAGGGATGGCAGCCAAACCACTCATCCCCGGCCACCGCGCGGTCGATGGCCAGCGTGACCCGGTGCTCCGTGTCGTTCATCAGACCCAGAATGGACGCGGAACCGGCATGGCAGCCCAGCAGCGCCACCAGATCCTCCTCCGTGGCAAAGCTCAGGCGGGAGGAGCCGATCAGCTTGGAGAAATCCTTGGTGGAGAAGGGCTTCTCCGCCGGAAGGCACAGCAGATAGAAGGCGCTGCGGTTTCGGGGCGTCAGCAGCAGGTTCTTGCAGATGTGAACCTCCAGCGCCTCACTGATGGCGGCGCAGTCCTCCATGGTGAAGGCCGCCTCATGATCCACGCGGGTAAAGGGGATCTCCAGCCGGGCAAGGCTCTCATATACCCGGTTTTCCACATCGCTGCGGCTTTCCGCCGGAGCGCCGTTGTATACCTCCATGGCTTACTCCTTTCCCACCAGCATGTCGCCCACGCGGTAGATGTCGCCCGCGCCCACGGTCAGAATCATATCGCCGGGTTGGGCCAGCTTGCGCAGCGTCTCCGCCGTCTCCTTCAGGGTGGCACAGTAGACGCTGCCGGGGATCTTGGCGCACAGGTCGCGGGAGGACACCCCCACGTCGTTGGTCTCGCGGGCGGCATAGATCTCCGCCAGCACCGCCACATCCACGGTGCGCAGCTCACAGACGAAATCGTCGAACAGCGCCTTGGTGCGGGTGTAGGTATGGGGCTGGAAGGCGCAGATCAGCCGCTTGTGGGGCAGGCTGCGGGCCATGTCCAGCAGGGCGTGAAGCTCGTCGGGATGGTGGGCGTAATCGTCGTACACTCTGGCTCCGTTGAACGCACCCTTATACTGGAAACGCCGCTCGGCTCCGCCGAAGGAGGCCAGACCCTCCTCCACCGCCCTGCCGTCGATGCCCAGCACATAAGCGGCGGCAGCAGCGGCCAATGCGTTGGAGATGTTGTGCTTGCCGGGAACATGCAGCGCCACATGGGCGTAGCGCTTGCCGCCGGCCACCACGTCGAAGCAGGGGAAGCCGTCGAAAAACGCCACGTTGTCGGCGTACACGCCGACGCTGTGATCCTTCACGCTGAACCACCGCACCGGACGGTCAATACCCGCCAGCGCCGTCCGCGCGCCCTCGTCGTCGCCGTTGGCGATGATGAAGCCGGTCTCCGGCGTCAGGCAGGCGAACTGCCGGAAGGAATGCTCGATATCGTTCAGATCCTTGAAGAAGTCCAGATGATCCGCCGCCACGTTCAAAATCACCGCCACGGTGGGGAAGAAATTCAGGAAGGAGTTGCAGTATTCGCAGCTCTCCAGAATGATGGTGTCGCCCTTACCCACCCGGTAGCCCTTGCCCAGCAGGGGCAGGGTGCCGCCGATCATGACGGTGGGATCCTTCTGGGCCGCCATGAAGATATGGGTGGCCATGGAGGTGGTGGTGGTCTTGCCGTGGGTGCCGGAGATGCACAGGGCGTTGCGGTACGCCTGCATGATGGCGCCCCAGCCCTGCGCCCGCTCATAAACGGGGATGCCCCGGGCAACGGCCCCGGCGATCTCGGGATTGCTGTCGTGGATGGCGGCGGTGCGGATCACCAGATCGCAGTTTTGCAGATTCTCGGCGCTGTGGCCGATGGCAACGGGGATGCCCACGCTGCGCAGGTGCTTCACCGTGTCGCTGTCGGTCATGTCGGAGCCCTGTACCTCCAACCCCATGCCCTTGAGCACCTCGGCCAGGGCGCACATGGACACGCCGCCGATGCCCGCCATATGGACGCGGACGCCGCTGTGCAGAAAATGCCGGATATCCTCAGTGGGATGTGTCATAATAATGATCCCCCTATCGTTTATTTTTCATTTATATCGTCGATTTATCCAAAAAGAACTGTTTACAAAAATAGATTCGATATATTATAATACCCTTAGCGGAAAAGTGCAACCAGGTTTTTACGCTTTCCCCTGCCGCAGTTTGCATTTGCCGCACGATCAGGAGGAGAGAAATATGAAACATACAAGGAAACGGATACTCGCTTTTGTGCTGGCCCTTGCGCTGACCGTCAGTCTGTGCGCCTGCGGCAAAAGTGGCGGAAGCAGCGGAGGCGGCTTTTCTCTGTTCGGCAAATCGCCGGAGCCCGTCCTGGTGCGGGCAGTAGCTACCCGCCTGGAAGACGGCGCTGTCGTCTCCGACTCGCATTATGCCTATGACGAATACGGCAATAAGACGGCAGAAATCACCTATCAGTTCGGCCTGCTGCCCAACGGCTATTATTCCTACGAATATGAGTATGGCCGCGGCGGCGTTCCTGCCAAGCGCAGCACTTATGCCATGGCAAAGGGTCTTTCTCTGCTGACGGCAGAAGAGACCTTTGACAGCGACGGCAATGTGATCAGCCGCCGCGAGTATGACATCACCGGCGAGCTCACCGCAGAATACGCCTATGACAGCAATGGCAATACCACGCTGCAAATCAGCTATATCAACGGAAAAACAGACAAAACAGAAACTACCTATTACGAGGACGGAAGCGAAATGGCCGTCCGCTACACATTCTCGGATGGCAGCGGTCAATACTGGGAATATCTGCCCAAAGATGACAAGATCAGTGGGCGGTCGCTGAAAGCCAGAACAGAAATCGATGCCAACGGCAACGAGACCCGGTATGACTATACCCTTGAAAAGGATGAGCACGGCAATCTCCTGTGCTACAGCGCCGTCAACGCCGCCACCGGCGAGTTGGATTTCCGTCAGGATTGTCTGAATATGTACGACAACAACGGAAATCTCACCAGCATTGAAGTCACCGATGAAAACGGCGCCTGCATCCAGCAGGAATACTTCCAATACGATGAGAAGGGCAACCTGATATATGATGAAGATACGCGTGATATCAACAACTTTTTCTCGCACGATACCTTCACCTTTACCTACAATGACGCCGGTACAAGGATTCAGAGCGACTACACCCATTATCAGAAAACCAGCAAGGGCTATACGATGAATAGCACCTCCCACACCTATTATGACGACCAGGGCGACATGACCGGCTATGATTACGAAGAAGAGCAGGGCCGTCTGAGCTTTGAGATCGGCCGCGTTGCCGGAAAGCAGGTCGTGCTGAATAAATGGTGCACGAATCTGCGTGATAGTTCGCAATTCGATTTCGAGATGGTTTTCACCGGCGACAACAAATACACAGAGGACTATTCCCACTATTTCAACGGCGACCTTGCATTTGACGCCCTTGACTATACCCGCTCCTACACCTATGATGATAACGGAAATCTGACCGCCATCGAGGAATGGGAGAACGGCGCGGAGACCCCCACCCAGCGCTGGGACTATACCTACGCCCTGCCCAAGGAGGCCCCGGAGCTGAATATTCATGTCCCCTCCTTCACCGGAAACAATGCCTCTGCGGTCAGGCTCTATGACGCCAACGACAGCCTGCTGGGCGAGGCGTTCCTCACCTATAATGAGGATGGCCGCTGGGCGGAAATGGTCAGCAACGGCGTTACCTACACCTATGACTATGAGGATACCGGAGATGGCAGTTATGTCGCCTATCAGCACGATCCGGACGGCAGCATCTCCCAGAAGCTTACCTACGACCAACAGGGAAATCTTGTGGAGAACACCCAATATGCCGGAAACTTCCCCACGTTCCAGGAGTACGGATATGATTCACTGGGCAACCAGGCTTATGGCGCCCTGTGGGGGATCGGATGCAGCGGCTACTATGCCTACGAGTATGACGCGTACGGCAATCACACCGGCGTGCGGCTATACGCTTCCTACTCCTATGAGGCCGGCACAATGCAGGAGTACGCTGACTTCACCTGTGATGAGCAGGGCCGCCTGACCCGATTGGATGTTTATGATGCCTCCGGTACACTGGAAGGCTATGTGACATACGAATACACCGCATAACAGTGCAGAAAGGAAGCGCAGCATGATCCCACAGGAGGTTTGCGCAGTGCTGCAAACATTTGAGCGGGCCGGATACGAGGCGTATGCCGTGGGCGGCTGCGTCCGGGACATCCTCATGGGCAAAGCGCCCCACGACTGGGACGTGACCACCTCGGCGCCGCCGCAGGAGACCATGGCCCTTTTCGACCATTTCGCCATCCCCACCGGCCTGCAGCACGGCACGGTGACCGTCCGCAGCGGAGGACTGTCCTGCGAGGTCACCACCTTCCGCACCGACGGGGACTATCCCGACCACCGGCATCCTGCCGCCGTCACCTTTACTCGCAGCCTGCGGGAGGATCTGGCCCGCCGCGACCTGACGGTGAACGCCATGGCCATGGACATGCGTGGTACGCTCCACGATCCCTTCGGCGGTCAGGCGGATATCCGCCGCCGCGTCCTGCGGTGCGTGGGAGAGCCGGAGCGCCGCTTCCGGGAGGACGCCCTGCGCATCCTGCGGACGCTGCGGTTCTCCGCCACCCTGGGCTTTGCCATCGGAGAGGACACCCACCAGGCCCTGCGGGCCCAGTGCGGCGACCTGCGGTATGTGGCGGCGGAGCGGGTGCGGGAGGAGCTGACGAAGCTGCTGTGCGGCACGGATGTGCTGCGCGTCCTGCTGGAGGATTCCCGGGTGCTGGGCGTGGTGCTGCCGGAGATACTGCCCTGCGTGGGCTTTGACCAACACAACCGCCATCACTGCTACGACGTGTGGGGCCACACGGCCCACGCAGTGGCCGCCGCGCCGCCCGATCCGGTGCTGCGGTGGGCCATGCTGCTGCATGATCTGGGCAAGCCCCGGTGCTTCACGTTGGATGAGCAGGGCGTGGGCCACTTTCACGGCCACCACCGGCCCAGCGCGGAGATGGCGGAAACCGTCTGCCGCCGTCTGCGGTTCGACAAGGCCACCGCCCGGCAGATCTGCATGCTGGTGCGGTATCATGACCGGCCCATCCCCCTGACGGAGAAGGCTATCCGCCGGGCCATGAACCAGCTGGGCGCGGAGGGCCTGCGGCAGCTGTGCGCCGTGAAGCGGGCGGACAATCTGGCCCAGCATCCGGACTACCGCAGCCGCCAGCGGGAGATCGACGAGGGCGAGGCCATCATGGACGCCCTGCTGGAGAAGGACGCCTGCTTCAGTCTGAAGCAGCTGGCGGTCAACGGCCGGGACATGGCAGCGCTGGAGCTGGAAGGTCCGGCCATCGGTCAGGCGCTGCAAGCGCTGCTGGAAGCCGTTATGGACGGCGAGACGGACAACGACCGCGCCGCCCTTCTGGCGCTGGCAAAAGAAAAATACAGCCGATAGCATGAAAATGAGCGTACTGCCGAAGCGGTACGCTCATATTTTTTGCGTTTTCTGTTTATAGTATATCCGATGGAGCCTCAGCCCGCCATGATCTCGAACCGCAGCACGCCCTCCGCCGCGGCCAGATGGGAGAACAGCTCGTCCATGGTCTCGGTCATGTCGCTGGTCTCGGCGCTGACGGTGACGCCGGCGCAGCCGTTGGTGGGGATGGTCTGGTTGATGGTCAGGATATTGGCGCCGGAGGCGGCAAAAATGGACAGATAGTTGGACAGCACGCCGGGATTGTCCCGCAGCAGGGCATACAGGGTGATGATGTGGCCCGCCTTCATGTTCTGGAAGGGCTGCACCGCGTCCTTGTACTTATAAAAGGCGCTGCGGCTGATGCCCACCATGGCCGCCGCCTGTCCCACGGTGGCTGCCTCGCCCACCTGCAGCATGCGCTTGGCCTCGGCCACCTTTACGAACACCTCAGGCAGCGCGTCAGCGGATACGATAAAGTATTTTTTCTTCTCCATAGCTTGCTCCTCCGTCCCGGTATCCCTCTGGGTATACATCTGTATTTCTATGGTAGCACATTCCCCCCACATTTACAAGGAAAAGTTGAGAGTCAGGTGATCATTTGCAGCGGGAAAAAGCATTTCTCATCAAGGCGGCCTACTGGGCGGCGGTGCTGGCGGTAAGCTGGCTGGTGCTGCGCTATGCGCTGGTATGGCTGCTGCCGTTTCTGCTGGCGCTGGGCTTCGCGGCGCTGATGGAGCCGGTGATCGCGCTGGCACGGCGGAAGCTGCGGCTGAAGCGGGGCTTTCTGGCGGCGGTATTCACACTGGCGCTGCTGGCACTGGTGGTAACGCTGGGTGTGGTGCTGGTAGGGCAGCTGATCCGGCAGGCCACCGACCTGATGGAACGGCTTCCGGAGCTGCTGGCGGGACTTCCCGTGCTGGCGGACCGCATCACCGCCCGTCTCCGCAGCTTCTGCGCCGACTGTCCTGACGGCGTGCAGCAATGGCTGACCCAGCTTCTGGACAGGCTGGAGCAAACGGCGTCCGAGGCGCTTGGCACTCTCTCCTCCGCCCTGCTGCGGCTGCTGACCGGCCTTGTGAGCGCGCTGCCCCAGGTAATGCTGTTCTGCGCCACCACGGCGCTGGCCCTGTTCTTCACCTCCGCCGCCTATCCCCAGCTGATGGCCTTCCTGCGGCGGCAGCTGCCGCCCGCGTGGCGGGAGACCGCACGGGGCATCAAGGCCAGCCTCATCACCACCATCGGCAAATGGGTCAAGGCCCAGTGCGTGCTGATCATCATCACCTTCTGCCAGTTGCTGGCGGGCTTGCTGCTGATCCGGCAGCCCTATGCCCTGCTGCTTTCGGTGGTCATCGCGTTCATCGACGCGCTGCCGGTGTTCGGCACCGGCACGGTGCTGCTGCCGTGGGCGGTGCTGTGCTGTCTGGCAGGCAGCTTCCCCAAGGGCATCGCCCTGACGGCGCTGTATCTGGTGATCTGGCTGGTGCGCAGCGTCATGGAGCCGAAGCTGATGGCGCAGAGCGCCGGACTGCCGCCGCTGCCTGCGCTGGCCGCCATGTATATCGGCTTCTGCGCCATGGGGGTGGCGGGCATGATCCTGGGGCCGATCCTGCTGCTGCTGATAAAGCAGCTTCACGACGGCGGCTATCTCCGGCTGTGGAAATGATTGCTTTTGGGCGAAACCTGTGATATACTGCCTTCTCAGAGACTGTGAGAGGAGGCGTTTTTATGTCGAAGCAGCGCAAGGCCGATCTGGCGCTGGTGCTGGTCACCCTGTTCTGGGGCGTATCCTACTATCTGGTGGATCTGTGTCTGGATGAATTGCAGCCCATGAACCTGAACGCCTTCCGCTTTCTGCTAGCCTTTCTGGTGCTGGCGCCCATCTTCTGGAAAAAGCTGCGGCATATCAACCGCGCCACGCTGAAATACAGCGCCATCATCGGCACGCTGCTGGTGGGCGTGTACGCCGGGGCCACCTTCGGCGTGGCCAACACCTCCATCTCCAACGCGGGCTTCATCTGCGCTCTGCCGGTGGTGTTCACGCCGCTGCTGGATCTTCTGTTCAACCGCAACAGGCCCGATAAAAGGCTGGGCGTCGCCTTGATCCTCTGCACGGTGGGCCTTGCCCTGCTGACGCTGAACGAGCAGTTCCGCCCCGCCAAGGGCGACCTGATCTGTCTTGTCTGCGCCGTATGCTACGCCGCCGACATGCTGGTGACGGAAAAGGCCGTCAAGCAGCCGGAGGTGGACGCCCTGACGCTGGGCGTATGCCAGCTGGGCGTGGCGGGTGTGCTGATGCTGCTGGTATCCGCCGTCACGGAGCAGCCCCGGCTGCCCCAGTCCCCCACGATCTGGGGCGCGGCCATCTTTCTGGGTCTGTTCTGCTCCGGCGCAGCCTTTGTGATCCAGGCGGTGGCCCAGCAATACACCACCGCCAGCCATGTGGGCGTGATCTTCACGCTGGAGCCGGTATTCTCCGCCATCGTGGCCTATTTCTTCGCCAATGAGAAGCTGCTGCCCCGGGGCTATGTGGGCGCGGCGCTGATGCTGCTGAGCCTGCTGGTGATGGAGATGGACTGGCGCACGGTTTTCCGGAAGCGAACCAAATAAAAAATTGACCGTCCTTCGACGGTCAATTTTTTATTCACCCTTGCAGCCGTGGGCCTTGGGGGATTGATGCATCTCGTGCTCCTTGCCGGTGATGACCTCCGGCACGATCTTGATGACCTGGGCGGTGCAGCGGGCCATGGCCTGCTCGAACCGGCCCATGGCCTTGGGGTCAAAGGCGGTACACAGCAGCAGCATAGCCTTGATCTTCTCCCCCTCGTCGGTCACCACTTCGGCGCGGCCCTTGAACATGGCGCTGCGGTAGGCGGTGGTGAAGCCGTTGGGGATCAGCGTGGCGGTGGACACCGCCGTGACGCACACCGGTGCGCCGTCCTTCAGGATCTCCCAGCGCTCACCGGCACTGGCACAGTGGAAGTACAGCGTCTTATACACCTCGTCGCCCACGATGTTCACCGGCGTGGCGTAGGGCGTGCCGTCCGGATGCACCATGGATACGGTGGAATAGATGGAATTCTTCAGCACCTCCCAGGCGAAGGCTTCGTCCCGTTCACATTCTTTTCTGCGCATGGCAAGTTCCTCCTGTGTGATAATTGTGCTTCTATTGTGGCGTAAATCATGCCCATTGTCAAGAAAAAGAGCCGCCCGCAGGCGGCTCTTCTGGATATTGTCTGCTTACTCACTTCTTGCAGTCGGCCTTGACCTTGTCGAAGGTAGCCACGGTGTCGGCGTCGGGAGCCTTGGTCAGCAGAGAGACCACCACGATGAACACCAGCGCCACGACGAAGGCGGGCAGCAGCTCGTAGATGCCCCATGCGCCGCCCAGCGGCTTCACCAGATACTTCCAGATGAACACCATGGCGCCGCCGGAGATCATACCGGCCAGAATGCCCCACTTGGTGGTGCGTTTCCAGAACAGCGCCGTCAGCATGGCGGGGGCGAAGGTGGCGCCGAAGCCCGCCCAGGCGAAGGACACGATGGTGAACACGGAGCTGTTGGGGTCGCGGGCCAGAAATACGGCGATGACGGAGATAGCGATGACTGTCACGCGGACCACCCACATGGTGGCCTTGGCGGACATCTTCACGCCCAGCACCTGCTTTACCAGATCCTCCGATACGCTGGAGGACGCGGCCAGCAGCTGGCTGTCCGCCGTGGACATGGTGGAGGCCAGAATGCCGGCGATGATAAGACCGGCGGCCAGCGCGGCCAGCACGCCGTGGGTGCTCAGCAGGTCGGCGATCTTGACGATGACGGCCTCGGCGGCACTGGAGGAGCCGAAGGTCTCGATCTCGCCTGCACGGGACATGGCAAGACCCACGATGCCGATGGTAACGGCCACGGTCATGGAGATGACCACCCAGATGCTGCCGATGCGGCGGGAGATCTTGATCTTGTTGGCATCGCTGATGCCCATGAAGCGCAGCAGGATATGGGGCATACCGAAGTAGCCCAGACCCCACGCCAGCATGGACAGGGACTTGATGAAGCCGTAATTCTGCACCTCGCCGGTGGCGATATCGGTCATCTGCGTCAGGCTCAGGTAGCCGGGGATAGAATGGGCGTTGCCGGTGACGGCGCTCCAGCCGCCTGCCACCTCGATACCGAAGCCCAGCACCACGATCAGGGCAATGGTCATGACGATGCTCTGGATCAGGTCGGTAGTGGACACGGCCAGGAAGCCGCCCATAATGGTATACAGAATGACCACCGCCGCGCCGACCAGCATGGAGACCATGTAATCGAAGCCGAACAGGCTGTTGAACAGCTTGCCGATGGCGGCAAAGCCGGAAGCGGTATAGGGGATGAAGAAGATCAGGATGGTCAGGGCGGAGATACCCAGCAGTACCTTCTGGTCATCCTTGAAGCGCTTGGAGAAGAACTCTGGCACGGTGATGGCGTTGATCTCGGCGGAGTAGATCCGCAGACGTTTGGCCACCAGCAGGAAGTTCAGGTAAGTACCCAGCGCCAGACCGATGGCAGTCCATGCCGCGTCGGCGATGCCGGTGAAGTAGGCTACGCCGGGCAGGCCCATCAGCAGCCAGGAGCTCATGTCGCTGGCCTCGGCGCTCATGGCCGTGACCACAGGGCCCAGCTTGCGGCCGCCCAGATAGAAGTTGTCCGCGCCACCTTCACTGGCGCGGGAATAGGCAACGCCTACAAACACCATGGCGATGAGATACACCGCGATGGCAATGATGATACAGATTTGCGCAGATGTCATACTAAGGAACCTCTCTTTCTTTGACCATCGATCAACAAGGACAAACACGCCTGACAGCGCGTCTTTTCGGCGCTTTTTGCCCTTTTCGCCTTGGCGGGCGCCAGCCCGCCTTCGTCTCAAAAACCAAAAATCACTCGAAAATACATCGCTGGCAGGTGCCTTGCAGTTTTGCCGCCAGCAGAAATGTGTCCAGACAAGAAAAGGCCCGCAGAGAATACTTGCCGTATTGTCAAGGGGCTTGACGCAGTATGGGCGCATTTCTGCCCGTCAAAACCGTGCTTGTCCTTATTGGTCGATGGTCTGACAGCGGCTACTATACCACACTTTTTACTAGACGTAAATACAGAACGGAGTATAGAACTAATTCTATACTCCGTTCTGTTAAAAACTCGTTAATCCGTTGGTATTGCTATATTTTTTATATAGACGATTTATGAATCCACGCAGAGACGAAAAAATAAATTTTATTTTTCACCCCGGTAATTGGCCAGAAACATGGGCATCAGCCGGTCGGCGTTGCGGGCCAGGGCGTAGCCGCCGTCCGCCAGACACCAGTCGTACATCAGCGCCCGCTCGAACATGGCGTAGTCGTTGATGATCTCGTTGGCGGTCATATCTGTCCGCAGCTCGCAGCGCTCCATGCCCTGCCGCACCACCTGATGCAGCAGCTTGAAGTACATGCGGTCGCGGTTCAGCAGGTGCTTCTCGCCCTTGGTGGTCAGCTGGGTGGAGAACAGCCGCGCCAGCAGCTCCACCGCCACCGTGTTGTCGATCATGGTGAACAGCTCATGATTCATATACAGCAGCTTGTCCACCGCGTGCATGTCCGGATCCATCTCCTGCCGCAGCTCCTCATACTTCTCGTCGAAGATCATGGACAGGGAGCCCAGCAGGGCGTCCTTCCCCTCGAAATAGTGGTAAAAGCTGCCCTTGGAGGTCTCGGACTCGAAGATGATGTCCTCCACGGTGGTGTTGTCGTAGCCCTGCTCATAGAACAGCTTCCAGGCCGCGGAAACGATGCGTCCCTTGGTGTTGCGTCCCGATTTACGAGGCACGGCGGCCACCTCCCCTGCTCCTTCTTCCGGTCAGCTTCCGCAGCGGCCCGGTGATCAGACTGCGCTCATAGCGGTTCATGCCGAACAGCCACACCGACAGGGCGTAGATCGCCACAAAGGCGCAGCCCGGCGGGATCAGTTCCCAATACGTTGTGGGATGGGTGAATACGGCCAGCAGCACTGCCGCCGCCGCAGGCAGCAGCATGGAGGGCATCAGATGGCAGATATGCCGCCAGAAGCCCGGAATATTCAGTCCGATGCGGCGGTAGTAGTACCAGTTCATCAAGATCACGTTGCCGATCAGCGTGGCGACCGCCGTACCGATGGCGGCGCCCAGCCCCTCCCACTTCATGCACAGCGGGATGGACAGCAGGGCGTTGCCCAGCGCCACCCCCAGATAGGTCAGCGAGCGGAACTTATGCATATTCTTGGCCCGCTGGATCTCAATGCCCACCGTCTGGATATTGGTCCACAGGCAGGAGAAAAACAGCAGCAGCGTGGTCCAGTAGTCCACGCGGAACATCTCTCCGCCGCCCCACAGCACCACGAAGGACTGGCCGATGGCCACAAAGCCCAGAAAGATGCCTGCCAGCAGGATGAACTGCAGCCGTCCCACTCTGGTAAACAGGGCGTCCAGCGTCCGCATGGGGGCACTTTCCGCCACAAGCCGGTGGACACGGGGTGTCATTACGTTGGAGATGGCGTTGCCGAAGGCCAGATAGAAGGTGTTCAGCTGGGAGGCGATGACATATACCGTCACGGCGGTGGTGCCGTGGAGCCATGTCAGCAGCAGCCGGTCGATGGACCAGTTGAAGTTGTCCACCACGATGCCCAGGAACACATACAGGGTAAAGCCGAACATCTCCCGCAGCAGCCTGAAGTCATAGCCATGGAAGGAGAAGGGCATCCGCAGCTTCCGCAGGCAGTAGCTGATATTGAGGATGCCGCTGAGGATGGTGAAGATCAGGGAGACGATGGTCAGCGTCACGCTGCGGTAGCCGATGATCAGCAGCGGGATCATGAGCAGGGGATTCAGCACCTGCTTGCCCATGGTGACCACCTTCTGGAACAGATACCGCTCGTTGATGGTCACATGGGACTCGAACACGCTGATAGGGAAGGTCAGCGCGGCATTGACGGTCATGATCCGCAGCAGCTTCTCCGCCAGCGCGATCTCGTCGGGGGTCAGCTTCTTGCCGAAGATCACGTCGCAGTAGGACAGGCCGAAGCCGATGGCCAGCACCAGCGCGCCCAGAAACAGATAGGTGGTCAGGAACATGCCGTTGAGCTTGGCGCAGCCCTTTTTGTCCCCGGCGGCCCGGAAGCGGGAGTAATACCGCACATAGGCGCTGCCCAGACCGAAGCTCAGCAGGTTCAGATACGAAATGATGGGCAGCACCGCCTGATAGACGCCGAATTCACTTTCGCCCAGACGCTGGAGCATAATGGGTGTATAGACAAGCGAGATGATGGTGCTCAGCCCCATGGAGACATAGGACAGCACCGCACCCGCCTTGATTTGATTGACCTTCATGCAGCGGCTCCTTTTTTACGCAATGTAACACTTTATTATACCCTGTTTTTTCCAAGGTGTAAAGCATGAAGTTTTACGGGCCGCCGCGCATAGAGATAGAGTAACCGAAACCAACAAGGAGTGACCGCTTATGTTCCGTCGTTTCCGTTATCTCTGGGCCTTCCTGCTGACCGCGTTTGCCGCCGTGCTGCTGCGGGGGCTGGCCGTCGCGCTGCCCTCTCCCGCCACGGAGGTGCTCTCGCCTATGAACGAAAGCCCCTGGGAGCTGGGGAAGCTGGTGTTCTGGCCGTATCTGTGCGGCGCGCTGCTGCTGTGGCGGCTGGAGCCGAAGGGCAGCGCCTCCCGCGGCGGCCACTGTGCCGCGCTGCTGTCCGCCGCTGCTTTCATGGCTGCGTTATGTCAACTTCTGTGGGGTGTCGTTCCTCTCTGGTTGCTGTTCTGTGCCGCCGTGGCGGGCAGCATGGCGCTGTACCACTTTTTGCTGCGCCGCCGTCTGTGGGGCGGCGAGCTGCTGTGGTATCTGCTGGCCATTCTGCTGGGGGTGGCGTATCTGCTCCTGACGGCCATGCCCCTGACCGGTGGGATCTTTCTGGATCCCCGCGACGCGGCGGCCATGGGGGTGATACCGTACTAATTGCTGGCGCAAAATCTCACGATTTTGCTGCCAAAAGGTTTACGGCCCGCTGCGCGCCTTTGGCACTTGCCGGGCCGAGAAGTATTTTTTGCCACGCACATGTCGCGGCAAAAAATAATCAAAATATTTCGCGCCTGTACCCCAAGGGCACTTGTTTCGCTCCGCTCCACTGCGCGGGCGCAAACTCTGCGAGGCCACTATAAAAACAGGGCTTTCCTTCCGGAAAGTCCTGTCTTTATGTCAACCGATATGCTTCAGCGGTTCCTTCATGTCCCGCTGGAGCTGCTTGAGATAGCGCTCCTCCTCGCTGAACACGCAGCCGCAGTATTTCTGCATATAGAAGCCCAGCTCGCGGGCCTCCTGCTGTCCGGCGCGGAAGCCGGGCCGGAAGTCCCGGTACAGGAACTTCACACCGTAGCGCTCGCCCATTTCCCGGGCAATTTCCGCCATCCGCTCATGCTGCTGATAGGGGCTGACAAACAGCGTGGAGGTAAAGCTGTCAAAGCCGTTTTCGGCGGCGAACCGTGCCGTCTGCTCCAGCCGCACCGTGTAGCAATGGCCGCAGCGGTGGTCGATATCCTCCGCCACCGCCCGGCAGAAGTCCCGCAGGCCGTAATCCTCCTGCACGATCAGCTCCATATTGATGGTGGGCGCGTAGGCCATCAGCGTGTCCCGCCGGGCCTTGTACTCCTGATAGGGATGGATGTTGGGATTGAACCAGTAGGACACCGGCTCGATGCCCTCGCTGCGCAGCTGGTGGATGCAGGCCACCGAACAGGGCGCGCAGCAGGTATGCATCAGTGTTTTTTCCATAGCTTCTCCTTCAGCGCCGTCAGTCCGCCGCTTTTCTTCGCCTGATAGGGCCGGGTGGAGAAAAACCGGTCGCACACCTTGCGGAACGGCACATGCTCCAGCTCCTCGAAGAATCTCTGCCGGTCCGGCGGCGCCGCCGCGGCGCCCCGCAGAGCCGCATCGCCCGCCACGGCCTCCTCCAGCGTGCGGCACTCCCGCTTCAGGGGCAGCTGGTCGAAAATGTGGGCGCCCTTCACCGTGTTGATCAGCAGCAGGGACACGCCCGCCTTCTGCTCCTGGGGAAAGAAGTCCTTGGGCAGATTACGGAAGGTTCCCATGGTCAGATCGGCGGAACGGTTGGTGTTGGCGTAGGTACAGTGATAGCAGGCGGGCCGCAGAAACAGCCGCCGCTGGATGCCCCGCCCCGGCTGGCACTTGCCCAGCGGCGCGTCAAAGGTGCCGCCGCCCTCGAACCACACGCGGAACCGGCGATCCTTCTCGCCCTTCAGCTTGTCGCAGAACCGCACGTCCACCGCCCGGCGGCGCTTCACATAGGTCATGGACTCCACGAACCGCTCCCACACGCCGGGAGAGCCTACGCCGCCGCAGGCGAAATCGCAGGTCAGCAGGTTTTCCGGATGCTCGCCCAGAAAGCGGTACAGGCCGTCCACCTGGCAGGGCGTGCCGGAGAACAGCACGAACCGGCCCTGATCCAGATACATCTGGGCCTGCTGGTACGTCTCGCCCAGCTCGCTCTGGATGGGCTTCGCGCCCCGCAGCAGCCGCAGATCCTCTTTATTCTTCACGGCCATGTGCCGCACCTGTAATTTTTCATCCAGCGCCGCGCCGAACACCACGCCGCCGCTCTCCAGCGCGAACTCCGCCAGCGCCGTGAATACGCCGCCGGCCGTGGAGTGGGCGCGAACCTCCGCGTCCTCGTTCCAGACGGCGAACACCGCCGGCTGGCCCCGCACCTCCCGCTGCTTCAGCACCGGGCATACATGGGCGCAGTGGCCGCAGCTGACGCAGCCCTCGGTGATCTGGGGATAGAGAAAGCCCTCCTTGTCCCGCACCATATGGATGGTGCCCTTGGGACAGCCGCTGCTGCACGCGCCGCAGCCGGTGCAGCGCTCACGAGGCGCCAATTGGGGCTTCACGGTCTCCGTCATGGCACACGCCTCCTTGTTTGCATACAAAACTATTTAATATTATACCACATAGCTATCCGGTTGGCAAGCAGCGCCGTTTTCCGATGGCAGCACCGGAAATACCATTGCTTGATAAGGACAGACACGGTTTTGACGGGCAGAAATGCGCCCATACCACATCATGTTGCTTGACAATACGGCAAGTACTCTCGGCGGGCCTTTTCTTGTCTGGAGACATTTCTGCTGGCGGCAAAACTACAAAAAGCGCCGGAAATACACGCTGGCAGGCGTGTTTGCCCTTATCAAGCAATGGTAATAATCATGTTTTCTTTACAAACGGGTACAATGGTGTTATAATGTTATTTGTATTGCTATGCAAAGGAGCGTAACGCATATGGGAAGGTTGATCGTTTTTGAGGGGACCGACGGTTCTGGCAAGGCCACACAGACCGAGCTTCTGTGTCAGGCGCTGGAAAAGCAGGGTATCCCCTTCCGCCGTCTGGCCTTCCCCCGTTACAGCGAGGAGTCGTCGGCGCTGATCCGCCTGTATCTGGGCGGCGCGTTCGGCAGCCATCCCGACGATGTGAACGCCTATGCCGCCTCCACCTTCTACGCGGTGGACCGCTACGCCTCCTACAAGCAGGACTGGGGCGAGTATTACCGTCAGGGCGGGCTGCTGATCGCTGACCGGTACACCACCTCCAACGCGGTGCACCAGACCTCCAAGCTGCCGCCGGAGCAGCGCAGGCCCTTTCTGGACTGGCTGTTCCACTTTGAGTATGACCTCCTGGAGCTGCCCCGCCCCACGCGGGTGCTGTATCTGGATCTGCCCACGGAGCTGAGCGAGCAGATGATGCGCCGGCGGGAGCAGGACACCCACACCACCGCCGACGTCCACGAGCAGGACGAGGAATACCTGCGCCGCTGCCGGGAAAACGCCGCTTTCGTCACGGACTACTGCGGCTGGACAAGGATCGACTGCGCCGAAAACGGCGTGATGCGCAGCCGCGAGGATATCCATGCCGAGGTGCTGGACAAGCTCCGCGACCTGCTGTAACACCGACCTATCGCAAGAAAGGAATATACAACTATGCCTAAGGATCAGAACAACAATTACGAGACCGCCTATTATAACGCCGAGGAGGTGCGCCGCCAGAGCGCGGGCGGCCCTCCGAAAAAGAAGAAGAAAAAGAGCAAGCGCGCCACCCAGCGGACGGCGCTGTATCTGGCCTGTGTGATACTGGGCTCCTGCCTGCTGGCCGGTGTGGGCTGGCTGCTGTTCAATGACCTGTGCTCCCTGAACAAGGACTATGTAAAGGTCAAGATCACCGTGGACGAGGGCGACAGTGTGGGCGACGTGGCCAAGAAGCTGAAGGACGCGGGCCTCATCAACTACCGGGGCTTCTTCAAGTTCTGCGGCATCTTCTTCCACGCCAGCAGGAACATCAACCCCGGTGAGTACGAGCTCAACAGCGACATGGATTACCGCAGCCTGATCCTGAACATGCACGACTACGAGGCCGACAAGGTCAACGAGGACGGCTGGATCAAGGTGGTCATCCCCGAGGGCAAGACCGTCAACGAGATCATCGACATTCTGACCGAGGCCGGTATCTCCACCCGCGAGGAGCTGGAGGACGCCTGCGCCAACTTCGAATTCCAGAGTTACAGCTTCCTGCGGGAGGACATGCTGGGCAAGGTGAACCGCATGGAGGGCTTCCTGTTCCCCACCACCCAGGCCTTTGACCCGGAAAAGACCGCTGTGTACGACATCGACACGCTGCTGACCAACTTCGTCACCCAGTTCGACGACGACATGATGGCGGCCATCAACGCCAGCGGCCACTCCCTGTATGACATCGTCACCATGGCCTCCATCATCGAAAAGGAGGGCATCGGCGACGAGACCGAGCGCAAGAACATCGCCTCCGTCCTCTATAACCGTCTGGAGACCACCGACCGGGAGACCTACGGTTATTTACAGCTGGACACCACCATCTACTACGCCCTGTCTCTGGAGGGCAAGGATAAGACCGCCTTTGACAAGGATCTGGACAGCCCCTATAACACCTATAAGTATCCCGGCCTGCCTGTCGGCCCCATCTGCTGCCCCGGTATGGACTCCATCAAGGCGGCCATCTATCCCAACGACACCGAGTATTACTACTTCGCCGCCGGTAAGGATGGCGTGAACCATTTCTTCAAGACCTACAACGAACATCTCGCCTTTATCAACAGCGACATGTACCAGCCTGACTGATGGAACGAAAAAAGCCTGAATTGCTGTCCCCCGCAGGGGACTGGGAAAAATTGCAGATGGCCGTGGCATACGGCGCCGACGCGGTGTACCTGGCAGGCACCGCGTTCGGCATGCGCTCCTTCGCCGGTAACTTTACCGACGAGGAGCTGCCCCGCGCCGTAAAATACGCCCATGACCATGGCGTGAAGGTACACGTCACCGTCAACACCATGCCCCGTAGCGGTGAGGTGGAGCAGCTGCCCGCCCATCTGGAGCGGCTGGACGCCGCCGGGGTGGACGCTCTGATCGTGGCGGATCTGGGCGCGTTCACGCTGGCGGGCAAGTACGCGCCCCATTGTCAGCGGCACATCTCCACCCAGCAGTCCATTGCCAACTACGCCTCCGCCGCCGCATGGTACGACCTGGGCGCCACCCGCGTGGTGCTGGCCCGGGAACTGAGCCTTGACGAGATCCGCACCATCCGGACCAGGGTTCCCAGGGAGCTGGAGATCGAGACCTTCTGCCACGGTGCCATGTGCGTCAGCTACTCCGGCCGGTGCCTGCTCAGCAACTATATGACGGGGCGGGATGCCAACCGGGGCCAGTGCGCCCAGCCCTGCCGCTATCAGTACGCCCTGATGGAGGAAAAGCGCCCCGGCGAGTATTTCCCCGTGTTCGAGGATGAGAAGGGCACCTATATCATGAACAGCCGCGACATGTGCATGATTGACCATCTGGACGATCTGATGGACGCGGGCGTGGATTGTCTGAAGATCGAGGGCCGGGCCAAATCCGGCTACTATGCCGCCATCGTCACTGGAGCCTACCGCCATGTGCTGGACGACATCGCGGCGGGACGCCCCATCGACCCTGTCTGGCGGGACGAGGTGGAGCACGTCAGCCACCGGCACTACTCCACCGGCTTTTTCTACGGCCAGCCGGGGCAGTATTACGACAATGCCCGGTACATACGGGACTGGCAGATCTGCGCTGTGGTGACGGACTGCGACGCAAACGGCCTTGCCACCCTGAGCCTGCGGAACAAGTTCGCCGCCGGTGACGAGCTGGAGGTGGTGGGCCCCGATACCCGTCCCTTTACCATCACCGCGCCGGTCATGACCGACTGCGACGGGCTGCCCCTCCGGGAGCCGAAAACGCCCCAGATGGTGTTCACCATGCAGCTGCCCAGACCGGTGCCGCCCCTCAGCTTCCTACGCCACGCCGTGGAGCTGAGCGCCAAGGAATGACAGATAAAAAGAGACCTGTGCTTGCGCACAGGTCTCTTTTTATGCTCAGTCGATGGTCTCGATCTTCAAATCGCCGCTGGTGGTGCTGACGGCAATGCGGCATATGCCGCCTTTGTACTCGTACATGCCGTCCCCATTCATCTTCATGGCGAAATCGGATTCCAGATCACCGGAGACGGTGCTGTAATCCACCGTAAAGCCCTCGTTATCGGCGGCCAGCTCCACATCCACGCTGCCGCTGACGGTGCTGATATCCACCCTGCCGGGCAGCGAACGCAGCGTCAGGTCGATCTCACCGCTGGTGCCGCCGGCGGATATCTCACAGAAACTGCCGTCCAGCTCAACTTTGCCGGACACGGTATTGATTTTGGCCGTCGTGCAGTTGTCGATCATGCCGGTTTTCAGCTCACCGGAGACCGTATCAAATGTAAATGTATCCCGCACTGGCAGCGCCGCCACATTGAAGTCGGCGGATACACCGCTCAGGTGCAGCTCCGGCAGGTTCATGGATCGGGGCAGACGCACCGTCAGTTCCTTCTCCGCCATATTCGGCATGTCCAGCACACCCTCGCCTGTATACTGGATCTTCAGCGTGCCGCCCTCGTTCTTCACCACCATGGCGCAGTTATCGGGCACCTTGCGGTTCACCGTCTCGGTCACGGTGATCTCATTGGCATCCGTTTGCAGGATATTCACGTCACCTGCCGTCCAGTCCACATCCAGCGACATGATGCCATTGGTGGGAATCGTGACGGTGTCGCCCGTGTAATCCCCGACAACTTCCGGCTCTGCCGTACCCGCAGTCTGCCACTGTCCCGTGGCGGAGTCAAAGTGCAGGCTTCGCAGTTCGCTGAACCGTCCGCCCAGGGCAAAGCCTGCCACAGACAGGCATAGACCCAGTCCTACCAACGCCGCCGCTACGATCAGCGTGATCTTCATTGATTTTTTCATACATTCTCCTCCTTCCGGATGAACAGGCCCTTGATCTTATGGGCCAGCCACACCGTCAGCTGCCACAGCAGCTTGCACAGCTCCACCGCCATCAGTCCGCCCAGCACGCACAGGCCCAGCAGCACCAGCCCCGCGCCCAGCAGTATAAGACCCAACGGCAGTGTCATTACAGCGGCCCGGATGGCGATGATAGGCGCGGCCACTACAGCCACCGCCAGCGCGATCACGACCGCCACCGCCGCAAAGCCCAGCGCCCAGATGGACACGAACAGCGCCAGTACAACGGCAGCGCCCGCCAGCAGCAGCGGCACCCACACGGGGCTGCCCACCACCGCCAGCACGATGGCCAGCGGCGTCCAGCCGCTCTTGGGCTTCATGCGGGTGCTGACCAGCTTACCCAGCGGCATCTCCTGCAGGATGCTCTGGGCGATCTGGTTGGGGCTGCCCAGCTTGGCGGTAGCCTCCGCCTCGGTCATGCCCTCCTCCATCATATCGTCCAGCAGTTCACTGTAATACTCCAGATTCTTTTGGCGCTCCTCCTCGGAAAGCTGCATAAGCGCCCGCTCCAGCAATCGTAAAAAATCAGCCTTGGTCATTCCGCAGCCCTCCCCTGATAAATTCATACATAGATTCCAATTCCTTCCAATCCTCCACGGCGGCGGACAGCTGCCGCCGTCCCTGCTCCGTCAAATGATAGAACTTCCGCAGGCGGCTGTTATGCTCCACGCTGTACACCGTCAGTGCGCCGCCGCTCTCCAGCCGCCGCAGGATGGGATACAATGTGGATTCCGACACCTGCACGCACACGGACAGATCCTTCACGATCTTATAGCCATAGGAATCGCCCCGGGCCAGCGCCGACAGCACACAGGCCTCCAGCAAACCCCGCTTCATCTGTGGGTCAAGCATGTTCATGCCCCCTTTCGCGTTATACTATACATCACATAGTATTGTGTGTCAAGAGGGTATTTAAAATATTTTGCAGCGCAGCGGGCCGTCGAGGACGCCGGCCCCTACGGCCTGTCACCGATAGACTATGGGTAGGGGGCAGCGTCCTCGACGCCCCGCAAAAATCACACCGCAAAAAAGAGACGCTCTTCCCCGCCTCCTAATAAGAAAACATAAGAAAGTCAGTAAAATCAATGTTTTCAAAGGCAGGGAACACGGTACGAAGTCAAAAAATCTCATACTGACAGGCACGAAGGGCGCTGATTTTAACATCAGCGCCCTTTTCCTGTCCCCACGCCATAGGCAGCCGCCCTATGGCGTTTTTTCATATCCGTACCTGTACCCACCCGAAAAATGTATCAATTAGGGTGCGAAAACCTCTGTTTTTTCCTCTCAGAGCGCCGCTTGAAAGGCGGCGTGGGTGTTTTCCCATGGGAAGCGTCCGAGAGGCAGGACAGGGGCTTTTTTGCGCCAAAATCAACACTTTTCAAAACCAGAGAAAGGAGGCGCCGGATATGGCAGTTTTCCGCATCGAAAAGACCAGAGATTACACGGTCATGTCCAACTACCACCTGCGGGACAGGTCGCTGTCCCTGAAAGCGAAGGGGCTGCTGTCCCTCATGCTGTCGCTGCCGGAGGACTGGGACTACACCATGAAGGGGCTTGCCCGCATCTGCAAGGACGGCATCGACAGCATCAGCGGCGGGATCCGGGAGCTGGAGGCGCACGGCTATCTCGTCCGGGCGCGCGTCCGCAACGAGAACGGGCAGCTTGGCTCTATCGAGTACACCATTTTGGAGCAGCCGAAGGAGCCGGCACAGACGCCCACGCCTATCCGGGAAAAACCTATACGGGAAAATCCAATACAGGTAAAGCCAATGTTGGATGCCCCTATTCAGGAGAACCCCGCCCAATTAAATACTAAAGAACAAAATAAAGAATTATCAATTACGCAAGGATCAAGTCCTATCCCATCAAGTCCCCCTACCCCCAGAGAAAAAAGCAGGATCGGACAGGACAGGATGCGGGAGCGTGAGAGCTACCGGGAGATCATTTTGGAGAATATCGACTACGATATCCTCACCCAGGATGAAAAGCTGGACAGGGACCGTCTGGACGAGCTGGTGGAGCTCATGGTGGATACCGTCTGTTCTAACCGGGAGATGATCCGTATCGCCGGGGACGACTACCCCGCCGAGGTGGTGAAGTCCCGTTTCTTGAAGATCGACAGCTCCCACATCGAGTATGTGCTGGAACGGATGCGGGAGAACACCACCTATGTCCGCAATATCAAGAAATACCTGCTGGCGGCGCTGTATAACGCGCCGGTCACGATGGACAGCTACTATACATCCCTTGTCAGCCATGACCTGTACGGCAGCGGAGATCGGAGGTGAACGCCTTGCAGGAAGAAATCACGCAGAAA
>CAKTIE010000022.1 GCA_934565655.1 uncultured Oscillospiraceae bacterium
AAGGCCAACACCAAGGGCTACGCCAGTCTGGACTACGAGCTGTCCGGCTACCGCACCAGCGATCTGGTGAAGGTGGATCTGCTGCTGAACGGCGACGGCGTGGACGCCCTGAGCTTCATTGCCCACCGGGATAAGGCCTATGGCCGCGCCCGCCGCCTGTGCGAGAAGCTGAAGGAGAACATTCCCCGCCAGCTGTTCGAGGTGCCCATCCAGGCAGCCATTGGCGGCCGTATCATCGCCCGCGAGACGGTGAAGGCCATGCGCAAGGACGTGCTGGCCAAGTGCTACGGCGGCGACATCACCCGCAAGAAGAAGCTGCTGGAGAAGCAGAAAGAGGGCAAGAAAAAGATGCGGAACCTTGGAACCGTCCAGGTTCCCACGGAAGCCTTCATGGCCGTCCTCAAGCTGGATAGTGACTGATATAAAAAAACGGCCGCAAGGCCGTTTTTTTATTGGGGGGTTTTATGGCGGCGGGGTGAGGTCACCCCGCCCTACGCACAGGATATCAAAGCCTTTTCGTAGGGCGGCATGACCACATGCCGCCGCACGGATGAACCACAGCCTTTCAACCCTCCGTCTCAACATAGATATCCTCGCACGCCTGCATCCCCTCCACCAGCAGGGCCTGACCGCGGCGCAGCTTTTCTCCGGACTCACTGCCGGATTCCATGACCTCCAGCGCCCGTTCCACCGCGACGCACAGCTGAAAATACATCTTCTGATAATCTGCCATTTGCCAGCACTCCTTTCCTTAATACCTGTATTTTAGTAAAGATGTTTACTAAAATCAATAGTAAATATCTTTACTGGATAGAATGTTGCATGAAAGGGGACATGCAGCATGGATTATACGCGCAGGCTCCGTGATCTGCGGGAGGATCACGACAAGACGCAGCAGGATATTGCCGGGGTGCTGGGCACGTCTCAGACCATGTACGCCCGGTATGAGCGGGGCGCCAATGAGCTGCCGCTGCGCCATCTGGTGAAGCTGGCGGAGTACTACCACGTCAGCACCGACTATCTTCTGGGACTTTCCGACACCAAATAAAAAAATACGCCTGACCATTCCGGTCAGGCGTATTTTTTTCACAGATAAAGGTTACTCGCCCAGCTGATGCTCTACCAGCTCGCTCAGGGCGTCCACGGCGGCGGTCTCGTCGCTGCCGTCAGCGATCAGGGTGATGGTGGTGCCCTTCACGATGCCCAGGCTCAGCACGCCCAGCAGGCTCTTGGCGTTGACGCGGCGCTCTTCCTTCTCCACCCAGATGCCGCTCTTGAACTCATTGGCCTTCTGGATAAAATAAGTGGCGGGTCTGGCGTGCAGGCCAACCTCGTTATTTACGGTGACTTCCTTCGTATACATTGTCCGTTCTCCTTCACGTCAGTATCTCGGCCCGTATGCCGATACTCTCACTTACACTATTATATCGAATCGCCGCAATAATGCAATAGACATTCCCACAAAATATCAATGGCTGCCTGAAAAAAAGAGTGTGAAAACTGTCACATCCGACAAAAAACGGCCTATTTCAGCTCCACAACGGTAACGCCGGCCTCGCCCTCGCCATAGCGGCCCAGCCGGAAGGACTTCACCGCCCGGTTCCGCTTCAGCATCTCATGCACTGCCTTGCGCAGCGCGCCGGTGCCCTTGCCGTGGATGATGGTGACGGTGTCCAGCTTGGCCATCACCGCCGCGTCGATGTAATTTTCCACCACGCTCTCGGCCTCCAGCGTCTCCATGCCCCGGATGTCCAGCTCCGAGGCGGCCCGGGCCGCCAGCTGGATCTGAGGGGACACGTTCTTCCGCTGGGCGGCCGCCGCCTGCTTCTTCCGCTTCTCAATCTCCTCGGCGGATTCCAGCAGCCGCACCTGTCCGGCCTTCACGGTCATCTTCATCTTCCCCGCCTGTAACAGCATGGAGCCGTCGCCGTTGACGTTCAGCACCGTGGCGGCGGTTTTCACACCTGCCAGCTCCACCAGATCGCCCACGGCGATGGGGCGGCTGGGCGCGGGGGCCTCCGCCTCCTCGTCCCGGCTGTGGAGCACCGCCTCCGTCTCCTTCAGGTCGTGGCGGATGGCCGCCTTGGCGTCGTTCATCTGCTGGAAGTTGGCGGCGCGGGTCTGCTGCTTCCGCAGCTCCTCCAGCTGGGCGAAGATCTCCTCCGTTTTCTGCTGGGCCTCCCGCACGATGCGCTTGGCTTCGGCCTCGCCCTTGGCCCGGGCGTTCTCCTTGGCCTTCTCCATCTGCTCCCGGAAGATCCGGGCCTTGCGGGCGTCCTCCTCCCGCTGCTGCCACAGCCGGTTGGCCTCGGTCTGGGCCTTTTCCAGCCGCTGGCGCTTCTCCTCCAGCTGGGCCAGCACGTCCTCGAACCGGAGGGATTCGCTGTCCATCTGGGCCTTGGCGTCGGCAATGACGCTCTCGTCCAGTCCCAGCCGCCGGGAGATGGCAAAGGCGTTGGACTTACCGGGGATGCCCACCAGCAGCCGGTAGGTGGGCCGCAGGGTCTGCACGTCGAATTCGCAGCTGGCGTTTTCCACGCCCGCCGTGGTCATGGCGAAGGTTTTCAGCTCGGCATAGTGGGTGGTGGCGGCGATCAGCGCGCCCTTTGACCGGGCGTGCTGGATGATGGCGATGGCCAGCGCCGCGCCCTCCACCGGGTCGGTGCCCGCGCCCAGTTCGTCGAACAGGATCAGGCTGTCGTCGTCCGCCTGCCGCAGGATCTCCACCGTGTTGGACATGTGGGCCGAGAAGGTGGACAGGCTCTGCTCGATGGACTGCTCGTCGCCCACATCCGCCAGAATACGGTCAAAGACCCGCACGGTAGAGCCGCTGTCGGCGGGGATGTGCAGGCCGCACTGGGCCATCAGGCACAGGAGCCCCAGGGTTTTCAGCGTCACCGTCTTGCCGCCGGTGTTGGGGCCGGTGATCACCAGCGTGTCATAGTCGCCGCCCAGCTCCACCGTTACCGGCACGGCCTTGGCCTGATCCAGCAGGGGATGGCGGGCCCGCTTGAGACTGATCGCGCCCTTGCGCACCACCTCCGGACGGCTGGCATTCATGGTATAGCTCAGCTGGGCCCGGGCAAAGATCATGTCCAGATGCACCAGCATGTCATAGTCCAGCAGGATGTACTCCATGGCGTCGGCGCACTGGGCGCTCAGCTCCCGCAGGATGCGCTCGATCTCCTTTTCCTCCCGGGCCTCCAGCTCCTTCAGCTCGTTGTTGGCCTGCACCACGCCCATGGGCTCTACGAACAGCGTGGCACCGGAGGAGGAGATGTCGTGTACCAGACCCGGTAGACTGCCCTTGCACTCCGCCTTCACCGGCACCACGAACCGCCCGTCCCGCTGGGTGATCAGGGCCTCCTGCAGCACCTTGGCATAGGAGGGGGAGGAGATGATCTTCTGCAGGATCTGCCGTCCCTTGCTGGCGGCGATGCGCATTTTCCGCCGGATGTCCGTCAGCTCGGCGCTGGCGGTGTCGGCAATGGTCTCCTCGTCCAGAATGGCCCCGTGGATGCGGTCCTCCAGATATTTGTTGGTGTGCAGGGCGCTGAAAAAGCGGTCGATGGCCGTGGCCTCGCCCTTACGTTCGGCGTCATATTCATAGACCCGCCGGGCTGCCGTCAGCAGCCCCGCGATGTTCAGCAGCTCCCGGGTGTTCAGCATGCCGCCCCGGTCGGCCCGCGCCAGCGGCTCGGACACATCCTTCACCCCGGAAAAGCTGGGGGAGCCGTACAGCCCCAGCCGTTCCTTGGCGGCGTCGGTCTCGTCCAGCAGCCGCAGCACCTCCGCGCGGTCGGTGGCAGGCAGGAGCTTCCGGCTTTTTTCCCGCGCCGCCTCGCTGACGGCCTTGGCCGACAGCATCTCCAATACCGCCGGAAGCTCCAGCGTCCGTATGGATTTTTCAAATAATTCACTCATAATGTTGTATCCTTGATCAATACCTCTTTTATTGGTAAACGTAATACTTGTGCGGCGCAATGCAACGGCTTCTTGTGCCCATTCGTAGGGGCCGGCGTCCCCGACGGCCCGCCGTTTTGGGGAATTTCGCCCTCCGGGGCGACTTACTTTTGCCCGTGGTGGCAAAAGTAAGCAAAAGCACCACTTAAACCTGCGGTTTAAGAATCCGCGCACGCTATGCTCTGGTTATATTTGATACTCTTTTCCGCGCGTTCACAGAACATTGTGATTATTGTTGTGTATGACGAATCGACTTTCCTCTTGCGCCGCTGCCGCTGATATTATCGACGGTAGAACACAAAACGTTGTTCGGCGGCGCGATGTGGGCATCGCGCCCTACACAATTCTATCGGCGGGTGGTGCGTAGGGCGGGGTGACCTCACCCCGCCGTGTGGAGCCGTACCAGCTTCTTGTGCCCATTCGTAGGGGCCGGCGTCCCCGACGGCCCGCCTCGGGTCATTCCGCGTCCTCCTCCGCAGGCAAAAACGCCTTGTAGTAGTCCAGCGTCTGGAACCCCCGCTCCAGCTGTACCGCGCAGAAGGCTTCCCCCGCCCGATCCAGCATCCGCATGTCCCGCGCACCCAGCGCGAAGCCGTACAGCCTCTTGGGCGGACAGTACAGGATGTACCGCAGCGCCTGCACGGCACTCTCTGTCAGGGGCAGGCTCAGCCCGCCGCCGCTCAGGCGGCATCCGCCGCACCGCAGTACCCCCTGCATCACGTCCAGCATGGGGGCCTCCGGCATCTCCCGGCCGCAGACGGCGCAGCCGTCCGCCAGCGGCGCGAAGCCCGCCGCCTCCATCAGCCGCCATACGAAGGCGGTTTTCACCAGCCGCGGCTCCTTGCCCAGCGTTCCCAGCGCGAACAGGGCGTTCAGCAGCAGCGGCAGGATCTCCGCCGCCGCCATGGCGTCCTGACATACCGCCTCCGTCAGCTCGGCGAAATAGGCCGCCAGCGCCAGCCGCTCGATGTCCTGCCGCACGCCGTCAAACAGCTCGATGGTGTTGGCCTCCGCCAGATAGTACCACTCGCCCTTGCGCCGCAGCGTCATCTCATCATAGGCCAGCAGCTGGCACGCGGCGGTATACTTGCTGCGGCGGCTGCGGGCCCCCTTGGCAATGACGCTGATGCGGCCCAGCTCCGGCGTCAGCACCGTCAGAATCTTGTCCGATTCCTTGGTCTCCGTCTCCCGCAGGACAAGGCCCGCGGTCACGAATGTTCCGTTGTCCACGTTCCGTCCTCCGTGTCTCTGGCCATTAGCCACGCCTCCGGCGCGCCGGTGTCCCAGAACAGCTCCCAGTAATCCACCGCCTATCACCTCATGCCTAGCATGTGCCGCGGCGGCGGTTCCATGTCTGGTAATTTACTCCTCGTTGAAGCCCTGGCTTCTGATGAAGTTCACGTTGTCGCGCCAGTTCTCCTTCACCTTCACCCAAGTCTCCAGATATACCTTGGTGCCCATGAATTTTTCGATATCCTGCCGGGCCAGGGTGCTGATGCGCTTCATCATGTCGCCGTGCTTGCCGATGATGATGCCCTTGTGGCTGGCCTTCTCGCAGTAGATGGTCACGTCCAGATCGATAATGCCGTTGTCCCGCTCGGTGAACCGGGTCACCTCCACCGCCGTGCCGTGGGGGATCTCCTTGTCCAGGCATTGCAGCATCTTCTCCCGCAGGATCTCGGCGCACACCTGGGCGTCGGGCTGATCGGTGGTCATGCCGTCGGGGAACAGCTGCGGCCCCTCCTGTGCATAGTTCTGCAATTGCGCCAGCAGCTCGTCCAGTCCGTCGCCGGTGCGTGCGGAGATGGGGATGATGGCGTCAAAGCCGCTGTATACCTCGTTGTAGGCGGCGATCACCGCCAGCAGGTCGTCCTTCTTCTCCACGGTGTCCACCTTGTTGATGCACAGCACCACCGGCAGCTTCTCCTCCTCGATACGCCGCAGCAGGATGCGCTCCGGCTCGCCCACATGGGCGATAGGCTCCACCAGCAGCAGCGCGCACTCCACGGCGCTGAGACTTTCCCGCACCACCTTCACCATATAGTCGCCCAGACGGCTGCGGGGCTTGTGCAGGCCCGGCGTATCCAGCAGCACGAACTGGGTGTCGCCCCGGTTCACCACGCCGTAGATACGGTTGCGGGTAGTCTGAGGCTTCTTGGATACGATGGCGATCTTTTCGCCCACCAGGGCGTTGGTCAGGCTGGACTTGCCCACGTTGGGCCGTCCGCACACGGTGATCATCGCGGTTTTCGTAATGTTCATTCAGGTGATCCTCAACTTTCTTTTGTTTGAGCAATGTTTTTGGAGAGTTTCGCTCTCCGGAGCGACCTACTTTTGCCAATAGCGGCAAAAGTAGGCAAAAGCGCCAGAAGGAACCTCCGGTTCCTTCACTTCCGGGCGCGCTATAACATTTTTTAGATGCGTGACCATGTACCGCACGTTCACGCAAAATTTCCGTTGCCGTGCTGTTGTCGAATCGTCTCATCATCAGCGCCGCTGCCGCTGATGCCTACGTCGAACAACGCTGTCGGTTCTACCGTTGAAAAGATGAGCGGCAGCGGCGCAAGAGGAAAGTCGATTCGTCATACATAGCGATAACAACAATGTTCTGCGAGCGCGCGGCAAAGGATATCAAAAAAGGGAGAGGCATAGCGTGGGCGGATTCTTAAACCGCAGGTTTAAGCTGTTCTTTTGGTCACTTTTGGAACAGCGGCCAAAAGTGACTCGCGCTCGGAAGCGCGAAACACTTTTTTACCTCTCCAACCCCAATTCTGCCATAATGACCTCTTCCCGTTCCCGCATCTGGGCCTTCATGGGGCCTTCGTCCAGATGGTCATAGCCCAGCAGATGCAGCACCGAGTGTACCACCAGGTACGCCAGCTCCCGGCGGTTGGAGTGGCCGTACTCCTTAGCCTGGGCCTGTACCCGCTCCATGGACAGCACCATGTCGCCCAGGGGCACCAGTCCCGTGCCGGGGTCGGCGTCCTCCTGACCGGGCAGCTCACCGGGGGTCAGCTCGAACTCCGGAAAGCTCAGCACGTCGGTGGGCCGGTCCACCTGCCGCATGTCCCGGTTGATCTGATGGATGCCCGCGTCGCTGGTCACCAGCACGTCCACCTCACAGGGGAAGTCCACCCCCTGCATAGCCAGCGCCGTGCGGATCACACGGCGGATCAGCGCCTTTTTCTCGTCGCTTACCCCCGGCACATCGGCGGTGACGGGGATGTAATGCCGCTTCGCCATTATTTCTTCCTCCTGTCCTCATACCGGGCGTAGGCCTCGATGATCCGCTGCACCATCACGTGGCGCACCACGTCCTCCTGGGTCAGCTGGCAGATGCCCACGCCTTCCACGTCCCGCAGTACCTTCATGGCTTCCTTCAGGCCGCTGATCTTGTCGTTGGGCAGGTCGATCTGGGTGATGTCGCCGGTGATGACCACCTTGGAGCCGAAGCCCATACGGGTCAGGAACATCTTCATCTGCTCCCGGCTGGTGTTCTGGGCCTCATCCAGAATGATGAAGCTGTCGTCCAGCGTCCGGCCGCGCATATAGGCCAGGGGTGCCACCTCGATGTTGCCCCGCTCCAGATACTTCTGGTACGTCTCCGCGCCCAGCATGTCAAACAGGGCGTCGTACAGCGGCCGCAGATAGGGATCCACTTTGGATTGCAGGTCGCCGGGCAGGAAGCCCAGCCGCTCGCCCGCCTCCACGGCGGGCCGGGTCAGCACGATGCGGTTCACCTGCTTGTCCCGGAAGGCGGCCACCGCCGCCGCCACCGCCAGATACGTCTTGCCGGTGCCGGCGGGGCCTACGCCGATGGTAACGGTGTTGTGCAGCACCGAGTCCACATATTGCTTCTGGCCGATGGTCTTGGGCTTCACGGGCCGTCCCTTGCTGGTGATGCAGATCACGTCCTGCGTCAGTTCGCTGATGCGCTCCGACTGGCCGCTGCGGCACAGTCCGATGACGTAGCGGACGTGCTGCTGGTTGATGGCCTCGCCCTTGGCGCTGAGGGTCAGCAGGGCCTGCACGGCCTTTTCCGCCAGCATGACATTCTCCGGCTCGCCGGAGATGACGATCTCGCCGCCCCGGTTCACCACCTGCACCTGGAATTCCGTCTCCAGCAGGCGGATATTCTCATCGAAGGAGCCGAACAGATTGATGGCCTCCTCCATGCGTTCAATGCCGATTCGTTGTTCCATATGATAGCCTTCTTTCTGAAAGGGAAATTGTGGTTGGGGGTGTTTCGCGCCCCGGCGCGACCTACTTTTGTCAACAGTGACAAAAGTAGGCAAAAGCACCGGAAGGAACCTCCGGTTCCTTCACCTCCCGGCGCGCTATATTCTGTGCGAACTTGTGATTGCGTACCACACGTTCATATAGGCTTTTCTTTTTCGTATCGTCAAAAGGATCGTCTCTGCTTCTGCGCCGCTGCCGCTGAATTTTACGCCGGAAAACCGTATACGTTCACCGTGCGGCGGGGTGAGGTCACCCCGCCCTACAAACGATTACCGATAGAATTTCGTAGGGCGCGATGCTCACATCGCGCCGCCGTACAGCGATTCATCTTCTACCGTTGCAACAATGAGCGGCAGCGGCGCAAGAAGAAAGTTGATTCGTCATACGCAGCGATAATAGCCGTGTTCTGCGAACGCGTGGTAAAAGGCAGCAAATGCGTACACGGCATAGCGTGCGCGGATTCTTAAACCGCAGGTTTAAGCTGTCCTTTTGGGTACTTTTGGGACAGCGGCCAAAAGTACCTCGTCCCCGCAGGGACAAAACACCTTCCGCGCTTGCAGCGCGAAAAACTCACTCGACCTCCACCGCTACGCTGACGCCGATCTGCTCGGCGCACTCCGCCGTCAGCGTCACCAGCAGCACATCGCCCTGCCGCGCGGTGGAAAACCGGGTGGACGTTACCGTGCCGCCCTCCGTCAGCATCGCGTCCAGCTGCCGCAGCAGCTGCTTCTGGCCCTCCAGCTTTACCTGCTCTTCGGTGCGCTGTACTGCCTGCGTGTCCCACCGCGTGGTTTTCTCCACCGCCAGCGTCACCGGCAGCCGCAGGCCAAAGGGCAGCGCCAATGGGTGATACATCACTATTTTATCACAACCTGACCCCAACATGCTACCCTTTCCGTATAAATTTATCCGCTGTTTTCCCACATCCAGCGCCAGACGCACGCCGGTTTTTCCGTCGCCCGTCTTTTCCTCTGCCGCCAGCGGCACCGCCGCCGTCAGCTCATACCATGTCCGGGCGTATACCCGGCCCCGCCCCGGCATGAACCGCACCCCGGCGGAGGGGGAGTCCGCCACGCCGGAGATGAGAAGCTGCCCCTCCGTCACGGTGGACCCGGCTATCACCTGCGCCTGCCCGTCCAGCGTTTCCACCCTGGTCACAAGGCCGCCCCGGCGGGCCACCACGTTGGCGGGAGTGGTCTTGTCAGCGATCTCCGGTGGCCGCTTCCGCTCCACCACCTGCACATGGGCGGTGCAGCCCTTCACATTCACCGCCAGCCATGAGATGTCGTCCAGCTCCAGCAGCACATGGTTCCGCAGCTCCTCCTGATCGAAGCCCAGCGTCCGTGTGCCGATGGTCACGCCGTTGTGCTCCAGCGCCCGCAGGATCTGCTCCGTGGGCACGGTGCCGTTGCCCGTCACCTGAAAGTCCCAGATGAACAGCGTGCCGTACCAGTACAGCGCCAGCACCAGCGCGGCCGCCGCCAGCAGCACATACCGCCGCCGCATCCGCCGCGCCGCCAGCGGCGCGCCCTGCTCCCGCAGCCGCCGCAGCGCGGCGCCGCACTCCGCCGCCACCGTCTCCAGCTGGGCCGCGCCCTCCCGCGTGGTGCGCAGGGTGAAGCGTTCTGCCGTCTCCCACCGCACATCCCAGAAGGGGATCTCATGGGCGGCGCACAGGTTCAGCACCCGCTCCGGCGCGGGGCTTTCGCACTGAAACTGCACCGTCCCCCGCAGATAGTTCCATACCTTTGCATACATAGCTACTCCACAAATTCGATATTTTCAATGATCCCGTCGATCCGCAGCTCCTGGCCGGTCATGGCCTGCAATTGCAGGTTCCGCCCCAGAATGCGCACCACCACCGAGCCGCCGTTGATGTCCACCCGCTCCGTGGAATAGCCCAGCACGCCCCGGTGGCGGTCCATATAGAAGCAGCGGTTGCCGGACAGCTCCATCCGGGGAATGTCCGGGGCCAGCACCGGCGGCAGATCCAGCCGGTCGGCGGCCTCCAGGCCCTTTTCCATCAGCCGTTTGCGTATTTTTTCGCCCATTGTCCTCCCCTCCCGTGGAAGGTTATGCGCCGCGCCGGAGAAACTTGCCTGTCCGGCATGCGCCGCACCGGACGCGCATAGGCTTTTCCGAGGTGAGGCATATGCGGGAATGGGGAAGAAGGGCGGCGCTGGCCGCCGCACTGCTGGTGTGCATGGCGGTGCTGCTGTGGCAGAATGAAACGGCCTCCGCCGCCGTGCGGCAGGGGCTCACGCTGTGCGCCCGGTCGGTGATCCCGTCGCTGTTCCCTTTTTTCGTGGTGGTGTCCTTCGCCGTGGGCTGCGGCTTTTTCGCGGTGCTGCGGCGGCTGGGGCTTCCCGTGGGGGCGGCGGTATTTCTGGTGGGTATCGTGGGCGGCTATCCCGTGGGCGCCCGGACGGTGGGCGAGCTGTACCGCGGCGGCGGTCTTGCCAGAGAGCGGGCGGAAACGCTGCTGACCTTCTGCAACAACGCCGGGCCGTCCTTCATTTTCTCCATCGCCGGGGTGGGCGTATTCGGCAGTCAGAAGATCGGTCTTGCCCTGTATGGTATCCACATTCTCTCGGCGCTGGCGGCGGGCGGACTGCTGGACGGACTGCGCTCTGTCCGAAACGTATCAAAAACCGCCGGTTCTGACATGAAAACGGCCCGCTGTGACATGAAACCGGCCAGTAATTGCATGAAATCGGCCGGTAACGGCACGAAATTGCCCGCCCTTTTCGTCTCCTGCGTGGGCAGCGCGGCGGCGGCCATGGTGAACATCTGCGCCTTCGTCATCTTCTTTCTGGTGGTGATGACACTGGTGCGGCAGGCGTGGCCCGGCCTGCCGCCGCTGGCGCTGGGCCTGCTGGAGCTAACCGGCGGCATCACGTCGCTGGAGGCGTCTCCGGCGGGCTTCTGCATGGCGGCGGCGCTGCTGGGCTGGGGCGGCGTGTCCGTCCACTGCCAGACGGCGGCGGTGCTGGAGGATACGGGGCTTTCCCTGCGGCGGTATCTGCTGGCAAAGGCGCTTCAGGCGGTGATCTCCGCCCTTTTCGCGTTGGGACTGTGCTGTTTTTCGCTTTAACGAAAAAAAGACGTGCAAAACGGCGGACAAGGCGCTATAATAGGGGTCAAATATCATCATCCCGAAGGAGGGATATCATGCGCATTACCGTAAAAGTCGGCACGTCCACCCTGGCCCACGCCACGGGGCGGCTGAATATCCAGCGGATGGAAAAGCTGTGCAAGGTGCTCAGCGACCTGAAAAACGCAGGCCACGAGATCATTCTGGTGTCCTCCGGGGCCATCGGCATGGGCGTGGGCAAGCTGAACCTGCCGGGACGGCCCAAGGATATGCCCACCAAGCAGGCGGCCGCCGCCGTGGGCCAGTGCGAGCTGATGTATACCTATGACAAGCTGTTCAACGAGTACAGCCACACGGTGGCACAGGTGCTGCTGACCGGTGAGGACGTGAACAACGAGCGCCGCAGCCGCAACATGCGCAACACCATTTTCCGGCTGCTGGAGCTGGGTGCGCTGCCCATCATCAACGAGAACGACGCCGTGGCCACCGACGAGATCGGGGTGGAGAACACCATCGGTGAGAACGACACCCTGTCTGCCATTGTGGCGGCGGCGGTGGGGGCCGATCTGCTGATCCTGCTGAGCGATATCGACGGCCTGTACGACAGCGACCCCCATAAGAATCCGGACGCGAAGCTCATCAGTACCGTGGGCACCATCGATGACAGTATTCTGGCGCTGGGCGGCGGCAGCGGCAGCGCCCTCGGCACCGGCGGCATGGCCACCAAGCTCCACGCCGCCCAGGTGGCCACGGCGGCGGGCTGCGAAATGGTCATTGCCAACGGCCAGCGGCCGGAGCTTCTCTATGACATCGTGGCAGGCAGGCCCGTGGGCACCCGCTTTCTGGCAAAGGAGGGCAAGTGAATGACCACCATTGACATTCTGAAAAAAACCAAGGCGGCGTGGAAAACCATCTGCAACGCCTCCAACGAGACGAAAAACGCCCTGCTGCTGGCCATGGCCGACAGTCTGGAGCAGAACTGCGCCGCCATTCTGGAGGCCAACCGGGAGGACATGGACGCGGCACGGGGCCACATCTCTGATGTGATGCTGGACAGGCTGTATCTGGATGAAAAGCGTGTGGCCGGAATGGCCGCCGGCATCCGGGACACCACGGCCCTGCCCGACCATACGGGACGCATCCTGTCGGAGGTGCACCGGCCCAACGGCATGACCATCTATAAGAAGCAGGTGCCCCTGGGCCTGGTGTCCATCATCTATGAGAGCCGCCCCAACGTCACCTCCGACGCGGCGGCGCTGACCATCAAGAGCGGCAACGTGTGCATGCTGCGCTGCGGCAAGGAGGCCTATCGCTCCGCCCACGCTATCGTGAAGGCGCTGAAGGCGGGCATCACGGCGGCGGGCGGCGATCCGGACATTCTCAACATCACCGAGGACATCAGTCACCAGAGCGCCGACGATATCATGACCGCCAAGGGGCTGGTGGATCTGCTGATCCCCCGTGGCGGCGCGGGCCTGATCCGCACCTGCGTGGCAAATGCCACCGTCCCCTGCATCGAGACCGGCACCGGCATCTGCCATGTGTATGTGGATGACAGCGCCGACCTCCAGATGGCGGTGAACATCGTGGCGAACGCCAAGGCCAGCCGTCCCTCCGTGTGCAACGCCGAGGAGGTGCTGCTGGTACACAGTGCCGTGGCGGAGCAGCTCCTGCCCATGCTGAAAAAGGCGCTGGTGGACGACCGGGCCGCGGCGGGTCAGGTGCCCGTGGAGCTGCGGCTGGATCAGCGCGCCGCCGCCATCATCCCCGGAACGCCTGCCGGAGAGCGGGATTTTGACACGGAGTTCCTGGACTACATTCTGGCGGTGAAGGTCGTGGACAGCGTGGACGAGGCCATCGCCCACATTCTGGCCCACTCCACCGGCCACAGCGAGTGCATCATCACGGAGACGGCGGAGCATGCCCGGCGGTTCGTTGACGAGACCGACAGCGCGGCGGTGTATGTGAACGTGTCCACCCGGTTCACCGACGGCGGCGAGTTCGGCCTTGGCTGCGAGATGGGCATCTCTACCCAGAAGCTTCACGCCCGGGGCCCCATGGGGCTGGATGAGCTGAGCACCTATAAGTACATCATCAAGGGCAGCGGACAGATACGGTAAACAAAAATAAGAGCGGCACAGCTGATCAGCTGTGCCGCTATTCGGTTTAGAGTATATGCCGCTCATTCAAAGGCTCCCCTGTGTAAGGGGAGCTGTCACGGCGTATGCCGTGACTGAGGGGTTGTTTGCTCAAAAGTTGTTTTTTAACAATCCCTCCGTCAGCGCTTCGCGCTGCTACCTCCCTTTGCACAAGGGAGGCTTTGGTTTCTGCGAAACCTTGAAAATTGCCGCTCTTATTTTCGTTATTTCTCCGGCCATGCGGGATAGTCCCGCTGGATGTAGGCGCAGACCTCCTGCCGGTCGATCCCCAGCGCCGCCGCCAGCTCACCGTACAGCTGATCCTCCGCCCGGCGCAGATACCGCTCGTCCAGCTGGCTGACCTTCCGGCCGTGCTGCATCGCCCATCGGCGGCGATGGCAGACATGCTTGATCATGGCGGCCATGCGGCCGCAGTCATAGGAGGTGACCACCGCGTGATAGTGATCCTTGGCGGCCCGCTGGCCCGGCCCCTCCGGGGCCTCCGGCAGCAGCTGGGGCAGCGCCGCCAGAAAATCGGCGGCCTCCTGCGCCGTCATGACGGGGCGCATCAGCACCCGCGTGTCCACCGGCGTCATCACCTGCCCGGAGCGGTACAGCGGCGCAAGGGTATAGTATTCCTTCGTCTTGTCATAGCCCGACGTGTCGGGCGTGCCGACGCTCTCCACCCGGCAGACGCCCTCGCCGCCGTAAACCACCAGATCACCTGCTGAAAACATGAGTACTCCTCTCTCCACACAACAAAAACACACCGTAAAACACTGAAAAAAGCACGGCCCGACGGCCATGCACCTTATGTATCTTACATTTATTGGTAACAGTATAGCACATTTTTCGACAAGATGTAAGAGGAAAATTTAAATTTTTACAGAAAAAACGTCTCTTGCCACAGTGCAAGAGACGCTTTTTGGCAAAAATTACCCAATTATTTGAACAGCCACCGGCAAATGAGGATCACCACGCAGGCGCCGCCCACGCCGATGAGGAACGAGCCGAGAGAGTTCCGGGCCACCAGACCGATGGCGCCTGCCAGCCAGTTGCCCACGCCGCTGCCCACGATGCCCAGAATGATGTTGCGCAGGATGCCGCCCTTGCTTTTCATCAGCTTACCGGCCAGCCAGCCGATAATGCCGCCCACGATAATAGACCAGATCATATGTATTTCTCCTTGTCTGTATTTACTTGCCGCTGGCGCGATCCTGCCGGATCAGCAGCTTCAGCGCCTCTACGCCCACCTGCACGGCGGAGGTGGTATCCTCGCTCATGTCCTGATCCAGGCCCGCGGCCTCCCGCTCCTGGTTCCAGATCACATGGAAGCAGCTGCCGCAGCGGCAGCGCAGCGCGTCCGCCACCACGAACAATGCGGCGCTCTCCATCTCGCTGGCCTTGACGCCCAGACGCTTCCACGCCTCCCACTTGTTCAGCAGCTCATAGGATACGGGCATGCGCGCCGGGGAATGCTGGCCATAGAAGGCGTCCTTGCACTGCACCACGCCCACCTGAGTGCGCTTGCCCAGCGCCCTGGCCGCCTGCACCAGCGCGGTGGTCACCTCGAAGTTGGCCACGGCCGGGTATTCGATGGGAGCGTATTCCTGGCTGGTATGCTCGAAGCGGATGGCGCCGGTGGCAATGACCACGTCGCCGCTGCGGACATCCAGATCAATGCCGCCGCAGGTGCCCACGCGGATGAAGGTATCCGCGCCGATGTTGTGCAGCTCCTCCATGGCGATGGAGGCGGAGGGGCCGCCGATGCCGGTGGAGCAGACGGAGACCTTCTCGCCCAGCAGCGTGCCGGTATAGATGGTGTACTCCCGGTTCTGGGAGACGAAATGCGCGTCGTCAAACAGCGCGGCGATCTTCTCGCAGCGGCCGGGGTCGCCGGGCAGGATCACATAGCGGCCCACATCCCCTTCCACGCAGTGGATATGAAACTGCTTTTCCAGTTTTTGCATAACGCACCTCCAAATGATCACGAATCGTTATATAGGTAATGGATATTACAAAAAGTATTTGTTGAAAAAGAATGGACTATTATTTTACCACAGTTTGTTGAAAAATGCAACGCTGGGAGAAGTTGCAGCGGTAGTTTCGCCGGAAATCGACCATACTACTACCGACACGGTTTCGCGTGCCTGACTTTTGCGAAAAGGAGGATGGGATATGAAGGAAAAAGTGATGGCGCTGGCCATGGCGGCGCTGCTGGCGCTGGCACTGACCGGCTGCGGCGAGGACAGGAGCAATACCAACCGTCCCGGCAGCGACAGCAATAACACCACCAACAACGGCACCGCCGATAACGGCGGCACGGTGGACGACGGCGTCACCGACAGCAACGGCGCCGCGCGGAACGGTACGGGCCGCAGCGGCTACGGCGCTTACCGGGACAACGGCAGCGACAAGGCGTTCAACGATAACCACGGCAGCACCTTCGGCGGCGCCGGAGAGGACATGCAGCGGGACGCTCAGCAGTTTCCGCCTACGGTGTATGACTCCATGACCGGGAACCGGGGTGCCAGCGGCACCGCCACCTGGCGGCAGATGCTGGAAAACGGCTTCGTGCATGATACCGACGGCTTTTTGCTGGACGGCGAAAACAGCTGCTGGTCATAAGAAAGCGGGGCGGAGGACAGCGCGTGCCTCCGCCTCTCTGCCGTTCTGACGCGGGGCATATGCCGGCGTGAAGCAAAAAAGCCGGGGCTGGAGAACAGCCCCGGTTTTTTCATGAAAGGAGAGAGAGAATAACAATGTGAAAAGCAATACTTTCTTTGTCTGATGCTACTATACAACGGCAGGGGACGGATGTCAACGAGTATGACAAAGAATTCACAAATTGTTCACAGCGCCGCGGGCGGTTTCCTCTTGACGACTCAAAATGTCTGTGGTAATATTTAGCGTACTAATTTTTAGTATGCTAAATATTTAAAATTTTGCGAAGAAGGAGGAGTAGCAATGGCGTGCCGGGATATTCACGAAGCGAAGCAGATCGGGATGCTGATGGGCTATTGCGACCACCAGATGCACCGGCTGATGACCCGGATGCTGCGGCAGTACGACGTATCTCCCATGCAGTGCCGGACGCTGACCTTTTTACAGGAGGCCGAGGGCGAGGTGAACCAGCGGATGCTGGAGGAGCACCTGATGGTGAAGCCCTCCACCGCCAGCGGCATCGTGGGACGGCTGGAGGAGAAGGGGCTGGTGCGCCGCCAGACCAGCGAAAGCGACGGCCGGTGCCGCATCCTTGCGCTGACCGACAGCGGGCGGCAGTTCAATGCCCAGTTCCGCGCCATCGCGGCACAGGTGAACGCCCGGGCGGAGCAGGGCTTTTCCCAGGAGGAAAAGGATACGCTGCGGCGGCTGCTGCTGCGGATCGCAGACAATCTCAGCGAAACTCAGGAGGACACAGAATGAAAACATTTTTCCCATATACCAAAGGCTATCGCCAGTGGATCCTGCTGGGCGTGGCCTGCTCCATCGCGGAGGCGGTGCTGGAGCTGGAGCTGCCTCAGGCCATGAGCGAGATCGTGGACGTGGGCATCGCCAACGGCGACCGGGCCTACATCCTGCTGACGGGCTTGAAAATGCTGGTGCTGGCGCTGCTGGCACTGCTGAGCGGCGTGGGCGCGGCGGTGTTCGCCGCCAAGGCGTCCATGGGCTTCGGCGCGCAGGTGCGTCAGGCGGAGTATGAGCAGGTGCAGCGCTTCTCCTTCGCCAACATCGAGCATTTCTCCACCGCCAGCCTCATCACCCGCCTGACCAACGACGTGTCGTCGGTGCAGATGACGCTGTTCATGGGCATGCGCATGTGCGTCCGCGCCCCGGTGATGCTGATCACCGCGCTGATCAAGGCGCTGGAGATCAGCCTTGACCTGAGTCAGGTCTTTCTGGTGACGGTGCCGCTGCTGATCATCGCGGTGGTCATCGTGATCCGCTATGTGGGGCCGTTCTTTACCGCGCTGCAAAGCGCCACCGACGATGTGAACCTGGTGGTGCAGGAGAACCTGAACGCCGTGCGCGTGGTGAAGTCCTTCGTCCGTGAGGACGAGGAGACCGAGAAGTTCCGCCAGCGCAGCGACAAGCTGCGGGACACCGCCGAGCGGGCCTTCGGCTTTGTGGTGATGTTCATGCCCATCATGATCCTGCTGATGGGCGGCACCATCGTGTCCCTGATGTGGCTGGGCGGCCACGACGTGGCGGCGGGCACCCTTCTGTCCGGCGACCTGATGGCCTTCTTCACCTACGCCAGCGAGATCCTGATGTCCCTGATGATGGTGTCCATGGTGCTGATGATCCTGACCCGCGCCATCGCCTGCGGCAAGCGCATCAAGGAGGTGCTGGAGGAGCAGCCGGAGATCACCGACGCCCGGGCTGACAACGGCCTGACGGTGGAAAACGGCGACATCCGCTTTGACCATGTGTACTTCAAGTACCATCCTACGGCGGAGGCGTGGAACCTGAACGACATCGACCTTCACATTGAAAGCGGCATGACGGTGGGCATTCTGGGCGGCACCGGCAGCGCCAAGTCCACGCTGGTCAGCATGATCCCCCGGCTCTATGAGGTCAATGAGGGCGCCGTCTATGTGGGCGGACACAACGTAAAGGACTATACCATGGAGGCGCTGCGTGACGGCTGCGCCATGGTTTTGCAGAAGAACACCCTGTTCTCCGGTACCATCCGGGAGAACCTGCGGTGGGGCCGCGAGGACGCCACCGATGAGGAGATCGCCGACGCCTGCCGCATGGCCTGCGCCGACGAGTTTATCGAGAAAATGCCCGACGGGTACGATACCCATATCGAGCAGGGCGGCACCAACGTATCCGGCGGCCAGAAGCAGCGCCTGTGCATCGCGCGGGCCATCCTGCGGCGGCCCAAGGTGCTGATTATGGACGACAGCACCTCCGCTGTGGATACCGCCACCGACGCCAGGATCCGCGCCGCCCTGAAGGACGCCCTGCCCGGCACCACCAAGCTCATTATCGCCCAGCGCATCACCTCCGTGATGGACGCGGATATGATCCTTGTACTGGACGATGGACACATTGTGGGTCAGGGCACCCACGCGCAGCTGCTGGACAGCTGCGATATCTACCGCGAGGTCTATGAATCCCAGCAGGAAGGAGTGAGCATCGATGGCTGACAACAGAAACGCGGCGCCCCGGGGCGGTCACGGACACGGCCCCAACGGACACGGTTATCAGCGGCCCAAGGACATGAAGGGCACGTTCAAAAAGCTGATGCGGTATGTGGGCCGCTACAAGGGCGCTCTGGTGCTGGTGGCGATATGCCTCGTCGCCAGCTCCGCCGGCAGCGTGGCCACCAGCTACATGCTCAAGCCGCTGCTGAACAACTATATCCTGCCCGGCGACTTTCCCGGCCTGCTGAAAATGCTGGTGCTGATGGGCGGCCTGTTTGCCCTCAGCGCAGTGTGCTCCTTCGCCTATGCCCGTATTATGGTGCATGTGGCCCAGCGGACCGTGGCCGCCATCCGGCAGGATCTGTTCGACCGCTTGCAGCAGCTGCCCGTCAGCTACTATGACCGGCACCAGTCCGGCGACCTGATGAGCCGCTTTACCAACGATATCGAAACCGTGTCGGAGATGCTCAACAGCAGCTTCGCCAGCATCATCTCCAATGTGCTGACGTTCCTGGGTACGGTGCTGATGATGATTATCCTGAACCCGTGGCTGACGCTGATCACCTTCGGCTTTCTGGCGCTGATGGGCGGCGTGGTGAAGGTCATCGGCGGCCGCAGCCGCGTGAATTTCCAGCGGCAGCAGGCGGCGCTGGGCGCGGTGAACGGCTATATCGAGGAGATGATCGAGGGCCAGAAGGTCATCAAGGTCTTTAACCACGAGAAGCAGGCCATCGGCCGCTTCACCACCCTCAACGACGAGTACCGGCAGGCCGCCACGGCGGCACAGGCCTACGCCGGTATGATGATGCCCGCCATGGGCAACCTCAGCAAGATCAACTACGCCGTCACCTGCTGCGTGGGCGGCCTGCTGGCCATCGGCGGCATGTTCGACGTAGGCTCCCTGGGCGCGTATCTGCTGTATGTCAAGCAGGTGAGCCAGCCCATCGGCCAGATCAGCCAGCAGGTAAACACGCTGCTGGCCGCGGCGGCAGGCGCGGAGCGCATCTTCGCCGTCATGGACGCCCAGCCGGAGACCGACGAGGGCAAGACCGTCATCGTCCGTGTGGAAAAGGACGCCCTGACCGAGACCACGGAGCGCACCGGCCGCTGGGCGTGGAAGCGCCCCGACGGCACGCTGGTGGAGCTGAAGGGCGACGTGCGGTTCGACCATGTGACCTTCTCCTATGACGGGGAAAAGACGGTGCTGCACGATGTATCCCTGTTCGCCAAGCCGGGCCAGAAGATCGCCTTCGTGGGCTCCACCGGCGCAGGCAAGACCACCATCACCAACCTGATCAACCGGTTTTACGACATTCAGGAGGGCACCATCACCTATGACGGTATCGACGTGAAGGACATCGCCAAGGATTCCCTCCGCCGGTCGCTGGGCATGGTGCTGCAGGATACCCATCTGTTTACCGGCACCATCGCTGACAACATCCGCTACGGCAAGCTGGACGCCACCGACGAGGAGATCCGCGCCGCCGCCAGACTGGCCAACGCCGACACCTTCATCCGCCATCTGCCCCAGGGCTACGACACGGTGATCACCGGTGACGGCGCGGGACTCAGTCAGGGTGAGCGGCAGCTGCTGGCCATTGCCCGCGCCGCTGTGTCCGATCCCCCGGTGCTGATTCTGGATGAGGCCACCAGCTCCATCGACACCCGCACCGAGACGCTGATCGAGCGGGGCATGGATTCCCTGATGGAGGGCCGGACGGTGTTCGTTATCGCCCACCGCCTGTCCACCGTCCGCAACGCACAGGCCATTCTGGTGCTGGAGAACGGACAGATCATCGAGCGGGGCGACCACGCCCAGCTGCTGGAGGAGAAGGGCCGGTACTATCAGCTGTATACCGGTCAGGCAAAATTGAGTTAAAAGAAGGAGAGACGATCATGACAGAGAAGGAGCTTTGCCGGAAGGCCATCGACATGCTGGATATGGCGTATATCCCCTATTCCCACTTTCCTGTGGGCGCGGCGCTGGAGTGCAGCGACGGCACGGTCTACACCGGCTGCAACATCGAAAACGCCGCCTACGGCGCTACCATCTGCGCCGAGCGCACCGCCATCTTCAAGGCCGTCAGCGAGGGACACCGTGACTTCGTCCGCATCGCTATTGCCGGACGCAGCGACGATTACTGCGTGCCCTGCGGCACCTGCCGTCAGGTGATGATGGAGTTTGCCCCGGAGATGGAGGTCATCTGCATCAACAAGTCGGGCGACGCGAAGAAATTCGCCCTGAAGGAGCTGCTGCCGTATGGCTTTGACCAATCTTGGTTATAATTTCCGGGAACAAAACGGCGAAAAACTGCGTCTAAAGAAGCAGACCCACATGATTTGTGGAAATCAAGGAGGATATGTTTGATGAAAAAGCTTTTTGCACTGATGCTGGCTGCGGTGATGGTGCTGTCCCTTGCGGCCTGCGGCGGCGGGAACGGCGGCACGAATGACCAGCCGTCCGGCGACCAGCCCGCTGAGATCACCAGCGCGCTGAGCCTGCTGGAGACCGTGTGGAACGACTATGGCGAGGATGAGAAGTTCGCCGTGGTGGGCGGCGGCCCCGACGCGGAGCAGATGGTGGACGGCGCTCCCGGCGCTTTCGACCTGACCGACCGGTCTCTGGCGGAGTATCAGCTGGTGCTGCCGGAGGCGGCGGAGGTGGACGAGGCCGCGTCCCTGACCCACATGCTGAACGCCAACACCTTTACCGCCGCGGCCTATCATGCGTCCGGTGACGCCCAGGCGCTGGCCGCGACGCTGCGGGACGCCGTTCAGGCCAACCGCTGGATGTGCGGCTTCCCCGAGAAGGTGGTGGTGGCCGTCCGCGGTGAGTATGTGTCCGTGGCCTTCGGCGCCGAGGATCTGGTGGACGCCTTTGCCGGCCGTCTCAGCGGTATCTTCGGCATGGAGCTGGTGTACGACGAAGCCGTTCAGGCGTGAGAGGCACCGTCGTAAAACGGGCGGCCTTTGTGCTGCTGAGCTGCGCCCTTGTGCTGGGCGCGGCAAAATGGATACCCGCAAGGGAAGCGCCGCCGCAGGCGGCGCTTCCTGAGGTGTATGTGTATGAGGGGTATGCCGTGTCCACCGAGGCGGGGTATGACCGGAAGTCGCTGGACTATGCCGCCCGGAAGCTCCGGCAGCTCTACGACAGCTATCTGACCGGCAATGCCGGACACATCTACCTGTCGGTGATCCCCGACAAGGGCAGCTTTACGGAGCCGCCGGTGGGGTATGCACCCGCCTCCGCACAGGAGACAGCGGAGGCACTGCTGGCGCAGCTGGACTTCGTGCAGTATGCGGACATTGCGCTGGGGCTTTCCCTGGCGGATTACTACCGCACCGACCCCCATTGGCGGCAGGAGTGTCTGATCTCCACGGCGCAGACGCTGGCGCAGGCCATGGGTGTGCCGCCGGTGGGGGATCTGCAGGAGAATACCGTGGACGCGCCCTTCTATGGCGCTTACGCGGAGAAGGCGGAGGAGCCGCTGGCGGCGGATACCCTGCGGTATCTGACCGGCGAGGTGCTGGACGCCTGCACCGTGTACGACTATGAGACGGAGCGGCAGGAGACGCTGTACGACCTGTCCGCCGTGGAGACGGACACGCCCTACGACCTCTATTTACAGGGCAGCCGCTCTCTGCTGCGGATCGACAGCCCGTTGGCGGCTACCGATAAAACGCTGGTGGTGTTCCGGGACTCCTTCGGCAGCAGCCTGATCCCCCTGCTGACGAAGAGCTACCGCACCATCTACGCGGTGGATATCCGGTATCTGTCCAGCCAGCTGTTGGGCCGGTTCCTGACATTGGACGGCAGCGAGGACGTGCTGTTTTTATACAGCACCATGGTGCTGCACAACAGCAGAACGATGAAATAAACCGAGCGGCGGGGTGTGGTCACCCCGCCGTTTTTCCAATTATGCCGCCAGCGGCGGCATACCGCATCTTTTCTCTCTTCACGCTTCGCTGAAAACAAGAACTCCACCCATCGGGTGGAGTTCTTGTTTTCAAAACGAAACCACTTCGTTTTTCGGTTTTTCGGTGGCGTGGATGTCGGAGACGTACAGCACCGGGCCTTCGCCCTGATAGGCGTCGCAGTTCTCCTTGCGGACGGTGGCGGTCAGCTCCACCCAGTCCCGGTTCTTGAACTTGTCCAGTCCTTCGCCGCGGCATACCAGCGCCAGGAACTGCATGTCGTTTTCGCAGCACACCATGGCGAAGCGGCCGGGGCAGTGGACGCCCTTGAACTTCTTGGAGTGGCACATCAGGGCCTTGAAGGTGACGGTGATGCCGTCGTAGCGGTCGGTGTTGTCCATCAGGTCAACGTACCACACGCCGTACTCGTCATCCGGCACGTCCAGATGGCCGCTGCTGAGATCGAACGGGGACATGTCGGGGGTCATATACTCCTCGCTGGTGCCGTCGGCGTTCTCCAGATAGATGTCGGCCCGGCGGTTCACCATCTTCAGGTTGCGGCTGCGGAGCTGGGCGCGCAGCTCCTCGTTGCAGCGGTTGAAGATCAGCAGGTCGGCGTTGGCGATCTTCTCCATCATCAGCTGGCCCATGTTGCGGACATAGGTCTCGAAGGTGGTGGCGTCCACCAGCACCATGATCTGGTATAAGATCCAGTTGGCGGGGAAGCCCTCCCGGTACAGGGGCTCCATCTGCCACATGCCGTTATACTCCATGATGACCTGCTTGGGGCGGTACTGCTTTTCCAGCTTCTTGAACAGGGCCGGAGTCATCTGCTCCGGGTCATCGATGGTGTAGGTGAACACGTTCTGCAGCACCTTGGGATCGTACTCGTTCTCGCCCTCCTCGCAGCAGATCAGCAGCGTGCGGTCCTCGGCGGCAAAGCCGTCCTTCAGGATGCCGTTGATGAAATCCGTCTTTCCGGCGTCCAGAAATCCGGCAATGAGATAAACAGGAATATCCATAGGCTCGTTGTCTCCTTACAGGCCGAACAGCTCGTGGAGCTCGTGCTCGTCCAGGTTTGCGCCGATGACGCACAGGCGGCCGGTGTAGTCGGCGGGGCCGAAGCGCACCTCATGCTCCTCCGGCACATAGTCGAAGTGCAGCCACTTGCCCTCGCCGTTGGGGACGATGCCCTTGGCCCGGACGATCTGGCCGTAGTCGCCGCTGTCCAGTGCCGTCAGGATCTGGTGAAGCTGCTCCTCGGTGAAGGGCTTCACCGTCTCCTCGCCCCAGGAGGTGAACACCTCGTCGGCGTGGTGATGATGGTGATGGCAGCCGCAGTGGGGATCGTCGCACTCCTCGCCGTCATGGTGATGGTGATGCTCGTGGTCATGCTCGTCATGATCATGGTCATGATGGTGCTCATGCTCCTCCTCATGATCATGATGGTGGCAGCAGTGGTCATGCTCGTGGTCATCATCGTCGTCGTGATCGTGGTGATGATGGCAGTGGTCGTGCTCCTCATGCTCGTCGTGATCATGATGCTCATGCTCATGCTCATGCTCATCGGCTTCATGCTCGGCACGCATCTTCTCCAGCATCTCGTCAGCCAGAGAGACCTTCTCCACGGCGGCCAGAATGGTCTTGCCGTCGATCTGATCCCAGGGCGTGGTGATGATGGCGGCGGTGGGATTCTTCTCCCGCAGCATGGCCGCGGCGGCCTCCAGCTTCTCCTGGGACAGCTTCTGGGTACGGCTGAGGATGATGGTGCCGGCAGACTCGATCTGGTTATTATAGAACTCACCGAAGTTCTTCATGTAGACCTTCACCTTGCTGGCGTCGGCCACGGTGACAAAGCTGTTCAGCTTCATGTCCGGCACGTCCTTCACGGTGTTCTCCACCGCCACGATCACGTCGGAGAGCTTGCCCAC
>CAKTIE010000023.1 GCA_934565655.1 uncultured Oscillospiraceae bacterium
TCCATGCTTCATCCGCCACAGGCGGCGCATGGTCGCCGCCCCATGAACAAGAACGCACAGGATATCATGATGGGCGCGCCTTCGACCGTCGAGCAGAAGCAGCTGGACGAGCTGCACATCGCCATCGTCGGCGAGGTCGAAAAGGACGACTGAGGTCGTATCATACTTTGTAACCATAAAAAGAAGGGCAGAATTGCCCTTCTTTTTATATGGGGAATGCCCTCGTTGCGCCGTTCCGATTTCCAGACCCGTTCGGGTGCTGCAAATCGGGGCGCTGCCTTGCGGCTTCCATGCTTCATCCGCCACAGGCGGCGCATGGTCGCCGCCCCATGAACAAGAACGCACAGGATATCATGATGGGCGCACCTTCGACCGTCGAGCAGAAGCAGCTTGACGAGCTGCACATCGCCATCGTCGGCGAGGTGGAAAAGGACGACTGAAACTGAGTTATCGAAAAAGGAAGCCCGGAGGGCTTCCTTTTTTTGCTGCGCCAAAATCGTCCTTTTATCATTTTCGCAGGGGCCAAAGCCTCCCTTGTGTAAAGGGAGGTGGCAACGCGAAGCGTTGACGGAGGGATTGTCAACGGCGGTCAACCCCTCAGTCAGCCTTACGGCTGACAGCTCCTGTTGCGGTGCCCAAAATTTCGCTGCGGCATCAAAGCCGCCGAAATTTTGACCGCTGCCACTCGTTCGCCGTGCTTCATCTGCCTCTGGCAGCGCACGGCTCTCTCCCCCCTTACACAGGGGAGCCTTTATAAATGCGCTCCCGCAACACGGTGGGCCGTCGGGGACGCCCGCCCCTACGGTTTCCGCTCCGTCCAATACCCGCATGCTTTTTCATTCTCGTCCCGCTTTTTCAGCCGCGGCTTCACGCAATGGCCGTAATGCAGCGGCAAATATCTCCCTCGCCCATACCGGATGTAGTGCAGGCGGAAATGGGCGCAATTTTTACAGGTTTTTTCTTTCATATAACCTACTTGGACACCGTTCGGTGTCTATTCAAAAGAATTGTACACCATTTGGTGTACACTGTCAATACAAGGAGGGATGTCTATGTATCAACGCATCCGTGACCTGCGGGAGGACGCCGACCTGAGCCAGCGGCAGCTGGCGGAGCTTCTGCACATGCACAAGACCACCTACGCCCGCTATGAATCCGGCGAGCGGGAGATCCCGCTGAACATCGCCATCCTGCTGGCGAAGCATTACCGGGTGTCCCTGGATTATCTGGCGGGGCTGAAATAACATCGTCCATTGCACGGCGGGCCGTCGGGGACGCCGGCCCCTACGGAGTTCTACCGTACACCTGCCCCTACCCGCCGCCCTCTATGCACAACCGGCGCACCATTTCCCTATTGCGCTCACCCCGGCCCTGTGCTACAATAAACCAAATTTGAACAAGGAGGGTCTCTCCATGGAATTCAACGTACAATTACAGCTTGCCGGACTGCTGGAATGGATGCACCAGCAGATGGCCGCCTGCTACGGCAAGACTGCCGTCATCGGCATCTCCGGCGGTAAGGACAGTTCCACCGTGGCCGCGCTGGCCGTGGCCGCCTACGGCAAGGAGAACGTCATGGGCGTGCTGATGCCCGACGGCGTACAGCCGGATATCGACTACTCCAACGGTCTGGTGGACGTGCTGGGCATTCCCCATGTGACCATCAACATCCATGACGCCGTGCAGGGCGTGGTGAAGGAGATGGAGCGGGTGGGCCTGACCCCCAGCCGCCAGACGCTGGTGAACCTGCCCAGCCGCGTCCGCATGGCCACCCTGTACGCCGTGGCCCAGACAGTGGAGCAGGGCATCGTCATCAACACCAGCAACCTCAGCGAGGACTGGGTGGGCTACTGCACCATTTACGGCGACAGCGCCGGCGCCTTCTCCCCCCTGGGCATGTACACCACCGAGGAGGTCATTGCCCTGGGCCGTGCGCTGGGCCTGCCGGAGAAGTTCCTCATCAAGCCGCCGTCCGACGGTCTGACCGGCCTCACCGACGAGGACAATCTGGGCTTCACCTATCACGCCGTCAACGAGTACATCCGCCGCGGCGTGGTGGACGAGAAGATCAAGGCGGACATCGACCGCAAGCACGCCGCCAGCCGCTTCAAGTTCCAGACCCTGCCGGTGTATCAGAACGGACTGCCCATCGTGCTGGAGGAGCCCACGGACTACTACAACCCCAACAAGAAGTGAGCAGCAGCGCCTGCGGGAAAAACGGTAAAATTTCTTGACACCTGCCGGAAAACGTGCTATTCTAGGCAAAGTTACAGGCGATGAAGGGCGTGGCTGCCCGGAGCCGCGGGAGGAAATGCCCGCCGGACGCCCCGTTACCGGCAATAAGAGTGTGGATGCTTCCAAATTCAGGTGGAACCACGGACTATTTGTTTAGTTCGCCCTGAGTCCTTACAAGGGACTCAGGGCGTTTTTATATTACTTGGAAAACGTTGTTTTCCAAGTAGAGACTCGCATTTATCGCAGCACCTACGGTGCTTTGGTCGATGCGAGAGCTCCCGTTGGTCGCTTCTATGGTGTTTTTGCCACGGATAAACCGCGGCAAAAACCGATTTAAATATAAGTAGCCGAGAAGGAATCATAATAACAAATAAAGGAGATATCGACATGAAAAACACCGAAAAGACCATGGATAAGATCGTGGCGCTGTGCAAAAACCGCGGCATCATCTTCGCAGGCTCCGAGATCTACGGCGGCCTGGCCAACACCTGGGACTACGGCCCCCTTGGCGTGGAGCTGAAGAACAACATCAAGAAGGCCTGGTGGAAGAAGTTCGTCCAGGAGAACCCCTATAACGTGGGCCAGGACGCCGCCATCCTCATGAACCCCCAGACCTGGGTGGCCAGCGGCCATCTGGCAGGCTTCTCCGATCCTCTGATGGACTGCAAGGAGTGCAAGGAGCGCTTCCGCGCCGACAAGCTGATCGAGGAGTGGTGCCAGCAGAACGGCTTTGAGCTGCCCAAGCCCATCGACGCCTTCTCCCAGCAGGAGATGAAGGACTTCGTGGAGGAGAAGAACATCCCCTGCCCCAGCTGCGGCAAGCATAACTTCACCGACATCCGCCAGTTCAACCTGATGTTCAAGACCTTCCAGGGCGTTACCGAGGATGCCAAGAACACCGTGTACCTCCGTCCCGAGACGGCCCAGGGCATCTTCACCAACTTCGTCAACACCCAGCGCACCACCCGCCGCAAGCTGCCCTTCGGCGTGTGCCAGATCGGCAAGTCCTTCCGCAACGAGATCACCCCGGGCAACTTCATCTTCCGCGTCCGCGAGTTCGAGCAGATGGAGCTGGAGTTCTTCTGCAAGCCCGGCACCGATCTGGAGTGGTTCAACTACTGGCGCACCTTCTGCCACAACTGGCTGCTGGGCATCGGCCTGAAGGACGAGAACCTGCGGCTGCGCGACCACGATCCCGAGGAGCTGTGCTTCTACTCCAAGGCCACCACGGACTTCGAGTTCCTGTTCCCCTTCGGCTGGGGCGAGCTGTGGGGCGTGGCGGACCGCACCGACTACGACCTGACCCAGCACCAGACCGTGTCCGGCAAGGACCTGACCTACTTCGACCCCGAGACCAACGAGCGCTACATCCCCTACGTGGTGGAGCCGTCTCTGGGCGTGGAGCGCAGCGTGCTGGCCGTGCTGGTGGACGCCTATGACGAGGAGGTCGTGGACGAGGCCAAGAACGACGTCCGCGTGGTGCTGCACCTGCATCCGGCGCTGGCGCCCTACAAGGCCGCCATCCTGCCCCTCAGCAAGAAGCTCAGCGAGCCTGCCCGCAAGATCTACGAGGAGCTCAGCAAGGAGTGGATGATCGACTTCGACGAGACCGGCTCCATCGGCAAGCGCTACCGCCGCGAGGACGAGGTGGGCACCCCCTACTGCATCACCGTGGACTTCGACACCGTGGGCGACGCGGAGAAGGCCGGCGACAACTGCGTCACCGTCCGCGAGCGCGACTCCATGGAGCAGGTGCGCATCCCCATCAGCGAGCTGAAGGCGTATCTGGCGGAGAAGCTGGCGTATTAAAAAGGCTGGCGCAAAATCTGACGATTTCATTGCCAAAAAGGATAAGGAAAACTTTCGCAAAGCCTCCCCTTACACAGGGGAGGCTTTCATGAAAAAAAGAGCGGACGCATGTCCGCTCTTTTCTTATCCTCCTTCACCCGATCAGGCTCTCCTGACCGCCGTCGTTGGTCCCGTGCTCCGGGATTTTGGCGATCAGCGTCCGGTACAGCCGCCGGAAGAAGGCCAGCGTCACGAACAGCGACGCGATCTCCGCCAGGGGGAAGCTCCACCACACCAGATCGTCGCTGCCGATGGTCTGGCCGTACCGGGCCAGCACATAGGCGATGGGGATCAGGAACACCAGCTGCCGCACGATGGAGGTGATCATGGAGTACATGGACTTGCCCAGCGCCTGGAAGGAGCCGCCCAACGCGATGCAGGCGCCGGCGATCCAGAAGCTGAGGGAGATGATCCGCAGGGCGGGGATGCCCACCGTCAGCATGGTGTCGGTGGCGTCGAAGATCTTCAGCAGCGTGCCGGGGATGGCCAGAAACAGCGCCATGCCCGCCAGCATGATGATGGAGGCATAGATGGCGCTGCGCTTGATGGCCTCCACCATGCGGGCGCGGTTCTGCGCGCCGTAGTTATAGGCGATGATGGGCACCACGCCGTTGTTCAGACCGAACACCGGCATGAAGATGAAGGAATTCAGCTTGAAGTAGATGCCGAAGGCAGTGGCCGCCGTCTCGTGGGCGGAGTGATAGGTGATGAGGATCTTGTTCATCAGGAAGGTCATGATGGAGCCAATGGCCATCATGATGACGCTGGGCAGGCCGATGGCGTAGATGCTGCCGATGAGCCGCCAGTCAGGCCGGAAGCCCCGGATGCGCAGGGTGATGTCCTTGTTCTTCTTCACGTTGAAGTAGGCCGCCAGCGACATGCCGCAGATCTGGCCGATGACCGTGGCGATGGCCGCGCCTGCTACGCCCATGTCGAACACGAAGATGAACACCGGGTCAAGGATAATGTTGATGATGGCGCCCAGACCCTGGGTGTACATGCTCAGCAGCGAGCGGCCCGTGCCCTGGAGCAGGCGCTCCAGCATGATCTGGCCGAACAGGGCGAAGGAGCCGCCCATGACGATGTGGAGGTACTGCTCGCCCATGGCGATGATCTCCTCCACCTGGGTCTGGGAGCGGAGGAACGCTCCGGCGCAGGTCAGGCCCAGCACGCAGCTGAGGGCAAAGCCAACAAACGCCAGAAACAGGCCGTTCACCGCCACACGGTCAGCCCGCTCCTGCTCGCCTGCGCCCAGCGCCCGGCCCATCAGGGCGTTGACGCCCACCGCCGTACCGGCGCCCAGGGCGATCATCAGGTTCTGGGCCGGGAAGGCCAGGGACACGGCGGTCAGCGACGCCTCGCTGACCCAGCTGACGAACACGCTGTCCACGATGTTGTACAGGGCCTGCACCAGCATGGAGGCGATGATGGGAAGAGACATATTCCAGATGAGCTTGGAAATGGGCATAACGCCCAGTTTGTTTTCTGCTGCCATGATAAGGGTTCCTTTCTGTTCCGTGAATTGCTCAGTAAATTATTATGATACTACGAAGACGGAAGAAATGCAAGGGGGAGACAGATTGCCGGTGATCCTTTTTCGTAGGGGCCGGCGTCCCCGACGGCCCGCCGGTTTACCGAAACATTTCCGTAAGGGGAACGGGGCGTCGGGGACGCCCCCTCTACAAAGCGATATCAAAGGCGCGGCGGGGTGAGGGCACCCCGCCCTATGGAGTTCTATTGGCGGCATGCGTAGGGCGGCCTGCCCTCAGGCCGCCGCAAAGATAAATGTATCTGTATCCCCCTCTTGTTTCCACCTTTCGACAGACACACAATATTTAGTTGTTGACAAACCTTACTGTTTTTCTGTATAATATCAGTTGCGCGTTTGCGCATTTTTCCAAGTCGACTGCGGCGGACTTGCGTCCGCTGTCGAGTACGCACCGCCATGGACACATGTGCGGAGGCGATATTTTGAAGATGGAGGTGTCATGCAATGTTCCGTACCTATCAGCCCAAGAAGCGCCAGCGCTCCAAGGTACACGGCTTCCGTAAGAGAATGGCTACCAGCAATGGCCGCAAGGTTCTCGCCCGTCGCCGCGCCAAGGGCCGTGCCCGCCTGACCCACTGAGGAGAGGCGGAAAGTGCACCCCAAACAAGCTTAAATAAGCCAGGGACGGTGGAAGGGAAAACTGCCGTCCCTGTTGGTATTCGCATTTTTGGAAATGCGGGGATCTTTTTCAAAGCCTCCCCTGTGTAAGGGGAGGTGGCACGGCGTAAGCCGTGACGGAGGGGTTGACCGATAATCGACAATCCCCCAGTCGGGACGTTAAGAAAACATGCCGGTGGCATGTTTTTAGTCCCGATCTCGGCGGCTATGCCGCCGTAGCATCCATCTTGTTTTCCACCGCACTGCCAAGAATACAGATTCCCACGCCAGTGACATCGGTCACTGACTCGGAATGACAGGTAATGTACCCCGCAAAGGAGAAACCATGAAGGCTGCCGTGACCGTAAAAGAAAATTATGTGTTCCGGCGCATTTACCGGAAGGGCAAGTCCAGCGTGCAGCCCTGTATGGTGGTCTACTGCCAGAAGAATAAGCAGGGCCGCACCCGTCTGGGCATCACCGTCAGCACAAAGCTGGGCAAGGCCGTGGTGCGCAACCGCGTCCGCCGCCAGCTGCGTGAGATGTACCGCCTGCACCTGCCGGAGATGAAGAAGGGCTATGACGTGATCCTGGTGGGCCGCGTCAAGGCCGTCCACACGCCCTATACCAGAATGGACAGGCAGTATACCCGTGCCCTGGAGGCGCTGGGCCTGCTGGAGCCACGGGCATGAAGCGGGCGCTTTTAAAGGCCATCCGGTTTTACCAGACGGCGGTGTCGCCCCTGTTTCCGCCCCGGTGCCGCTTTATCCCCACCTGCTCCCAATACGCGCTGGAGGCGGTGGAAAAGTACGGCGCGTGGAAGGGCGGCTGGCTGGCCCTCCGCCGTTTTCTCCGGTGCCATCCGTTCCACAAGGGCGGATGGTACGACCCCGTGCCATGAACCGAACCGTTTGAGGTGTTTTCCCACGATTTTCCACATCCGCAACACAAGTAAACGACCTACGGAGGAAAAACAATGTTTGCACAAATCGGATATTATATCTGTGTGCCTTTCGCGTGGCTGACGAGAATGTTCTACAGCCTGACCGGCTCCTACGGCGTGGCGCTGATCCTCTTCACCCTGGTGGTGAAGCTGGTGATCCTGCCCTTCCAGATGAAGAGCAAGAAGAGCATGCTGCGCATGAACCGGATGCAGGGTAAGATCAAGGATATCCAGACCCGCTTCGCCAACAACAAGGAGCGGCAGCAGCAGGAAATGGCCGACCTGTACGCCAAGGAGGGCGTCAACCCCATGTCCGGCTGCCTGTGGTCCTTCCTGCCCTTCCCCATTCTGATTGCCCTGTACTATATCATCCGTACCCCCCTGCGGTTCTTCATGAACCTGTCCAACGAGGTGATCGCCGAGATCACCACCCTGGCCACCTCTCTGGGCTATACCGCGCCCGCCAGCAACAACGCCTATGAGCAGATCTATCTGACCGACTTCATCCATGAGCACTGGGCCGACTTCGCCGGCAAGTTCGAGGGTCTGATCGATCTGGACTATAACTTCCTGGGCGTGGATCTGGCCAGCCAGCCCTCTCAGGTCATGAGCCAGTTCCCCGGCGGCGGCTGGCCGGTCTGGGGCCTGCTGATCATGCCCTTCATCGCCGCTGCCCTGCAGCTGCTGATGAGCATGGTGTCCATGAAGGCCAGCTCCAACACCATGAACAGCCAGAGCAAGATGATGATGTACCTGTTCCCCCTGATGACGGTGTGGATGGGCTTCATGTTCCCTGCCGCTCTGTGCGTGTACTGGATCGCCAACGCCGCCTTCTCCGCCATTCAGGAGCTGGTGCTCAACAAGTACTTCGGCAAGAAGCTGGAGGAAGAGGAGACCGAGAAGGAGCGGGAGAAGCGGGAAAAGCGCGCCGCCAAGATGCAGGCCGCCCGCGAGAACTACAACAAGCAGCTGGAGCAGGCCAACGCCGCCAAGAAGCCCCAGCAGGGCAGCAAGAAAAAGCAGCCCAAGGAGGAACCCAAGGAAAAGCGCGCCTCCACCACCGAGGCAGGCCGTGTGGGCAACCGTCCCTACGCCCGCGGACGCGCGTACAGCGAGAAGCATTACGACGAATAAGGAGTTTTGTCTATGAGTTATATCGATGTAACAGGCAAGACCGAGGAAGAGGCCATCCAGAACGCCCTTGCCCAGCTGGGCATGGATCGTGACGATGTGTCCGTGGAGATCCTGGAGCGGGCCAAGAGCGGCTTTCTGGGCATGGGTGCCAAGCCCGCCCGCGTCCGCGTGACCTATGGCCCCGACGAGGCTCCCATGGAGGAGGTCGCCGTACCCGTCAAGCCTGCTGTCGTTGAGAAGCCCGAAAAGAAAGAAGAACCCAAACCCCAGCCCAAGTCTCAGCAGCCCCGTCAGCCCAAACCCCAGCAGCAGCCCCGCCAGCCCCGTCAGCCCAAGCCTCAGCAGCCCAGGCGTGAGGAGCGTGTGGAGCGTGTGGAGAAACCCATCGCCGCTCCCGCCGTGGATCTGCCGGAGTGCACCGACGACAACGCCGTGCGCATCACCGCGTTCCTGACCGGCCTGCTGGAGCATATGGACAGCCCCGCCGCCGTGAAGGTGTACGAGGAGGAGAAGGGCCGTTATAAGGTCATTCTGGAGGGCCAGAAGCTGGGCGCGCTGATCGGCCGCCGCGGCGAGACCCTGGACGCCATCCAGCAGCTGACCAACTACGCCGTCAACAGCGGCAATGAAAAGCGCATCCGGGTCCATGTGGACGCCGAGAACTACCGCGCCCGCCGTGAGGCCAGTCTGGAGAGCCTGGCCATGAAGGTAGCCGCCAAGGTGAAGAAGTACCGCCGCAGCGTCACGCTGGAGGCCATGAACGCCTACGAGCGCCATGTGATCCACGCCGCCCTGCAGGACGTGAAGGGTGTCACCACCTATTCCGTGGGTACTGAGCCCAACCGCCGTGTGGTGGTGGCCTACGACCGCGGCGAGAACAACTGAAGCAAAAAAGAACACCCCTGCGGGGTGTTCTTTTTTTGTCATTTCGCAGCGCTGTCGATCAGGGCCAGAGGGCCTGCGGTGCCGTCGGGCTTGATGTCGATGCTGGCGGTGGGCCGCTGCTCCTCCACGAAGGTCACCGTCCAGACGCCGGTCTTGATGTCGTAGCGGCCATAGGTCTCGTCATACGGGCCGTCATACTGTGCCTTGGCGGTGTCGATGGCCGCCTGCTCCGTCATGGCGTCGCGGCCGAACTGAGCGGTATTCAGAATGGCCAGCACCTCGTCCCGGCAGCTGTCCCAGGTCTCCTTCGTCAGCGTTCCGGTGGGCGCGCACACATAGTCGCCGGGAGTACTCTCAAAATACAGGTTCAGCCACAGGCTGTCGGTGTTCTCCTCCGTGTGCTGCCATATCTTCTGGCCGTTGGACAGGGTAATCTCCTCGCTGGTGACGCCGGTGCCGCAGATGCCGTAGCCGTTTCGCCAGCAGAGCAGCTCAAAGGACACGGCCTTGTCATCGGTTTTCCGGAAGCGGATGCCCTCGGTGTTCATGGATCTGTCCTGCACCGACTCCCACTGCCAGCCCTCCGGAATGGTCAGGGCCATGTCCACATAGCCGCTGGTGTATTCGGCAGTCTCGCCGGTGAGGGCGGGCTGCGGATCTGGCGTATCCACATTTCCGGTGGGATCGGAGGGCTGCGGTCTGACAGCGCAGCCGCTGAGGGTAACGGCGGCCGCCAGCGCCAGCGCGCACACCGCCGTCAACAGGATCAGAGAGACAGAACGTTTCATGAAAAGCACCAACCTTTCTGTCTATTAGACGCAGAAACAGGGCAAAATGTTCCCATGAAAAATCTGTTTTTTTCCGGGGCGGGGCTGGCAGGGGCGCAGCCCCCTGCCGCCATGGTGTTGGAGCTGAAGCTGATGCTGTAGTTGATGTTGTGGTTGTGGTTGGTGTTGGCATTATTTGCATGCAAGGGCTGCAAATGCATCCTCATCAGAGGGAGCGGCCTGCTTCTGCCAGCGCTTTTCCGCCGCCTTGCGCCGCTGCTCCACCACCCGGAGATAGCGCTCGCTGTCCCGGTCAATGTTCAGCCGCACAAACTCCCACACATAGTCCAGCGCCTGATGGGAAAACCGGGGCAGCGTGCCGTCCTGGGCATATGCAAAAATGGCCATGATGAGGGCGTAGCCATCCTCTGGCGTCATTTGCTTCAGCATAGGATACAGCTCAAAATACAGCATCACACCCGGTTTCTTTTCGTTCCTCATGGGAAAAGCCTCCTTATGTCCGTTTGGCTGTGGCGGATTTTAGGGCGGCGGTTGCCCTGTTGGGGGCAACACCCGTGGGGAAAAAGCCCATAAAACAAAAACAGACGTCCAACGGACGTCTGTTGCATGTGGTTTGTTAACCGATCTTGTTGAGCTTCAGGGTCAGAGCGGACTTCTTGTGAGCCGCGTTGTTCTTGTGCATCAAACCCTTGGCAGCAGCCTTGTCGATGGCCTTGACCGCCACCTTGTAAGTGCCCTCGGCCTCGGTGCGATCGCCGTCAACGGCAGCAGCCTCGAACTTCTTGATAGCAGTCTTCAGTGCGGACTTTTCGGCTTTGTTGCGGGCATTGCGCGCCTCTGCCACCAGAACACGCTTCTTAGCAGACTTGATATTCGGCAAACCAAACACCTCCTCGGTTATGACATTAACGTAGATACAAAGTCCCACGCAGGATGATATTTTAGCATCTTTGCCTAGAAAATGCAAGCTTTTTTTTGATATTTGTCCCAATTTTTCGTGAAAAAGTTTTGGCGGCGGGAAAATGCGCCGTCACCCACAAGATTTTGTGTTTGGGAAAGGAGCGTGACCACAAACATGCGGATCACACGGACGGATCTGGCGCTGGAATCCATGGAGGAGCTGCGGTCGGGCGGCGGTATTTCCCGTCTGGCAGGCGTCAGCGCCGCGGAATATACCCGCCACGGCTGCGGCGTGACGGAGGTGCGCGTCACCACCAGGCAGGCGGCGGAGACGCTGGGAAAGCCGGAGGGCCGGTATGTGACCATCGACCTGCGGCCCTGCTTCCGGCGGGAGGAGGGCTTCTTCCGCCGCTCGGCGGAGTGTCTGGCGGAGGAGCTGCGGCGGATGCTGCCGGGCGTGGGGGAGGATTTTCCCGTGCTGGCGGCGGGTCTCGGCAACCGGGGCATGACCGCCGACGCAGTGGGGCCGCTGGCGCTGGAGAATCTGCTGGTGACCCGCCACATGGTGCGGTCGCTGCCGGGGCAGTTCCGGGGCTTTACGCCGGTGGCGGCGGTGTCCCCCGGCGTACTGGCGGCCACCGGCATGGAGACGCTGGAGCTGCTGCGGGGCGCGGTGCAGGCCTCCGGCTGTGCCGCCGTCATCGCAATCGACGCGCTGGCCGCCCGCAGCCGCGACCGGCTGTGCGCCACCATCCAGCTGGGGGACACGGGCCTGATCCCCGGCAGCGGCGTGGGCAACCACCGGAAGGCCATCAACGCCCAAACGCTGGAAGTTCCGGTGATCGCGGTAGGGGTACCTACGGTGATCGCCGCCAGCCTGCTGGGAGAGGACACGGCGGAGGACGATCCCCTGTTCCTGACGCCCCGCGACATCGACGAAAAGGTGCGGGAGTTGGGGCGGCTGATGGGCTACGGTATCACCATGGCCTTACAGGAGGGGTTGACGGTGGAGGACATCACAGGGCTGCTGGGGTGAGGACGGCACAAGAGAAAAGTGAAAAGTGAAGAGTGAAAAGAATCGGTATGCCGCCGCTGGCGGCATAAATAAAGCATGCCGGTGGCATGTTTTTAGTCCCGATCTCGGCGGCTATGCCGCCGTAGCTGACAGCCCCCTTTACACAAGGGGGCCTTTGATTCACCCTATCCGATAGCTCCCACCACACAAAAAAGACCGCCGGATGGCGGTCTTTTATCTTTCATCCGTTAATCCAAGAATATAATCTGTCGTCGTTCCATAATACTTTGCCAATTCGATCAATGCCCATGCAGGGATCTCATGAATTCCCTTTTCATACCGGCGATACACTTCACGCTTACAGTGAAGTACATCCGCTATTTCCGCCTGCGTTTTGTCTGCATCAATACGCAAATCTTCCAATCGTTGAAACCGCATATTTTCACCTCATCTATATGCTACTATTTTGTTGCACACAGATACACAATATGCTACAATATTGTGGCATAAGGGGTGATATCATGGAACAGGAAAAGACCTGCGGGACATGCCGCCATTTCCGGCGGCATTATGTGAAGCTGACAGACCATATATACAACGCCATCGACTGCGGCCATTGCGTCTGTCCACGTCTCAAGCCGCGGCGGGCCGATACGGTTGCCTGCTGGCGGTATGAGGAGATAAGCACGGCGGGGTAAATCAAAGGCCCCCTTGTGTAAAGGGGGCTGTCACCGAAGGTGACTGGGGGATTGTCCGTAATCCAACAACCCCTCCGTCACGGCATACGCCGTGCCACCTCCCCTTACACAGGGGAGGCTTTGATTTGTTTCCCCCGATAGCTCCCACCACACAAAAAAGACCGCCATCCGGCGGTCTTTTTGCGGTCACTTCTTCACCTGGGCCAGGTATTCCTCCAGACACAGGTCGTTATCCATGATGTACTTGGCGGCCTCCACGCCCACATAGCGGTAGTGCCACGGCTCATAGATCACGCCGGTGATGTCCTCCTTCCCCTCCGGGAAGCGGAGGATGAAGCCATAGTCGGCGCAGTGCTCCATCAGCCAGGTATAGGCCGGGGTGTTGGCGAAGGTCTGCTCCAGCGTATAGTCGCCGCTGCCGCCCACGTCCATGGCAAGGCCGCAGTTATGCTCGCTGAAGCCGGGACGCTTGACGATTGTGCCGCCCACCTTCTGGGCCTCCAGATTGGAGTAGCCCTTATCTGTGTACTGCTGCACCTTCCGCCAGTAGAGGGTATTCTGCTCGCTCTCGGGCCGGTAGGCGCTGACCACCGCCAGATCATAGGCGCTGGCATCCGCCAGCATCCGGTTCACCGCGTCGATGATGCGGCTGTCCACCTGCTTGCCGCCGCTGACGGTGGTGAAGGTCACTCCGTCGTCATACCCGGCGGGCAGGGGGTTCCAGTCGTTCACCAGCAGCAGCTGCCAGTCCGGTTCGCCGCCGCCCTGATAGCTGTCGGCCTGCACATAGTGGCCCTTGGTGCTGTATTGCAGCAGGCCGTTGGCGTCGATATACGGCTCGTCCGTGGCCAGGCTGGGGTCGTTGGTATTGGTGTCATCCGGCGTCTGGGTATCATCCGGCTTGTTGGGATCATCCACCGTATTATCCGGTGTATCCGGTGTGTCGGGCGTTACCACCTGGTTAGGCTCCACATCGGGGGTCTTGTCCTTTTTGCCCAGGCCCACGATCACCAGCACCACCGCGGCGATCAGCACCACAAGGGCGATGAGCCACACGATGGGCGAGGGGCCGCGGCGGCCGTGATAAACCCGTTTTCCATGTTGTGTCATTCGTTCAATCCTCCAAAAAATTCATGGATATCCGCTTCCGCGCAGGCGGCGCTGCCCTGGGCAAAGCCGTCCCGGCCGCCGCCCCGTCCGTGGAGGGAGGCGTTCATGGTCTTGATCAGCTCCCGGATGTCCGCGCCGGGATGGATCACGGCGTACTTATACGCGCCCTCGTCCCCGGCGAACACGGCGCAGCGTCCGCCGCAGCTCTGGGCTACCGCGTCGCACAGCCGCCGCACGGCGTCAGGCTCCATGGCGGGACGCACCAGCACCACGTCGCCCGCGCCTGCGTACCGCTCCGCCAGCGCGGCAAAGCTTTCCGTTTCCAGCGTGTCGCATTTCTGCTTCACCGCCGCCAGCTCGTCCTTCAGCCGCAGCACGGCGGCATGGGTGGCGTCGGGCTTTACCGACAGCTCACGACCGATGGCGCTGTTCTGCTGCCAGTTCATGGACAGATAGTCCACCGCACGCTGGCCGCACAGCAGCTCCAGCCGCACGCCGCCCCGGAATTTCTGCCAGCCGATGAACTTCACCAGTCCGATCTCGGCGCTGGAACCCACATGGATGCCGCAGCAGGCGCACATATCCGCGCCGGGGAACTGGGTGATCCGCACGGGGCCCTCCAGCGCCTTCTTGCTGCGGTAGGGCAGATCCTCCAGATCCTCCTGAGGCGGCCACCAGATCCGGGGCGCGTGATTCTCCTGTATGTAGCGGTTGGCCTGCCGCTCGATCTCCAGCACGCCCTCCCAGGGAATTTCGGCGTTATAGTCGATGGTCACCACGTCGGCGCCCATATGGAAGCCCACGTTGTCGCAGTGATACGCCTTGCACAGCATACCGGAAACGATATGCTCGCCGGAGTGCTGCTGCATGTGGTCAAAGCGCCGGGCCCAGTCGATGCGGCCCACCACCGGGGCCGCCACCATCAGGGAATGGGCCACGGTGTGATAGATAATGCCGTTTTCCTCCTGCACGTCCAGCACCGGCTCACTGCCCAGCCGTCCCAGATCGCAGGGCTGGCCGCCGCCCTCCGGATAGAAGGCGGTGCGGTTCAGCTTGATGCGGTAGCGCTTGCCGTCGGGGATGCAGTTCAGCACCACCGCGTCGAACTCCTTCATATAGGGGTCGTCGAAATATAATCGGATGGTCTCCAGTTCTCGTTCCATTTGCTTCTCCCTTTTGCGGAAAATATTCCTGCGTCTAGTATGCTACAAACCGGCGGAAAAGGCAACTTGTTTTTTATGGGATGGCGGCCGAATAGCGGCGGGGTGAGGGCACCCCGCCCTACGGAGTTCTATCGACAGCATACGTAGGGCGGCCTGCCCTCAGGCCGCCGTTAATTATGCAGGGGGTGCACAAACAGTGCTTTATTAGTATAAGTATTGCTTTACTTTTCCACAGCTTTCTGATATACTTAGCTTAGAGAAATACGCCCATAGCAAAGCGGGAAGGGAGCGCGGCGATGAATTCACTGTCCGACGTATGGAAAACAGTGCTTGACCGGCTGAAACAGCAGCTGTCCGACACCACCATCAACACCTGGTTCGACGAGGTGACGGTGGTCACCATGGAGGATTCGGCACTGGTGCTGCACTGCGGCAACACGTTCAAAAAGAGCACCATCGAAAAGCGGTTCACGCCGCAGATCAAAGAGGCGCTGCGGGATATCTTCTCCTCCGATCTGGAGGTGAAGCTGCTGGATGACGAGCAGCTGGCCGCCTACCACGGCGTGCGGCCCGACCATCCCGACACGCTGGCCGACAGCGAGGCCTTCTCCTTCGAGACGTATGTGGTGGGCCCGCAGAACAAGATGGCCTATGCCGCCGCCCGCTCCGTGGCGGAAAAGCCCGCCGGTTCCTTTAATCCCCTGTTCATCTATGGCGACAGCGGACTGGGCAAGACCCACCTGCTTCACGCCATCGCCCGCCAGACCAAGCGCCTGCGGCCGGAGAGCAGCATCGTGCTGGTGAAGGGCGTGGATTTTACCAACGAGCTGATCGACGCCATCCGCGGCGGCACCACCTCCGAGTTCCGGGACAAGTACCAGAAGGAATCCCTGCTGCTGGTGGACGATATCCAGTTCATCGCCGGCAAGCAGCAGACCCAGGAGGAGTTCTTCCACACCTTCAACGCCCTGTATGAATCCGGCAAGCAGATCGTGCTGACCTCCGACCGGCCGCCCAAGGAGATGACCCAGCTGGAGGATCGCCTGCGCACCCGGTTCGAGTGGGGCCTGATGGTGGACGTTGAGCCGCCTGACTACGAAACGCGCCTGGCCATCATCCGCAACAAGGCCGCCATGCTGGGCATCAGCCTGCCTGACCGCATCGCCAGCATGATCGCAGAGAATATCACCGCCAACGTCCGCCAGATCGAGGGCGTGCTGAACAAGATCCTGGCGTACAGCGACCTGATGGGCGTCATGGACGAGGAGGCCATCCTGAAGGCGCTGGAGGACGTGGTGAAAAAGAGCAACGAGTACATTCCCACGCCGGAATCCATTATCGAATACATCGCAAAGTACTTCGGCCTGGAGTCGGAGGTGCTGCGGGGCCAGGGCCGTGGCCGCGACATCGTCAACGCCCGCCAGATCGCCATGTATCTGATCCGCCGCATGACCAACCTGTCCCTCAACGACATCGGCAAGGCCTTCGGCGACCGGGATCATACCACGGTGCTGCACAGTCTGGACAAGGTGGAGAAGCAGATGCGCTCCGACCCCGCCTTTGCCGAAACGGTGAAGGAGATCACTACTAACATCAACGCAAAACAATGAAAATAACTGGCGAAAAGTCTGACGACTTTTCTGCCAATCCGTAGGGGCCGGCATCCCCGACGGCCCGATGTCTCTTGCCTCCCCTGTGTAAGGGGAGGTGGCACGGCGTAAGCCGTGACGGAGGGGTTGACCGTTGATCGACAATCCCCCAGTCAGCCTTGCGGCTGACAGCCCCCTTTACACAAGGGGGCCTTTGAAAGTGAAACCCTTCCCCTACTTCCCCACATTTTCCTGTGGATTCCACCTGAATAACATGTGGAAACCCCGCCACTTCACCGATGGTGTGGAAAGCCTTCGCCTTTTCCCACCATGTCCCGTGGAGAAAAAAGGGCGGGAAATAAAGGGCTCGTCCCCTTTTTCCACATTTTTTTCTCCTACGACGAATACTACGAATAAAGAGTTTAGTTTATGTTGTCCTTCCGAAAAATATTCCGGGAATTTTTCGGAACGGTTCGACAGGAAAGGATATTCCGATATGCTGAAATTCTCCTGCGAAAAAGCGCTGCTGCAGGCGGCGGCGTCCACCGCCAGCCGCGCCGTGGCCGCGAAAAGCTCCATCCCCGCGCTGGAGGGCCTGCTGCTGGAGGGCGGCCGGGAGCTGACCCTGTCCGGCTACAACACACAGACCGGCATCCGCACCTCCTTCGAGGCCCAGATCCGGGAGGAGGGCCGCATCGTGCTGAACGCCAAGCTGTTCGGCGACATCATCCGGAAAATGCCGGATGACGTAATCGTGTTCTCCGCCGACGAGAAATATATGGTGCACCTCAGCTGCGGCGACGCCAGCTTCGATATCCTGGGCCTGTCCGCCGACGACTATCCCGAGCTGCCGGAGGTGGACGATCAGTACAGCGTCACCATGCAGCAGCGGCTGCTGAAGGCCATGATCGGCCAGACGGCTTTTGCCGTCTCCACCAACGAGAGCCGCCCCGTTCATACCGGCTCCCTGTTCGAGATCGACGCCACGGGCCTGACCATGGTGTCCGTGGACGGCTTCCGCCTGGCCCTGCGGCATGAGCCGCTGGAGAAGCTGGACGGCGGCGCGTTCCGCTTCGTGGCGCCCGGCAGCGCCCTGAAGGAGGTGGAGAGCATCTGCGGCGACACCGAGGAGGTCATCACCATCACCCAGGGCAAGCGTCACCTGATGTTCGCCGCCGGCTCCACCGAGCTGATCTGCCGCCGGCTGGAGGGCGAGTTCCTGGACTATAAGAACGCCATCCCCCGCAACAACCCCATCTGCATCGAGGTGGAGAACAGTGCCCTGCTGCGGAGCCTTGACCGCGTGTCCGTGGTGATCAGCGAGAAGCTGAAAAGCCCCGTCCGGTGCCTGTTTGACGAGGATCGCGTGCTGCTGAGCGCCCGCACCGGCAACGGCGAGGCCAAGGACATCTGCCCCACAAAGGGCGACGGCCGCCAGCTGGAGATCGGCTTCAATAACCGCTATCTGATGGAGGCGCTGCGTTACGCTCCTGCGGACAAGGTCTGCATGGCGCTGAACACCAGCATCTCCCCCTGTGTGATCACCCCCGTGGACGGCGGCGACAATTTCCTTTACATGGTGCTGCCGGTACGGCTGAAGGCGCAGTAAAGAGGTATATTTCGTCCCTGCGGGGACGAGGACGGTCTATGACTGGCTACTTCGCGGGGGGGTGAGGTCACCCCGCCCTACGGAACGACCACCGATAGAACTTCGTAGGGCGGCCTGCCCTCAGGCCGCCGCACGGTGATTCGACTTCTACCGCTGCGGCACCAAAAGGCCCCCTTGTGTAAAGGGGGCTGTCAGCCGCAAGGCTGACTGGGGGATTGTCCAGACAACAGACAACCCCTCCGGCGCTTCGCGCCACCTCCCCTTACACAGGGGAGGCTTTCCGCCGCGTTCATCTAAATCAAAATAAGGAACAAACTATGGAAACCATTACCATCACCACAGAATTCATCAAATTACAGGATCTTCTCAAGCTCTCCGGGCTGGTGTATACCGGCGGCGAGGCCAAGGTGCTGATCCAGGAGGGCGCCGTCTCCGTCAATGGCGAGGTCTGCACCCAGCGGGGCAAAAAGCTCCGCCCCGGCGACACCGTGGACTTCGGCGGCAAGAAACTGGCCGTGGCCTATGCGGATCAATGAGCTGAGCCTTTCGGGCTTTCGCAACTACCGCCGCCAGAGCCTGACCTTCGACCCCGACTGCAACGTGATCTACGGCGAGAATGCCCAGGGCAAGACCAATCTGCTGGAGGCGGTGGTCTATCTCTCCTGCGGCAAATCGCCCCGCACCCACGCCGACAGGGAGCTGATCGGCTTCGACGCGCCCGGCGCGGTGCTGGAGGGCCGCATCCTGTCACGTGACCGGGACTTTGTGACCCGTATCGAGCTGAACCGGGGCAAAAAGCGGAAGATGACCGTTAACGGCGTGGCCGCAAAAAACGCCGCCGCACTCAGCGATGTGCTGCACACGGTGTTTTTCGCGCCGGAGGATCTGTTTCTCATCCGTGACGGCGCGGCGGCCCGCCGGAAATTCATGGATCTCTCCCTGTGCCAGCTGCGGCCCCGGTATGCCGAGGCGCTGGCGGAATACAGCCGCCTTTACGAGCATAAGACCCGCATCCTGCGGGACAGCGAGGATTTTCCCGGCCTGCTGGACACTCTGCCGGAGTTCAACCAGCGGCTGTGTCTGGTGGGGGCGGTGCTGATCCGGTATCGGGCTTTCTTCTGCGAAAAGCTGCGGCAGTACGCCGCGCAGGCCCATGCCGAGTGCAGCGGCGGCCGGGAGGTGCTGGAGCTGCAATATAAAACCGTCAAAACCGTCACCGATCCGCTGGCGGAGCAGTCGGTCATTGTCCAGCAGCTGATGGACCATCAGCAGAGCCACTACGCCGCCGAGATCGCCTCCCGTCTGTGTCTCAGCGGGCCCCACAAGGACGATATCGAGGTGTCCGTCAACGGCCACAGCGCCCGGCAGTACTGCTCACAGGGGCAGGTGCGGACGGCGGCGCTGGCCCTGAAGCTGGCGGAGCGGGAGATCCACAAGGACACCTTCGGGGAATATCCCGTCATGCTGCTGGACGACGTGCTCAGCGAGCTTGACCCTCTGCGGCAGGAATATGTCCTGAACCGTATCGCCGGAGGACAGGTGTTCATCACCTGCTGCGAGAATGACCGGCTGGATACCCTGCTGACCGGCAAAGTGTTTCACGTGAAAAACGGGGAGGTGCTGTGATGCCGTACCTGCACATCGGACAAAGCGTCACCGTGGAGGAAAAGCGGATCATCGGGATATTCGATCTGGACAACACCACCTATTCCAAGCACACCCGCCGTTTTCTGGACGGCGCGGAGGCGGAGGGACAGGTCATCTCCGTGTGCGAGGATATCCCCCGCTCCTTCCTGCTGTGCGACCATCCCTATCATAAGCAGATCGTCTATCTCTCCCAGCTGAACACGGTGACGCTGCAAAAGCGCGCCGAGAGCTGGAAAGAGGAGCTGGAATAAAAGTATATAAAGCCTCCCCTGTGTAAGGGGAGGTGGCGCGAAGCGCCGGAGGGGTTGTCGGTGCGTTAAGAAAATATGCCGGTGGCATATTTTTAGCATCCGATCTCGGCGGCTATGCCGCCGTAGCATCCATCCGGATTTACGCAGCACCATCTTATCCGTCAATCCCCCAGTCAGCCTTGCGGCTGACAGCCCCCTTTACACAAGGGGGCCTTTGATGAGAACATCTACTCCCACCGCAAATCCCTTCTTACAGAGGAGAATACAATATGTCTGAATTTGAAAACGTCACCCATGTGGAAACGGAATACGACGCCTCGGAAATTCAAGTTCTGGAGGGTCTGGAGGCCGTGCGCAAGCGGCCCGGCATGTATATCGGTTCCACCAGCGCCAGCGGCCTGCACCATCTGGTGTACGAGATCGTGGACAACGCCATCGACGAGGCGCTGGCCGGCTACTGCACCGACATCACCGTGACCATCAACCCCGGAAACACCATCACCGTCACCGATAACGGCCGCGGCATCCCCGTGGACATCCAGAAGCAGACGGGCCGTCCCGCGCTGGAGGTGGTGTTCACCGTGCTGCACGCCGGCGGCAAGTTCGGCGGCGGCGGCTATAAGGTATCCGGCGGCCTGCACGGCGTGGGCGCGTCCGTGGTCAACGCCCTTTCCGAATGGCTGGAGGTGCAGGTGCATAAGGACGGCCACGTCTACGAGATGAAGTTCTCCCGCGGCCACATCACCTCCGAGATGCGGATGATCGGGGACACAGACCATACCGGCACCACCGTCACCTTCAAGCCCGACGGCGAGATGTTCGACACGCTGGAGTACGACTATGAGACGCTGCACACCCGCATGCGGGAGCAGGCGTTCCTGAACGCGGGACTTCGCATCACCATCACCGATGCGCGGCCCGGCCGGGAGCAGACGGAGACCATGCGGTACGAGGGCGGCATCCGTGAGTTTGTCACCTATATCAACCGCAACAAGACCCCCCTCCATGAGGAGGTCATCTACCTCTCCGGCGCCAAGGACGACGCCACCGCCGAGATCGCCATGCAGTATAACGACGGCTATAACGAGACGCTGGTGTCCTTCGCCAACGACATCCACACGCCGGAGGGCGGCATGCATGAGACCGGCTTCAAGGCGGCGCTGACCCGCGTGCTGAACGCCTACGGCCTGAAATACGGCATGATCAAGGACGGCGACAAGGTCTCCGGCGAGGACGTCCGCGAGGGCATCACCGCCGTCATCTCCGTCAAGCTGACCGAGGCCCAGTTCGAGGGCCAGACCAAGGCCAAGCTGGGCAACGCCTATATCCGCACGCTGGTGGATAACATCGTGTCCGATCAGCTCTCGGCCTATCTGGAGGAGCACCCGGTGGTGGCCCGCACCATTCTGGACAAGGCCATGACCGCCAACCGCGCCCGCGAGGCGGCCCGCAAGGCCCGCGAGTCCATCCGCCGCAAGACGGTGCTGGGCGGCGCGGCCATGCCGGACAAGCTCCGTGACTGCAACGAGAATAACCCCGAGCTGACGGAGCTGTATATCGTGGAGGGCGACTCCGCAGGCGGCTCCGCCACCCAGGGCCGGGACTCCCGCTTCCAGGCTATCCTTCCCCTGTGGGGCAAGATGCTGAACGTGGAAAAGGCCCGCGTGGACAAGGTCTACGGCAACGATAAGCTTCAGCCGGTGATCATCGCCCTTGGCGCGGGCATCGGCGAGGAGTTCGACGCCAACAAGCTGCGCTATCACAAGATCATCATCATGGCCGATGCCGATGTGGACGGCGCTCATATCCGTACCCTGCTGCTGACGTTCTTCTTCCGCTATATGCGGCCCCTCATCGAGCAGGGGTATGTGTACTCCGCCGTGCCGCCGCTGTTCAAGCTGAGCCGCGGCAAGACCACCCGCCTTGCCTTCAGCGAGGAGGAGCGGGACGCCATCTCCGCCGAGATGCGGGGCGGCAACCCCGGCGTGAAGATCGACATCAGCCGCTTCAAGGGCCTTGGCGAGATGAACCCCCACGAGCTGTGGGAGACCACCATGGATCCGGAGAAGCGCACCCTGCGCCGCATCACGCTGGACGACGCGGTGAAGGCCGACGCCACGTTCACCGTCCTCATGGGCGAGAAGGTGGAGCCGCGCAAGGAATTCATCGAGCGCCGCGCCAAATACGCCGTGAATCTGGATTACTAACTTAACAAAAAATGGAGAATCCATTTTTTGTTAGAAAGGATTGCAGTCTGCTGCGCGCCAACTTTGCCGCTTATGGCGGCAAAGTTCACACTTGCAGCCTGAGAAGTATTTTTCACGACGTACACGCCGCCGTGAAAAATGATCCAATTGTTTCGCGCCTGTACCCCAAGGGCACTTGTTCCGCTTCGCTCCACGGCGCGGGCGCGAACTCTGCGAGGCACCTTAAATCCTTTACCATAAGGAGACAATACTATGTCCAAAAAACCCCAATACGATCCCGAGGAGATCCGTTTTCCCGATCAGCGCATCGTGGAATCCCCGCTGGTGCCGGAGATGGAGAACTCCTATATCGAGTACGCCATGTCCGTTATCGTGGGCCGCGCCCTGCCGGACGTGCGCGACGGCCTGAAGCCTGTGCACCGGCGTATCCTCTACGCCATGTATGAGGATAACCTGACCAGCGACAAGCCCTTCAAGAAGTCCGCCACCTGCGTGGGCGACGTGCTGGGCCGGTATCACCCCCATGGTGACGCCTCCGTCTATGACGCGCTGGTGCGTCTGGCCCAGGATTTCTCCATGCGCTATATGCTGGTGGACGGCCACGGCAACTTTGGCTCCGTGGATGGCGACCCCCCTGCCGCTTACCGATACACCGAGGCCCGCTTGAGCAAGATCTCCAACGAGATGCTGCGGGATATCGAGAAGGACACGGTGGACTGGGATCCCAACTTTGACGAGAGCCGCAAAGAGCCCCGCGTTCTCCCCTGCCGCTTCCCCAACCTGCTGGTGAACGGCTCCAGCGGCATCGCCGTGGGTATGGCCACCAACATCCCGCCTCACAACCTGCGTGAGGTGATCGGCGCGTGCATCTGCGTGCTGGATAACCCGGAGGCCACCCTCTCCGACCTGATGGAGCACATCAAGGGCCCCGACTTCCCCACGAAGGGCATCATCATGGGCCGCAGCGGCATCCGCGCCGCCTACGCCACCGGCCGCGGCCGTCTGATGGTTCGCGCCCGCCACGAGTTTGAAGAGTTCGGCAATGGCCGCACCCGCATCATCTTCACGGAGCTGCCCTATCAGGTGAACAAGCGCATGCTGATCAAGTCCATCGCTGATCAGGTGGAGGACAAGCGCATCGAGGGCATCTCCGATATCCGGGACGAGTCCGACCGCAACGGCATGCGCATGGTCATTGAGCTGAAGCGGGACGCCAATCCTCAGGTGGTGCTGAACCGCCTGTTTGCCCAGACCCAATTGCAGACCACCTTCGCCATCAATATGCTGGCCCTTGTGGAAAACCAGCGCCAGCCCAAGATTTTGTCCCTGCGGCATATCATCGACGAGTATCTCA
>CAKTIE010000024.1 GCA_934565655.1 uncultured Oscillospiraceae bacterium
CCCAGATGGGGCGTCAGCGCAAGGAACAGCACCAGCACGCCCATGCCGCCCATCCACTGGGTCTCGCTGCGCCAGAAAAGGACGCTGGGCGGCATAGCCTCCACCGAATCCAGGATCGTGGCGCCGGTGGTGGTCAGGCCGGAGGCCGTCTCGAACAGCGCGTCCACAAAGGAGGGGATGGTATCGGACAGCAGATAGGGGAAGGTGCCCAGCAGCGTCAGCGCTACCCAGGCCAGCGCCACAGCGGCATAGCCGTCACGGCCCTGCATCCGCACTCGGGTCACCGGCACCAGATAGGCCAGCGCGCCCAGCACGCCGCACAGCAGTGCCGAGGTGAGAAACGCCTCCCAGCAGCCATCGCCATAGCCAAGACTTACCAGCAGCGGCAGCAGCATAAAGCCGCCCTCGACCCACAGCACATAACCGGCCGTGCGGGTGATCAATCGAATATTCATGAAGCAATTACCTCGTTTTGCGCAAAAAGGCAGACAATTACTGTTATTATAGCCCCGGCGGCGGGAAACTGTCAAGCGTAACGCCCTCTTTACACATCGGTAGACATAAAACTTTTGAAATTACCGCAGAAATTGAAACGTCCGTCTTGCTTTTGAGAAAATTTATGGTATACTTATCATGTCTTTATGTGTTTATCTTTCTGCACTATATGGTGTATGAAGTTTTCCGCCGTGGGTAAGATAAGCGTCGGACAGAGTTTCCGGCGACGACCTTCCATCGCTGCCCGCGGCTTTGTAAAAGTTGGAAGAGAGGGTGCAAATTTTGAATAAGTATATTGTCAACGGCGGTCATCCCCTGTATGGCGAGGTCACGGTCAGCGGTGCGAAAAATGCGGCGGTGGCCATCATTCCCGCTGCCCTGATGGTAGATGGCGTATGCCGGATCGAAAACATTCCCCAGATCAGCGACGTAACGCTGTTCTTCTCCATTCTGGATGAGCTGGGCGCAAAGGTGCGGGTGCTGAACCCCCACGCGGTGGAGCTGGACTGCCGCACCATCCGCTCGACCCGCCCCAGCTATGAGCTGGCGCGGCGCATCCGGGCCAGCTATTACCTGCTGGGCGCGCTGCTGGGCCGCTTTGGCGAGGCCACGGTGGCCATGCCCGGCGGCTGCGATTTCGGCGTGCGGCCCATCGACCAGCATATCAAGGGCTTTACCGCCATGGGTGCCGATGTGTCCGTGGAGGGCGGCTATATCAACGCGCGGGCCAGAAACGGCCATCTTCACGGCGCGAACATCTATCTGGATGTGGTGTCCGTGGGCGCGACCATGAATATCATGATGGCGGCGGCGCTGGCCGAGGGGACTACCGTGATCGAAAACGCCGCCCGCGAGCCGCATATCGTGGATCTGGCCAACTTCCTGAACTCCATGGGCGCGGACATCAAGGGTGCGGGTACGGATTCCATCAAGATCCGGGGCGTACAGCGCCTGAACGGCGGCAACTATGCCATCATCCCCGACCAGATCGAGGCGGGCACCTATATGGCGGCGGTGGCCGCCACCGGCGGCGAGCTGCTGATCCGCAACGTGATCCCCAAGCACATGGACTGCATCAGCGCCAAGCTGATGGAGATGGGCGTGGAGATCGAGGAGAACGGCGACGAGATGCTGGTGCGGCGTACCGGCCGTTTGCAGCGCACCAATATCAAGACCATGCCCTATCCCGGCTTCCCCACGGATATGCAGCCCCAGATCGCTTCGGTGCTGGCGCTGGCCGACGGCACCAGCCTGATCACCGAAAGCGTGTGGAACAACCGCTTTAAATATGTGGATGAGCTGAAGCGTCTTGGCGCGCGCATCCAGGTGGACGGCAAGATGGCCGTGCTGGAGGGCGTGGATCACTTCACCGGCGCACCGGTGCAGGCTCCTGACCTGCGGGCGGGCGCGGCGCTGGTGATCGCGGCGCTGGCGGCCCATGGCACCACCGAGATCAGCCATGTGCAGTTCATCGAGCGCGGCTATGAGGATATCGTGGGCAAGCTGCGTGCCGTGGGCGCGGATATCTGCATGGTGGACGAACCGGAGGCGGAAAAGGAAGAGGCCCGCATCGGGTAATTGAACATCATATTCAGCGTCTGCCCGGCGATACCGGCGGGCGCTGAGTTACTTTTACGAGGTGGACATATGCAGCGGATCACCGTGCTGTGCGTGGGCAAGCTGAAGGAAAAATTTTATGCCGACGCGGCGGCGGAGTACGTCAAGCGGCTGAGCCGGTACTGTAAGATCGAGGTAACGGAGCTGCCGGAGACGCGCCTTCCCGAGGATCCCTCCCCGGCGGAGATCAAAAAGGCGCTGGCGGCCGAGGCCAACGCCATCCGGCAGAAGCTGGAGGGCGGCGCGGTGGTGGCCATGTGCATCGAGGGGCAGACCTGCTCCAGCGAGGCGCTGTCCAAAAAGCTGGCGGCCTTCGCGCTGGAGGGGAAAAGCAAGGTGACGTTTCTGATCGGCGGCAGCTTCGGGCTGGACGAGACGCTGAAAAAGCAGGCCGACTGGCGTCTGAGCATGTCGCCCATGACGTTCCCGCACCATCTGGCGCGGGTGATGCTGCTGGAGCAGATCTATCGCTCGTGCCAGATCGCGGAGGGCACGCGCTATCATAAATAACGAGGGAGGTTTTACGATGAGCTTTTGGAACAATCTGATCCATAAAGGAGAGCTTCCGCAGGACTTTTGGGAGGATTTTATGGGGGCTTCCGCCTGGAGCTTTCATAAAAAGGAGCTGGACTGGCCCCTGGAGGAAAACGGCGAAAAGGTGAAGGCCGTGCTGCTGAAGGAGACCTTCGACTCTCCGGCGGAGTCCGACATGGTGATCTCCATGCTGGCGGCCTACGGTATCCCCTGCTTCAAATACTATGACAAGGACGGCGGCGCGGGAAAGGTCATCAACGGCTTCTCCGGCTACGGCGCGTCGCTGTATGTGCCCCAGACCATGCTGGAGGAGGCCCGGAATATTCTGAACGCGGAAACGGTAGAGGAGGACGAAAACGATGCTGGATTACATGCGTGAATATGAGAAGTGGCTGCAAAGCGGCGCACTGACGGCGGACGAGATGCAGGAGCTGCAGTCCATCGCCGGGGACGAGAAGGAGATCGAGAGCCGGTTCTACGGCCCGCTGGAGTTCGGCACGGCGGGACTGCGGGGCACCATGAAGGTGGGCCTGCACCAGATGAACGTGTACGTCATCCGCTGGGCCACCCAGGGCTTTGCCAACGTGATCTGCGCCGAGGGCGAGGACGCCAGGAAGCGGGGCGTGGCCATCTGCATGGACTGCCGCCATCACTCCATGGAGTTTGCCCGGGCTGCCGCCGAGGTATGCGCCGCCAACGGCATCCATGTGCGCATCTTCGAGTCTCTGCGTCCCACGCCGGAGCTGAGCTTCGCCGTGCGGGAGTACGGCTGCCAGGCGGGCATCAACGTCACCGCCAGCCATAACCCCAAGGAGTACAACGGCTATAAGGTCTATTGGGAGGACGGCGCGCAGCTGCCGCCTCACCACGCCGCCGCCATCGCCGCGGAGCTGGAGAAGATCGACATCTTTACCGGCGTGAAGCGGATGGACTTCGATGAGGCCGTCAAGGCCGGGCTCATCGAGACCATGGGCGACGAGACCGACCGCAAGTTCATGGCCAACGTTATGGCTATGGTCAACGACTACGATTCCGTCGCCAGGGTGGCGGATACCTTCCAGGTGGTGTATACCCCCTTCCACGGTTGCGGCCACAAGCTGGTGCCGGAGGCCCTGACCCGTCTGGGCATCAAGCATCTGCACTGCGTGCCGGAGCAGATGGTCATTGACGGCGACTTCCCCACGGTGGTGTCTCCCAATCCGGAGAACCCGGAGGGCTTCTATCTGGCCGTGGCGCTGGCCGACAAGGTGAAGGCTGACTTCATCGTAGGCACCGACCCGGACAGCGACCGTGTGGGCATCATGGTCCGCAACAAGGAGGGTAAGTTCCAGCCTGTCAGCGGCAACCAGACCGGCGTGCTGCTGAGCGATTACCTGTACGGGGCCATGAAGCGCAGCGGCAAGCTGCCGGAAAAGCCTGTAATGCTGAAAACCATCGTCACCACCGAGATGGCCCGCAAGGTGGCCGAGGCCCACGGCGTGACCTGCTACGATACCTTCACCGGCTTCAAGTTCATGGCCGAGAAGAAGAACCAGCTGGAATCCGCGGGCGAGGGCAAGGTGGTGTTCTCCTATGAGGAGAGCTACGGCTACATGCTGGGCGACTACGTCCGGGATAAGGACGCCGTCACCGCGTCGCTGCTGCTGACGGAGATGGCCGCGTGGTACGCCACCCAGGGCATGACCCTGTACGACGCGCTGGACGTGCTGTACAAAAAGTACGGCTGGTACGGAGAAAAGACCCACAATCTGGTGATGCCCGGTCTGGACGGTCTGGAGAAGATGGCAAACCTGATGAAGGCCCTGCGCCAGACGCCGCCCGCGGAGATCTCCGGCGTGGCCGTCATCCGCCGCAAGGACTATACCGACGGCAGCGTGGTGAACTGCGCCACCGGCGCGGTGTCCGAGATGGAGCTGAAGGGCAGCAATGTGCTGCGCTATGAGCTGGCGGACGGCACCACCATTCTGGTGCGTCCCTCCGGCACCGAGCCGAAGATCAAGGTCTATATCCTGACCATCGGCAAGGATGCGGCGGAGCGTGACGCCAACATCGAGAAGTACGGCCAGTGGGCGGAAGCCTTGGCCAAGTAAAACGGAATAAAAAAATGCTGTGCCGAGAGGCACAGCATTTTTTATTCCATAAGTCCGTATTTCAGCTTGATGCGATCCAGCTTTTCCAGCATGGGCTCCGCCGCGATCAGCAGGAAGAACAGCGTGGCGAAAGCGTGTACGCAGTCCATGGGGAAGCCGGTGACGTAGTAAGTCAGCAGAACCTTCCACGTCAGGGTGTCGGCATTGGCCCACATCAGCACCGACGCGGGGTTCATGATGCCGCCGTAGATGACGATGGCGCTGAACACGCCGAAGGCACCCAGGCTGCCCCGTGTGCGGCGCAGCAGTCCCTTGCGGAACAGCACGCCCGCCAGAAAGCCGATGATGCCCATGCAGAACATCTGCCACGGCGTCCACGGCCCTTGGGAGAAGAACATGTTGGACACCAGCATGGATAGCGCGCCCACTAAGAAGCCGCTCTCGCCGCCCAGGGCTACGCCGGAGATGATGGTCATGGCCATCACCGGCTTGAACTGGGGCAGCATGAAGAAGGCGGCCCGGCCCGCCACGGAGATGGCGCACAGCACGGCAATGACCACCAGCTCGCGGGCCTGTGGCTTGCGGCCCTCAAATACCAGGAAGAAGGGCAGCATGCACTCCAACAGCACCAGCACCGACACGATGGCGTATTGCTGCCGCTCCAGATAGAACACGCCGATGAACAGCGTCACCGGGATCAGCAGCAGGGCGGACACCGCCATGGCCACGGTGCGCTTGGGCAGCTTCCGCTTTTCCACCGGCATCTGCGCCATCACCGGCGGCCTGGAGCGCCGCCCGATGGCCAGCGCGAATACCAGCACAAGGCCGCAGAACAGGAGGTACAGTCCCAGCTGCTTTTCGCCCAGCTCTGTCAGACCGCCCGCGGTGACGGCACTGGAAAGCTCGGTGATCTTGGTGGCGTACAGAAAGATCGCCAGCGCACCCGCGCCGCTGACCGCCGCCAGCGCCTTGCGCCAGAGGGGCAGCTTTTTCGGCTTCCAGTCCGGGGTTTCCTCCGCCGGTTCCGGCAGGGGAGGGGCCTCCAGCGGCAGCTCCGGCATGGGCGGTACGTCGCCGCCGCAGACGGCCATCACATCCTCCGCCGTCACTGCCTGGGGCTCCAAGGGTCGGGCGATACGGTTGGCGGCGGTGGTATAGAAGCTGTTGCCGCTGAAAAAGGCGCGTGGAGACGCTTCCGTCACGATGCTGCCGTCGAAGAACAGGGCGCAGCGGTGGGCGTACCGGGCGCAGAACTCTACGTCGTGGCTCACCATTAGCAGGGAGACGCCCTGTGCCAGCAAGGCGCGGAGGATCTCCGCAAACAGCTGCTTGAACTCCGCGTCAAGACCCTTGGTAGGCTCGTCCAGCAGCAGGATCTCCGGCTGCAAAAGCAGCACCTTGGCCAGCGCGGCCCGCTGCTGCTCGCCGCCGGACAGGTCATAGGGGTGTCGATCCAGCAGCGTGTCCAGACGGCACAGCTGCACCATCCGGGCCACCCGCTCCTCCTGCTGGGTCTTCGGCAGCTTGCTGCCGGAGAAAATTTCAAACAGGTCCTCGCGGACGGTTTTCTTCACAAACAGTGTTTGGGGATTCTGGGGCAGCATGCCCAGCGTGCCGGACACCACGATGTCACCCCGATAGGTTTTTTTCAGCCCGCTCAGCAGCTTCAGCGTGGTGCTCTTGCCTGCACCGTTGCCGCCCAGCAGCGCCAGAAACTCGCCCCGGCCCAGTTGGAGGTCGAGACCCTTCACCACGTCGGGACTGTTCTCTTCATAGCGGAACCACGCGCCCGACACGGTGATGACCGGCTCACGCTTCGGCTGCTTCGGCTCCTCTGGAAGCGGCAGCAGCGGCTTATGGGCGGCAAATTCCTGCAGGAAATCCCGGCCCTCCCGCACGGTGACGGGGCAGGGCGCGTCGGACTCCACCGCCGCCCAGATGCGCATGGCGGCGGGCATGGCGAGGAACATCCGGTGCCCCGTGGCCTTGAGCCGCTGGCCCACCTCCGCGGGCGTTCCGGTACACAAAAGCCGCCCGCCGTCCATCACCGCCACGGTGGTGGCGAGAGGGAAGGCCTCTTCTAAGCGGTGCTCCGTCAGCAGGATGGTGGTGCCCAGCTCACGGTTGATCTTGCCCAGCACCGCCAGAAAGTCCGACGCGGCGATGGGGTCAAGCTGGCTGGTAGGCTCGTCCAGGATCAGCACATCCGGCTGCATGGCCATGACGGACGCCAGATTCAGCAGCTGCTTCTGTCCGCCGGACAGCTCCGTCACGTCCTTATAGAACCATCCCTCGATGCCGAAAAACGACGCCATTTCCGCCACACGGCGGCGGATGGTGGGGGTGTCCTCCCCCAGACTCTCCAGCCCGAAGGCCAGCTCATGCCACACCTTGTCGGTGACGATCTGGTTCTCCGGGGACTGCTGCACAAAGCCGATGCGGGCGGCCTGGGTGCGCTCGTCTACGTCCTCCAGCGGTGTATCCCGGAACAGGATGCGGCCAGACCGGACGCCATGAGGGGCCAACGCGGGCTTCAACTGCCGCAGCAGCGTGGACTTGCCGCAGCCGGAAGGGCCGCACAGCACCACGAACGCGCCCTCCGGCACGGTCAGCGTCAGGTCGTCGATGGCGCGGACGGTCTGCTCCGGGTAGGAGAATGTCAGGTTTTCGATGGTGAACAGCGCCATGCCCGCGCCTCCCTTCTGTCCAAGATCACCGGCGTCAGGCACAAGGCCAGATACACCAGATAAAAGCTGACGGTCACCGGCTGGGCCAGCGCGCCCATCAGCTTCGGGAAATACCACCATTTCAGGCCCCCGGCCATGGCGCCGCAGGTGAGATACACGCCGCAGAAGCCCAGCCACAGCAGGGCGTAACGATCCCGTTCCTCCATGCGGAAGATGGAGAAGGCGGTGCGGCCCTTCAGGCCATAGCCCCGGCTTTTCATGCTGTCGGCGGTCTCAATGGCGTTTTCCAGCGCCCAGGTCACCATGATGGAGAAGATGGTGATGGCCTTGCTCGCCCGCTGCCACACGCTGCCGGTATTGGCGTCCCGCCCGATACAGAACTGGGCCTGCCGCACGGTGTCCATCTGCTGCTTGAACCGGGGAACGAACCGCAGCGTCATGCTGAGCACCAGCGACAGGGCGGGGATCACCCGGCCAAAGAGGTACACGAACTTATCGGAGGTCATGACCTTATTATAGCACACGAACCACAGCAGCACGGCGCACAGCATGCACCCCGCTGCAAGGCCGTACAGGATGCTCTCCAGCGTCAGGGGATTGCCGGTGGGGAGATAGGTCAGGATGGTCATGCCCGCGTGGTTGAAGGCGGGGTTCACAAGGGCCGCCAGCAGCATCACCGGCAGGGCGATCTTCAGGCTGAACCGCAGGCCCTTGCGGCCGTTGAGCTGAATGACGTACAGCACCGCGCCCAGCAGGGAGATCAGCAGGCACACCGGGTGCATCAGCACCATGGAGTAGACCAGCACCAGCGCGAAGGACAGGAAATTCACCGCCGGATGATAGCGGGAAAAGGTATCGGACATGGCGCGGGCCTCCTTTCATGGTGATGGTGATAAAATGGCAAAATCAATTTATTATACTACAAAGCGCAGGGCGATTCAACCCATATAACCGCCGCCCACATCATCGCCGAGGTCGCAGGTGTAGACCCAGCAGATGTTGTCGCCGTCCTCCAGATCATAGCTGGAGCAGCCGTAATTGGGGAACCAGCCGTTGACCTTGTACATCCAGCCGGAGCCTTCGCCTACGTCGAATTCATAGAGGTTGGCGATGCCCTTCACATAGGCACTGTTATAGGCGGCTGTCCAGCTGGCGTCCATCTGGATGCCTTTGTCCCGGCAGACGCGCTGCAGTACATCATAAACGGTCTCACCTTCCTCGAAGGTGACGGTGGTAGTGGAAAGGATCGTGCCGTTGGAGGGAACATAGCCCTTTTTGCTTTCACGGCACATGTCCATGTTATTCAGGATCGTGCCGCAGGAGATAGAGATGGTGCAGGAGGACTTGGCGGGTGTGCTGGGGGTGTCGGGCTGCGTGGGAGTAGTGGGAGTAGTGGGAGTAGTAGGAGTAGTAGGAGTAGTGGGCGTTTCGGGCTTGTCGCTGCCGGTATTGTCCTTGTCGGTGGAAGTGTTTGCGTCCTGCTGGTTTTTATCCGGCTCAGCGACGGGCTGATCCGTCTTGACCGCGTCATTTTTGCCGTTGGCGGCATCTGTCTTGCTGGTGCCTGTGCCGTCGGTTTTGCTGCCGGCGTTGGCAGCGTCCGTCTTTGAGCCATCGGTCTTACTGCCCGGCTTTGCCGCGGGATCCGTCTGTTCGGTTTGCTGCGGGGTGTTGGCTTCGTCGCTGGCCGCAGTGCTGCCGCAGGCTGCCAGAGACAGCAGCGTCAGGGCTGCCAGAAGGGCGGCCAGCATCCGTTTTACATGCTTTTTTGTCATCTTTTCTTACCTCTCGATAATAGCGCTGTGCGCAGGGGCGTCATATGACGCCCCTGCGCGGGTGTTATGTGGTCAGAACGAAAGAATCATTCCTCGCTGTGCTTTTTTCTGCGGCTCAGCACCACCAGTGCCGCGGCGGACAGCAGTACGCCGCCCATCCACAGGGTCATCTGGCTGTTATCGCCGGTCTGGGAGCTCTTGACATTCTCAGCGGGCTTGCTGGTGCCGGGGTTGCTGGGACGGCTGCCCGTTGCGGGGATGGACTGCGTTTCGGTCGCGCCGCAGACGGAGCAGGTGCGGGTCTTGAGGCCCTTTTCGGTGCGGGTGGCTTCCTTGGTGACGACCCACTTGCCGAAGGTGTGACCCGTCGCCGCGATGGACTGCGTCTCGGTGGTCTGGCAGACGGAGCAGGTGCGGGTCTGGCTGCCCTTCTCGGTGCAGGTGGCCTTCTTGGTGACCGTCCACTCGCCGAAGGTGTGGCCCTTTGCCTTGATGGTACGGGTCTCCTCAGCACCGCAGATGGTGCAGGTACGCTTTTCGGTGCCGTCCTCGGTGCAGGTGGCGGCCTTTACCACGGTCCACTCGCCCTGGTGATTGCCGTCCGCGCACACGAACTTGACGTCAGTCATGTCATACAGGAAGTTCTGTCCGTTCTTCATGCGGAAGTAGGCAGCCAGCGCATAGTAGCACTGTTCGGTAGCCATGGCGTTGCGCTCGCCGCTGGCGGTGTGCTTGAAGCCGCCGCCGGTGACATAGTAGCTGCACAGCGCGTCCAGCACGGAGTGGTTGCTCTTGATGAAGCGGCTGTCGTTCAGCGGGTCGATCTTCATGGCGCACAGGGCTACCAGCACCTGCGCGGCGGACTCACTGCTGTTGGTGCCGCCCACATTCTCGGCGTAACCGCCGTCCTGGGTCTGCGCGCCGGACAGGAAGGTGAGTGCCTTGTCCACAGCGGCCTTGACAGCCTCGTTCTTGCTGTAATAGGGGGCCAGCGCCTGGATCGCCATGGCGGTCATATCGATGTCGGCGGCATCCTTGGACTTCATCACAGGCCAGCCGCCGTTATCGAGCTGCGTGGCCAGAATGGCGGCTACCAGTCCGTCGCGGGTCACATCACCGGAGACGGCGTAGCTGCGGCTGTCCAGTGCCAGCAGCGTGAAGATGGGGCCGTTTACGCTCTGGGTCTTGATGTAATCCATGCTGTTGAGACCCTTCAGCAGGTCGTGGCCGCCCACGTTGGTCACGTCCTTGCCGATAGCGGTCAGCGCCAGAATGAGACGTGCGCTTTCGGTGGGCTTGTTGTCCAGACGCTCCTGGGCGTCAGCGGTCTTGCTGACATAGTCCACGACGGAAGCGTAGTAAGCGTCCGCACTGGGGACGTTACGGCCGCTGCGGGCCAGACCCAGGACCTTCCATTCACCGCCGATGCTGCCGGTGCTGGGCGCAGCGCCCTTGACCAGATAGTCGCCGGTGGTTTTGTAGATGCTGTCCAGATTCAGTGCCGCCAGCTTGGCCTCGGCGGCGGTCAGCTTGCTGTAATTGGAGACCTTGGCCTGCAGTTCGGAGGAGAGCGCGTCATAGGCGTCACGGGCGGCCTTGATGGTGCTCTCGGAGGCGAGGGTCACATCGTCGCCGATGGCGTCGATCAGCTTTTCCACGTTGCTGATGGCGTCCTTCTCCTGCTGACGCAGCTGGGCCAGCTTAGCCTCGGCGGCGGTCAGCTTGCTGTAATTGGAGACCTTAGCTTGCAGCTGGGAGGAGAGTGCGTCGTAAGCGTCGCGGGCGGCCTTGATGGCGCTCTCGGAGGCGAGAGTCACATCGTCGCCGATGTCGTCGATCAGCTTCTCCACGTTGCTGACGGCGGCCTTCTGCTGGGCCAGCTTGGCCTCGGCGGCGGTCAGCTTGCTGTAATCGGAGACCTTGGCCCGCAGCTCGGAGGGCAGTGCGTCATAGGCGTCACGGGCGGCCTTGACGGCGCTCTCGGAATCGAGGGTCACATCGTCGCCGATGGCGGCGATCAGGCTGTCCACGTTGCTGATGGCGTCCTTCTGCAGCTGGGCCAGCTTGGTTTCGGCGGCAGTCAGATTGTCATAGTTGCTGAGCTGTGCCTTCTGCTCGTCACTGAGGGCGTTGTAGGCGGCGCGGGCGGCGGCAATGGCTGCGCCGGAATCCAGCGTCACATCGCCGATGGCGTCGATCTTGGTCTTTGCGTCGTTGACGGCCCAGCCCGCCAGCTTCAGGGTCAGCTCAGGCAGTCGGGTCAGAACGCCGGAGGCTCCGGTGCCATACTGACGATCCAGACCCTTTCTATAAGAAATGCCTCTGTGGGTGGGGATACCATCATAACCAATCACCGCAATGGCTCCGCTCAAAATATAGGTGTAGCCATCTGCGTTTTCAGGAATTGTAATGGTGACTTTCTGGTATGTAGGAGTTCCACTAAAGTTATACATACCGGCAGTGCCGGAAAAGCTTGTGCCGTTTTCATCCACATATTTTACGATAAATCTGGGATTGTATGCACCTGCGATTTTTTCCTTGGGGCTGACCAGACCAGTGAACTGAACAGTGACCGTATCGCCGGGGTTCAGCTCGGTGTCAGATGTCAATTCGTTGCCATTGGCATCCTTCATCACATAGCTGACGCCGCGGGCGGTGACCACCTGATAGGTGGCGAGGCCATCCTTCTCCACACGGATGATGTGGCGGCCGGTGGTCAGGCCGGAAACAGTGACCTCGCCGTTGGCGGCCACGGAAACGCCGTTGGAGGTGAAGCCGTTGAAGGTCATGGCGCTGCCCACAGTGGAGCGGGCCACGGTGACGGTGGTGCCAGCTTCCGGTGTAAAGGAATAGCTGGCGCCCTCACTGCCCAGGTAGAACAGGATGTCATGCTCGGCGTCCAGATACTTCTGCTCCTCCTTGGTGACATTGGTGCCGGGACGATCGATGAAGGTGTTGGTCTGGATAGCGGAGCCGTCCGCGCCGACGGAGACCACGAACACGCCGGTGAACTCCGGCCAGATGGCGGAGAACATATGATTATCCTTGTTGCTTGTCTGGCCCTGCATATGGGTCATGGCGTCATAGGTCACCAGCACGATGGCTGTACCTGCCTTGTTGGCAGTAATGTCAGCCAGAGAGCTGTTCTTCTCATCGGGGGTAATGGTGACTACGTCGCTGGCGCTGCCGTCAAAGCTCACGACCTTGTAGTGAACGTCAGGCAGAGCAATCTGAGAGTTGAAGAAGCTTTCAATCGCCTGCCAGTTGCGAAGAACATTCAGCTCAAAGGTTTGGCCTGCTTCCATGGTCAGGTAGCCTTGGCGATTGATGTTTAGGAAGATGTTGCCCAGATCGTAGACGTTGTTGTCAAAGTGATACACCGTGTCTTTGCTGACGCTGTCATCCATGTGAAGGTCATCGCGAGAGACCTCAATGGTCTGCGCGTCGGTGAACTTGCCAAAAGTCCAATATGTCACGCCGTCAGGATGCTGTACGCGAACAAAATTGGTTTTGCCGCCGGAGGGCAGATCAAATACTACCTTCACGGTGTCGTTCTGCTTGTTCTCAACAGAAGAGGCTTGATCGGCAAATTTATAGGTATAGTAATCGCTCTGAATACCCATGTCCACGGTGGAACCGGCAGGCGCGACCACCGTTACACCCAGCTTCTGGGGGATGGAGCCGGACATGCTCAGCGCGCCCTTATCGTTCGTTTCCGTGCTGTTCTTGCTGAGCGTCAGGGGTAAATAGTCCTCCGCCTTTTCGCCAATGGGAGTCAGGACGGCTTCGATGGTGCCGGTCTCCTGGAAGAGGAAGGAAGATCTCTTGGTGCCATAGTCATCTGCGGTGCCCAGGGTCGCCTTCAGGTCGGTGCCGTCGGGGCCGGTCACCTTTACGCTGATCTCGTAATCGGTGCCCTCCGTCCAACCGGAGTTGCTGGCATAGATCGCGTACACACGCTGCAGAACAAAGACATTCTCCCCCTCCTTGACCGTCAGAACCAGGGAGCCGTTGAGATCGTTATTGGCATCGTAGCCCTCCACCAGATAGTCGCCAACGGGCAGCTTGGTGGTATACATCATCTTATAGCCGTCGGCCTCGGTGGCGATGCCTTCCAGAAGGTTGGCCTTGCCCTTGACGCCGTTGGTGTAGGTGTAGACCTTCAGAGATGCCAGCTGTGCGCTGTGCAGCCCCTTGAAGACGACGCTCTGGCTGCTGGCGATCTCGATCTTCGCCGTGGGGTTCATCAGGGCGTAGACTTCTTCGTCCTCGTTGCTGGCGGCGGCCAGATAGCCGGTGGCGCTGCTGTTTACCGCGATGGTGGCCTTACCGTTTTCGTCGGTAATGGCGTTTTCAATGGCGGTAAAGGCGCCGCGCTCCGGATTCACCCAGCCCAGCTGGAGGTCCTCCACCGCCTTGGCGGCAGCCTTCAGTTCAGCGGGAGTCTTGTAGCGGTAGCCGCTCATGGCGTTGAAGCCCTTGACGGTAACGGTGATCTCCTGACCCTCGGCTACCTTGGCGGGTGCATCGACCCAGGTGTAATAATCGGAATAAGTCTCGCTGTCGTTCAGGATGTAGAAGTCCACCACGTCGCCGTCGGTCAGCTTGGTGTTGGTGACGAAGGTGCCGTTGTAGCCGCTGCCATAAGAGGAAGGCGTGCCGTCATTGGGATAGCCCTCGTTGACATAGAAGCCGCAGGCGGAGGTCTTGACACCAAAAATGGTGCTGATCCAGCCGGTGCTGCCCACGACCAGATAGTCCTTTGCGGTGGCGGCGGTAAAATCTTCACCGTAGACCAGCTTGTGGGCCTCCACCAGCGCGTCCAGCGCGGAAACGCCGTCCACCTCATCCGTGAAGCCGTACTCTTCCGCGGCGTCAGAGGAAACATTCATGGTGGTGATGCCGTGGAGATAGTCGCCGGCCGCCTGAGAACGGATGGTGACATTGGCGGTGGTTACGGCAGGCGTGCCGCCTTCCTGCTTCACGGTGACGGTATAGACCTCAGCCGCGCCGGTGTTGGTGTTCATGCTGGGCCAGCTGGGATCGCCGCATTTCACGGTGATCACAGTGCCATCGGAGACGGGGATCTCAGCACTGCGCTTATACTCGGTGGTGCCCACGCTGGTACGCACCTGATAGTTCTTGTTGGAGGCGGTCGGCGTTACCACCACGGGGGTGGTATCCTTGTCGATCGTCAGGGTATAGTTGTGGGTATCCTTGTCAAAAGAAGGAGTCAGTGTACCGGCGCTGATGGTCAACTCCTTCACGGTCTTGTCCTGGTTGTCCCAGGAACCGCCGAGATCATCGCCCGTGCAGGTGTACATGACGCGAATCTCGTCACCGGCGGTCAACTTACCGTTGTCGACGGTAAAGTCTTTAAAGCCTTCGTTGGTGAACCAGTCGTTCAGCGTACCCATCCAGCCGGACCATTCGCCGGCCGCCGGATCGTTTTTGAGTCCGTTGATCTCTGTGATGAACCCGCTTTCCGCGCCGGTCTGGGAATAAGTACCCAGCGCGTCAACAATGCAGGACATTATGGTGGAATCTGAGCCGAGGTTGACCCATCTATCCACCAGCGTTCCTTCCCACGCGGTGCCGTCGGCCTTGTGGAAGGTGGTGTTTTCCACGATAACACGTACCTGGTTATCGTGCTCTGCCGCGAACACGGTGGTGGGGATCAGGCTGAACACCATCACCAATGCCATCAGCAGAGAGACTATGCGTTTTCTCATGTGTGATTTTTCCTCCTATTTTAAATTTTTGAAAACACGTTATATGATGCCGTTTCCGGCGAATCAATGAGGTTGGCGGGAGAGACCGGCAAATCTCTCCCGCCGGTATGGAAAAGACGACGGCGCAGACCGTCTCGGCTTAGCAAAAAAAGAAAGCCGCGGCGATGGCATAACCATCACCGCGGTCGTTTTTCCGCAGAATGAAAAGAACCGTTCCCGCATGCTTCGTGTCGGGAAAGGGTACAAACGTCTATCGAGCAGGTCTTCTGACTTGCGCATCAGCAGCGTCGCACGCCTTCTCGGTGTTACCCAATGGCTGGCTTTCGCCTGTGCGACGCCTACACGCTTACAGCGGCGGCACCGTTCGGGATTTTCACCCGATTCACTATTCTCCCCGCTGTCCTATTGCGGACGGCGGAGCACTCGACATGATTCAGTTGTCATAGATATTATACGCACCGGCGGCGCGTTTGTCAATGGGGTACTTCCGGATCGCAAAAAAGAAGAAAGCTCCCGGCAAAACCGAGAGCTTTCTATGGCAGCGGGAGAAGGATTCGAACCCTCACATACGGAGTCAGAGTCCGCTGTGCTACCATTACACAATCCCGCTATGTTCTGGCGAACAAAAACTATTATACGCATTTTACGGGATTTGTCAACACTTTTTTTGCATTTTCCTGGAATTATTTTGTGGAACTGTGGATTTGCTTTTTTTGCGGGGCTGTGGTATCATATCTCAAACGGAGGAGATGCGTATGAGAAAGGCAACAAAGGAGCTGGCCCTGTGCAGTATGCTGGCGGCGCTGAGCGTGGTGCTGCTGTGTCTGGGCGGGATCGTACCCTTCGCGGTATACGCCTGCCCCATACTGGCCTCCGGCGCGCTGCTGGCGGTGCGGGAGGAGTGCCGCCCCAGCTACGCATGGTGCTGCTGGGCGGCGGTGGCGATCCTGGCACTGCTGTTGGGCCCCGATAAGGAGGCGTCGGCGCTGTACCTGTTTCTGGGCTACTATCCGCTGATCCAGCCGAAGCTGGAAGCCATCCGGCAGCCGGTGCTGCGCTGGCTGGCCAAGCTGGCGGTGGCGGCAGTGACCGTCGGCGTCATGTATGCACTATTGATATATGTATTCTGCCTGGAGGCTGTGGTGGAGGAGTTTGCCGGAACCGCGCCCTGGCTGCTGTGGCTGACGGCGGCGCTGGGCCTTGCGGTGTTTGTGGTCTACGACATTCTGCTGCGGCGATTCACCGTCATATGGCGGCGGCGCAGAAAACGGTAAAGAGGGGGAGCGTCATGGCCTGTATCATTTTCGGCGCGGGCAGCTATTTCGGCATGGAGCGCCGTCCGGAGCCGGGCGACTATATCATCGCCGCCGACGGCGGCTGGCAATACTGCAAGCAGGAGGGCATCGTGCCGGATCTGCTGCTGGGGGATTTCGATTCTCTGGCGGTGGTGCCGGATTTTGCCCACATCCATCGTGTGCCGGTGGAGAAGGACGACAGCGACATGATGCTGGCCATCAAGGATGGACTGGCGCACGGTCAGCGGGAGTTCCACCTCTACGGCGGCATGGGTGGCGCGCGCAGCGACCACACGCTGGCCAACATGCAGTCCCTGTTGTACCTGACCTGTCACGGCGCACGGGGCTGGCTGTACGGCGACAAGGAACGGTATACGGTGATCCGCAATGAGAGCATCACCTTCCCGGCAAAGGAGCAGGGCATCATGTCGGTGTTCTGTATGGGCGCCGACGCAGAGGGCGTGTCCATCACCGGGGCGCAGTACCCCCTGTCCGACGCGGCGCTGTCGGCGGAGTTTCCGCTGGGCGTCAGCAATCATTTCATTGGCAATCCGATCACGGTATCGGTGCGCAGCGGCAGTCTGCTGATCGGACTGCTGGATAAATAAGGAGGATACACATTATGAAAAAGGTTTTAGCGATCATTCTGGCGCTGGTCATGGCCCTGAGCCTGATGGCCTGCGGCAGCAGTCCCGCGCAGCAGCCCGGCGGCGATGCCGATACGGAGACCCCTGTGGTCACCGACGGCGCCACGCTGGGTGAGGGTGCCCACAGCTTTACGCTGGAGATCACCGATGCTGACGGCAAGACCATCACCGCCACCATCAACACCGACGAGGAGACCGTGGGCGCGGCCCTGCTGAAGCTGAACATCGTTCAGGGCGAGGACAGCGACTACGGCCTGTATGTCAAGACCGTCAATGGCATCACCGCCGACTATGACAAGGATCAGACCTATTGGTCCTTCTATATCGACGGCGAGTATGCCCAGACCGGCGTGGATATGACGGCGGTCAATGACGGCAGCACCTATAAGCTGGCCATTGAAACAATGGCACAGTAAGAACCGGTACTTCTGAAAAGCGGGCCTTTTGGCCCGCTTTTTGCTGCACTTATGGCAGATGTAAACTTTTTTGATAGAATTTGTAAAAAAGGTATTGACAAAGAGCGAACGGTGTGGTAATCTAACCTAGCTGTCCGCGAGACGGACGGCTATCCGGTCGAAAACGAGTCGACGAAAAACATCGAAAAA
>CAKTIE010000025.1 GCA_934565655.1 uncultured Oscillospiraceae bacterium
GACACCTCGTTGCGCTGATAGAAGTTGCTGTTGACGATGAAGCGGTTCAGCTTGGGCCGCAGGGTGATGGTCTTGAGAAGGGCCGTCACGATCAGGTGGAACATGGTATAGGGGAAGTCCGTTTCTGTCTCGTTCTTTTTGGCAAGATAGGCGTTGATGGCCGTCAGGTCGATGCGCTGGGAGATGTAGGCCTCGTTATCGCAGCGGTTGGGGTAGATGATGCCGGTGATGAAGTGCAGGGAATCCAGCTCCCGCAGCAGCCGACCATCCCGCCGGTCGCCCCGGCGGCGTTTGTATTGCTCCATATGTGTGGGTTTCTCCTTTTTTATGTGTATTTGTCGTTACAGGTTGGGTGTTATGTTTTTTCGTAGGGGGCGATGCCCACATCGCCCCGTCGGTTTACCGGGAATGCCATCGTATGCCGTGCGGGCCGATGTGGGCATCGGCCCCTACGGGTGCGGTGGTGCGGGTGTTTCGTAGGGCGGCCTGCCCTCAGGCCGCCGACGTTGATTGGAAAGGCCATCGTATACCGGGCGGCGGGGTGAGGGCACCCCGCCCTACGAATTCCTATCGATGGCGCATCTGGTTCCGACATCGAATACTTAACCAAACATATATTATAGACAAAACTTCCCGATTTGTCAAATTTGCGAAAAAGCGATTGCAATCGCAGGCAGGCTGTGCTACTATAAAAGTACAGAAAACTCAATAATGTATACGTCCCGCGCACAATTGTGAAGGAGGAACTGCTATGCTGACTATGGCAATGCTGCATGACGCCCAGCGTGTACTGTCCGGCGTTATCAACAAGACCCCTGTGATCCCCGGCACCGGCATCACCGATGAGTGCCGCCTGTTCCTGAAGGCTGACTGCCTGCAAAAGACCGGCGCGTTCAAGCTGCGCGGCGCATACTACAAGATCGCCACGCTGTCTGACGAGGAGAAGGCGAGGGGCGTTATCGCCTGCTCTGCCGGAAACCATGCCCAGGGCGTGGCGTTTGCCGCCCGCGACATGGGCATCCACGCGGTGATCTGCATCCCCCAGGGCGCGCCCCTGTCCAAGATCGAGGCCACCCGCAGCTACGGCGCGGAGGTGGTGCTGGTTCCCGGCGTGTACGACGACGCCTATGCCGAGGCCATCCGCCTGCGGGACGAGAAGGGCTATACCTTCATCCACCCCTTTGACGATTACAGCATCATGGCCGGTCAGGGCACCATCGGTCTGGAGATCCTCCAGCAGCTGCCGGATGTGGACATGATCATCACCGCCATCGGCGGCGGCGGACTGATCTCCGGCGTGGCCAAGGCTGTGAAGGAGCTGAAGCCCGCCTGCCAGGTCATCGGCGTACAGGCCGAGGGCGCGGCCAGCATGTATGAGGCGCTGCGGCAGGATAAGATCATCACCCTGCCCCAGGTGGGCACCATGGCCGACGGCATCCAGGTCAAGACCGCGGGAACGCTGACCTTCGACATGTGCCGCCAGTATGTGGATAAGGTGGTCACCGTCAGCGAGAGCGAGATCGCCGCGGCCATCCTGACCATTCTGGAAAAGCAGAAGCTGATCACCGAGGGTGCCGGCGCCGTCAGCGTGGCGGCCGTCATGTCCGGCAAGCTGGACGTGAAGGGCAAGACCGTGTGCGCCCTGCTGTCCGGCGGCAATGTGGACGTGACCATGCTGGAGCGCATCATCAAGCACGGCCTGACGGCGGAGGGCCGTATCGCCAGCTTCTCCACCGTGCTGCCCGACCAGCCCAACGCGCTGGCCACCTATCTGGCGGCGCTGTCTCACGAGGGCGTCAACGTGCTGGAGGTGTACCACGAGCGCAGCAGCATGAAGGTGGGCGTGGGCTCCTGCCGCGTCCGTATGGTGGTGGAGACCCGCAACCACGAGCATATCCGCCAGCTGTACCAGTATCTGGCCGACCAGGGCTATACCATCAAGGAGTGATATCATGAAGCTTGCCAACGCACTGGCCCAGCGGGCCGACCTCCAGCGCCGCATAGCCCAGCTGGGCTCCCGGCTGATGAACAATGCCAAGGTGCAGGAGGGGGAGCAGCCCGCCGAGGAGCCCAAGGAGCTGCTTGCCGAACTGGAGAGTTTGAGCACCCAGCTGGAGGAGCTGATCTGCCGCATCAACCTGACCAACACCACCGCCCGCAGCGAAACGGGCGAGAGCCTGACGGCACTGCTGGCCCGGCGGGACTGCCTGAAAATGAAGCTGGGCCTCTACCGGGAGTTTTTACAGAACGCCAGCGACGTGGTGCCCCGGGGCCTGCGGACGGAGATCAAGATCGTCAGCACCGTGAAGGTGTCCCGGATGCAGAAGCAGGTGGACGATATGTCCCGCGACCTGCGGCTGCTGGAGGAGACCATCCAGTCCCTGAACTGGACCACAGAGCTGCAATAAGTACAGTAAGGAGCCGGGAAAAGGCGGGCGCTATCTCTGAGGCTGAGAATGAGTCCTCGCAGTATGGATGGAGCGGGCGTAGCTCCGGGGTTCGATTCCCCACTGTATGACGCACGCGCCGCATGCCGCACACGCGCATCAGAACAATGCATCGTTACGACCATGGCGTCGATTTCCCCGGCAGGGTGGGACAGGGGACAAATAGCTATCTATGCATAGCAAAACAGCCCGTGGAGCGTTGCTCCACGGGCTGTTTTTACGCATGTTCCTGCCGCAGGGTCTCCCGCACCCGCATGAGGGCCTTGCCCAGAATGCTCTCGCCCTGCCACAGGGCGGGCTCCTGATGGCGGGGATCGTCCAGCGGGATGCCGATGCCCCAGATGCGGTCGTTGGGGGAGCATTCGGCAATAAGGGCGTCTCCGGTGGCCAGCAGTTGGTGCTTCAGACCACTGTTCTGGCCGAACTTGGCCAGCAGTCCCCGGTAGATGACCTCCTGCCGCACCGCCGCCCACTTGGCGTCATCATAGGGGGTGATGGCCCGGCCCAGCAGCTTTACCGTCTTGGGATCGGGGTTCTCCATTACCCTGGCGGCGGTGGTGGTATCGCCGCAGCAGAGAGCCTTCTGATGCATCAGATACTGCTCCGCGTTGAGGTACGTCACGCCGTCCACGGTGAACACCGCCGGATACCAGTTGCTGAACCAGCCGTTGGGGCCGTATTCGTGGAAGAAGCCCACCACGTTTCCGGGAATGGGCGCGTCCTTCTCCGTGACGGCGAACTCCTCATACAGATCATAGGTGCGCTGATCCGGTGCGCACAGCGTTACCGCCAGCTGGGCATCCGGATGGGCCTTGCGCCAGCTCTCCACCGCCACCAGCGCCGCCGGGACAGCGAACTGGGGCGGCCAGCCGCCCTCCGCGCCCAGCGTGGGGATGGCCACGCTGCCATAGCCGCCGGAGAGGGCCGCGTTCAGCACCTGATGATAGCACGCGGTCAGCGCCGCCGTTTCGTGGGGATGGCCGTCATATACCGGCGGCGTTACCGGAATGCCGCCGCGGCGCGCGGTGTCCGCATAACAGGCACAGCCCGCCTGCGGGGCGCTGCCCAAAGAGAAGGAAAGCTTCATGTTCAGACCTCCTGTGTTTTTGCCCATTCTATCATATTGCCGGGGAAATCGCAACGCCGCGCCTTGCCCTTTTCGCAGAAAGATGGTATGATACAGAAAAACGCAAGGAGGCGCCGCCATGGACATTCCCGCCCGCTGCCGTGACGAGGACGGCTATCTGATCCGCCAGAGCCTGATGACCGATATCCCCTACGGCTGCCGCACGGTGGCAAAGCAGGGCTGCGGCTTTATGGCGGTGTATAACGCCGCCCGTTACTTTGCCCAGCCGGTCACCGAGACGGAGGTCTGGCAATTTTTCCATGAGCGGGTGTTCCTGCGGGGCGTGATGGGCACTACCATCGGCCATGTCTGCCGTGGCGTGTACCGCTTCGGCATGAAGGTCACCGGCCTGCGCTACCGGGATCTGAAGAACGCCAGGGCCGGTATCCTGTGGTATCATACCGGCCGCTCCCGCCACTATGTGCTGGTGTGCCGGTGCGGGGACGGACGCTACGCCTTCCCCAATTCCTCCGCGCCGGGGCCTATGAGCTTTCCGGACTTTTACAATAAGTATGTCAAGCATCTGCGCCTGCCGCCGCTGCATATCGACCTGCCCATTATGTTCACCGTAACGGTGGACAAGCGGGATAAGCGCGGGCGGCACGGCAGAAAATAGGAAAAACAACAGGAGGTACGATCATGTATAAGAATATTGCCAAGAAGGAAAAGCTGCTGCTGAAGGATCTGGTGGCCTATCAGGAGGGTCAGGTGGTCAGCAAGACGCTGGTGCAGAACGAGCTGATGAGCGTTACCGTATTCTCCTTTGACCGGGATGAGGAGATCTCCACCCACGCCAGCGGCGGCGACGCCATGGTGACGGTGCTGGAGGGCGTCGGACGCTTTACCGTGGGCGGCGACGTATTCGTGCTGACCGAGGGCGAAACGCTGGTGATGCCCAAGGACGTGCCCCACGCCGTCTATGGACAGGAGCGCTTCAAGATGCTGCTGACGGTGTCGTTCTGAAAAAGTATAAAAATAACGGGCCGAAAACGGCCCGTTATTTTTATAAAGTCCTCTTGACAAATGTCTGAAATCGGACTATACTGCGAAAGTCCGATTTCAGACAAACGGAGGAAAGGCGAATGGAGCAGCGCGGCGCGTTGACGGCATATAACGAGCTTTATAAGGAACAGGATGACCTGTACCGGGCGGCGGCCCGCGGCTTCTGCCTGTCGGACTGCGCCTTCTGGGTGCTGTACGCCCTGCGGGAGGCGGAGCGTCCCATGACACAGAGCGATGTGTGCGCCGCCGTGTACCAGCCCAAGCAGACGGTACATTCCGCTCTGAAAAAGCTGATCGGGGAAGGCTGTCTCCGGCTGGCGGAGGGCCGCGACCGCCGCAGCAAGTATCTGGTGCTGACGGAGCAGGGCGAGGCGCTGGTCCGCCGCACCGTGGATCCGGTGATGGCGGCGGAGACGGCGGCCATGGACACGCTGACGGAAGCGGAGCGGACACAGTTTCTCTCCCTGTGCCGCCGCTATAATACCGCCCTGCGGCAATACCTGCCCCGCGCTGTGGAACAAGACAAGGAGTAAACCATGAAAATACAGTTATCCGATCACTTTACCTATAAAATGCTGCTGCGGTTTGTGCTGCCGTCCATTATCATGATGGTGTTCACCTCCATCTACGGCGTGGTGGACGGCCTGTTCGTGTCCAACTTTGTGGGCAAGACACCCTTCGCGGCGGTGAATCTGGTGATGCCCTTCATCATGATCTTCGGCGGCATCGGCTTTATGTTCGGTACCGGCGGCAGCGCGCTGGTGGCCAAGACCATGGGTGAGGGCGACAAGCACCGGGCCAACCGGTACTTCACCATGATGATCGTGGTGACCCTGATCTGCGGCGTCATCATCTCCACCGTTGGCGTCATCTACATGGAGCCGATCTCCGTTTTTCTGGGCGCGGACGAGGAGATGCTGGCGGACTGCGTGCTGTACGGCCGCATCGTGCTGGCCTTCAACACCGCCTTTATGCTGCAGAACGTGTTCCAGAGCTTCCTCATCGCGGCGGAAAAGCCCAAGCTGGGCCTGTGGATCACGGTGGCGGCAGGCGTTACCAACATGGTGCTGGACGCGCTGTTCATGGCGGTGTTCGGCTGGGGCGTGGCCGGCGCGGCCATCGCCACCGGCATCAGCCAGATCGTGGGCGGCGTGCTGCCGCTGGTGTACTTCCTGCGGCCCAATTCCAGCCTCCTGCGGCTGACGAAAACAAAGCTGGAGCTGCGGCCCATTTTGCAGGCCAGCGGCAACGGCGCGTCGGAGCTGGTCAGCAATGTGACGGCCTCGGTGGTGGGCATGCTGTATAATTTCCAGCTGCTGCGTCTGTCGGGCCAGAACGGCGTGGCGGCCTACGGCGTGCTGATGTATGTGGAGTTCATCTTCGCCGCCGTGTTCATCGGCTACGCCATCGGCTGCGCGCCCATCGTTAGCTATCACTTCGGCGCGGGCAATCACGGTGAGCTGAAAAACCTGCTGAAAAAGAGCGTGCTGCTGATGGGCGCGGGCGGCCTTGTGATGGTGGGCGTGGCCCAGGCGCTGGCCGTTCCCATGGCAAGGCTGTTTGTGGGGTATGACGACGTGCTCTGCCAGATGACGGTGCATGCCTTCCGCATCTCCACGGTGGCCTTTGCGCTGGTGGGGTTCAATATCTTCAACTCCTCCTTCTTCACGGCGCTGAACGACGGCATGGTGTCGGCCATCATCTCCTTCCTGCGCACCTTCGTGTTCAAGCTGTCCGCCGTTCTGCTGCTGCCCATGATTTGGGAGCTGGATGGCATCTGGTGGGCCGAGGTAGTGGCGGAGATCTGCGCCTTCGGCGTGGGGCTGAGCTTTCTGCTGGGCAAACGGAAGAAGTATCATTACATGTAAGCAAAGGGTTCCCCGCCGCGGCGGGGAACCTTTTGCCAACGCAAAAATGTAAATTATACTTGACATTTCCGTGAGACTGTGGCATTGTAAAGTCAAGCAGACTTTACTTTTTAGGAGGTGACATATGAAACGCTGGGTAAAATGGGCTGCGGCGGCGGTGCTCCTGCTGGCGCTGGTATGGCTCATGGCGGGCCGGGACTATCACAAAAGCGCCATGGTGGAGCGGGACGGCGTCCGGTATTACCTCCGTGCCGACCATCTGCGGGCTTTCGCAGGCGTCTGCGTATGGGACGGCGAGGGCGATACCGTGGATTACCATATCCCCGACTGGGTGGACGGCGCGAAGGTCACGTCGCTGGGCGGACTCATCTACGGCACCGCCTTCAAAAAGCTGCCCTGCGGCTGGGGCGTGGCGCTGCCGGAGACCTTCCGGGGCGCGAAGCGGGTGGGCTTCCTGCCTCAGTCGAATGCCACGGAGCTGACGCTGACGGTGCGGCTGCATCTGGGGCGCTATGTGTCCGGGATGGAAAACATCGGCGAGCTTGCTCCCGTGGGCTATTACAGCACCGGAGCGAGCTATATCATCCGGCAGAAATGGGTCGTGACCTGCGATGAACGGAACGAGACCTACTACGCCGAAAACGGACGACTCTATGACCGTGGGAGCGGTGAGCCGGTGGAGCTTTGCTATGAAACGGAGTGAGCGGCATGCAGAATCGGGTGGCCCAGCTGCGGCGGGAACAGAATATGCGGCAGGAGGAGCTGGCGAAGGCCGTTGGCGTCTCACGTCAGTCCATCATTGCCATTGAAAAGGGGCGCTCCGTGCCGTCGCTGGAGGTGGCGCTGCGCATCGCCCGGTGCTTCGGCGTGCCGGTTGAGACGGTGTTTCTAACTGCCGGACGGGCGTGGCTCCTGCGCCCCGGAGCCGACTGTGCCTGTCCGCCTGTCGCGGCCCAGGGCGACCCGTCGCTTTCGGGACTGACCTACGGCGGCTATCCGCTGCGCTATAACGGCGGCGAGGTCATTGCCGCCTATAACGCCATGTGCCTGCTGGAGCGATGGCAGGAGCTGACGGATGTGATCGGTGAATTTGAGGATAACGGCCTGCCGCTGCTGGGCGGCGCGCTGGGAACGGATCCCCGCCGTCTGCCGGAGTATTTCGCCGCCCACGGCGTGGACTGTACCCCCTGCATAAAGGGTATGCTTACGCCCGGCGTGTATCTGTGCAGCTATACCGCGCTGTCGCTGCTGAGGGAAGCACGGGGTCTGCACACGGCGGCGCTGCGGGTCACGGCGTCGGGCGTGGAGGTCTATAACGAACGCGATGATGCCGCCGCCACGGCCCGATACCCCACCGCCGCGGCGTTCTTCAAGGGAAAGACTGTCGCCGCGCTGTTCCGCGTGACCGCGGGAGAAGCAGCGGGTTGATACTGACAGGGGAGCCTCCGGGATCGTATGGCTCCGGAGGCTTTGCTTTTTTAAAAATGCCTATTGACACAGTAGGTAAATCATGTTATCATCGAATCAACCTACAAAACAGGTGGGCAAAAGAGAGACGACCGCCTGCCAAATGATACACATTCAGGAGGAACGCCATGCAGATCTATGCAGATAACGCGGCCACCACCAAAATGAGCCGCACAGCCATCGACGCGATGCTGCCCTATATGGAAACCTATTACGGGAACCCCTCCAGCCTGCACACGATCGGGCAGCAGGCGGCGGAGGCTCTGATGAACGCCCGACAGACCGTGGCCGCATGTCTGGGCTGCCAGCCGCGGGAGATCACCTTCACCTCCGGCGGCAGCGAGGCCGACAATCAGGCCCTTGTCTCCGCCGCACGCATCGGTGAGCGGAAGGGCAAAAAGCACATCATCTCCACCGCCTTCGAGCATCATGCCATCCTGCACACCCTGAAGAAGCTGGAGAAGGAGGGCTTCGAGGTGCAGCTGCTGGACGTGGGCCCCACCGGCACCGTCACCGCCCAGCAGGTGGCCGACGCCATCCGGGAGGATACCTGCCTAGTCACCATCATGTACGCCAACAATGAGATCGGCTCCGTCATGCCCATCCCGGAGATCGGCGCCGTGTGCAGGGAAAAGGGCGTCCTGTTCCACACCGACGCCGTGCAGGCGGCGGGCCACCTTCACATCGACGTGAAGGCCCAGAACATCGACATGCTGTCCCTGTCCGCCCACAAGTTCCACGGCCCCAAGGGCGTGGGCGTGCTGTACGCCCGTCAGGGCATCCCTCTGACCAACATCATCGAGGGCGGCGCTCAGGAGCGGGGCAAGCGGGCCGGTACGGAGAACATCCCCGGCATCGTGTCCATGGCCGCCGCGCTGAAGGAGGCCTGCGATCATACCGACGGGAACGCCGCCAGGGTGTCCGCCCTGCGGGACAAGCTGATCGCCGGACTGTCCCAAATCCCCCACGCCGCCCTCAACGGCGATCCGGTCCACCGCCTGCCCGGCAACGTGAATTTCTGCTTTGAGGGCATCGAGGGCGAGAGCCTGCTGCTCCTGCTGGACGCCAAGGGCATCTGCGCCAGCTCCGGCAGCGCCTGCACCAGCGGTTCGCTGGATCCCAGCCATGTGCTGCTGGCCATCGGCCGTCCCCATGAGGTGGCTCACGGGTCCCTGCGTCTGAGCCTGTGCGAATGGAACACCGGGGAGGATGTGGATTACATGCTTCAGGTCATTCCCGAGGTGGTGGAATACCTCCGCGGCATGTCCCCCGTGTGGAAAGAGCTGCTTTCCGGTAAGCGGCAGTTTATTCTTTGATAAGATACGATAAGGAGGATCATATCATGGCTCTTTATACCGATATTGTAATGGATCACTTCATGCACCCCCGGAACGTGGGCGAGATCCCCGACGCCGACGGCGTGGGCGAGGTGGGCAACGCCAAATGCGGCGACATCATGAAGATGTACCTGAAGATCAACGGCGATGTGATCGAGGACGTGAAGTTCGAGACCTTCGGCTGCGGCAGCGCCATCGCCTCCAGCTCCATGGCCACGGAGCTGATCAAGGGCAAGACCATCGACGAGGCGCTGGCCGTCACCAACAAGCAGGTGGTGGACGCTCTGGGAGGCCTGCCCGCCCATAAGCTGCACTGCTCGGTGCTGGCGGAGGAATCCATCAAATCCGCTGTGAAGGACTACTATGACCGCAATAGCATCCACTACGACAAGAACCAGTTTCCCGACTGCGATGACTGTGAAGCCTGCCGCATGGTGTAAGCGATAAAAAAATGACCGTCCCGCGGACGGTCATTTTTTTATCCGAAATACTTCTCCCGGAAGGGGACGCTTTCCACCTGGAAGCTGCGGCCCCGGAGATAGTTCAGTATCCCCGCGTCGGTGGGGAAGTCGAAGGTCAGCTTGTAGGAGTACAGCGCCTGCCGCGTCTCGCCGTAGCGGCGGTTCACATCGCCCCGGCCATACTTGCCGTCGCCCAGCAGGGGACAGCCCATGTGGGCGAAGGTGGCGCGGATCTGATGGGTGCGGCCGGTTTCCAGCCCTACCTCCACCAGTGCCAGCTCGCCCCGGCGTTCCAGCGTCTCATAGGTGGTGATGGCGGTCTTGCCGCCGGGAACGGGCTTCGTGCGGACGGAGACCTCTTTTTTCTTTTCGTCCTTTACCAGAAAGACCTCCACCCGGCCCCTGGGCGGCTGCGGCGCGCCCACCGTGATGCAGAGATAGCGCTTGTCCATCTCCCGGTCACGGATCTTTTCGTTGATGATCCGCAGCGTCTCGGCGTTCTTGGCGGCAATGACGATGCCGCCGGTGTTGCGGTCGATGCGGTTGCACAGGGCGGGGGTGAAGGCGTTCTCCCACTTGGGGTTCCACTCCCGCTTCTGATAGAGGTACGCCTGGATGTGGTTGATAAGGGTGTTGACCTTCTCCGTCTCGTCGGCATGTACCACCAGTCCCGGCCGCTTGTCCAGCAGCATCAGATTCTCATCCTCGTACACGATGGTGAGACTGGGCTTGAACAGTGTCAGGAACATGTTGTCCTCGCGGGGCTTGTCAAAGAACTCGTCGTTGATGTATAATTGCAGCACGTCGCCCTCCCGGAGCCGCTGATCCCGCTGCGCCCGCGCACCGTTGCACTTGATGCGCTTGAGCCGGATGTACTTTTGCAGCAGGGCGGAGGGCAGCAGCGGCAGGGACTTTGCCACAAAGCGGTCAAGCCGCTGTCCCGCGTCATTTTTTTCGATGGTCAGCTCCCGCATGGGCGCACCTCCCCAAAAGAATGGTCTGCCTTATTGTACCCAAGGGCGGCACAAATGTCAAAGGGAATTCACCGGAAGAAAAATATGGTGAAAAATGCCGCCTTTTTTGCAAAAAAGGTTTGACAACCCTTGTTTTTCACGCTATAATACTATCCGTGTCATTGCGAGGTGTACTATGCTTTTGAATGTAAACAAGCTGCTGCATACGCCGGATGCGGCGCAGGATTTCTCTTTTGAGATGGACCTGAGCGATTTGGAATTCGGCGGCAGCTACCCCGTGTCCCAGCCGGTCACTGTGGAAGGCCGGATCAGGAACAAGGCCGGCGTCCTGCTGTGTACGCTCGAGGCGAGTACGACGCTCCACTGCATCTGTGACCGCTGCGCGGAACCCTTTACCGAGGATAAGACCGTTGAATACCAGTGCGTGCTGGCAGAGGAACGGCAGTCCGACGACGATGAGGAAATCGTGTTGCTGGAAAACGATGAGGTGGACTTGGGCGAAGTGGCTCGCACTGCGTTTATCCTTGAGATGGACACGAAAACCCTCTGCTCTCCCGACTGTAAGGGCCTGTGCCCCGGCTGCGGCGTCAACCTCAATCACGAGGCGTGCCGCTGCAAGAAGGCGGTGGATCCGCGGCTTGCGAAGCTGGCCCAGCTTCTGGAGGATCGGTAAGCGGAGACCTGATTATTATACTACTGCTCACGGCAGTTAAAAGACCAAGGAGGTGTCAACATGGCAGTCCCTAAGGGAAAAGTATCGAAGCAAAGACGCAATAAGAGACGCAGCTCCGTTTGGAAGCTGGCGACTCCCGGTCTGGTGGCATGCCCCAAGTGTGGTGCGCTGCATCTGCCTCACAGAATGTGCCCGGAATGCGGTACCTACAATGGCCGTCAGGTCAAGGAGATCAAGTCCGTGGCCGCTGGCAAGTAAGCCGTCGACGTGTGTCCTTGTTAGGAGGGAAGATTTTTCTTCCCTCCTTACTTTTTTGCGCTCCCTTCCAATTTTTCATGACATGCATCGAAATCATGCGTTTTACTTTTCTCTCTGCATCGGATATACTGTCAAAAGACGGTATAAAATTTGGTTTTTATCTTGCGTTACAGGGGGAAAATGGCTATAATATTATGGTTATCATGCCGCATTATGCCGTTTTACAGGAGAGAACATCAATATGAGTACCGTTATCACATCCATCGACCCCCATTCCCCGGCGGAAAAGGCCGGGATCACCGTGGGCGAACAGCTGCTGGAGATCAACGGCCACCACATTGTGGATGTGCTGGACTACCGGTTTTACGGCTATGATCCTGTGGCGGTGCTGCGGCTTATGAAGGACGGGCAGGAGCGGACGGTCACCATCCGCAAGGAGGAGGGCCGCGATCTGGGGCTGAACTTCCCCACCTATCTGATGGACGAAATGCACCGCTGCGCCAACCACTGCCTGTTCTGCTTTGTGGATCAGATGCCGCCCAACATGCGGCCGTCCCTCTACATCAAGGACGACGACGAGCGGCTCAGCTTCCTGCTGGGCAACTATACCACCCTGACCAACCTCAGTGAGCGGGAGGCCCAGCGGATCATCGACCTGCACATCAGCCCCATCAACGTGTCCGTTCACGCCACCGACCCGCAGCTTCACTGCACGCTGCTGGGCAATAAGGACGCGGAGCGGTCGCTGGAATACATCCGGCGCTTCTGCAAGGCGGGCATCGTCATGAACGGCCAGATCGTGGTATGTCCCGGCTGGAACGACGGTGACCAGCTGCGCCGCACCCTGCGGGATCTGACAGAGTGGCAGTTTTCCAGCTGCTCGCTGGTGCCGGTGGGCATCACCAAGTACCGCAAGGGACTTGCCAGGCTGCGTCCGGTGGAAAAGGACTGCGCACGGGAGATCATCGCCATCGCCGAGGAGTTCGGGCAGGAGAACCTGCGGCGCTACGGCACACGGCGGTTCTTCTGCGCCGACGAGCTGTTCCTGCGGGCGGAGCTGCCCCTGCCGGAGGAGGCGTATTACGAGGGCTACCGCCAGATCGAGAATGGCGTAGGCATGCTGCGGTCGCTGGAGCAGGAGTTTCTCTCCGCTATGAAAATGGAGGAGCCGGACGCCGCGCCCAGCCCCTTCACCATTGCCACCGGCGTGGCCGCCGCGCCCTTCATGCAGATGCTGGTGGACAGGGCCAGGGCTTATTTCCCCAGGCTGGATGCGGAGGTGATCGCCGTGGAAAATGATTTCTTTGGCCACACCATCGACGTAACGGGCCTTCTGACGGGGCAGGACATCGCAAAGCAGCTGCAGGGTAAGGTAGCCGGACGGCGTGTGCTGCTGACGGTGCACATGCTGCGCCACGGCGAGACCGTATTTTTGGATGATTATACAGTGGAGCGGCTGTCCCACGAGCTGGGCAGCCCCGTCCAGATCGTGGACGATGACGGCGGCGCCCTGCTGGACGCCATGCTGGAAGCCACTATCGGATAAAAGGAGGGAAAAACTATGGCAAAACCTTTGATCGCCATCGTGGGCCGCCCCAACGTGGGAAAGTCCATGCTGTTCAATAAGCTGATCGGCAAGCGCCTGAGCATCGTGGAGGATACCCCCGGCGTCACCCGCGACCGCATTTACGGCGAAAGCGAGTGGCTGGGCCACAAATTCCGCCTGGTGGACACCGGCGGCATCGAGCCCAGCACCGACGACCAGATACTGTCCTTCATGCGGGAGCAGGCCCAGATCGCCATCGACAACGCCACGGTGATCGTGTTTGTCACCGATATCAAGACCGGCATGACCGCCGCCGATCAGGAGGTGGCCGGGATGCTGCAGCGCAGCAAGAAGCCCATTGTGCTGGCCGTCAACAAGATGGACGCCACCGGTACGGTGGATCCGGATTTCTATGAGTTCTACAACCTGGGACTGGGCGACCCCATCGCCGTGTCCGCCGTTCACGGCCACGGCACCGGCGACCTGCTGGACGAGTGCCTGAAGTACTTCCCGCCTGAGGAGGACGAGGACGACGAGTCCGACGTCATTCAGGTGGCCATCATCGGCAAGCCCAACGTGGGTAAGTCCAGCCTGACCAACCGCATCCTGGGCGAGCAGCGGGTCATCGTCAGCAACGTGGCGGGCACCACCCGGGACGCCATTGACAGCTATTTCGAGAACGCTCAGGGCAAATACAACTTCATCGACACCGCCGGTATGCGGAAGAAGTCCAAGGTGGACGACAATATCGAGAAGTACAGCGTCCTGCGGGCCACCATGGCCATCGAGCGCAGCGACGTGTGCCTTATCATGATCGATGCCAACGACGGCGTTACCGAGCAGGACACCAAGGTGGCGGGGCTTGCCCATGAGGCGGGCAAGGCATGCATCATCGTGGTGAACAAGTGGGACGCCGTGGAGAAGGACGACAAGACCATGGATCGCATGCGGGAGGATATCCGCCGGGATCTCAGCTTCATGACCTATGCGCCCATCGTGTTCATCTCCGCCCTGACGGGCCAGCGGGTGGGCCGGCTCTTCGAGCTGATCAACTACGTCAACGATCAGGCCTCCATGCGCATCACCACCGGCATGCTGAACAGCGTGCTGGCCGACGCCCAGACCCGCGTGCAGCCGCCTACGGACAAGGGCCGCCGCCTGAAGATCTATTACATGACCCAGGTGGGCATCAAGCCGCCCCATTTCGTGGTGTTCTGCAACGACAAGAAGCTGTTCCACTTCTCCTACCGCCGGTATCTGGAGAACCAGATCCGCAGCGTGTTCGGACTGGAGGGCACCCCCGTTATCATGACCATCCGCCAGAAGGGAGAGGACGAAAACGCATGAGCCGCATTATTTTCAATGTATTCTGCGTGGCACTGGTGCTGCTGGTGTCGTATCTGCTGGGCTGCTTCAACGGCTCGGTGGTGATCTCCCACTTTATCATTAAGGATGACGTTCGCTCCCACGGCAGCGGCAACGCGGGCCTGACCAATTTCTACCGTACCTACGGCGCGAAATACGCCCTTGGCGTCATCGCCCTGGACATGGGCAAGACCGTGGTGGCGGGCCTGATCGGCGGCTACCTGTTCTGGTTCCTGCGGCAGGACTGGACGCTGGGTCTGCTGCTGGCCGGTGTGGGCTGTGAGCTGGGCCACATGTTCCCCGCCTTTTACGGCTTCAAGGGCGGCAAGGGCATCCTGTGCGGCGGTACGCTGGCATGGATGCTGGGCTGGAAGGTGGGCCTTGTGGCCTGGGGTCTGTTCGCGGCGCTGTGGCTGCTGAGCAAGTATGTGTCCCTGGGCTCTGTGGCGGCGGGCATCAGCCTGACGGTGTCCGTGTTCCTGTTCTACGGCCACAACTGGCTGTATACGGCGCTGGCCTTCGTCATTTCCGTGCTGGTGGTCTGGTGCCACCGGGAGAACATCGACCGTCTACTCCACGGTACGGAGCGGAAGTTCAAATGGCACTCCGGCCCGCCGAAGGAGTAAGGAAATAATGTGACGGCGGCCGCATCAAAGGCCCCCTTGTGTAAAGGGGGCTGTCGAGCGTAAGCGAGACTGGGGGATTGACCGTCAACCCCTCCGTCAACGCTTCGCGTTGCCACCTCCCCTTACACAGGGGAGGCTTTGGGCGGGTGCGCCATACCCAACAATATTCTCAATTCCCCCATACAGAAAGGAAAGCTTCCATGAAACACAATCAAGTACGCCAGGTGCTGTTTCCCATTCTGGCGGCCCTCATCTGGGGCACCGCTTTTGTGGCGCAGGATCTGTGCGCCGATGCCATCGACACCTTTACCTTCAACGCCATCCGCTCCTATATCGCGGTGGTGGCGCTGCTGGTGCTGATCGTCATTTTTGACGCCGTCAACAAGAACAAGCCCAGCCTGACCGCCATCCAGCGCAAGGCCGCCAACCGCCAGATGTGGATCGGTGGTATCTGCTGCGGTACGGCGCTGGCGGTGGCCTCCAACTTCCAGCAGGCGGGCCTTGCCGCCGGTACGGACGCCGGTAAGGCGGGCTTCATCACCGCGCTGTATGTGGTGCTGGTGCCGGTGTTCGGCCTGTTCTTCAAGCGGAAGGTCAATCTGGCCACATGGATCGCCGTGGTCTGCAGTGTGGTGGCCCTGTACCTGCTGTGCATCAAGGGCGATTTCACGCTGGCGGCGGGCGACCTGCTGGTACTGGTGTGCGCCGTGTGCTTTGCCATCCATATTCTGGTGATCGACCACTTCACCGCCACTGTGGACGGCCTGAAGCTCAGCTGTGTGCAGTTCCTTGTGGCGGCGGTGTGGGCCACCATCGCCAAGGTGGTGTGCGTGATCCTGGGCATGAACGGCACCGGCGACGTGTCCGTAGCCACCTCCATCTTTGCCGCGCCTGACTGGAACGCCATTCTGGGCTGTGCGCTGCCCATTCTGTATGTGGGTATCTTCTCCTCCGGCGTGGGCTATACGCTGCAGATCCTGGCCCAGAAGGATTCCAACCCCACGGTGGTCACCATCCTGCTGAGTCTGGAGAGCGTGTTTGCCGTGATCGCGGGCGCCATCATCCTGCACCAGCAGATGACCGTGCGGGAGTACATCGGCTGCGTGATCATGTTCGCCGCCGTGATCCTGGCCCAGATCCAGTTCCCCGAAAAGAAGAAAGCGGAATAAGAAACGAAAAAACAGCGGCTGTCCATCGGACAGCCGCTGTTTTTTTATGCTTGTTTACCGCATCCGGGCCAGCTTGTCGTTGCACTTCTGCAGGAAGCGGGCGTTGTCGATGACGGCGCGGGTGTGAGTGCCCTCACCGATCAGGCCCTCCTCGTCGGAGGCCGTTACCTTGAAGGTGATCATCTTGCCGTTGGCGCTGACGCCGGTGACCTCGGCGGTGGCGGACACCTTCATGCCCACGGGGGTGGGAGCCAGATGGCTGGAGGCGATCTCCACGCCCACGGTACCCTTGCCCTCCGGCAGCTCGTTCTGCACGCACCACATGGCGGCGCACTCCATCAGACCCATCATATAGGGGGTGCCGAACACCTCCAGCCCGCCGGAGCCAACGGCCTTGGCGGTCATATCGGGGGTCACGGTCTTTTCCACGGTATAGGTCATGCCGATCTCGATCATGTTGAAAACCTCCTGTTTCTCAGATGCCCAGACGTGTCCAAAGGTCGTTATAGAACTTCAGCGTATCCTGAGGCAGGTTGATGTACAGCTCGCAGCGATCCAGCACCTCGGGAGGTGCGGCCATGATGTTATAGATCTCCTCATCCAGCGGCTCCTCGTACTCCTCCTCATAGTAGGCGGGGTACTCCGCCAGCGCCTCAGCGTTGGGGGAAGCGTACCAGATGTAGTCCATGTTGGCCAGATTGGATTCGGTGCTGGCGATGAAGTTGATCCACTCCATGGCTTCGGCGGTGTGCTGGCTGGATTTCAGCACGCACATGGCGTCCACGAACCAGTTGGAGCCCTCGTCGGGCACCACAAAGGCCAGATCTTCGTTGTTCTCCAGCATGGTCAGATAGTCGCCGGCGTAGTACATGGCGATGGCGGCGTTGCCGCCCTCCATCTTGCCGAAGATCTC
>CAKTIE010000026.1 GCA_934565655.1 uncultured Oscillospiraceae bacterium
CAGCTCAGCCGCCATCTGCTCGCTATGGAGGGCCTTTGTCTGGTGCCTCGGAGGGTGGAAATTAAAAAGGGAGGGTATCCGGGTGCGGTGTATCTGTCAGATAGGACGGAGCAGGTAACTGCGGAAATTCAGATCCGCACGATTGCTATGGACTTTTGTGCCAGTCTAGAGCACGATATTCGGTATAAGGTAGATAAGACAAAGTTGTCGGAGGGCATCAACGAGGAGATGCTTGAATGCGCGGGCAAGATCGCCGAAATTGACCGACAGATGCAGGAGCTGTATTGGAGGATCAAATCCGCTCAAGGAAATATGGATTGTTAGGGGATATCAAATTTTTAATAAACGGCATACGCAAAAAGGCACTGTACCTTTTCAGTGATGCTTGTACAGTGCCTTGGTTACTTATAGAATTCTATCATGATTCTCTACTGGGGCGGCTTGAGTGTCACGGCGCAGAGCCGCCTCGCGCAAAATGATCTCTCGCTCGGAAAACGGAATCTTCTCGCCGTTGATTAGCTGATAGGTTTCGTGACCCTTTCCGGCGCAGAGAATGATGTCACCCGTCTCTGCCATGTGTACTGCTGCACGAACGGCGTCTTTTCTATCCTCAAAAAGCAGATAGGGCTTCGTTTGATCGTAGTAGGACAGAATCTCCCGGTTGATCTCATTGGGATCTTCAGTGTCCGGATTGTCTGCCGTAATGATTGCGAAATCGGCGTATTTTCCAGCCGCCTCACCCAGCTCTTTGCGGCGCTTTTTTGTCCGGCATCCGACAGAGCCGAGCAGACATATCAGCCGATGGGGATGGTATGTCCGAAGAGCCTGAAGCGCATTTTCAAGGCTGAACCCATTGTGCGCATAGTCAAGGACAAAGGTTACTCCCGGCAGTGCGTCCACCACCTCAAAGCGTCCGGGGACGGAAAGCGTCTGCAGAATCTGGGCAGCGTCTGCCGCTGACACACCGTAAATTGAGGCTGCCGCAATGGCGCCCAGCCCATTATACACGGAAAGCTCTCCGGGAGCGCAAAGCCTGACGGCGGTATTCCCACCCTGTGAAACACAGGTAAAGTCGATGCCCAGCGCTGCTTTTCCGCGAAAGGGACGGGTTTCCGCGGCAGTGAACCGGCAATGGTCGGACAGGGGCTGGTGCAGAGAAAAACCAATGAAATCCGTGTTCTCGCCCGGATTCCCAACGACAGCCCTCCAATGGGAATCATCGAGATTGCAGACAATGTGTTCCGGCGCAAAATCGCGGAACAGTCGTGCCTTCGCCGCTCGATAGGCGGCAAACGAGGGATGCTCCACCTCTCCTATATGGTCATCTGCCAGATTCGTAAACAAGCAGGTATCGAAGCGGACGCCCTCCACTCTGTGTGTGGCCAGCGCTTGCGAGGAAACCTCCATTACCACATGTGTGATGCCACGATCCACCATCATGCGAAAATAGCGGTGAAGCTCACTGCTTTCCGGTGTCGTGTTGACGGTATCAAACCAATCCTTTTCCATCAGCACGCCATTGGAGCCGACATACGCACACGGAAAGCCGCAGCCAGAGAGAATCTCCCGCAGGAAAAATGCCGTTGTTGTTTTGCCCTTGGTTCCGGTAATGCCGATAACGGTCAGCTTCTCCGCAGGGCGGCCATAGAATGACGCCGACAGACAGGCTAGCGCGTGGCGCGGATTCTCCACAAGAATCTGCACCGCGTCTTCCGGGAGCGAGACAAGCCTACGGCTGCATACAAAAGCACGGCAGCCGGCGGCATAGGCAAGCGGCGCGAAGCGGTGTCCGTCCGCATGAGCGCCGGGCAGGCAGAAGAACAGAGAACCGGCAGAGACGCGGCGGGAATCGTAGTCGATGGAATGAATCTGCTGCTCCATTTGGCCAGACAGAAACGCCTCGGCAATAGGGCGGTCAGAGACAGAAAGAACAGGGTAGTCCTTGAGTATGGAGGAAAGCTTCATGGTTTCAAATCCTTTTGTGTGGCAGGGTTGGCTTACGAACAGACAAGCTTTAGAGCTACGGCTTGGTACGAAGCAGATATATACGCCCAAGGAAATCAGGCGCCCTCTGTAATATCGGTGAAATATTGCCTTTTCCGGCATATCAAAGATGGTGACTTGATGTGTCTTGCTAAGTATTCTAAGTCTATCAGCTTTTTCTTATCCCGTCAATCGCTTTTGAAATCAGCCATCCTTGGCAAAGCTCAACAATCGCGGAACTTCTCATGTAGGTTTTGTGAAGATGCAGTCCGCTGAAAAAACGTGGGAACATGGAGACACAAGTATCCGTCCAAAAAAGTAAAAGAATCTCAAGCATAAAAAGAAGGTGTAAGAAAATGAACTATGGATAGTTCTATAAAGACACCGATAAAGGCCAATCAGGACCAACTGATAATGGGCCATCTTCTGGAGCCGATTGCCGCCTATTGGTATCAGCAGAAAACCGGCAATACGGTCTATGACGATACCAATTTGTATCAGCACGCAGATCATCCATGGGCGCTTGCGGATTTTGACCTCCGCTTCGTGCGAAAGGAGGATTTGCTTTCTGCGTTCAGCAAGGACATCCGTCCGTTGATGCTGAACTGTCCGCCGTGCCATATCCAGTAGCTCCCTGATCTCTCGGTCACTCATGTCCATGAAGTAAGACAGCAGGATCACGTCGTGCTTCTCCCGCAGGAGCTTGGCCAGCGCCGCCGCAAGGCGGTCATCGTTGACGGGGATGTGGTATCTACACACTCCAAATTCAACGGAGTGAACGTCCTAGCAGCAAAGCTTCGCAAGAAGCTCCGAAGGCAGCTCCGAGAAACTGCACTCCCGCACCCTATGGCGCACCTCTGACCGCTGCATATCCACGTTTTCCTGACGCAGTATCTTCTTACAATAGCTGTCGAATATGTGCAGAACGCGCTCTTTCTGGTTCCAGGGAAGCTTCAAAGCGTCATCCTCTTTTGCTGCCGGGAAAGGGTTCTCTCTTTCCCTCTTACTAAATACTCCGTTTGAAGTGATCCGTTTTGGCCAACTTTTTGAAAAATTTTTCTTCTTTTTCACGGCGTTTTTCCTCCATTCCGTCATTTTGAAAAATTCGCAAATGACGGAAACGGAGGGCCACGGCAGCGAGGGAAAAACGGCAGCTTTGTGTGACTTGAGTATGCAGTACTGCGGTAGATAGATAAAAGGAGGCATGAAAACTTCACGCCTTCTTTTATACTCGTAAGTTTATCACCGATTGCACAACCGCATCTCCGGTCAGCTCACTGGTTCGGTAAATCTTCTGGCAAAAGGGGCTCAGGCTGAAACCCATGCCAGCTCGTCCTTTGTCCAACAAAATACCTGTTACCGTAAAATGATGCGCGGCCTGCGATGCCTGCAATTCCTGCTGACAGCCATCGGACAACGCGCATTCGCCATCTGTGATGAAAACCACATCGGCCTTTTCAAAGCCCTCCGACTCCATCAACCGGATTGCCTCCCGGATGGGGCGTTCAAAGTTTGTACCGCCGCCGAGAAATGTCTCCGCCGCAGACAACTTATCCTCCAGCGTATATTCACCCGGGAGGAATATGTCCACTTGACAACTGCTGCTTCCGGCAAAATGGATCAGCGCAAAGCTCCGGTGGCTCTCCGCGGCGATCTCCAACAGGGTCATGGCCACCGCCTTACCCCATGCCGCAGCTTCGCCTTCGGTGGAACCAGACTCATCCAGACAGCAGATAATAACTGAGGTCATATTCAGACAGACATCGCAGATCTGCGGACTGACCACCAGCAGAAAAGAAAAGACGAAGGTGCGGGTGAACAGCAGCTTGGGATCGTCTGCCTCAAAGCCTACACCGGCCATCATGCTGCGGGTGGCCTGAAACACCAGATTGCCCAGCAGCAGCGCCCAGCCCACACCCAGCATAATCTGCCGGATGGTTGTGATGATAGGCATGTGCGTTTCCAGATAGCCCTACTTGTTGCGATTAAGAAGAGCATCTGCGATGGAATAAAGAAAGAGAGATAGCATGGTTAGAATAGAAGTTCTGAAACCTGAATTCGTGGCTGTTTTCTATCGGTCAAATGATGGCTCTGATGCGACTGGAACGGATGCTACTCCAGTCACCGTACCAGTCAGTACGCCATTCATCACGGCCTTTGCTGGCTAGATAAAAGGCCCGACACCCTACAGTATCGAGCCTTTCATATTAGAGTTATCGTAATTCGACCAGTTTCAAGTCGCACCCCAGTGCCTCGGCAACTTTCATCAGAGTGTCGAGCTGGGGCATTGCTCTCTTGCTCTCAAGCCTTGCAATAACGCTTTGAGTAAGTGATGCAGCCTCGGCCAGTTCTCTCTGCGTCATGCCTTGATTGTGACGCCGTTCAATCAGCATATCAATAATAGCAGCACATTTTTCAGGCACGGGCGGTTCCTCCTATTGGAACGCTGTTGATATAACAGCTATCCGGACAAAGGTCTACCTTGTTGTTCCAAACCGTCTCACTATCCACGGCAGGGTCAATATCCCACGATACACAATGCTGTGCATCCAGATATACTCTTTTGAAATTGGCAATGTCACAGAACGGCTCGAATACCGTTCCTTTCATAAGCATGGGTTTTACGTCCAGTAGCCGACGTTCTCCGTTATCAAAGCTGAGTATCAGCGTAAAATCATCATTCGGTGTTACGCTCACAATTTTGCGACGTCCATTTGCGTAATACTTGGCTGTGGGCAGATCAAATCCCTTTGACAGATAGTATTCTTCGGTTCTCGCCATGCTTGCCACCTCCTAAAACTTATTTAAGCGGCTCGATTGCAAACAGTTCCTGCTTCTGTTTAGCTAATTCCCAGTTTTCCTTGAGTTCTTCCTGATGGAACGCTGCCCAACCCAGCAGCATCTTCAACTGCTTGGACGGCATTGAGCCTTCTAACACTTCGATTTCATTGATAGAGACCAAAACCTCGTCACCGCCGTAAAACGCATGGAAGTGCGGCGGAAGGTGGTCGCTCCAATAGATACAAATTTTGATTCCTCTGAACGTACAGATTGTAGGCATCTGCTATCATCTCCTTTATAGTTTGAGTATAGCGCATTCACTATACTTGGTCAATAGCGAATATGCTATTAGGGACATTCTGGCTTACTGCGAATTATCAAACACAATGTTGTTGTAAGGCTATAGGTTAAAAGCGGTGGCTAGGCGCACATCCCGGCCTGACGGATCTGTTTCTCACGCAGGCGCGGCATGAGCAGCGGCTGCGCCAGCCCCTTACCGCCGACGAGATCAAAACGGAGGCTGCGCGGCTGCTGGGTAAGCTGCAAGAGCCTGTGCAGCCCAACAGCCCCGGCGGTACGCACTTCATCGCAGAGCTTTCCACGGACTTTGCGGCAAGGGCCAACAGCCGCGACACGGCGGAGCTGCAAAAGCTGCTGCCCTTCCGTTCCCTCACCCTCTCCAACCTGAAAGACCGCAAGGGCGTATTTGCCGTCATCTCCAAGGAGGAGGACCGCACCCGGCCGCTCCGCAGCCGGAAGCCCTCCGTCCGCTCCAAGCTGCAACAGGCGGCGGAGGCGCAGAAGCCACCCGCTGCCAAGAGCAGGGAGCTGGAGCGCTGATATGGCGAAGCAGAAGCGGGACGTGCTGCTCAAGGTCCGCGTGACGCCGGAGGAGCAGGAGCTCATCCGTCAGAAGATGGCGCTGCTCGGCACGGACAACATGGCGGCGTACATGAGAAAGATGGCCATTGACGGCTATGTAGTAAAGCTCGACCTGCCGGAGCTGCGGGAGCTGGTTTCGCTGCTTCGGTATTCCTCCAACAACCTCAATCAGCTTGCGCGGCGGGTGCATGAAACCGGGCGCGTTTACGCTGCGGATATGGATGATATACTCCAAAATCAGGAGCGGATCTGGCAGGCGGCAAGCGGTATCCTGTCCCGCCTTGCTGGCATCCGATAATGGGGTATTTATCCCATGTGGGGGCGGCTTGCTGCGCGCAGGCCGCCCCTGCTTTTTTGTTCCCCGTCATCCTTGCAATATGGAGCTTATTCCTGTATCCTGTTCTCACACTACAAATGAATGGAGGAAAAAGAGATGCGCTTTCTTTTGAAGCTTCTGTTTGCGCCGGTCATGGCTGTGCTTGCCGTCGTGTCATGGTTTCTTGTGTTCGTTGTCGGCCTCTCCAGCGGCATCCTCTGCATCCCCGCCGCCATTCTCGGCTTTTTCGGGCTGTTCATACTCTTTGTGGATTCCGTCAGCTACGGCGTGGGCTGCTGGTAATTGCGTTCCTCATAAGCCCCTACGGACTGCCCATGCTGGCGACGTGGCTGTTAGCAAAGCTCCACGTCCTGCGCTACGCGATTCAGGACAGGATTTACGGGTGATACATTTTTAGAAACGCGCAAAACATTTTGAAAAGCTATATTTTTGTGCAATTTCAGAAACACCATATTACACAGCAAGCGCGGAGCGATATGCTCCGCGCTTGTATTGTTTATTCGATCTCGTAATCCTCGCTGTCATCGGCCTCGCCGGTGGTGCAGGTGAAGCACATATACGTCCCTGTGATGGCGCTGCCGGCCGCCCAGATGGGCGCGCCGCAGATCATGCACCCTGCGCCGTTTTTCTTGGCGGCGAGGGATTCCCGCAGCGCCGCGATCAGCTCCCTGCGGTTGGCGTCCTTATTGTTTTTTACTACGCCGTCCGCAAATTCTTCAATGGAAATATAGGTGAACATATCATTCCTCCGGTTTGACCGCAACATATTTTTGATTGCGGCTGTTGGGCTTGTCGGGAATGGTCATGCGAAGCTGCCCGCTTTCCAGCAGGGGCTTCAAATGGGATTGCATAAGGCTGCGGACGCTTTTATATCCGCAGTATGCGGCGATCTCGGTTCTGGAACGCGGCTCTTGGCAGCAGGCCAAAATCTTATCTCTGATACCGACTTGTGCGGCATCTTGTGCGCCGACTTGTGCGTCGTGACTTTCACTGCGGAAGAACACAACAACGAACCCTGACTTCATAATCTTAAACGCAAACCGGCAATTTGATTCGTTGCAGGCGTCGGCAATCCGCTTCAAGCCTGTGCCGAAGCTCTCCACATCCTTTGAGTAGGAGAGGATGGAGGTAATCAGCGGATTTCTGCGCACGGGGCGCTCATCGCCGCTGATGAAGTCCTCCGGCTTGTAGCCCTCCGGGAAGCTGCCCGGATTATATATCTCAACACGGTCTTTGTAGATGGCGACCTCGTTGCTCTGACAAGCGCCGTAGTCCTTATGACAGAAGGAGTTAATCAGCGCCTCGCGGATGGCATCGGCAGGGATTTCGGGAATCTCCTTGCGCTGCAAGGAACCGTCAAAATGAACGCGCCAGTGGATATTGCTCATGATGTATTTTTCGGCAAGCGCCACCAGCTCAAACACCGTTCCGCGATGACGCTGGATGTCCAGAAACGTCAGCCGCTCCGTTCCCCCGAAGATCGCCATTTGCAGCTCTGCGTACATACTCTCGCAGAACAGCACCATGCCCGCGTTCAGCAGATGCTCTTCCTCGGTCAGCAGCAGCTTATTCAGCGCAGAGGTCTTATCCGCATATTCAAATTCAATGCGCTTTGCCTCATGCCCGCGCTCAATATACCGCTCGACCAGCTTTCCGTCTACCTGCTCCACAAGAAAGTTTGGCACGCGCCGTTCCCATGCGTCCTCTGCGCCGTCCTGCTTTCTCAGGTAAGCCACAAGCTCCTGCTGCGACAGCACCTTGTCCTCGTCCGCAACGCGGATGCGGGCAACATCATACGCAAAGTATGGCGTATTGTAACCCTCAAAGCGGACAAGGAGGCCCCATGGCGACCACACGCATCATTTCCATGCACGTTAATCATGGCAAGACGATTGCCGACTGCCTGACTGCCCGCGTCGACTATTCCAAGAATCCAGATAAGGCGCAGGGTGGCGAGCTGATCTCCGCCTATCAGTGCGACCCCAAAACCGCCGATGCGGAGTTTTTGCTCTCCAAGTGGCAGTACAAAACCCTCACCGGCAGGGAGCAGCAAAGCGACGTGATCGCCTATCAGGTGCGACAGTCCTTTAAGCCCGGTGAGATCACGCCGGGGGACGCAAACCGCGTGGGCTATGAGTTTGCCGAGCGGTTTCTGAAAGGACGACACGCCTTTTTCGTTGCCACGCACACCGATAAAAAGCACATTCATAATCACATCATCTGGAACTCCACAGCGCTGGACTGCAAGCGGAAGTTTCGGGATTTTCTCGGCTCCGGCAGGGCCGTCGCGCGGCTCAGCGACGCCATCTGCACCGAGCACCGGCTGTCCGTCATCGCAGCGCCCAAGCGCGGGAAAAATCGCTACGGCAAGTGGCTGGGCGACAACGCGAAGCCCACCCACCGGGAGCTGCTCTGCGGCCTCATTGACGCGGCGCTTTTGCAGAAACCCGACGGCTTCGACGCGCTTTTGAAGCTGCTGGCGGAGGCAGGCTGCGAGGTCAGGCGGCGCGGCGATACGCTGTCCCTACGGCACCCGGACCGCAAGGGCTTTATCCGCCTGTCCTCCATCGAGGGCTACACGGAGGACGCGCTGCGCGCCGTCCTCGCCGGGGAAAAGGAGCATACGCCGCGCAGAAAGAAGGCGCAGGCCACACGGAAAAAGGACGCGCTGCTCATCGACATCGAGGCGAAGCTGCAAGCGGGAAAGGGCGTGGGCTACGAGCGCTGGGCGAAGGTATTCAACGTCAAGCAGATGGCGCAGACCTACAATTATCTTCGGGAGCACGGCTTGCTGGATTATGAGGAGTTGGAGGCCAGAGCTGCGGCCGCGACAGAGCGGTATCACGCGCTATCGGCGCAGATCAAGGCGGCGGAGGGGCGCATGGCGGAGATCGCTGTGCTGAAAACCCATATCGCCAACTACGCCAAGACCCGCGACGTTTACGCCGGATACCGCAAGGCGGGCTACTCAAAAAAGTATCTTGCGGAGCATGAGGGCGACATCCTGCTGCACAAGGCGGCGAAGAAAGCCTTTGACGAGCTGGGAGTGAAAAAGCTCCCCACCGTCAAGAGCTTGCAGGAGGAATATGCCAAGCTGCTTGCGGAAAAAAAGGCGGCGTATGCCGAATACCGGCGTTCGCGCGATGAGATGCGCGAGCTGCTGCTCCACAAGCAGAACGTGGATCGTATGCTGGGCAAAAACGAGCGCGAGGAGGAGAAGAAAAAGGAGCATGACCGGCAATAACGGTCACGCTCCTAAGCGTTTCGCAGAAACGCGCAGCCGCGCATCTTGCGCGTTCAAAGGGGTCTTAGGGGCGTTGCCCCTGACAAGCAGAGGGGAGTTTTCGCGGCGGCGAAAATTCCCCGAAAATGCAAAAGAGGGCCCTCTTTGCCCTGCTTGCCACGTTTTCTCCCGTCCTTCGCAGCGATGCTTCTTGTGCTTCCCTGCATAAGTAACTTTTCTCTGAACACTTCGCCGGATGCCTTGTGTTTCTTCGGATATTCGTATATAATGTATCGTGTTGAGTATTATCCATGCGGAGGTGCGGTATGAACGGGATCAAGGGCTATATCTCCATTCGGGAGGCGTCTTACCGTTGGGGCGTGTCGGAGCGGCGGGTCAACCAATATTGCGCCGAGGGGCGGATCCCCGGCGCGTCCCGGTTCGGGCGCTCATGGGCGATCCCGGAAAACGCGGAAAAGCCCTCTGACCCGCGCTTTCAGGAACAGCCCCGCGATTCCGGCAGGGCAAGCACCTGACGGATACCCCTCTGCATTTTAGCATCCGCAAAAAGGAAGTGAACGCTATGGCCTGCGACGAGGCTTTTTACCGCCAATATCTGAGCGGCGACGACGCGGGACTGGAGTCCCTGATGAAGAAATACGGTGACCCCCTGACCCTGTATATTGACGGCTATCTGCACGACGTTCACGAGGCGGAGGAGCTGATGCTGGACGTTTTCGCCTATCTGTTCACGAAAAAGCCGAAGATACGGGACGGCGGCTTCAAGGCGTATCTCTACAAGGCGGCGCGGCACATGGCGCTGCGTCATAAGAGCAAACGCAAGCTACTGTTCAGCCTCGATGCGCTTGCAGACGAACCGGACGGACGGCTGCTGGCGGAGGAGGTCATCCGGACGGAGGAGCGAAACCGCATTCTGCATTTCTGTATGGATGAGATGAACCCGGACTACCGGGAAGTCCTCTATCTCACCTATTTTGAAGGCATGAGCTACGCGCAGGCGGCGGAGGTCACGGGGAAAACGGTGAAGCAGATCACCAATATGGTGTATCGCGGAAAAGAGAGCCTGCGAAGGCTGCTGGAACGGGAGGGGATCACAAATGCGGAGTCATGAGGAACGTGTCGCGGAGACAAAGCGGCGCATTGCCAAAATTGAGCGGGAGAAACGGCTGCGGCGCAATACGGTCACCATGGCTTCCGCTGTGGCGGCGTGCCTTGCGCTGCTTGTAGGCGCGTCCCTCGCCATGCCCGGCATTGCCGCAAGCATCCAGACCGGGGATTATTCCGGCTTTGAGACGGCGGCCAGCATCTTTCACAGCGGCGCGGCTTTGGGATACATTGTTATCGGGCTGCTGGCGTTTCTTCTGGGCGTGTGCGTGACCGTTCTGTGCTTCCGGCTACGGCAGATGAACCGGGAGGACGATCAGAACAAAGAAAGCGAGGGGATTCATGGAGCTGATTGAGAACCTGCTGCAATTACTGACCACGTTCGTCGGCGCGCTGCTTTCGGGCATCGCCTACCGAAAAAGCCGCAGGCAGGCTTACTTTCTGCTGCTGTGCTTCTATGGCTGCTTTGCGCTGGGTGCGCTCTACTGGACGCTGTATCTGCTGCTGTTCGACACCACGCCGCGGGTCTTTTATGTGGCGGAGTTCGGCTGGGTGGCCAGCGTGATCTTCCTGCGCATCTTGCAGGCCACGCTCTCCACCCCGGAGGAATGCGCCTTCTGCTGCCGCAGGGCATGGCTTGCGCCTGCGTTCGGTGTGCCGCTGCTGGCGTTCTACTGCATCTTCGGGGACATTCTCTCCAACCTGATCTGGTGCGGCATGATGATCGTTCTCTCTTACTGCGCCATTCGTGGACTGGTCTACGCCAATGGGCAGACGGGCGCGGCGCGGAATGTGCGGTACTTCCACATAGGGGTGCTGTGCTTTGCGTTCGCGGAGTATCTGCTCTGGACGGCGGGCTGCTTCTGGCCGGATACTTCTTTGGCAAGTCCCACCTTCTGGTGTGATATGCTGCTGACGCTTGCGATTCTGGGGCTGCTGCCCGCCACGAGAAAGGCGGTGGCGGCATGACCTACATCGAGAATATTTTTATCTGCATGGTGTCCCCGCTGCTGGTAGCCGCTTTGTGCATGGGCAGGCGGCAGCTCCGCTTCTTCCTGTTCTGCATTGCCGGGATGGGGGTGTGTCTGCTTTCGGCCTATATCAACACCTTCCTCGCGGCGGTGTGTCAGGCGGACGCCCTTGCCGCCACTGTGGAGATCGCGCCGGTGGTGGAGGAAATGATGAAACTGCTGCCGCTGGTGTTCTATCTTCTGGTGTTTGAACCAGAGGGGGATAAGATCAAGGCTGCGGCAATAACGGTCGCCCTCGCCTTCGCCACCTTTGAAAACGTGTGCTATCTCATTCAGAACGGCGCGGACCGCTTCTCCTTTATCTTCTTCCGGGGCTTCGGCACGGGAGCCATGCACGTCCTCTGCGGCCTGATCGTGGGCGGCGGGCTTGCATACACATGGCGGCGGACGTGGCTGAAGATCGCGGGCACCTGCGGGCTGCTGGGCGCGGCCATCACCCTCCACGCCATCTACAATCTGCTCATCGCCTACGGCGGCGCGGCGCAGTATGTGGCCTACGCCCTGCCGGCGCTGCTGGTGGCAGCGGGAAAGCTATCCGCTTTCCGCCTCGGGCAGAGGAAATAACCGAATAATCACTCCTTGAGAGCTGCTTTTTGGCGGCTCTCAAATTTTTTTGAAAAATTTTGCGTTTTGGGTGAGAGTTTTTTCGATTTTTTGTACCTATATAAGTGAAAGGGTTTTTATCACAGTTCCAGACAAACCGGAAAGGGGGCTCAAACGAAATGTACGATACCGCAAGACGGGTCGCACTCGTCAAGCAGCGGGTGCGGGAAAACACCCGCCGGAGGCAGCGGCGCGAGGCAATAAGCCTCTCCGCCGCGTGTATACTGCTGTTCGCGGTGCTGATGCAGGCGGCGGGCATAGTCGTCGGGCCGGGGCAACCGGAAGCATGGGGCGCGTTCGGCGCGATGCTGCTGCGGGAGGATGCGGGCGGCTATGTGCTGGTGGCCGTCGTCTCCTTTGCCGCGGCGGCGGCGATCACCGCGCTGTGCATTCGGCTCAGGAACAGGGAAACTCAGAATAAAGGCGGGACAGGCAAGCCCGCGCAACACGAACAGGAGGGAACGATATCATGAAGAAACGAATACTCAGTATCCTGCTCCTATGCTGCATGGTGCTGACCATGCTGCCCGCGCCTGCCTTTGCGGCAGACGAAGAAGCTTACGCGCTTCCGCCGGACACGGGCGGCCTGTGCGAACACCATCCGGAGCATGACGAGGCCTGCGGCTATACGCCGCAGACAGAGGATGCCGCGGGGACGCCCTGCGGCCATGTGTGCGAAATCCGCGAATCCGAGGACAGCGACAAAGAGCCGGCTGACCCAGCAGGGACATCCGGCGCTGCGATGCCAATGCCTCTGCTCGGGGCAGTCCGTCCCGCTGCCACCCAATTTACCTATACGCTGCATTACGATGCCAACGGCGGCAGCGGTGCGCCGCCAAGTCAGAGCATGACCAGTTCGGAACTTTATGTACAGGTTCCTATATCAGAAAAAATTCCAACCCGTGACGGATATACCTTCAAGGGTTGGGCAGAAAGTCCGAATGGGGAACCAAGGTATCTTCGCGAAGAGGGATATTATTGGGATTACCTGATGGTACATCCGTCTTTGAACGAAACCATCTACGCCATATGGGAGGTGCACAATCATAGCTGGGGCGAATGGACCTCCAACGGCAACGGAACGCACACACGCACCTGCACCACGGACAGCAGCCATACCGAAACAGGCAGCTGCTCCGGCGGCAAGGCCACCGGTACGGAGAAGGCCATTTGCGAAACCTGTCATACGGCCTACGGAGACCTTTTGCCGCTCATCAAAACGGTCATCACCACCCCGCCCACGCTGCCCTCTGAGGGGTATGTCGGCGATTGGTACTTTGATGAGGATCTCGAAGGCGGCGAAGCAAAGGTCGATGGTACGGACACCGTTGTTCCCGGCTCGTTCCGCTTCAAGCACAATTGGGGCGGCGTAGTAGACCCAGGCGAAAACCGCATGGAAATCCTCTTTACCCCCAACGACGCGGAGACATACGCCACAGCGGAATGTATCGTCATCGTGACGGGGATCAAGTACACGATCACAAGCGTCACAGAGGAAGTCCTCCCCGACGTGCCGTTGGGCACGGCGTTTAAGAATCTGCGGCTTCTTCCCTTCGTCGAGGTAAAGACCAACACCGGCAGGACCTTCTTTCCCATCCCCGTGACATGGGACGGCTCCACCTATGACCCGAACAAATATGGCGAGCAGATCATTACCGGCCAGCTGCATGTTGAAGAAAGCCGCTACGAGGATGAGCTGGAGCCGACAAGCACGGTCAAGGCCATCGCCAGAATCACGCTCATTGGCGACGGGGGCATTGTGCCAAAGCTGGAGCCGCCCTCCTACTCCAGGCAGATATACAGCGGCGATTTTTGCCAGCTCGCCTTTTCCGACGATTATCTTTCCGGCGGAACGGCCACCACGGCAGATGGCGAACCGGTTTACGGCGTGTTCACTCTGAACGAGGAGCAGGAAAAATACGGCTACTGGAACAGAGGCGGCGGGCTTGTTCAGGTGGGGCCGCTGGCGCTCAAGGTCACCTTCACCCCCTATGACTGGCTGAAGTACACCACGGCGGAATGTACCGTCAACGTGGACGTCATTCCCCGCAAATTCAGGCAAGCCAATACATCGTATATTGACAATAAAAAGATTGGAACAGCCTTTGAAGATCTCGGCCTGCCGAACGCGTTCTATTTCTTCGCGGAGGCCGATGAACCAAACCACGAGGGAAGCGGGCTGAACGGCAATGTGTACGGCATCATCACGTGGGACGATTCAAACTACGACCCCAATTCTTATGAGGAGCAGACCATCTACGGTACGGTCAACCGCGCCGAATTTGAGAAGTACTACATCGTACCCGAGGACGCCGACCTCAGAGGCGTGGTAAAGGTTACGCTGCAGGCCGACCCGGTGGAGACGGAGATCACGCAGCCGCCCGTCTTCCGGTGGAAAAACGGCGATTTTGCGCTGCCCGACAATACCATGTTCGTCAATCGGATCTTCGAGATGGGAGCCACAGGCGGGGGAAGCGCCGTTCTTGCGGACGGCGTGGCAAAGGTCAAGGGGACGGATACCGTCGTCCCCGGCACTTTCTCCTTCAAGGAGGGCACGCCCGGATGGTTTGACGAGCTGGGCGAGAACGTTGTGACGGTGGTATTCACGCCGGCTGACCAGCGCGGCTATAGGAAGGCGGAGACCACGATCAAGGTCAACGTCATCAAAAACACCTTCAAGAGCTGCGAGGAGCCGGATCCCATTACGGAGAAGAAACTCGGCACGACCTTTGCAGGGCTTAACCTGCCGCAAATTGTGGTCGTCGAGGCCATCGACGGTCTCAGGGTTGGCATGGAGGTTTCGTGGGATGAATCGTCCTATGACGCGCAGTCCACGGCTTGGCAGACCATCACCGGCACGCTGGTATTCGACGCTAACGACGAGCACAAGTATCAGCAGCCGGAGCCTGCGGTAACAGCCGCGATCCGGGTGAAGCTCCTCAGTTCGGAGGATGCGCCGGCGATCACTACCACGACGCTGCCCGGAGGCACGGTCGGCACGCCGTACCACCATCAGCTTCAGGCAACTGGGGGAGGCTTCATTCTGTGGGAGCTTTTCAGCGGCGAGCTGCCCGATGGCTTGAAGCTGAAACAAACCACCGGCGAGATCAGCGGCACACCCACTGCGGAAGAGACTGCCACATTTACCGTTCGGGCCATCAACAGCGTGGGCAACGATAAGAAGGAGCTGTCTATTACCATAGCGAACACCCCCGCAGTCGAGCACACCGTCACCGTCAGCAATGACGGCAACGGCACCGGCACCGCAACTCCTTCCACCGCTGCGGCCGGTACGACGATCATCCTGACCGCCATGCCCAACGAGGGCTACCACTTTAAGGAGTGGGAGGTCATCAGCGGCGGCGTGACCATCAAGGACGATAAGTTCCTCATGCCGAGTGCCAACGTGGAGGTCAAGGCCATCTTTGAGAAAGACGCGCCTTCCGCGGAAGATCTGGTAGACCCCATGATCCGGATCATTCCGGGCGGGTATGGCTATCCTGCGCAGAGTGGCACACTGACGGCGGCAGACTTCTTCCAGCCGGGGAAAGCACCTGCGAACGCAAAGATTACTGCCATTGCCCCGCCCGCGTCTCCCTCCATTCTGGACAGCATCAGCGTAGATAATGACGGGCTTCTGATCTATGCTAAAAATGTGGCGGATGGCGAGCAGCTGGAAACAGACATCTACACCGTCACCATCACCAGCGATGACTACGAGCCCATTTCCGCCCCGCTGACCGTGCGCCAGTATCTCTTTGCAGGCTTTACATCAGGATGGAATTTAGGCACCTGGGTCTACGGAGATACCCGCACTTACAAGTGGAAGGTGCTATATCCCGGCGAAAACGGCACCTGGTCGGCGGTTATGCGAGAGCAGGGAATCTTTGAGGTTTACGAGGAAACCGTTGATACGACCAGCGAGCCGGGAGTGTCCCACTATACGACGAAGGTCAGGGCGATCAAGGCGGGCCAGACCTTTATCGATATTCTCTATGTGTCCGATACCACGGCGGCGTGGTCACCATGGTCCGGTCCTGATATTGTCGCCGGTGGATGGGTCTTTACGCGCCCCCTCACCGTAACGGCCGGCAGCGCAAGCATCACTAAGGGCGATGCGCTGCCGACAGACCTTGTGCGCTGTACCGGCCTGCTGGACAGCGAAGGACGCACGGACGACCGGGATACGGTGCTGGACAACGCCCTTTCCTATCGGCTGCTTAACGCGAACAACGAGGAAGTCACGGCGGCCACGGCACGCAATACCCCCGGAACCTACACCGTTGTTCCCACTGCCGCCCTCAAATCCGGCTGGGACGAGCGGTATTCGCTCAACAGGGTCAACGGCACGCTGACAGTGGAGGATAAGGTCGAGTTCACCGTCACTGTGACCAGCGGCGGCAACGGCACAGTTTCCGCCTCTCATGTAAAGGCGGTTGCCGACACGGAAATCACCCTGACCGCCACGCCTGACAAGGGCTACCACTTCAAGGAGTGGCAGGTCATGAGCGGCGGCGTGACCATCAAGGACGATAAGTTCACCATGCCGGGCACCAATGTGGAGGTCAAAGCAATCTTTGAGAAGGACGCACCTCCTGCGCCCACCGAGTTCATCGTCACCTTTGACGGCAACGGCGGTACTCCCTCTGTCGGCAGCATGACCACCACCAATCAGAAGCTGACCTCTCTGCCCAGCGCCTCCCGAAGCAAGCATAGCTTCGACGGCTGGTACACCAAAAAGAACGGCGGTACAGAAATTACGACCGATACCGAGTTTCCCGCAGATACCACCGTGTATGCCCATTGGACTTACACGGGCGGCGGAGGCAGCAGCGGCTACAGCTACTACACCATCAAGGCAACCGCCGGAACTGGCGGCTCAATCTCTCCCTCCGGCAATGTCAGCGTCCGCGAGGGCAGAGATCAGACCTTCACCATCACCCCGGACAAGGGCTATGCTGTCGCCAATGTCAAGATCGACGGCAGGAGCATCGGCGCGGTGAAGTCCTACACCTTTGAGAATGTCAGCAGAACCCATACCATCGAGGTCATCTTTATGAAGGCCAACGGCAACCCCCAGACCGGCGTGTTTGTGGATGTAGCCACCGGCAGCTATTATGAGGACGCCGTGGATTGGGCAGTGGAAAACGGCATCACCAAGGGAACCGATGATACCCATTTCTCCCCGGACGGCATCTGCACCCGTGCGCAGGCCGTGACCTTCCTGTGGCG
>CAKTIE010000027.1 GCA_934565655.1 uncultured Oscillospiraceae bacterium
CAATATGCTGGCCCTTGTGGAAAACCAGCGCCAGCCCAAGATTTTGTCCCTGCGGCATATCATCGACGAGTATCTCAGGTTCCAGGAAGAGATCATCGTCCGCCGCACCCGCTTCGACCTGAAGAAGGCCCAGGAGCGGGCCCATCTGCTGGAGGGTCTGCTGATCGCCCAGGACAACATTGACGAGGTTATCCGCATCATCCGCACCAGCTACGACAACGCCAAGGAGAACCTGATGGCCCGCTTCGGTCTGGACGATGTGCAGGCCCAGGCCATTCTGGATATGCGCCTGAAGGCCCTGCAGGGTCTCGACCGGGAGAAGCTGCAGAACGAGTACAAGGAGCTGGAGGAGCGCATCGCCTACTTCCTGCGGATCCTCAGCGACGAATCCCTGGTGAAGTCCATCCTGAAGGAGGAGCTGACCGCCATTGCCGACAAGTACGGCGACGAGCGCAAGACCGAGATCCAGGACGTGGAGGACGAGATCGACATTGAGGATCTCATCGAGGAGGAGCAGTGCGTCTATACCCTGACCAACAACGGCTACATCAAGCGCACGCCGGTCAGCGAATACGCGGCCCAGTCCAAGGGCGGCATGGGCAAGAAGGGCATCACCACCCGCGACGAGGACTACGTCTGCGACGTGTTCACCGCCTCCACCCATGATTTCATCATGTTCTTTACCGATACCGGCAAGGTCTACCGCAAGAAGGGCTATCAGATCCCCGAATCCGGCAAGGCCGCCAAGGGCACCGCGCTGGTGAATATCCTCCAGATCGAGACCGACGAGCGGGTACAGGCCATGATCCACTACCGGCCCAGCGAGGAGACCGACGACAGCCATCTGCAATTGACCATGGTGACCGAGAACGGCACCGTCAAGCGCGTGGCGGTGTCCGCCTTCCGCAACCTGCGGCAGAACGGCATCCGCGCCCTCCGTCTGGACGAGGGCGACCGTCTGGTGTCCGTGCTGGAGACCGACGGCCAGAGCCGCGTGCTGATCGCCACCTATGACGGCATGGCCGTGTGCTTCGACGAGAACGACGTCCGCTCCATGGGCCGTGACGCCGTGGGCGTCCGGGGCATCCGCCTCCGCGAGGGCGACCGTGTCATCGGTGCGGCCCGCGCCGTGGACGGCTGCCAGGTGCTGTCCATCACCGAGCGGGGCTTCGGCAAGCAGACGCCGGTGGAGGAGTACCGCGTCACCAACCGCGGCGGCATCGGCATCAAAAACTATATGGTCACCGACAAGACCGGCGGCGTGGTGGGCATGAAGGTGGTGGACGGCAGCGAGGATATCCTGCTGATCACCCAGAGCGGCATCATGCTGCGCACGGCGGTGGAGAATATCCGCAGTGCCGGCCGCGCCACCCAGGGCGTCATCGTCATGCGCTTCAAGGAGGAGGGCGACCGCGTGATCGCCATGGCCCTGACCGACAAGGACGAGGAAGAATAACCAACGTAGGGGGGGAGGGGCATGGCCCCTCCCCTGTTGTTGAATATTTCGCCCTCCGGAGTGGGGAGATATTTCGTCCCCGCGGGGACGAGGTACTTTTGCCCATGGCGGCAAAAGTACCCAAAAGCGCCAGAAGGAACCTCCGGTTCCTTCACTTCCGGGCGCGCTATGCATTTTCTGATTTTGATACTGTATACCACACGTTTACGCAAAATTTTCTGTAACGTTTCATTATCGAATCGTCTCTGCACCAGCGCCGCTGCCGCTGATTCCCATAACGAACAGCCTTTTTGGTTCTACCGTTGCGTTGCATGAGCGGCAGCGGCGCAGAAAGAAAGTCGATTCGTCATTCGCAACGAAATCAACCGTGTTCTGTGAACGCGTGGTATAAGGCTGCAAATTTGTATTATAGCATAGCGTGCGCGGATTCTTAAACCGCAGGTTTAAGCTGTCTTTTTGGTCACTTTTGGGTCGGGGCGTTAAGAAAACATGCCGGTGGCATGTTTTTAGCCTCCGATCTCGGCGGCTATGCCGCCGTAGTGTCCATCTGTGCTTGCACAGCATGACGCGGCCAAAAGTGACCCGTGCCCGGAGGTATGGAATATCCCTCGTCCCCGCAGAGACGAAACTCTCCTAAAAAAATAAATCAAAAGGAGACCCCTATGGACACCCTCTCCCTTTCCATCATCGCCCGTATCCATACCCCCTTCGCTGAGAAATTCGGCGTCCCACGGCAGAGCGGCCTTGCCCCCACCGCGGGACGGATCGACTTTGCGCCGGAGTACCGCAATCCCGACGCCCTGCGGGGTCTGGAGGGTTTTTCCCACCTGTGGCTGGTGTGGGTGTTCGATCAGGCCATCCGGAAGGACTGGTCGCCCACCGTGCGGCCGCCCCGTCTGGGCGGCAACCAGCGCATGGGCGTGTTCGCCACCCGCTCCCCCTTTCGGCCCAACCCCATCGGCCTGAGCTGCGTGGAGCTGGCGGGCGTAGAGTGGGACACCCCCGACGGGCCGGTGATCCACGTCCGGGGCGCCGATCTGGTGGACGGCACGCCCATTCTGGACATCAAGCCCTATCTCCCCTACTGCGACGCACGGCCTGACGCCAGGGGCGGCTTTACCGACGCTCTCAACAGCGCCGCGCTGGCGGTGGACTGCCCGCCCGCCCTGCTGGAACGGCTTCCGGAGGCGGATCGCCCCGGCCTTCTGGCGGTGCTGGCCAACGATCCCCGGCCCCGGTATCAGGACGATCCCCAGCGGGTGTACGGCCTGACCTACGCGGGATGCAACGTGACCTTCCGTGTGGCGGAGGGCACGGTGCTGGTGCAGGACATTGAATAAAAAAAGACGGCCCGCGGGCCGTCTTTTTCGTATATATGATTACTCCTGGGTCTCGATGATGCCGTAGCCGCCGTTGTTGCGGCGATAGACCACCGAGATCGTGTCGTCCGCCACATTGCGGAACACATAGAAGGAATGATCCAGCAGGTTCATCTGCAAGATGGCCTCGTCAATGGTCATGGGCTTGACGGTGAAGCGCTTGGTGCGCACCACATGGAACTCGTCCTCCTCTTCCACATGGAACTCAGGCAGCTCCGGCTCCATGACCTCCGGCCGCAGGTTCTTGGCCAGGCGGGTCTTGTTCTTGCGGATGCGGCGCTCGATGAAACTGACAGTCCCGTCGATAGCGCCCCGCATGTCACCGTCGGGATCCTCGGCCTGGGCACGGAACAGGGTGCCGTTGGCGGCGCGGATGGTCAGCTCCACGGTGCAGCGGTTTTTCTTTTCCACGGCAAAGGTCACAAATGCGTCCGCTTCCTCCGCGAAGTACCGGTCGAGCTTACTGATCTTCTTCTCGGCGTACTCCTTAATGGAGTCGTTCAGCGCGATCTTCTTGCAGGCGAATGTGAACTTCATATTGGTTGCTCCTTTCTTGGGGTACGGAACAAAGGGTCGGGGAGGGATTTCCCCTTATCCTTGTCCGCATTATAGCACATTGCCCTGCATTTGAAAAGAGCATCACAGTAAATTTATGGAAAGTTCACAAAAGTGAAACAAATTTTGGGCGTTTCGACGAGGTGTGCCGAAAATCGTGGAAAAGCGGCAAAACCTCCTATGGACAAGACGGGGGCCGATGGTGTACCATAATACCCGGAAGCTTTCCAATATCCCACCCGCTTGAGCCGTGTCCGTAACTGTGGACGCGGCTCCTTTTTATGCAGCGGGGGTATGGCAGCTCAAAGCCTCCCCTGTGTAAGGGGAGGTGGCAACGCGAAGCGTTGACGGAGGGGTTGTCGGATAACGGTCAATCCCCCAGTCTCGCTTACGCTCGCCAGCCCCCTTTACACAAGGGGGCCTTTGATATACACCCCACTTCGGGAAACCGTCCCCACCTTGCCATTTTTCCCTTTGTGTGGTATGCTTGGGGCACGGGGCGTGTGCCGCCCCACAGGAGGATTCTATGAAGCATATGACATTCCGGGAGCGGCGCTACCGCCGCGCCCATCTGGACTGCGTGCGCCACATCACGCTGGACCCCAAGGGCCCCGGCGTGGTGCGCATCCACATGATCCCGCCCAGGGATGACGGGCCGGACACGCCGTTTCTGCTGCTGCTCAACGGCGCGGCGCTGGTGCCGCTGAATCTCAGCTGGGCGATCCTGCTGGCCAACCTGATGGATCAGCTGCAAGCCTATGAGGGGCAGGAGCTGGCGGAGGATCAGTGGGAGGCCCTGCTGACGGCGGCGGTGGAGGAGACCCACCGCACCTACCCCCGCACGAAACGCCAGACGCTGGCCGCCGACATGCACCTGATGCTGACCAGCCTCATCGCCATCGCCCAGGGCCGGGAGCCGGAGGCGGAGGTGGCGCTGCTGACGCTGGGGGACTACGCGCCGGAGATGACCGCGCCCCACCGGATGGATCTGATGGTCAGCGCCATGGCGAAGGACGGCGCGTGGCACTGCAACCAGAAGTGCCTGCACTGCTACGCCGCGGGCCAGCCCATGGGCGAAACGCCGGAGTTATCCACCGATCAGTGGAAAACCGCGCTGGAGCTTCTGCGCAAGGCCAACATCCCCCAGGTGACCTTCACCGGCGGCGAGCCGACCCTGCGCAGCGATCTGGTGGAGCTGGTGCGTGCGGCGGAGTGGTTCGTCACCCGCCTGAACACCAACGGCCGGGCCCTGACGCCGGAGCTGTGCGCCGGACTTTACGACGCCAGCCTTGACAGCGTGCAGGTGACCCTGTACAGCGCCGAGGGCAACATCCACAACCAGCTGGTGGGCGTCAACGGCTTCAACGACACGGTGCAGGGCATCCGCCACGCGGTGGAGGCCGGGCTGATCGTATCGGTGAACACGCCCCTGTGCTCCCTCAACACCCACTATGCCGATACGCTGCGGTTCGCCCACAGTCTGGGTGTGCGGTACGCCACCTGCTCCGGGCTGATCCCCTCCGGCAGCGCCTGCGGACAGGAGAGCCGGGCCACCGCCCTGACCCCCGATGAACTGACGGACATCCTCCGTCAGGCGGTGGAGACGGCACGGGAGCTGGGCATGGAGCTGGACTTCACCTCTCCCGGCTGGCTCAGTGAGGAGACGCTGCGTGAGCTGGGCCTGAACCTGATCCCCAGCTGCGGCGCGTGTCTCTCCAACATGGCGGTGACGCCGGACGGCAAGGTGGTGCCCTGTCAAAGCTGGCTGTCCGACGCGCCGCTGGGCGACCTGCTGCACGATGACTGGGCGGACATCTGGGATAGTCCCCGCTGCGCCGCCATCCGGGCGGAGAGCGTCAAAATGGAGCATCTCTGCCAGCTGAAGGGAAAGGAGGCGGCGGAATGAAAAAGCTTCTCACTTTACTGCTGGGCCTGGGCCTTGCGCTGTGTCTCAGTGTGGCGGCATGGGCGGATTACGACTATATCAACGATTACAGCGTGGACGTCCAGCCCAACACAGATGACGGCAGCCTGAACATCACCGTCTCCTTGACATGGACGGCGCTGGAGTCCCTGCCATACGGACAGGAGCTGAAGATCGGCATTCCCAACGGCTCCATCCGGGAGGAGACAGCCCTTACCGACAACATCGAGCGGCTGGAGTACGACAACAGCTTCATGTACGTCTACCTTGACCGGGCCTATGACGATGGCGAGACCTTCACCTTTGCCTATTCCTGGGTGCAGGAGTTCATGTATACGCTGGACGGCAATACGGTGTCCTACGACTACACCCCCGGCTGGTTTGACGAGGCGAAGATCGGAAAAATGACCCTGCTGTGGCGGGATCCCACCGGCCTTACCGGCGATTTCAGTGATACTTCTTCCGCCAGCGGCGACGTGACGCGGGAGGATGGCCTGCTGGCCATTACCGACGCCGGACTGGATTACGGCGAGACCATGAACGTCCGGGTGCGGTATGCCGGCTGGCCCACCGTGCTGGATCAGGCCTACAGCGCCGACAACATGCCTGTTGACTACGTGGACTACGACGACTGGTACGACGAGGACGAGGACACAAGCATGGCTGCCCTGTTCCTGACGCTGATCATCACCATCTTCATCGTTTGGGCGGTGGTGTGGATCCTCCGGGAGCTGGGCGACGGCTACGCCGGCGGCTTCGGTACCCGGTATGTGTTCGTCAACCATCTCTGGTACCCTGCCGGGCCTGACGGCAAGCCCCGTCCCGGCAGCGTGGGCACCAAGACGCGGCCCCGCCCGCCCCGCAGCGGCGGTGGCGGCTTTGGCGGCGGCAGCCGGGGCGGTGGCTTTGGCGGAGGCGGCTTCGGCGGCGGAGGCCATTGCGCCTGCGCCAGCAGCTGTGCCTGTGCGTGCGCCTGCGCCTGCGCGGGCGGCGGCCGTGCCGGATGCAGCGCCAAGAATCTCTACGGCGCCGTAAAGCTGAGCCGCGAGGTAACGGAAAAGCTGCAATAGGGGAAATTGTAGGGGCCGGCGTCCCCGACGGCCCGGACGCAAGAAGTCTCTGCACGATTCGCGGCGGGGTGAGGTCACCCCGCCCTACGGAACGGCTGCTGATAGAATTGCGTAGGGCGGCATGACCACATGCCGCCGCAAACAGCGATTCAGCTTCTACTGCTGCGGCACCCCAAAGGCCCCCTTGTGTAAAGGGGGCTGTCACGGCGTAAGCCGTGACTGGGGGATTGTCGATTTAAGATAGTGCCGTGGACGTCCAGATGGATGCTACGGCGGCATAGCCGCCGAGATTGACACTAAAAATATGCCACCGGCATATTTTCTTAACGTGTCAACCCTCCGTCAACGCTTCGCGTTGCCACCTCAGCTGTGCACGCCCCAGTGTGCGCACTGGGGTGCCCTTACACAGGGGAGGCTTTGTACTGCTGCCGCGGCCCATCCCAAAACAAAAAAGAGACAGCCGAGGCTGTCTCTTTTTTCAGTTATTCACGTCGTAGAAGATCCGCTCGCCTTCCTCGGCCAGACCCAGCAGATCCCGGGCCAGCGCCTTGATGAAGCTTTCGTCATCCTTCTTGGAAAGGTCGGAGCGCAGGGCGTCGTTCTCCTGCTGCTGCTGGGCCAGCTGCTGGTTCAGCACCGATTCCTCCCGCTGGGCGGTTTTCAGCTGGCCGTACACCTTCACGATCTGGATGCCCAGCACCGCCACCAGCGCCAGGAGCACCAGCAGCACCGCTGCCGGGGGACGCTTTTTCGTCCGCTTGGGTTTCTTCTCACCTGCCACAGTGCTGCCTCCTTCCTGCTGCGGTGTTGTCCGGTCATGGCGCTTGCGCCACACTTCCACCCTTATTGTAGCGCAGCCGCGCAAAAAAGAAAAGCCCTTTTTGACGATTTCCAGCAGTTTTTTTGCGGCCCGCCACAAAAAAACGAAGGGCAGCCCCACAAGACGGCATACCGCCACCAGCGCCGCCGCCCAGAAGTCCCACACCGGCCGCAGCAGCCGGGAGGGGACGCAGAACCACAGCACCGCGCCCAGCGCCATGCCCGTGACCATATACAGCCGCAGCTCCCCCTCCCCTACCACCAGCGCCAGCCACAGGACGCCCGCGCCCAGCAGCGCCACAAACAGCGCGTCCAGCAGATGGGTCAGCAGCCGGTCCCGGCGGTCAAGGAGCCGGGCGGCGCGCAGCACGTCGTACACAAGGCCGCCGGCCGCGCCCAGCGCCACCGCCGCGCCCAGCTGCTGCAGCTGGGCCGCCACATAGTTCTCCATCAGGCGAACAGCCGGCTGAACAGGCCGCCGCCCCGGCTGGGCTGATCCTCCTCGTAGTTGATGCCGTCGATGCGGCCGTCCACATGCAGCTCGCCGCCGTCCAGACTCAGCTTGCCGATGTGCAGCCCCTCGCCGGTCACCACCAGCGTCCCGGCGCAGGTGGACATGACGATGCAGCTCTCGTCGAACCGCTCCACGTCCTCCACGCCGCCCACCGTCAGCTTTTCCCGGCCCTCCAGCGTCAGCCGGTGGTACACGGCATTGCCGCCGTTCATGTCATATGCCAAAAGAAACACCCTCTCCTGCAAAGCGTTACTGCATTGTATGAGAGGGTGTGTGAAATTATAACGCGGTCTCCCGGTACATGGCGGCGGCGTCGGCCTTGCCCACATTGTCGGCCACCGACAGCACCTCCACCGACAGGGCCTTCTGGCCGAAGCGGATGGTGATCACGTCGCCCACCTTCACATCGTAGGAGGCCCGGGCCACCCGTCCGTTGACGGTGACCCGTTCGTTGTCGCAGGCCTCGTTGGCCACGGTGCGCCGCTTGATCAGGCGGCTGACCTTCAGGTACTTATCCAGTCTCATGATGCGTCCTCCTTGGGGATAAAAAGAAAAGCGGCAGCGCCGCTTTTCTTCTATACTTGTTTTTTTACTTGACAGCGTCCTTCAGCGCCTTGCCGGCCTTGAAGGTGGGGACCTTGGAGGCGGCGATGGTGACAGGCTGCTTGGTCTGGGGATTCAGGCCGGTACGCTCGGCACGGTGCTTCACCTCAAAGGAGCCGAAGCCCACCAGCTGCACCTTCTCCTCGGCCTTCAGGCTCTCGGTGATGGCGTTCAGGGCGGCGTTGACGGCGGCCTCGGCGGCCTTCTTGGACAGACCGGCGTTCTCGGCGACGGCGTTGATCAGTTCGGTTTTATTCATGGGTATTTCCTCCTAAAAATTTTTCATTGGTAGACCATATCCTAAAACGAAGCGTATCGCATTAAGAACAAACAAAAGCCCCTAACGCAAAGGGCAATAGAAAATTTACCATATTTGCCGCCTTATTGCAAGACTTTTTCCACAGAAAACGCAAAAAATCACCGAAGATGCAGGCGCTGCGCCCATTTTTCCCCCTTTGGGAAGTGCCGCAGGTCATCCCGCGTCACCGCGCCCAGCGCCAGCGCCAGAATGACGTATACCGCAGCCGCGGCGGCGATGGCGGCAGCAGTTGCCAGATTCTGGGAAAAATAGCGGCCCAGCAGCGTATAGGCGGAGCTGGCACCCAGCGCCATCACCACGGTGCAAAGGCCCGGCCGCCACAGGCAGCGGAAGAAGTCCACCCTGCCCTTCATGCAGCGGTGTACCGCGATCATGTTCAGCACCACGATCAGGGCGTAGCTGTACAGCGTGCCCACCGGCGCGCCCCGGATGCCCATGTCGGGATTGCCCACCATCAGATAGTTGGTGACGATCTTCAATATGCCGCCGGCCAGCAGCGTCCAGATGGGGACGCGCTCTCTGCCGTTGGCCTGCAAAATACCGTTGGTCACCACCATCAGGCACACGAAGATGCTGGCGATGCCCAGTATTGTCAGGTGGTAGGCGGCGGCCTTTGCCGTGTCCGGCACGGCGGGATAGAGAAGCTGCAAAATCGGCCCGGCCAGCACGCTGAGCCCCGCTCCCATGGGGAAGGCCAGCAGCGCCGTGATCCGCAGGGCCGAGGCGGTGAGCCGCCCGGCGGCAGCCTCGTCGCGGCGGGAGCGTGCCTGGGTGATGGCGGGGATCAGGGACACCGACAGGGGATAGATGAAGGACGGCGGCAGCACGAACAGCGTCATGCCGAAGGTGTACTGGCCGTACAGCTCCGCGGCGGCCTCGGCGCTGAGTCCCAGCGTGGCTTGCAGGGTGCCCAGTACCAGCGACTGATCCAGCAGCGTCATCAGGCTCATGCCGCCGCCTGCCACGGTGATGGGGACGCCGATCTTCAGAAGGGCTTTCATGGTATCGCCCAGCGGTTCCGGTGTGTCGCAGCCGGAGGGGCGGAAGCGCCGCAGCGTCCACAGCAGGAACAGCAGTCCCAGCGCCGTGCCGCAGGTGACGCCCGCGATGGCCCCGGCCGCGCCGGTCTCCGGGTCTGCGCCATTGCGGAGCAGGAACCAGCAAAGCCCCAGTCCGATGACCAGCTTGCAGGCGGATTCGATGATCTGGCTGACGGCGGTGGGGGTCATGTCGCCCAGCCCCTGGGTATAGCCCCGGATGGCGGAGGTGAGACACACGCACAGCACCGACGGGGCCAGCACCCGGATGGCCGCTGCCGCCATAGGGTCATGGAGGGCATGGGCCATGGTCTCCGGCAGGCAGAACATCAGCGCCGAAAGCACCAGTCCCACGACGCCCAGCAGTACCAGCGCCGCCCGGAATACCTGCCGGGCCTGCCGCTGCCGTCCCAGTGCGCAGGCGCTGGCCGTCAGCCGCGAGGCGGCCAGCGGCAGCCCCGCCGTGGACAGCATCAGCAGCAGGTTATACACGTTATAGGCGGCGTAGAAGTGGGCCATGCCCTGACTGTCCAGCAGGTTCCCCAGCGGGATCTTGTACAGGGCGCCCAGCACCTTGGTCACGGCCACCGCGCCCGCCAGAATGGCCGCGCCGCTCAAAAAGCTCTGCTTGCGCTGCAAGCCGTCACCTCCTTGAACTGTCATTGCGAGGAGGGCGTAAGCCCGACGCGGCAATCCGTTTCTTCTGCCTCCCTCTCAGAGGAGGCCTTGAATACGGATTCCCACGCCAGTGTGCGCACTGGCTCGGAATGACAGAAAAACTACTTCTCCAGCATCTCCCGGTGGAAGGCGGCGAACTTTTCCAGATCCGCCGCCACCTGCTCCTGCCGCTGGATGTACTCGGTGGGGTACTTGGGGTGGAAGACCCGCTCGATGCGGTCATCCCGGCGGATGTCCACCATTTTGGTGGAGCCGCCCGCGCCCAGGGACAGGATGCTGTGCAGCTCCTCCATGATGTAAATATTATACAGTCCCTCCGCGCCGGATATGCACCAGCCCACATTTTCAAAGCTGCCGGACATGTACTTCTGGCGATAGAGGTAGTAGGGGGCGAAGCCCGCCGCGCGCAGCGTGGGGTCGGCATAGTCCAGCATCTCCGCCACCGCCTCCGCCGAGGGGATGGGGCTGCCCTCCAGCGTCAGGCGGCTGCCCTTTTTCAGGGCCAGCGTGTGGACGGTGATGTTGTCCGCGCCGCTTCTGATGCACTGATCCAGCGTTTTCCGGAAGCCCTCCGGCGTGTCGGCGGGCAGGCCCGCGATGAGGTCCATGTTCACATGGGGAAAGCCCATAGAGGTGGCCAGCTCCATAGCGGACAGAATGTCCGCCGCCGAGTGCCTGCGGCCGATGGCCCGCAGCACGTTGTCGTCCAGCGACTGAGGGTTGACGCTGATGCGGTCGGCCCCGTGGTCAAGGAGCACCTGTAATTTCTCCCGGTCGATGGTGTCGGGACGGCCCGCCTCGATGCAGTACTCCACCGTATGGCTCATGTCGAAGCTGCGGTTCAGGTGGGTCAGCAGGTGATCCATCTGTTTGGCGGACAGCGTGGTAGGCGTGCCGCCGCCCATGTAGAAGGACTTGATGCGCAGGCCCGTGTCCTGCACCATTTGAGCCGCCAGCGTGATCTCCCGCTCCAGCGCCTCCAGATACGGCTCCATCAGCTTGAAGGAGCGCTCCACCGCCTGAGAGACGAAGCTGCAATAGGCGCAGCGCGTGGGGCAGAAGGGGATGCCGATGTACAGGGAGATGTCGTTGGGTTGGAGCGCCTCCTTGGCGGCGATGCCCGCCTGAGCCGCCTCGATGCACATGCGGCGGCGGGGCGCGGATACCTGATAGGTGCGGTCCAGCTCACGGTCGGCCTGCCGGGGCGTCATGCCGCCGCGCAGCAGCCGTGCCGCCAGCTTGGCGGGCCGCACGCCGGTCAGGCTGCCCCACGCGGGGACGCGGCCCAGAATCTCCACCGACGCCTTGAAAAAGCTCATTTTCAGCGCCCGCTGCCGCAGGCCCTCCTGCTGATAGGGGGTCAGCGCGGGGTCGATGCGCACGCGGGAAAGACCGCGGCCCTCCCGCCCCTGATACCGGATGCGGGTGGTCGCGGTGGTGTAGGTATTTCCCTCGGATAATTTTACCCAGGCGCAGCTGTCCTCCTCCGCCTCCGGGTCGTATACCGGACGCTCGTTGGGGAAGAAGGCCAGCAGATCCTGCTCGATGGCGTAACGGTCGTTATGACCGGTAAAGATCAGCTTCATACGTTCATGCCCTGCTTCATATAGGGGTTGTACTTCCGCTCATAGTCCATGTCGGTGGCGGAATCGTGGCCGGGATAGACGGTGTACTGGCCCTCCAGCGCGCCCAGCCGGGCCAGAGACTTCAGCATGGCCCGATAGTCGCCGCCGGGGAAGTCGCACCGGCCGCAAGAGCCCCGGAACAGGGTGTCTCCGGCGAAGAGCACGCCCTGCCCCTCCACCAGCAGACACACGGAGCCGGTGGAATGGCCGGGGGTCTCCAGCACGTCCAGCGTCAGGCTGCCTACCGTCAGCTTGTCGCCCTCCTTGTAGTACCGCTGGTTCTTCTCCCCCAGCCGGTGGAAGCGCAGCTCGCCGCCCATGCCGTCGGTCACGTCGCCCTGGTGGATATAGACCGGCAGCTCCGGCCACGTCTCCAGCAGGCCCGCCACGCCGGTGCAGTGGTCAAAGTGGCCGTGGGTCAGCAGGATCATGATGGGGGTGCAGCCGCTGGAGGCGATCATGGCCTCGATGCGCTTGGGCTCGTCGCCGGGGTCGATGACGGCGCAGACCCCGGCCTCCTCGTCGCAGAGGATGTAGCAGTTGGTCATGATGGGGCCCACCATCAGAGAGAGTACCTTCATCCGTGCGCCCTCCTTACAGCTGGTCGGTGTCCACCACCAGCGTCAGCGGGCCGTCGTTCAGGCTGTCCACCTGCATATAGGCGCCGAACTCGCCGGTCTCGGTGTGGAAGCCCTTGGCGCGGCACAGCTCCACGAACTTCTCGTACAGGGGGATGGCCACCTCAGGCCGCGCGGCGGCCAGGAACTCGGGGCGGCGGCCCTTCTTGCAGTTGCCGTACAGGGTGAACTGGGATACGATCAGCAGCTCACCCTTCACCTCGTCCAGGCCCCGGTTCATCTTGCCGTTCTCATCCTCGAAGATGCGAAGGCCCGTCAGCTTGTCCGCCAGCTTGACGGCCTGCGCCTCGGTGTCCTCATGGGTGATGCCCAGCAGGATCAGGAAGCCCTCACCGATCTGGCCGTGTACTTTTCCGTCGATGGTGACGGAGGCGTGCTTCACGCGGGTCAATACAGCGCGCATAATTTGTTCTCCTTTATACAGATAGTATTTAAAAGCCTCGCAGAGTTCGCCGCCCGCAGGCGGCGAATCAATTTAATCATTTTTCCGACGTCGGCACGTTAAGAAAATATGCCGGTGGCATATTTTTAGTGCCGATCTCGGCGGCTATGCCGCCGTAGCATCCAGATGGATTTGCACCGCACTGCCGTTGCGCGCGCAGCCGACCGCAAGCCTTTTTGGCAGCAAAATCGTTAGATTTTGCGCCAGTATTTTTTATCCCGCCGGCCGCGTCACCTTCATGACGCCCTGGATCTGCTCCAGCCGGTTCATGACGGTTTTCAGCTGATCCCGGCCGTTTACCTCGATGCCCAGATCCAGCAGGGCGAAGCCGTCCGGCGTGGAGCGGGCGTTCAGGGACAGCACACGGGTCTTGGTGGCCGACAGCACCGTGGACACGTCCACGATCAGGCTGATGCGGTCCTTGGCCACGATCTGCAGCATGGTGTGATAGCTCTCGCTGGTCTTGTCGGCCCAGCTGACCCGGATCCAGCGGCCCGCCTCGGCGGGATTGTCTTTGGAGCGCAGCACGTTGGGACAGTCCGCCCGGTGGACGGACACGCCGTAGCCCCGGGTGATAAAGCCCACGATGTCGTCCCCCGGCACGGGAGAGCAGCACTTGGAAAACTTTACCAGACAGTTGCTGAGGCCCTCCACGATGATGCCGTGCTCGCCCTTCCGCTGGGGCACGGCGGGCCGCATCACCTCCGGCTGGCCCGCCACAGGCACCTCCGCCTGCCGCTCGGCCTGATGCTGGTGCAGGATACGCTGGATATCCTCCCGCAGACGGCCGATGACCTTCAGGGCCGTGACGCCGCCGTAGCCGATGGCGGCGTACATGTCGTCCACGGAGTTGAAGCTGAGCTTCTTCAGCACATTGGGTACGTTCTCGTCGGCCAGCAGCTCCTTCAGGGAGACCCCGGTGCGCTTCAGCTCCGACTCGAAGCTCTGGCGGCCGTTGACGATGTTCTCATCCCGCTTCTCCCGCTTGAACCACTGGCGGATCTTGCTGCGGGCGTTGCTGGAGCGGGCGATCTTGATCCAGTCGCGGCTGGGGCCGTGGGCGCTCTGGCTGGTGGTGACCTCCACCACGTCGCCATTCTGAAGCCGATGGTTCAACGGCACGATGCGGCCGTTGACCTTGGCGGATACCATGTGGTTGCCCACGGCGGAGTGGATGTTATAGGCAAAGTCGATGGGGGTGGCTCCGGCGGGCAGGTTGATCACGTCGCCGTTGGGAGTGAACACGAACACCTCGTCAGCGAACATATCCACCTTCAGGGAGTGGATAAAGTCCTCGGCGTCAGCGCCCTCCTGATTCTCCAGCAGGCGGCGCACCCACTCATAGCGGCCCTCGTCGCCGCCGCCCTGCCCGTTCTGCTTGTACTTCCAGTGGGCGGCGATGCCGTACTCCGCCACCTCGTGCATCTCCTTGGTGCGGATCTGCACCTCGAAGGGGATGCCGCTCTCGCCCACCACCGTGGTGTGCAGGCTCTGGTACAAATTGGGCTTGGGGGTGCCGATATAGTCCTTGAACCGGCCCAGAATGGGCTTGAACAGGTCGTGGATGATGCCCAGCACGTTATAGCAGTCCGCCACCGTGTCCACGATCACACGGAAGGCGAACAGGTCGAACACGTCGTCCAGACTCTTGTTCTGAGTGTACATCTTCCGGTAGATGGAGTAGGGGTGCTTCATGCGGCCGTAGACGGTGGCCTCGATGCCCTCGTCCCGGAGCCGCGTCACGATCTGGTCATGGATGGCGGACATGAAGCCGTCGTACTCCGCCGCCTTCTCGTCCAGTGCTTCGGTGATCTCCCGGTAGCCCACGGGATCCAGATATTTCAGGGAAAGATCCTCCAGCTCCCACTTCATCTTCTGCATGCCCAGCCGGTGGGCGATGGGCGCGTAGATCTCCATGGTCTCGAAGGATTTCTGCTTCTGCTTCTCCGGCGTCTGATACTCCATGGTGCGCATGTTGTGGAGCCGGTCGGAGATCTTGATGAGGATGACCCGGATGTCCTTGCTCATGGCCATCAGCATCTTCCGCAGGTTCTCCATCTGCTCCTCCTCCTTGGAGGTGTAGTGGACGCGGGTCAGCTTGCTGACGCCCTCCACCAGATCGGCCACCGTGGGGGAAAACATCTTGGCCAGCTGCTCATGGGTGGCGGCGGTATCCTCGATGGTGTCGTGGAGCAGCGCCGCCTCAATGGATTCGCTGTCCAGATGCAGCTCCTCCGCCACGATCTGGGCCACCGCCAGCGGGTGGGTCACAAAGGGGGAGCCGTCCTTGCGCAGCTGGGCGCCGTGCTGGTCGCGGGCAAACTCATAGGCCTGCCGGATCAGCTGGAAATTGGCCGAGGGGTTGTAGCTGCGGACGGTGTCCTCCAGATGCTGATACATGGCCTCGATATCCACATTTTTGGTCATTGGCTGCCGCCTCCTCCCCGTCCGGTCTCCGCGTCGGTCAGACGCCGTATGTAGATGGAATCCTCCAGCCGGACCTTCTTGTCCTTTCCGGCCAAACGCAGATCAATGTCGTCGCCGTGTACCTCCAGCTCCAGCAGGCCCCGCTCCCGGAACACCGCCAGACAGAAGGCGCTGCGCAGGAAGCCGTCGGCCTTGCCCATGGCCGCCGACAGCGACCGCAGCAGCGGCAGATACGCCGTGTGCAGCGCGCCCTCCGGCGTCATGTGCACCAGCGAGCGCCATACCGCCGCGTACTGCTCCCGGGAGGGCAGCATCCGGTGGGCGTTTCTGGCGGACACCGCCGCTCCGGCGGCACATTGCTCCACCAGCGTCAGGCACTCCTGCTCCCGGCTGCTGGCCGAGAGGGAGGGCCGGATGTCCACCATCTGCAGCTGCATGGTGCGGCTGCCCCGGAACTCGTTGACCTGTAAGTAGAAGGCCGCGTCCACCCGGTCGCCCTCGGCGCAGCCGCAGGCGGCGGCGGTGGTGGAAAAGAAAATGCCGTCAAACTGGGCGTTGCCCTTGCCCAGCCGCAGCTTGAGATGGCGGTTCTGGCCCACGTTCTGGGTACGCAGCAGCGTGGCGCCCATGAGACAGAACAGGGGCCGGGCGTTGCCGCTGCCGTAAGGCTCCAGCGCCGTCAGCGCCTCCACCTCCTGCAATGTCACCCGGCCGGGCTGGCGGATCTCCACGTCCACCTCCAGCGCCGATTCCGGCGTTTTGCCCACCCAGTATTCGGCGGCGTACTGGTTCATCCGCGCCCGGAAGGCGGGGATGTTGGCCTCGTCGATGGTAAAGCCCGCCGCCAGCTCGTGGCCGCCGAAGCCCAGCAGCAGGTCGGAGCAGCTCTCCAGCGCGGCGAACAGGTTGAACCCGCCCCAGCTGCGGCAGGAGCCCTTGCCCACGCCGCCGTTGAGATGGATCATGAAGCTGGGCCGGGAGTATTTCTCGCTGAGGCGGGAGGCCACGATGCCCACCACGCCCTGATGCCACGTCTCCGACGCCAGCACCAGCGCCCGGCGCTGGTCCTCCGGCAGCGCCTCGATCATGGCCTCTGCCTGGGAATAGATGGTCTGCTCCACGCTCTGCCGCTCCCGGTTCAGGGCGCACAGGGCCTTGGCCAGCTCCTCGGCCTTAGCCGGATCCTGACACAGCAGCAGGTCGGCGGCCATGTCCGCCGCGCCCATGCGGCCCGCCGCGTTGATGCGGGGCGCCAGCACGAAGCCGATCTGCACGGAGGAGATCTCACGGCCCGACAGGCCCGCCTCCTTCAGCAGGGCGTGCAGCCCGATAAAGTCCGAGCGATCCAGCGAGGCAAGGCCCCGGGATACGATGGTGCGGTTTTCGCCGGTCATCTGCATCACGTCCGCCACCGTGCCGATGGCCGCCAGCGTGCAGTACCGGGAGAACAGGGCCTCCTCCCGGTCGGGGCCGCCCAGGGCCAGCACCAGCTTCAGCGCCACGCCGCAGCCCGCCAGATGCTTGAAGGGATATTCGCAGTCGGTGCGGCGGGGATCCACCACCGCGGCCGCCACCGGCAGCGTCTCCTTGCACTCGTGGTGGTCGGTGACCACCACGTCCATGCCGATGGAGCGGGCGTAGGCCACCTCCTCCACGCCGGTGATGCCGCAGTCCAC
>CAKTIE010000028.1 GCA_934565655.1 uncultured Oscillospiraceae bacterium
CCCACGCTGGAGCGCTGATCCAGAGGATCGGCGGTGCCGGAGGAGCCGCGGGGCTTCACGATGACCTCGGTGCCCTCACTGAGATCCACCACGCCGTAAGCGCCCTTGCCCACGAACAGGCAGCCGTACACGGCCAGACCGTCCTTGCCGCCCTCGCCGGGATAAATGACGTCGTTGTCCGCCAGGGTGACGGCCTCCTCCAGCGTCAGCTGGCTGGCGGTGTTGGACTTTACCTTCACGCGCTTGCCGCCGCACAGCACATAGCGGCCTGCCAGGGCGCCGGCGGCCACGGTGCCGCCGTCGAAGCTGACGGTAGCGGAGCCGTTGGCGGCGGCGCTGGCGGTCAGGGTGCGGCTGTTGGCGGCCAGATCGTCGCCGCGGAAGATCTTGGCCTCGGTGGTCTCCACGAAGCGCACGCCGTGCAGCTCGCCGATCTCACCGGAAAACAGCTCCGTGGCGGCGGCATACTGATGGGCGGCCACCCAGTCGGGATCGTTGCGCAGGTCGAAGGCCACGCTGGGATGGATGATGCACACATACTTGCCGTCGAAGGTAGGCGCGTTCATCTTCTTCAGCGCCGTGGCGGCACGGGCCACCAGCTCGGCGGTCATGGTGCAGCTCTTGTCCAGACCGTAGCGGTGCAGCACCTCGGTTTTCTTGCCGTCGGCATCCTTGCCGGGGGCGTAGATGACGTGGGTGCCCTGCTGGATCTCGTTGCGGGTCACGGTGTCCAGCGTCAGACCCATGTTGGCGCCGTGGCGGTCGGTGATCTCCAGCACCACGTCGTCGATGGCGGTCAGATCCAGCATGTCGGACACGGTGGTGTAGTCGCCGTACTGGCTCAGCTCCTTGGTGATGTAGCTGACGGTGATGCCGCTGCCGTCGGGGGTCACGCCCTCGGTCAGGGGCGTCAGCGCCTTGTCGAAGGAACCGAACTTGCGCCACTCCACGGTCTTGCCGCCGCCCACAGGCAGGGGCTTGGTGGCGGCAAACTGGTTGTGTACCAGCGCGGGCTTGGCGTTTTCCAGCAGCTCCATGCCGTAATAGGTTTTCATCTCGGCGCTGAGACTCTGGGTGCCGGTGGTCTGTACGTTGCTGTCAGCGAAGCGCTGCAGATCAAAGGAATATTCGTTCATCTTGATACTCTCCTTAATATAAAGTATGGTGTTTCTCCCCGGCGGCGGGAGCGTTCTGCGCCCGAAGAAAGCGTCTGCGGTAGCCCGCGAGCCCGCCCGGATACCCGGACATCTATATCAAAACCCGGTTTAAAACCGGATCTTTTCTCCGCGCTGCACCCGCTTCCGGATCTCCGCCAGCTCGCCGGAGGTCAGCGCCTTGGGGTCGGCGCGGGTCACGGCGCTGCTGCCGTGGCCGCCGTTTTCCGCGATCCGCCGTCCGCCGCTGGCCACGGCACGGCTCATCTGCTCGCCGGAGCGCTGCACGGCGTAGCGCATGGCCTGCGCCAGCAGCTCTCTGCGGTGGGTCACCTCATAAGCGGTGCGCCCGTCGATGCCCGCCGCCACAAGGCGGCCGAAGGTGGGATCGCGCATCTCCTTCTGCCAGTCAAAGTCCTCATAGACCCGGCGGATATCCTCCGCCTCCTGCGCCAGCCGCGCCACGCAGCCGCTTTCGTAGGCGTGCTGCTCTTGGGCCTGACGCCGCAGCGTCTCGTTCTCCTGCCGCAGCGTCCGCAGGCGGCCGTCCAGAATTTTCTGTACCCGCGCCTGAAACGGCTGCTTGCACCGCCCCTGGATCAGTTCTTCAAATTCCGCCGCCGCGCCATCTGTATCCACGGTCTCCGGCGTACCGGCCTGCGTCAATTCCTGCTCATCATGCATGGCGTTCCCTCCTTGTCCGAAGGTCTCTGACCTCCACATAGTCTCCATAGTGCCGCGCCAGCAGGCAAAGTCCCTGCCGCGCCATCTCCAGTGCGCCGCTGTCCTGCGCCGCCATCAGCGACCAGAAGCCGTCGCCCCGGATGTCCAGCACCGGGGCGCTCTGCGCCTTCAGCGTCGCGGCGGCGGCTTCCATCAGCATGCTGACGGCGGCGCATATGATGTCTTGTCCCTTGGCTCCATAGCCGCTGTGGCCGTAGGCCCATACGGCGCGGTCGTGTATCGTTGCGCGGATCATCTGGGCCGCACCACCTCCCTGGACTGCTTACGGCTGCGTTCCATGGCGCCGGCCGCCGTCTGTGCCGCCTTCATGGCGCTGCCGGAGGGCCTGACCTGTCCGCCGGATGGCTCAGCTGTCAGGCTCTCCGCCAGATGCGTGCCCTTGACCTCGTCCACGATCTGCGCCAGCTGCAAAAGCTGCTGCCGCAGCGCCGCGATCTCCGAGGCCTGCGTCTTGCCGGAGGAGATCACCCGCGCCAGCTGATCCTTGTTCTTGAACTCCATCAGCTCCAGGCACCGCAGCGCCTGATCCGCCAGATCATCCCGGAAAAAGCCCATCTGGAACAGCTGCAGGGCCAGCTGATTGTGCTCCGCCGTGCGGTAGGGACTCTCCTGCTCCGCGCCGATCTCCAGATCGAACTCCGGAACCCGGTAGGATACGTTCACGCCGTCGTCCATCATCCGGGGCTGCAGGCCGCGGTAGTCATAGCTGATGAACTCCTCCGTCCCCATGGCGCCCAGCAGACGGAACTGCCGGGGCAGCTCATAGAACTGGCGGATCAGCTCGATGCACAGCGTCACCACGTCGGCAAAGGCCTCGTAGCCATCGTCGATCATGTTGCGGCTCAGCTTGCCGCCGCTCTCCTGCAAAGCGGCGATGGCGGTGCCTGCCGTTACGCCGGAGGCGGTGCCGCCGTTGGCCACATCCCGGTTGCCCGCCGTCTCCTTCATCTCCGCGATCTTGTTGTTCAGGATCGCCACATACACGCTGTCAAGGCTGCCTGCGTGGATGGGCGCGATGGAGTCGCTGCCCAAATTTCCATTGGTGTGGACAAAGGGCCGCGTCCAGTCGGCGTATTCGTTTTCGTTCACCGCGCCGTCGGAGCGGATAAAGAACCGGGGCGTTGCGTTGGCCAGCGTGTTTTTCAGGATGGCCTGATTCATCAGGTCGATCTGCTTCTGGGGACTTTTGCACAGATCCACATAGCCATACCCGCAGGGCGTTCCTTCCTCGGGGAACAGTACATCGAATACGAAGGGGTATTTTCCGTGGTCGTACCAGCCCCGCTGCGCCATGCTGGGGCCGCAGGGCACCTCCTCCATCACCGGCGCGCCGTTCTCGTCCACGCCGCGGAACTGGGCCTCCGTAGGCTGCCGGGTGTCGTTCTCTGTGGCATACAGCACCGTTTCCCCCACATACTTGCAGTATTGCAGCACCTTCCGGCCATCCACCTCCGTGTGATAGTACCAGTCCACCACCAGCGATTTGTTGGAGGTATCCACCGTGTCGTCATAGAGATAGCGGCTCAGGGTCATGTCGCCCCGGCCCAGCTTTCCCTCCAGCTGGGGATAGGCCGCCAGCAGCTCCTCGTTGTCCTGCAATTCGGTAGAGAAGAAGTTGGGGCTCTGCTGGATGTCGGTGACGCCAGGGGACCAGAACAGGTTCAGCAGATCCATCCGCTTCACGCTGATGTCGCCCAGGCCGTTCAGCTTGCTGCCGTCCCAGAACACACCGTACACGGCGCAGCCGGATTTCAGCTTGTACCACCATGCGGAGGAATAGGTGCGCTTGAACTGGTTCTTCTTCAGGATCACCGGCAGGATGCGGCTCAGCCGCTGGGCCTCCTGCCGGTCGTCCGGCTCGCGGGGCAGCACGGTGGGGGAGGGGTAGCAGTCCATGGCGTCGGCGTGCTTGGACAGGATACAGTTCACCAGCCATCCGCTGGCGGGCTGGGGGTCGCCGCTGCTGCCGCCCTGCCCCTCCTTCTCCATCTGTTCCCAGTGGCGCAGCTTCCAGAACTGCTCGTTGTCAATGATGCGCTGCTCCAGATGCAGCTTTCCATGCTTGTACATTTTCAGGATCGCGTTGGCTCTGCGCAGCTCGTCCCGGCCGATCTTCGGCTTTGCCAGAATGTCGGCGGCGTTGGCGGCTGCCATGGCCGCTGCCGCGTCCCGCTCGATGGCGGATTGCGCCGCATTGTTTTGTGTCATAAGTACCTCCTGCATGTCAGAATGGGCGCGGAGCGCCGCCCCGCACCCATAGGGGAGTGCCGTGCGTTTGTTGCCCTTCCGGGGGCAACAAGACGTAAAATTTTTATGAAGAATCCAAAAACACCGGAAAATGGCCATGCTCCGCACCCTTCCCGGCCTTGACGGGCAGGGTGCGGCGATGTATAATAAACTGATTTATTATCTGTATGGAGGACATGGGGTTATGTGGATCGCGGACGGCTGGCAGGATTATGAATTGCTCTCCTGCGGCGGCGGAGAAAAACTGGAGCGTTGGGGTCGTCAGATCCTGGTGCGGCCTGACCCGCAGGCCATCTGGGAGGCGGACAAGCGCTCGAAGCTGTGGCGGCAGGCCAACGCCCGTTACAGCCGCAGCTCCACCGGCGGCGGCCATTGGGAGAAGAACGACCTGCCCCAGAGCTGGCCCATCCGCTATAAGGAGCTGACCTTCCAGGTGAAGCCCATGAACTTCAAGCATACGGGCCTGTTCCCGGAGCAGGCGGCCAACTGGGACTTCGCCATGGATGCCATCCGCAATGCGGGGCGGCCCATCCGTGTGCTGAATCTGTTCGCCTATACCGGCGGCGCCACCGTGGCCTGCGCCAAGGCGGGTGCCAGCGTTTGCCATGTGGACGCGGCCAAGGGCATGGTCTCCTGGGCCAAGGAGAACGCCAGGCTCTCCGGCCTAGCCGACGCGCCCATCCGCTGGATCGTGGATGACTGCGCCAAGTTCGTGGAGCGGGAGATCCGCCGCGGCAAGACCTACGACGCCATCATCATGGACCCGCCCAGCTATGGCCGCGGCCCCTCCGGCGAGGTCTGGAAGCTGGAGGACAACCTGTATCCCTTCGTGAAGCTGTGCATGCAGGTGCTGTCGGATAAGCCCCTGTTCGTTATCATCAACAGCTATACCACCGGCCTTGCGCCCTCCGTGCTGGGCTATATCCTGCACCTGCTGGCCTGCCAGCGCTTCGGCGGCAAGGTCATGTGGGACGAGCTGGGCCTGCCCTGTACCGAGTCCGGCATGGCGCTGCCCTGCGGCGCCACAGGCCGCTGGGTCAGCGAATAACGCGATCATTTTCATAAGGAAACGATAAATATTATGTCAACTATGCTGCAAACCGAGCACCTCTCCTTCACCTACCCGGCGGAGGAGGGGGTAAGCGCCTCCACCACGGCGCTGGAGGATGTGTCGCTGTCCATTGAAAAGGGCAGCTTCGTGGTGGTGCTGGGTCATAACGGCTCCGGCAAGTCCACTCTGGCCAAGCATATGAACGCGGTGTTGCTGCCCTCCGGTGGCACGGTGTATGTAGAGGGCATGGATACGAAGGATGAAGCCCTTCTGCTGGAGATCCGCCGCCGTGTGGGCATGGTGTTCCAGAACCCGGATAACCAGATCGTTGCCAACGTGGTGGAGGAGGATGTGGCCTTCGCACCGGAGAATCTGGGCGTCCCCAGCGATGAGATCCGCCAGCGGGTGGATGACGCTCTGGCGGCGGTGGGCATGTCGGAATTCACCCGCCACGCGCCCCATCTGCTGTCCGGCGGACAGAAGCAGCGGGTGGCCATCGCCGGCGTGATCGCCATGGCCCCGGAGTGCATCGTGCTGGATGAAGCCACCGCCATGCTGGATCCCTCCGGACGGCGCGAGGTGCTCTCCGCTATCCGTGCATTGAACCGGAAACGGGGCATCACCGTGGTGCTCATCACCCACCATATGGACGAGGCCATGGATGCCGACCGCCTTATCGTCATGAACGACGGCAGGCTGGTCATGGACGGCGCCCCGGCAGAGGTGTTCACGAAGGTGGATGCCCTCCGTGCCATGGGTCTTGCCGCCCCTGATACGGTGGAGCTGCTGTACGGTCTGCGCCAAAACGGCATGGACGTGCCGCTGACCGCCCTGACGGTGGATGACTGCGCCGCCGCCATCTGCAAAGCATTGCGATAGAACGGTAGGAACATGCTTTCACTGGCGCTTGTGCAATCAAAGCCTCCCTTGTGTAAAGGGAGGTGGCAACGCGAAGCGTTGACGGAGGGATTGACCGTAGCAAAGAAGCTTACAACCCCTCAGTCAGCCTTGCGGCTGACAGCTCCCCTTGCACAGGGGAGCCTTTGAAGTGCGGTTTTTAGTCAAAATAAATGAAACGAGGAACCCAACATTGGAACCCATCATTCGTGTCGATCATCTGACACATACCTATAGCGCCGGAACGCCCTTCCAGCGCAGCGCCGTGCAGGACATGTCGCTGGATATCCTGCCGGGTGAATTTCTGGGCATCATCGGCCATACCGGCAGCGGTAAATCCACCCTGATCCAGCATCTCAACGGCCTTCTGAAGCCCACCGAGGGACACATTTACCTGAACGGACAGGATATCTGGGCTGATCCCAAGAAGATCCGCCAGGTGCGCTTCCATGTGGGCCTGGTGTTCCAGTATCCGGAGTACCAGCTCTTTGAGGAGACGGTCTATAAGGACGTGGCCTTCGGCCCGAAAAACATGGGCCTTGATGACGCCGAGATCGACCGCCGCGTGCGCCAGTCGGTGCAGGCCGTTGGCCTGAGCGCCGATGTGCTGGAGAAATCCCCCTTTGCCCTGTCCGGCGGACAGAAGCGCCGCGTGGCCATCGCCGGCGTCATGGCCATGGAGCCGGAGGTGCTGATTCTGGACGAGCCTACCGCGGGCCTTGATCCCCGCGGCTGCGAGGATATCCTCTCTCTTCTGCGGGATTACCACACCCGGCGCGGCAGCACCGTGGTGCTGGTCAGCCACAGCATGGAGGAGATCGCCCGCAACGCCCGGCGCATCATCGTGCTGGATAAGGGCGGCGTCGCCATGCAGGGAACACCGGCAGAGGTGTTTGCCCGCGCCCGTGAGCTGGAGTCCATCGGCCTTGATGTACCCCAGGTCACCAAGATCGCCCACGCCCTCCATGAAAAGGGCGTGGCCATCGACCCGGCGGTCTATACGGTGGAGGCGCTGCAAACGCAGCTTCTCGCCCTGAAAGGGGGCCGCGGCGTATGCTGAAGGATATCACGCTGGGCCAGTACTTTCCCGGCGACACCCTGATCCACCGGTTGGACCCCCGCACCAAGCTGCTGTGCGTGATCCTGTATATCGTGGCCCTGTTCAACGCCAAAAGCGTGCTGACCTATGCCATCGTGGCGGTGGTGCTGACCGCCTGCATCCTGATCTCCAAGGTGCATTATAAAGCCCTGACCCGCGGCCTGAAGCCGGTCTATATCATCGTGGCCTTCACCGCCATCATGAACCTGTTCTTCTCCGGCGGCACGCCAGTGGCGGACGTGTGGCTGCTGCGCCACATCACCTACGAGGGTATCCGCTCCGCCATCGCCATGGTGCTGCGGATCATCATGCTGATCATGGGGACCTTCCTCCTGACCTATACCACCAGCCCCATCAGCCTTACCGACGCGCTGGAGCATCTGCTGTCTCCGCTGAAGAAGCTGAAAATGCCCATTCACGAGCTGGCCATGATGATGTCCATCGCTCTGCGCTTTATCCCCACCCTGATCGAGGAGACGGACAAGATCATGTCCGCCCAGAAGGCCCGCGGCGCGGACTTCGAGTCCGGCAACATCTTCCAGCGCGCCAAAGCACTGGTGCCTATTCTGGTGCCGCTGTTCATCAGCGCCTTCCGCCGGGCCGACGAGCTGGCCACAGCCATGGAGTGCCGCTGCTACCACGGCGGCGAGGGCCGCACCGCCCTCCACGTCCTGCGCTATAAGGCCGCCGACTATCTGGTCCTCATCGCCTTCCTTGTTTTTGCCGCAGGCATCATCGTGTTGAAGCACCTGGGCCTGTGAGATAAGCCTCCCTTTACACAAGGGGGCTGTTGACCAACCCTACCCCATAAGGAGAACCTATGCGCAACATCGCCCTGACATTGATGTATAACGGCAGCGCCTACCACGGCTGGCAGGTGCAGAAAACGGAGGTCTCCGTGGCCCAGACGCTGGAGCGTGGCCTCAGTATGGTCTGCGGCCATCCGGTCAAGCTCACCGGCTGCGGCCGCACGGATGCCGGTGTCCATGCCGAGCACTATGTGGCCAACTTCCGCACCGATTCCCGCATCCCGCTGGATCGCCTGCCCTTTGCCGTCAACACCCATATTCCGGAGGATATCGCCGTCAAGGCCGCCTTCGAGGTGGCGGACGATTTCAACGCCATCGGCTCCTGCATCAAAAAGGAATACACCTACCGCATCTACAACTCCCGTATCAAGAACCCGTTTTATGTCAACCGCGCCTATTTCTATCCCAAGAAGCTGGATGAAGCGGTGATGGATCGTGCCGCCCGGATGTTCGAGGGCACCCACGATTTTGCCGCCGTCCGCTCTGTGGGCACCAATGTCCGCAGTACGGTGCGCACCATTTACTACTGCCGGGTCACCCGGAATGAGGAACTGCTGGAGCTGAAGGTATGCGCCAACGGATTTCTGTATAATATGGTACGTGCCATTACCGGTACGGTGCTGTATGCCGCCGAGGGCAAGCTGGCCCCGGAGGATATCCCTGTTATTCTGGACAGCGGCAACCGCACGCTGGCGGGGCCTACCGCGCCGCCGGGCGGCCTGTATCTGACCCACGTCTGGTATGACGACGAACGCTTGGCGCGCTGACAGCTGCCGCGAAAGGGAGGGAGACCATGAAAAAGGATACCCGGAAAATTTATGATTTCCAGCCCGGCGACGTGCAGGAGGAGCAGCCCCGCCGCGTGCAGCAGCGGAAGAAGCCCCGCAAATGGCTGTGGCTGACGCTGGCGGTTGTGGTGGTGCTGGGCATCGTAGCCGCCGCTGTCCTGTGGGACGCCAACAGCTTTGACGGTCTGCGCCGCAGCATCATCTATGCCCAGGCCGAAAAGGACGAGACCGGCTGCGCCAGGCTCTATTACTATGAAAATGACGCCACCAGCCGCTTTGCTGCCCTGGACGGCAGCCTGGTAACGGTGGCGGCCAATCAGATCCGCGTGCTGGATGAGCGCAGTCAGGTGCTGTACCAGACCGGCGTCCGCTTCCTGCACCCTGATCTGGTGTCCGGCGGCGGTGTGGCCGTGGCCTACGATATCGGCGGCACCGCCATGTACGCGGTGGACAGCAAGGGTCTGCGCTGGCAGCGGGAGCTGGAGGGCGAGCTGATCGCCGTTACCGTCAATCCCCACGGCTATGTGACTGCCACCTATAACAAGAGCGGCGCGAAAGCCGCCGTTACGGTGTGGGACAGCGAGGGCAGCGAGAAATTCACCTTCAATTCCGCCCAGCGCTTTGTCATGACCGCCGCCCTCAGCCGCGATGACCGCACGCTGGCGGCCGTGACCATGGGGCAGGAGGATGGAAAATTCCAGAGCTTTCTGGTGCTTTACCATATCAACAGCGAGAAAGAGGTGGCCGCCGCGCCTGTGGCCGGCGGTGTGGCCTATGCACTGGAGTCCATGCAGAAGGAGTTCTGCGCTGTTACGGAACAGGGGCTCTACCTGCTGGATGACAGCGGCGAGCTGCGGGCGTCCTATTCCTATGGCGGCCAGTTCCTGCGCCGCTGCGTGGTGGGCGACGGAGACTGGGCGGCGCTGCTGCTGAGCCGCTATAAATCCGGCGGCTATGCCAGCATCATCACGGTGGATGACGGAGGCAATGAACTGGGCGGCTGCGACGTGGACGGCGAGGTGCTGGACATCTCGTCGGCGGGCCGCTATCTGGCGGTGCTGTTCAGCGACCGTCTGACCATTTATGATAAGTACCTGACGGAGGTGGCTACGCTGCCTGACGTCAGCGAGGCGCGGGCCGTTCTCATGCGCAGTGACGGCAGCGCCGTTCTGGCGGGCGCCTCCGGCGCTTCGCTGTATCTGCCGTAAGGCAGGAGGAGACACAATGAGTATTCCCCTGATCATTGATATCGTAATCGCGGCGCTGCTGGTGCTGAGTCTTATCATCGGCGGAAACCGCGGCTTTGTCCGCAGCCTGCTGAGCGTGGTGATCCTGGTGGCGGCCTTGCTGGGCAGCAGCGTCGTGGCCAATATGCTGGCCGACCCTGTCACCGAGTGGATAACGCCCCGGGTGGAGCAGCGCATCCTCGACCGTCTGACGGATGGCCGCAGTGAGGAGGCCGTCAGTGCCGCCGCCGCGTCCGATAACGCCGCCCTGAGCCGGTTGGTGGACTTTGATGCCATTACCGGCATCGCCAAAAAGGCCATGAACAGCGCCGTGGAGGCGGGCAAAAACCTGCTGGAGGGAGCCGTCACCGGCATGATCCGTTCGCTGGTCTACGCCGTGCTGTTCCTGCTGTCCTTCCTCCTGCTGACGCTGCTGCTGCGGCTGATCACCAGTCCGCTGCATCTGGCGGCCCGTGCCCCGGTGCTGGGCGCGCTGAACCGGCTGGCAGGCGCGGCGCTGGGCCTGTGCATTGGCATACTGGCGCTGTTTGCCGTCGCCAGCGTTCTGGAGTGGACGGGGCTTGTGTCCCCTGCCACCGTGCGGGACACCTATCTTCTGCGGTACTTCACCCAGCACAGTCCCATGGATCTGATCGCGTTATTGTAAGCTCCGCGTGCGTAATATTCCGTAGGGCACATGCCGCCGCGCGAGGACAAAAACCCTGAAAACCGCAATTCTATTGGCCGTGAGCGCAAAACGCTCATGCCAGCTTCTATTGGAGGAACCATATGCAGCCTACCCTTTGTTCAAGATGCAAGAAAAACGTGGCGGTGGTGTTCATCTCCCGCCTCAACGAGAAAAACGAGCAGGTCAACGAGGGCCTGTGCCTCAAGTGCGCCGCCCAGCTGGGTCTGCCCCAGGTGGATGAGATGATGAAGCGCATGGGTATCACACCGGAGGATCTGGACAACATCTCCAACGAGATGATGCAGGCCTTCGGCGGCGCTGAGGAGCTGCCCGAGACCGAGGACGGCGACGAGGACGACGAGGAGAGCGGCAAGACCGCCACCTTCCCCTTCCTGAACCGCCTGTTCGGCAGCAACGGCAGCAATCCCTCTGCCCAGCCCCAGCAGACCTCCGGCGAGGGCAATGCCGCCCCCAACAACGGCGGCCGTAAGACTGAGAAAAAGCGGAAGTTCCTGGATAACTACTGCATCAACCTCTCCCAGCGCGCCCGGCAGGGCAAGCTGGACGCGGTGATCGGCCGTGAGCAGGAGATCGAGCGGGTGGTGCAGATCCTGAACCGCCGCCAGAAGAATAATCCCTGCCTCATCGGTGAGCCGGGCGTGGGCAAGACCGCCATTGCCGAGGGTCTGGCCCAGCGCATCGCCGCGGGTGAGGTGCCCTTCAAGCTGCGGGATAAGGAGGTCTACCTCCTTGACCTGACGGCGCTGGTGGCCGGCACCCAGTTCCGCGGCCAGTTTGAAAGCCGCATGAAGGGCCTGATCGAGGAGATCCGCAAGGCCGGCAATATCATCCTGGTCATTGACGAGGTGCATAACATCGTGGGCGCGGGCGATGCCGAGGGCAGCATGAACGCCGCCAATATCCTCAAGCCTGCCCTCAGCCGCGGCGAGATCCAGGTGATCGGTGCCACCACGTTTAACGAATACCGCAAGCACATCGAAAAGGACACCGCGCTGGAGCGCCGCTTCCAGCCGGTGACCGTCAACGAGCCCAATATCGAGGATACCCTGAAGATCCTCCGGGGCATCGCCCATTACTACGAGCAGTTCCACGGTGTGTCCATCCCTGACGGCGTGCTGCGTCAGGCGGTGCAGCTGTCCGAACGGTATATCACCGACCGGTATCTGCCCGATAAGGCCATCGACCTCATTGACGAGGCATGCTCCGACATGAACCTTCACGACGCGGACATCAACCGCCGCATGGAACTGGAAAAGCAGCTGGCCACCATCGCTACCGAGCAGGAGACCCTGTCCTCCGAGACGCCGGAGGAGGAGCAGACCCCGGAGCAGATGGATCAGCGCTACGCCCGCATCGCCCAGCTGCGCAGCGAGCAGATCCGCCTGCAGCAGGAGCTGGAGGAGCTCCGCGCCAAGGGTACGCCCGCCCTGACCATGGACAACATCGCCCGCGTCATTGAGATGTGGACGAAGATCCCCGCCAGCAAGATCAAGGAGGAGGAATTTCAGCGGCTGAGCCAGCTGGAGAGCCGCCTGAAGAAGCACATCGTGGGCCAAGACGAGGCCGTGGCCGCCGTGGCCGCCGCCATCCGCCGCAACCGCGTGGGCATCAGCCCCAAGCACAAGCCCGTCAGCTTCATCTTTGTGGGCAGCACCGGCGTGGGCAAGACCGAGCTGGTGAAGCAGTTGGCCGATGACCTGTTCAACGCGCCGGAAAGTTTGATCCGTCTGGATATGTCCGAATTCATGGAGAAGCATTCCGTGTCCCGCATCGTGGGCAGCCCTCCCGGCTATGTGGGCTATGACGAGGCGGGCCAGCTGACGGAGAAGATCCGCCGCAAGCCCTACTCCGTGGTGCTCTTCGATGAGATCGAGAAGGCCCACCCCGACGTACTGAACGTACTGCTGCAAATTCTGGACGACGGCCAGATCACCGACGCCCATGGCCGCAAGGTGAATTTCGAGAATACCGTCATTGTCATGACCTCCAACGCCGGCTCCGACAAGGCTGCTGGTTCGGTGGGCTTTGATAAGTCCGCCGGTGATCAGGGCAAGGAGCGGGTCATGAAGGCCCTGCGGGATTTCCTGCGGCCTGAGTTCATCAACCGCGTGGACGAGGTCATTTACTTCCGCCAGCTGACCGAGGATAACTTCCGGGATATCGCCCGCATCATGCTGGACGAACTGAAGGCCTCCCTGTCCGACAAGGGCTTTGGCTTTATGTACGATGACGGCGTGGTGGACGTGCTGGTGAAGAAGTCCTATTCCGCCGCCTACGGTGCCCGGAACCTCCGCCGCTGCATCCAGAAGGAGCTGGAGGACCCCATGGCCAATCTCATCATCGATGCTTTTGAGCATCCCATCACCCAGCTGAAGGCCACCGCCGAGGACGGCCAGATCAAGCTGTACAGCCTGTAAGGCTGCCAAGAGAGAGGGAGGGAACCATGAAGCTGTTCCGGAAGAATATCGAGCCCCGCTGTGCCTACTGCGCCCGGGGCAGCCGCATTGACGCGGCGCATGTGGCCTGCGTCAAGCGGGGCGTGGTGGAGGATACGGAGAGCTGCCCCGTCTTCCGCTACGATCCCCTGCGCCGCACGCCGCCCCGGCCTGCGGAATTGAACACCACCAAGCTGTCGCCGGAGGACTTTCAGGTCTGACGGCCTATGAGAGAAGGAGGGGTCACCATGCCCATTGCTGCCGTTCACGCCGTGTATTTCACCGGCACCGGCACCACAGAAAAGACCGTCCACCGTATTGCCCGCCATCTGGCGGACAAGCTGGGTGCGGCTTATGCCGAGTACAGTTATACCCTGCCGGAGGCCCGGAAGCAGGAACTGACCATCCCGGCGGGCGATCTGGCGGTGGTGGGCTGTCCCACCTACGCGGGCCGCGTGCCCAACCTGCTGATGCCGTACCTGCGGGATATGGTGCACGGCGCGGGAGCGCTGGCCGTCCCGGTGGTGCTGTTCGGCAATCGGGACTATGATGACGCCCTGATGGAGCTCAGCAAGCTGCTTTCCGCCAATGGCTTTGCCTGCGTGGCGGGCGCGGCCTTTGTGGGAGAGCACAGCTTTTCCCGTACGCTGGGTGCCGGCCGTCCCAACGACGCCGACATGGCGGAGATGGACGCCTTTGCCGACCGTATCGCCGCCCGGCTGGCGGCGGGGGACACCGCTCCCGTCACCGTAGGCGGCTGCGACCCCATCCGGCCCTACTATACGCCCCGTGACCGTCACGGGAACCCCATCAATATCCTGAAGGTGAAGCCCAAAACGGACATGAGTAAGTGCGGCAATTGCGGCTGGTGTGCCGCCCACTGTCCCATGGGCAGCATCGACCCCAACGACCCGTCTCAGGTGCCCGGCATCTGCATCAAGTGCTGCGCCTGCGTCAAGGGCTGTCCCACCGGAGCCAAATACTACGACGACCCCGGCTACCTCTACCACAAGAGCGAGCTGGAGGAGGTCTACGCCCGCCCGGCGGAGAACGCACTCTTTGTATAAGGACATACAGATATGAAATACCCCTACCTGCTATTCGACGCGGATAACACCCTGTTCAACTTCGACCGGGCCAATCAGGAGGCGTTTCACGCCGTCTGCCGTCAGTTCGACATCCCCGACAGCGACGAGACGCTTGCGCTCTACGAGCGCTGCAATAACGAGATGTGGGCGGCCTTTGACCGGGGCGAGTGTACCAAAGAGTTTCTGGTGGTGCAGCGCTTCCGCAACTTCCTGTCGGCCATGGGCCTTGACCGGGACGCGGAGGGCTGCAACGCCCTGCATCTCGCCACGCTGAGCCAGTGTGCTTTCATGCTGCCCTACGCTGAGGAGGTGTGCCACACCCTGGCCCGCAGCCACAAGCTGTATCTGGTCACCAACGCGGTGGCCTCCGTCCAGCGTGGCCGTCTGGCGAAAAGCCCTATCGTCCCAGATATCACCGCCGCCTTCATCAGCGAGGAGGCCGGTGCCGCCAAGCCGTCCGCCGCGTACTTTGACTATGTGTTCGCCTATATCGACGGCATCACCAGAGACAACTGTCTGGTGATCGGCGACAGCGTCTCCAGCGATATCCGGGGTGCCAACAACTACGGCCTGCCCTGCTGCTGGTATAATCCCAGGCACACCCCGCGGCCTGCCGATGTGCGCATCGACTACGAGATCGACGACCTGCGGCAGCTGTATGATATTGTATAAAAAATGGATGCAAGCTTTGCTTGCATCCATTTTTTATCATTGTTCATCGCCGAAATCCGCTCTGTACGCCGCAGCCAGCTTCTCCGGCCAGTCGCCGATGGGCTTCAGCACGCCGGTGAAGAACCGCAGGGTGGCGGGCTCGTGAACGAACCGCAGACCGCCCACCAGATCCTGGTGGTCAAACAGCCACTTCACCCGATCGATGACGTACTCCGTCTGGGACAGGGTGAACACCCGGCGGGGGAAGGCCAGCCGCAGCAGCTCCATGCTGGCGATGCGCTCGGTGCCGTCCGGCTCCCGTTCCTCGGAGAGCGTGCCGCGCTCCATGCCCCGGATGCCGCCGCAGATGTACAGCGCGCAGGACAGCGCACCGGCGGAGTACTGGTTTTGCGGCACATGGGGAAGGAATTCCTTCACGTCGATGTGGGCCCCCAGACCGCCGCCGGGGGTGATCACCGGCACACCGTACTCATCCAGCCGCTTCACGCAGTAGTCGATGAACTGCGGCCCCTGAGAGATCACGTCCATGTCCATGCTCTCCTCAAAGCCCACCGTCATGGCCTCCATCTCCTTCACGGACATGCCGCCGTAGGTGAGGAATCCCTCAAACATGGGGATCAGATCCTCCATGGAGTGGAACAGATCCTCATCGCGCACCAGGATCGCGCCGCCCCGGGCAAAGCCGAACTTCCGGGCAGAGAAGTAGATGATGTCGAACAGGTCTGCGATCATACGGGTGATCTCCCGGATGGACTTGTCCTGCATCCCGGCCTCGCGGGTCTTGATGAAGTACAGGTTATCCTGCAGAAGGGAAGCATCCAGCACCGTCAGCAGACTGTGACGATGGCAGATGGCGGTGGCGGCCTTTATGTTGGCGTAGGAGATGGGCTGGCCGCCGATCAGGTTGGTGCCGGCCTCCAGACGGACAAAGGGGATATTCTCCGGCGTCTCCCGCTGGATGCAGGCCGCCAGCGCGTCCAGATCAATGTCGCCCTTGAAGGGCAGGTCGCTGTGGCTCTCCAGTCCCTCCTTCTTCACCAGCTCCTCCACGTGGCCGCCCAGACGGGTAATGTGGGCCTTGGCGGTGGTGAAGTGGTAGTTCATAATGACGCAGTTCCCCGGCTTGACGAAACGGGTGGCCAGAATATTCTCGCAGGCGCGGCCCTGATGGGCGGGCAGGCAGTGCTCGATGCCGAACAGCTCCTGCAATTTCGCCTGCATTTTGTAGAAGGTCTCCGACCCGGCGTAGGCGTCGTCGGCCATCAGCATGGCGGCCTGCTGCCGGTCGGACATGGCGTTGACGCCGGAATCCGTCAGCATATCCAGAAAGATATCCTTGTTGTGCAGCTGGAAGGTGTTGAACCCGGCGTCCTTCATTTTCTGCAGCCGCTGCTCCGTGGGCAGCAGATGCAGCTGCTGGACGATCTTCACCTTGTGCATCTCCATGGGGATGGGTTCGTGCTTGTAAAACGTAATGGCGGGCATAGTGCTTTCCTCCTTAAAATTCATAAATCATAAGTTGTGCTGTGCGATAGCCGTCACAGCCCGGCGTTTTCCTCGGTGTTTATTGATGATCCCGCCGCCGCGGGTATCGCTTCATGCTGGTAAATGTCATCATATTTCTCGCTCCTTCGCGCTGATTGCAATAAAAAAACGCCCTCCATGTCCAAAAGGACACAGAGGACGAGTCAAACCCGTGGTACCACCTCAGTTTACCGCTTGCGCGGCCTCATAGGATACAGCCATTTCTAAAATGGTGATATATCCGCAGCGCGATATCGGGCGCACCCGGCGCCGCCTACCACTTACAAGAAGCTTCGGGGCGCGGCTCAGGACGGTAATTGGGACGCTGTATCTCCGCGGCCTTGCACCACCGGCCGCTCTCTGAAGAAGATCACCACAGCATCTTACTGGATGTCCATCATCGCTGTTGAACTTTATTGCCGATACTTTACTACTTTGTGGGGCGAAAGTAAATAGGGAGAATCCACAAGATGAGAGCGTGTGTGCAAACCCGACTTGTGCAAATGGCTGGTGAAGGCTGAAAATTGAAATAAGAACTGGTTATGATAAAACGCCTGTCGGTAAAGATGGAAAAGTTAGGGAGAAAAGCGTTGACAAGTGGGGAAGTATGTGGTAATCTAACCTAGCTGTCCGCGAGACGGACGGCTATCCGGTCGAAAACGAGTCGACGAAAAACATCGAAAAA
>CAKTIE010000029.1 GCA_934565655.1 uncultured Oscillospiraceae bacterium
CTTGGTGCCGGCCACCTTGAAGTCCATCTCGCCGTGGAAGTCCTCCACGCCCTGAATGTCGATGAAGGTGGTGAAGCCGCCCTCGTCATCCTGGATCAGGCCGCAGGAGATACCGGCAACAGGCGCGGAGATGGGCACACCGGCATCCATCAGGGCCAGCGTGGAGCCGCAGATAGAGCCCTGGGAGGTGGAGCCGTTGGAGCTGACCACCTCAGACACCACGCGGATGGCGTAGGGGAACTCCTCCACGGGAGGGATCACGGGCAGCAGGGCACGCTCGGCCAGCGCGCCGTGGCCGATCTCGCGGCGGCCGGGGCTGCGGGCGGGCTTGGCCTCGCCCACGGAGTAGCCGGGGAAGTTGTAGTGGTGCATATAGCGCTTCTCGGTCTCTTCCCAGATGGTGTCCAGCTTCTGGTTGGCGGACAGGGTGTCCAGGGTGCAGACGCTCAGCACCTGGGTCTGGCCGCGGGTGAACAGGCCGGAGCCGTGAACGCGGGGCAGCACGCCCACCTCGGCGTCCAGAGGACGGATCTCGTTCTTCTGGCGGCCATCCACACGGTGACCCTCCAGCAGCCATGCCTTGACGATCTTCTTCTGGAACTTATAGGTGATCTCGTCCAGATACTGGTCCATGTTGGGATAGTCCTCAAGGAACAGCTCGTGCCATTTCTCGATCAGCTGGTTCCAGCGGGCCTCGCGGACGTTCTTGTCGTCGGTATCCATGGCGGCCTTGGCGTCGTCCATGGTGGCGCTTACGATCTTGTCAAACAGCTCCTGATCGAAGTCGGCGTGGGGATAGTCGAACTTGGGCTTGCCGATCTCGGCCACCATCTGGTTGATGAGGGCGATCTGCTTCTGGTTCTCCTCGTGGGCCATCTTGATGGCCTCGAACATGGTGTCGTTGGTGACCTGGTTAGCGCCCGCCTCGATCATGACCACCTTCTTGCCGGTGGAGACCACGGTCACGTCCAGATCGCTGACCTTGCGCTGCTCGCTGTCGGGGTTCAGCACCAGCTTGCCGTCCACCAGACCCACCTTCAGGGCGCCCACGGGGCCGTTCCAGGGAATGTCGGAAATAGCCAGCGCGGCGGAGGTGCCGATCAGAGCGGCGATCTCGGGAGAGCAATCGTGATCCACGGCCATGACGGTGCACATCACGGACACGTCATTGCGGAAATCGTAGGGGAACAGCGGGCGGATGGGGCGGTCGATGACGCGGGAGGTCAGGATGCCCTTCTCGCCGGGACGGCCCTCGCGGCGGTTGAAGCTGCCGGGGATGCGGCCCACGGAGTACATCTTCTCCTCAAAGTCCACGCTCAGGGGGAAGAAGTCGATACCGTCGCGGGGACGGGCGGAGGCGGTGACGCAGCACAGCACGCGGGTGTCGCCGTAGCCCACCATGACGGCGGCGTTGGCCAGCTCGGCCAGCTTGCCCACCTCAAGAGTCAGAGGACGGCCGGCCAGATCCATGGTGTACTTGTGGTACTGGGGAAATTGGCGATGGGTGATAATAGTCGACATGTCGTTTCTCCTTTTCGGTAAAATATCCGTTCCGCCGGCTATGCCATTTCCACCGTTTAGCACTTGAAAACGCCCCGAAATCCGCCGTTTCGGCACATTTTCAACTGCTAAAGGCCAGTCTTGGCACAGACGGCAAAACGTGAAAGAAGGGTGATGCGCGTGCGCACATCACCCTGTTTCAACAAATTACTTACGCAGACCCAGCTTGGCGATCAGGGCACGATAACGCTCGATGTCCTTCTTGGCCAGGTAGTCCAGCAGACGGCGGCGCTTACCGATCATCATCTGCATACCGCGGCGGCTGTGGAAGTCATGGGGATGCACCTTCAGGTGAGCGGTCAGCTGGTTGATACGCTCGGTCAGAATGGCGACCTGCACCTCGGGGGAGCCGGTGTCGGTAGCGTGGGTACGGTTGTTCTCGATAATAGCGGTCTTCTGGTCTTTCAGCATCATAGTGTGTTTCCACCTTTCTTGAATTTTGCCGCGCCGCTGCGTCGTGGGACAGGTGAATGATCCGCATAACGAAGCCGGACGGCCATAATCATGCACATTAACGTGCCTAAATAGAATATCACAGAAAATCAAGGTTGTAAAGTATTATTTTGCGGGATCTGGCGATATTTTCGGGGGAGATTCAGGGAAGGAAAAAATAAGGCCCCCTTGTGTAAAGGGGGCTGTCACCGAAGGTGACTGGGGGATTGTCCCTTAACCGGTCAACCCCTCCGTCAACGCTTCGCGTTGCCACCTCCCCTTACACAGGGGAGGCTTTGTTTTATCCCCGGATCTCGATGGCCCCGGTGGGGCAGCTGTCGGCGGCCTCCTGAGCCGTCAGGCGGCAATCCTCCGGCACGGGATCGGTGATGGCGTGGGCAGGCGCGCCGTCGTCCAGCGAGAACACCTCCGGGCAGATGCTGGGACACAGGCCGCACTGGATGCAGGCCTTCTGGTTCACGTTTGCGTACATAGCAGCACACTCCTTATTAAAATATGGAATGACTGCATTATGTCCGGACAAACGGGATATTATTCCGGAAAAACGGAGGGCGTCCCCTTCCAGAAGGCCAGCGTCTCCGCCAGATCCTTCTCGTCAGCGAACAGGGACAGCGCCTTTGCCACGGCAACGGCGAAATCCACATAGGCGTTGGCCCGCGCGGTGATCACCCGGCCGTCCGCCACCATATCCTCCGGACGGGAGTGGGTGGAGGTCACGCCCTCCAGCACACCGGCCATCTCCAGTACGTCCACACCGGCGCAGATCCCAGCCATGACCGCGCCCTGCCGCCGCAGCCGACCCAGCAGCGCCAGCACCTCCGGCGCGGCCGCCCGGTGGGCAAAGGCGGCGGTAAAGCCGCCGGGCACCACCATGCAGCGGATATCGTCCTCCGCCGCATCGCCCAGCGCACCGTCAGGCGTTACCCGGATGCCCTCCGCCGAGGTAATGGCCGCGCCATCCGCGGACAGCAGCAGCGCGTCGCACCCGGCGCACCGCATGAAGTAGCGCAGCACCATCAGCTCATACAGGCAGCACTGGTCGTAGATGAAAAATACGTCCTTCACGGGAACACCTCCTTATTCCGGCAGGGGCAGGCCGTGCATCATCACCCGCCCGAAGCAGGTCAGGCTGCGGCCGCTGCCCTGATGAAACACCACGTCCATATCGGCACGCTTCCGGTTCAGAGAGAACAGGTACACCATGCCCAGCGCGTCCCGGTAATACTGCTTACACAGCATGTCGCCGTCCACGCAAAAAATGCCCACGTCGCCGTTTTGCAGCGGGTCGTGGTTCACATAGACCACCGCCCCGTCGTCGATCCACGGTGCCATGGAGTCGCCCTGGATGCGCACCGCCAGCTCCGCGCCCATGGGCACGTCGCCCGTGACGGGGATCAGCTCATAGTCCTCCAGAAACACCGGCGCGGCAAAGCCCGCGGCCGCCGGCGAGGCGTACAGCGGGATGGTGCGGATGTTGTCCGCCGGGGCCTCCTGCCGCCACTGCTCCTGCAAGTCCGTCAGGCCGTCCAGCACGGCGTGCACCATCTGCCGACCCGCCAGCGGCAGGGCGCGGTATTTCTCCACCATCCGCTGCTCCTCCCCGGAGCAGGTAAAGGCGTGGCGGAACGCACCCCGGTACAGGTAATTGGGGTCCACCTGAAGGGCGTCAAACAGCCGCAGCAGCACGTCCTCCTTGGGCGTGCTGACGCCGGTCTCATAGTTGCCGATGGCGCTGCGGCTGACGCCCAGCATCTCCGCCAGCGCGTCCCGGCTCATGCCCAGCTCCTCGCGCCGTCTGCGCAATTGCTCGCCAAAGCTCATGGGGCATCCTCCTTTTACAAGCTTCTTGTTTTCTTGTCCTCTATTTTACAGGCTCAATTGGAACGTGTCAAGAATCAAAACAAGAATCTTGTAAATTTGCGCTTGACAAATCAAGATTCTTGTGATATCATGACCTCGTTGCCAAGAAACTTGTGTGATAGAGCGAAAGGAGGGGAGAAAAAAGAAAACCGCCCGGAGGCGGTCGTGGTCAGCGGCTCTTGGCGGTATTCAGCGAGGCGATGAGGAGGCGCTTAATTTCTTCTGCCAGAGAAAGAAGGGATGCAAAATCATATTCGACCAGTCTGGTACGATTCAGCAGCGTGAGCCAATAGATGCTTTCACCGGTTTCCTTCAGTGCGATGTGAAGCTTGGAGATAAAGTCGGCTTTGCTGTTTCCGTAGATGGCCTCATTGATATTGGCCCCCACCGAAGTGCCGGAACGCAGCAGCTGTCTGGCGATCGTCGTATCCTTTTTGGTCTTGGAAAACGTCTCATAAAACAGAACGATCTGCGTTGCAAAATCCAGAGATTTCTCTAAAAGAGGGCTGGTCATTTTTGAATCACCTCAGAAAAAGTATAGCAGAAAGGATGCTGTGCTGCAATGTCAACTCTTCACTTTTCTCTCTTATCTTTTCACTGGAAAAAGTCGCTGCAGAAAGAGAATAGAGAAGAGTGATGAGTGAAAAGTACAAAAAGAAAAAGCCACACTTCGTGCGACTTTTTCTTTTTGGTGGGGGATGGTGGATTCGAACCACCGAAGGCGTTGCCAGCAGATTTACAGTCTGTCCCCTTTGGCCACTCGGGAAATCCCCCATATGAAATTGGAGCTGGTGGACGGATTCGAACCCCCGACCTGCTGATTACAAATCAGCTGCTCTACCAGCTGAGCTACACCAGCATGCTACCAGCGAAGATTATATTAGCAGAAGTCTCCCCATTTGTCAACAAAAACTTTCACAAAATGGCGGAGAAATATCACACTTTTTTGCCCATATCCACCGAAGAACAGGAGGGAACGCATGACACTTTTACAATTATCCCAGGAATACGCCTATTCGGCGGAGCTGCTGGCCCGCCGGATCGCCCAGCTGCGGCAGGAGGAGGCCGCCGCGGAGGAGGAAGACCTGCGCTTTACGCTGCATCGGCGTATTCTGGATCTGCAGCCCATGCTGCAGCAGTGCCGCCACATCCAGCGTCTGGCGGCGGGATACTACGACAGGAGCTACTACCGGGATGAAAGATATACTGTTTGATTATGCACAATTGGCCCAGTGGCGGCAGGGCGACGGCGACAACAGCCAGCGGCTGCGCCGCCTGCGCAGGCGGCTTCCCGACGCACTGGCGGAGCTGACGCCCCGGCAGCGGGAAATGCTGCGTTTGCAATATGAGCAGGAGCTGTCCGTCACCGACATCTCCCGGCAGCTGGGCGTCAACAAATCCACGGTGTCCCGGTGCCTGCGCCGGGCGCGGCAGCGGCTGTATGACCGGCTGCGTTTTACGCTGTAAAAGTGCGGAAATCGCTTGACAACCCCTAGGGCATATATTATAATTGCCCCGCAAATGTGACAAATTCCATTTTACATATCAGGAAGGAAGCGATGTGACGTATGCTGCAAAAGGTGCAACAGAATAAATGGCTGCGTCTGGGAATGGGCGTGCTGGGCGGTATCCTGCTGGCCATATCTGTCAATTTGTTTGTGGTGCCGCAGGGCATGTACAGCGGTGGCCTGTACGGTCTGTGTCAGGTGATCCGCACGCTGGTGGTGGAGCACCTGGGGCTGGAGACCTCGGTGGATCTGGCGGGCGTTCTGTACCTGCTGGTGAACCTGCCGCTGATCGCGCTGGCGTGGCGCTCGCTGGGCCGGGGCTTTGTGATCCGCATGACGGTGGTGACGGTGGTCAACTCCGTCGCGCTGGCGCTGATCCCCTCTCCGGCCACGCCCATCATCGCCGACAAGCTGACCTCCTGCCTGGTGGCCGGTATCCTCAGCGGCTTTGCCAGCGGACTGATCCTGACCTGCGGCTGCTCCACCGGCGGACTGGATATTCTGGGCCTGTACCTCAGCAAGAAGGGCAAGGGCTTCACCGTGGGCAAGTTCTCCATCACCTTCAACGCGGCGCTGTACGCCCTGTGCGCGGTGCTGTTCAACCTGAGCGCCGCCATCTACTCCGGCATCTATGTGGTGTTCCAGTCGCTGTTCCTGGATCGCCTCCATCAGCAGAACATCACCGTCCAGATGACCATTTTCACCAAGGAGGATCCCAAGCTGCTCAGTGAGACCATCATGGAGAAGCTGGATCGCAGCTTCACCGCGTGGGAGGGGCAGGGCGGCTACTCTCACGAGCAGGTGCATGTGCTGTGCGTGTGCCTGAACAAGTACGAGGTGATGTCGGTTCAGATGGCTCTGCATGAGATCGACCCCCACGCCTTCTATGTGGTGCAGGAGGGCGTCCGTGTGGGCGGCAACTTCGGCCGCCATCTGTCGCCCTGACCGGTATCCCGGCGGAAAGCCGCCATACGCTGCCAGCTCAAAGGCTCCCCTGTGTAAGGGGAGCCTTTTCCATTCCCGTAAATTTGATCATGCCGCCGACGGCGGCATACCATAACTCTTCACTTTTCACTCTTCACTCTTCTCTGCAAAAAAGATGTCTGCCTTAGCAGACATCTTTTTGCTTTTGTTACGCCAAGTCGGGGAAATTCTTCACCACAGCGGCGCAGCGGGGCGGGCGGTCACAGCGCCGACGGCGGCGGATCAAGCGTGACCGCACGCAAGGAAGTGTCCCGTTTCGCATGGCCCGAAGGGGTCTGCGAAACGGCAGACACAACGAGTTACCCCCGCAAGCCTCGGCACGGCAAACGCGCAGGGTACTCAATATGCAGCGCTTACGCCAGGTTGGGGAAGCCCTTCACCACGGCGGCGCAGCGGGGGCACAGCTCGGGATGCTCCGCGTCACTGCCCACGGTGGGCAGCACCTTCCAGCAGCGCAGGCACTTGGCGCCGCTGGCGGGGCGGACGGCCACGGTCAGGGCGTCGCCCAGCTCCACGCGCACCTGAGACACGATCAGCAGGTCGGCCAGCATGGCGCTGTCCATCTCGGCCAGGAAGGCATCCTCGGCGGGAACGGTCAGGTCGACCTCCGCCTCAAGGCTCTTGCCGATGGTCTTGGCGGCGCGGGCCTGCTCCAGCTCGCCGTTGACGGCGTTGCGCAGGGCGGCGATGCGGCTCCACTTGGCCATCTCGTCCTCGCTGAGGGCGTACGCGGTATAGGGCTGCACCATCTCGTTGAACAGCACGTTCCGGGCATCGTCGCTGCTGCGGTGAGGCATGGCCAGCCAGATCTCATCGCAGGTGAAGGCCAGGATGGGGGCGAACAGGCGGGTCATGGCGTCCAGGATCAGGAACAGGGCGGTCTGTGCGCTGCGGCGCTCCAGACCCTCGGCGGCGTCGCAGTACAGACGATCCTTCAGGATATCGAAATAGAAGGAGCTGAGGTCGACGACGCAGAAGTCGTTGACCATATGGGACACCACATGGAACTCATAGTTGTCATAGGCGGCGAACACCTTGGTGATCAGGTCGTTCAGGCGGGTGACAGCCCACTTGTCCAGGGGCAGCATGTCGGCGGGCTGCACCAGCGCATCGGCGTTGAAGCCCACCAGATTGTCCAGGCAGAACTTGGCGGTGTTGCGGAACTTCAGATAGTTCTGGCTCAGCTGCTTGAAGATCTCGTCGGAGCAGCGGACATCCACATGATAGTCGGCGCTGCCGGCCCACAGACGCAGCAGATCCGCACCGTACTTGTCGAAGATCTCGGCGGGATCCATGCCGTTGCCCAGAGACTTGTGCATGGCCTTGCCCTCGCCGTCCACGGTCCAGCCGTGGGTGACGCACTCCTTGAAGGGTGCGCCGCGGCCCAGCGCGCCCACGGCCACCAGCAGAGAGGACTGGAACCAGCCGCGATACTGGTCAAGACCCTCGATATACATGGTGGCGGGCCAGAAGCCCTGATCCCGCTCCATGGCGGCGAAATGGGTAGAGCCGGAGTCGAACCAGCCGTCCAGGGTGTCGGTCTCCTTCTCGAAGCCGGTGGACTTGCCGCAGTGGGGGCAGGTGAAGCCCTTGGGCAGGATATCCTCGGCCTCCATGTCGAACCAGGCGTTGGAGCCCTTCTTCTCAAACAGGTCAGCCACGGCCTCGATGCTCTCCTCGGTGCAGACGGGCTTGCCGCAGTCCTTGCAGTAGAACACGGGGATGGGCAGGCCCCAGCGGCGCTGACGGCTGATGCACCAGTCGGTACGCTCCAGGATCATGGAGCGCATGCGATCCTTGCCCCAGCCGGGCACCCAGCGGACATCCTCGCAGGCGGCGATGGCGTCGTCCTTGAAGGAGTCTACAGAGCAGAACCACTGGGGTGTGGCGCGGAAGATGATGGGGTTCTTGCAGCGCCAGCAGTGGGGATAGCTGTGGACGATCTCCTCGCTGGCAAACAGGGAGCCGTTGTCCTTCATATCCTGAAGGATGACGGGGTTGGATTCGTCGGTGGTCATACCCTCGTACTTGCCGGCGTAGGCGGTGTGCTTGCCCTGATCGTCCACGGGCACCACCATGTCCATGCCGTAGCTCTTGCAGGTCAGATAGTCGTCGGCACCGAAGCCGGGCGCGGTATGAACGCAGCCGGTACCGGAATCCATGGTGACGTAATCGGCCAGCACCAGACGGGAGGTCTTGGGCAGGAAGGGATGCTGGGCCAGCATATTCTCGAAGAAGGAGCCGGGATGGCTCTCCAGGATCTCATAGCTGTCAAAGCCGCCGATCTTCATGACCTTATCGGTCAGGGCCTCGGCCATGATATACATCTCGCCGTTGGGCGCCTTGACCACCACATAGCTCTCGTCGGGATGCAGGGCGATGGCCAGGTTGCCGGGCAGCGTCCAGATCGTGGTGGTCCAGATCACGAAGAACAGCTTGCTGTGATCCAGATTACCCATCTTGCCCAGATCGTCGTTCATGGGGAACTTGACATAGACGGTGGTGCAGGGATCGTCCTTATACTCGATCTCCGCCTCGGCCAGGGCCGTCTCGTCGTGGGGGCACCAGTACACGGGCTTCAGACCCTTGTAGATATGGCCGTTCTGATACATCTTGCCGAACACGCGGACCTCCTGCGCCTCGAAGCCGGGGTCCATGGTCTTGTAGGGGTGCTCCCAGTCGCCCACAACGCCCATGCGCTTGAAGCCCTCGCGCTGCACGTCGATGTAGTGGTCGGCGAACTCATGGCAGGCGGTGCGGAAGTCCGCCACGCTCATGGCCTTGTGGTTCAGCTTGTTCTGCTTGATGATGGCGGACTCGATGGGCATGCCGTGGTTGTCCCAGCCGGGGATATAGGGGGTGTAGTAGCCCCGCATGGCGTACATACGGGTGATGAAGTCCTTCAGGGACTTGTTCAGGGCGTGGCCCATGTGCAGCGCGCCGTTGGAGAACGGAGGGCCGTCGTGGAGGGAGAACAGGGGCTTGCCCTCGTTCTTCTTCAGCAGCTCGTTATAGAGGTCGATCTCCTCCCAGTGCTTCAGCATGTCCGGCTCGCGCTTGGGCAGGCCGGCCCGCATGGGAAAGCCGCTCTTGGGCATGTTCAACGTCTTTTTGTATTCCATGTTGCTTCTCCTTTTTATCTGAAAATTTTTCGTGTGCAAAAATAAAAAGCGCCTTTGTCTCGTCAAGAGACAAAGGCGCTTGAAAAAACGTCCTCTGCGGTACCACTCTCGTTGCCGCGCAAGGCGGCCACTCAGCCCCACCATCCGTGGGCGCGGGGTGATAACGGCCCGCTTCCGTCCGTGCCTACTTTTTGGTTTCAGCCGGATGCTCCGGGGTGATATCCGCGCCAGACCTGCGTCCGCCTTGCACCGAAACGGCGGCTCTCTTTGCGTCAGGCTGTGGCGCTGCGTGTCCCCTTCATCGCGTTTGTACCATGTTTACCATGAGATATCTGTTAATATAACCACTTTTTCTCCGTTTGTCAATGGCATTTTCACCAAAAACAAGGAGAAATCTGGCATTTTTCAGATGATACCGAACATAGTCAGGATGCCGATCAGGCCCATGGCGGTGTAGACGATGCCCATTACCGTCAGCAGCACGGTGACAAGGGTGTAGAAGGTGCTGTCCTTCTTGGTGTGCTTGAAGCGGCGGGTATAGAACAGCACCAGGCAGGTGATGCCCAGCAGCAGTGAGGAGATGTAGTTCATCAGCTGGTTCTCTTTATACACCGTGAAGCGCAGGATCAGCGTGACGGCAATGGCGGCGAACAGGACGATCAGCGTGATGTTCAGCCACATGGGCAGCTTGACACGCTCCTGCTGACGGCCCTTTTCCGCCAGCTTCTGGGCCATGTAGGCGCCGGCGCCGGGGGTATAGCCGCCGTAGTTGCTGTTTTTCTTCTTGGAATGGTTATTCTTGTTGGGGTTGCCCTTCGCCTTGCGGATCTCCTCCTCGCGGTTGGCGTACTGGTTGATCTGGGAATAAGCCTTATTCTTTGCCATGGTGTCAGTCTCCTTTTAATTTATATAGGCCAGCAGCATCCGGAGCATCCCGTCCGCGGCGGCGGCGCGGATGGCGCCGCGGACGCCGGAGAGGTGCAGAAGCCGCACAGTGGTTTCGCTTTTCGCGGACAGGGCCACATACACCGTACCTACGTCGTGGCCCCGGTCGTCCTTATCGGGGCCTGCCACGCCGGTGACGGACAGGGCGATATCCGCGCAGGTCAGGCGGCGGACACCCTCCGCCATGGCACGGGCCACAGGCTCGGACACCGCGCCGTATTCCTCCAGCATATCGTGAGGGACGCCCAGCGCCCGCTCCTTCACGCCGTTGGTATAGCTGACCACGCCGCCCAGAAACACCGCCGACGCGCCGGGCACGTCCGTCAGCCGCTTGGCGGTCAGGCCGCCGGTGCAGCTCTCCGCCGCGGCAAGGGTTAGGCCACGCGCCTTCAGCGCCGCGATGACCTGCTGCTCCAATGTCTCGTTCATGGCGCGCGCCTCTCAGTGTCTGGGGTACAGGCGGATCATCTTACGGCCCGCCAGCGCCTTGTCGCACAGCGCGTCGATGTCCAGCGCCGCCTCGTACTCCCGCACCTGCTCCAGATCGGGCTTGGTCTTGGGATGCCGGGGGGTGAACACGGTGCAGCAGTCCTCATAGGGCAGGATAGAGGTGTCAAACGTTCCCACATGGCGGGCAATGCGGACGATCTCCTCCTTGTCCATGCCGATCAGGGGCCGCAGCACCGGCAACGTGGCCACATCGTCGCTGACCACCAGCGCCTGAATGGTCTGGCTGGCCACCTGACCCAGGCTCTCGCCGGTGACGATGGCCTTGCAGGCCAGCTCATGGGCCAGCTTATCGCCCAGCCGCATCATGAACCGCCGCATGATGAGGGTGAAGTGATCCTCCGGGCATTTGCGGCGGATCTCCTCCTGAATTTCGGTAAAGGGCACCACATGCACCGTCAGCCGGCCGCACCAGGCCGTCAGCTCCTGGGCCAATTGCAGCACCTTTTCCCGGGCCTGCTCGCTGGTGTAGGGCGGGGAGGCGAAGTGCAGCAGCTCCAGCTGCACGCCCCGCTTGGCGATCATATAGCTGGACACGGGGCTGTCGATACCGCCGGACAGCAGGCTGACCGCGTGGCCGCCCATGCCGATGGGCAGGCCGCCTGCGGCGGCCTCCGCCGGGCCGTGGACATAGGCCGCGTCCTCCCGCACCTCCAGATGCACCGTCAGCTCCGGGTTATGGACATCCACGATCAGATGGGGAAAGGCGTCGTGCAGCGCGCCGCCCACCCACTGGCTCAGCTGGATGCTGCCCATGGGGAAGGACTTGTCGGAGCGCTTGCTTTCCACCTTGAAGGACTTGGCCGCCAGCAGCGCCGGGGCCAGATACTCCTTCGCGGTGTTGAAGATGGCCTCCTTCTCCTTGGCGCAGGGGACGGCCCGGGCGATGGCGATGATGCCGAACACCTTCTTGCAGGCGTCGTAGGCGGCGTCCAGATCGCAGGTCTCCTCCACCGGCTCCACATAGATGGTGGACTGGCGGGAATAGATTTTGAACTTGCCGTACCGCTGGGTGCGGCGGCGGATGTTGCTCATCAGCTTCATCTCAAAGCTGTGGCGGTTCAGTCCCTTCAGGACGATCTCGCCCAGCTTGCAAAGAATGATCTCGTGCATGGGGGTTCTCCTTATTTATATTAGGTGTATCAAAGGCCCCCTTGTGCAAAGGGGGCTGTCAGCCGCAAGGCTGACTGGGGGATTGACCGTCAACCCCTCCGTCACGGCTTACGCCGTGACACCTCCCCTTACACAGGGGAGGCTTTGAATGCTCTACTTCAGCAGATTACTGCTCCGGTACTGGATGGCCTCCGCCAGATGCTGGACGCCGATGCTCTCCGCGCCGTCCAGATCCGCGATGGTGCGGGCCATGCGCAATATGCGGTCGTGGCTGCGGCCGGTCAGGCCCAGACGGTCGAACGCGCCCTGCATGACCTTCTCCCCTGCCGCGTCCAGCTGGCAGTACTGCCCGATCATCACCGGGGTCATATAGGCGTTGCAGGTGACGGACGTGCCTTCAAAGCGGCGCTTCTGCACCTCACGGGCGGCGTTGACCCGCTTGCGCACCTGGGCCGAGGATTCCGGCTGCTCCTTGCGGCGCATGGCCTCGTACTCCACCGACGGCACCTCGATATGCATGTCGATGCGGTCCAGCAGCGGGCCGGACACCCGGCGCATGTACTGCTCCACCTGCTGGGCTGAGCACCGGCACCGTCCGGAGGGATGACCGTACCAGCCGCAGCGGCAGGGGTTCATGGCGCACACCAGCATGAAGCGGCTGGGCAGCGTCAGGGATCCGGTGGCACGGGTGATGGTCACCTGTCCGTCCTCCAGCGGCTGGCGCAATGTCTCCAGCGCGGATTTGTCGAACTCCGGCAGCTCGTCCAGAAACAGGATGCCGTTATGGGCCAGGGATATCTCGCCGGGACGGGGGACGCTTCCGCCGCCGGACAGGGACACCGGCGAGGCGGTGTGGTGGGGGCTGCGGAAGGGCCGGGCATCCACCAGCGGATGCCGGGGATCGGTCATGCCCGCCACGGAGTAGATCTCCGTGGTCTGCAAGGCCTCCGGCCGGGTCATATCCGGCAATATGGAGGGCAGCCGCCGGGCCAGCATGGACTTGCCGGAGCCAGGGGAGCCGATCAGCAGCACGTTGTGGCCGCCTGCGGCGGCGATCTCCAGCGCCCGCTTCACGTTCTCCTGCCCCATCACGTCGGCAAAGTCCGGCAGGGGCCGGGACGGCGCGGAGGGCTCCCACCGGGGCGCGGGTTCGATGCTGCCCTCCCCCTTCAGGTGGGCCGCCAGCTGCTTCACGTTCTCCACGCCGTAGACGGTCAGTCCGTCAGCCAGCGTGGCCTCGGCGGCATTGGCGGCGGGGACATACAATTGCCGGATGCCCTGACGGGCGGCGAACATGGCCATAGGCAGCACGCCGGTGACAGGCCGCACATCGCCGCCAAGGCTCAGCTCACCCAGAAAGGCGGCGTCCTCCGGCAGGGGACGCAGCTCCCCCGCGGCGGCCATGATGCCCAGCAGGATGGGCAGGTCGTACACCGTGCCCTCCTTCCGCAGGCGGGCCGGCGCCAGATTGACGGTGATGCGGCTGACGGGGAACTGGGCCCCGCAGTTCTTCATCGCGGCCCGCACCCGCTCCCGGGCCTCCTTCACCGCCGCGTCCGGCAATCCCACCACGTCGAAGGCGGGCAGTCCGCCGGAGAGCATGCACTCCACCGTTACCTCATAGCCGCTGACGCCGGTCAGCCCCAGAGAACGCACTGTGGTCACCATGATCCTCGCCCCTTTCCGCAAATCTACATATTCATATTATTTTATCACACAAACAGGGAAAAGGACAATAGTTTTTATAAAATAAGTGATGCTGTCAGCGGTTGTCAGAATTCTTAACAGCAAAATCACACTTTTAGTTTCCTGTTACGAAATTTTCATAAAAATGCCGTTTACACTCCGGTTTTTTTGTGATATTATCCTGATACGCCGAGTATTTCGCCCCAAAAGGGGCGGAGAGTGTATGAAGGAGGTTCATAAATGGTAAGAAAAATGAAATCCATGGATGGCAATAACGCGGCCGCGCATGTAAGCTATGCGTTTTCCGAAGTCGCCGCCATCTACCCCATCACCCCGTCTTCTCCCATGGCTGACTTCGTCGACCAGTGGAGCGCCAACGGCCTGAAGAACATTTTCGGCTCTCAGGTCAAGGTCGTGGAGATGCAGTCCGAGGCCGGCGCTGCCGGCGCAGTGCATGGTTCTCTGGGCGCCGGCGCTCTGACCACCACCTACACCGCGTCTCAGGGCCTGCTGCTGATGATCCCCAACATGTACAAGATCGCGGCTGAGCAGCTGCCCTGCGTATTCCACGTTTCCGCCCGTACCGTTTCCACCCACGCGCTGAACATCTTCGGCGACCACTCCGACGTGATGGCCTGCCGCCAGACCGGCTTTGCCATGCTGTGCGAGGGCAACGTGCAGGAGGTCATGGATCTGTCCCCCGTGGCTCATCTGGCCGCGCTGGAGGGCAAGGTCCCCTTCATCAACTTCTTTGACGGCTTCCGTACCTCCCACGAGATCCAGAAGATCGCCGTGTGGGATTACGAGGATCTGAAGGACATGTGCGACATGGACGCCGTGGCCGAGTTCCGCCGTCACGCCCTGAACCCCGAGCATCCCCATATGCGCGGCTCTCACGAGAACGGTGATATCTTCTTCCAGCACCGCGAGGCCTGCAACAAGTACTATGAGGCTCTGCCCGCCGTGGTGGAGAAGTGCATGGAGAAGGTCAACGCCAAGCTGGGCACCAACTATCAGCTGTTCAACTACTACGGCGCACCCGACGCTGACCGCGTGATCGTGGCCATGGGCTCCATCTGCGACGTGGCCGAGGAGGTCATCGACTACCTGAACGCCCACGGCGAGAAGGTCGGTCTGGTGAAGGTCCGTCTGTTCCGCCCCTTCGCGCCCGAGAAGCTGATCGAGGCCATCCCCGCCACCTGCAAGAAGATCGCCGTTCTGGACCGCACCAAGGAGCCCGGCTCCCAGGGCGAGCCTCTGTATCAGGATGTTGTCACCGCTCTGGCCAACGCCGGCAAGAACGACATCACCGTCATCGGCGGCCGTTACGGTCTGGGCAGCAAGGATACGCCTCCCGCCTCCGTGTTCGCCGTTTACACCGAGCTGGCCAAGGCCGAGATGAAGCGCCAGTTCACCATCGGCATCGTGGACGATGTGACCAACATGTCCCTGCC
>CAKTIE010000030.1 GCA_934565655.1 uncultured Oscillospiraceae bacterium
AAGTCTGGAAAGCAAAAATTGGAGTGGCCGGTATTTACTCCTGTGTGGGGAATTTCATTTTCCTGGCGCTAAATCTGCTCCGCCTACAACCTCGCCATGGAGCAGAAGCTGGTAAACAAGAATCCCACACAAGGCTGTGCACTGCCGAAGGTGGAGCACAAAGAGATGAAAACGCTGACTGCCGACCAACTCAGTGCATTCTTCCGCGAAGCCAAAGAGACCGGCGTGTACGAACTCTACTACCTCGACCTCGCTACGGGCCTACGGCGGGGAGAACTGTTGGGGCTGAAGTGGACGGACGTGGACTTCGACCGCGGCGTACTGGAAATTCAACGAGCCATCTCACGGCAGAACGGCAGGGTAGAGGAAGCCCCACTGAAAACAAAAAACGCCTATCGCACCTTGCCTCTGTCGGCAGATGCAATAGACGTACTGAAAGCACAAAAACATAAAGTTGTCGGCAGCGAGTGGGTATTCCCCTCGCCAACCGGAGGCCCCATGTCACCGGACAGTGTCCTGCACATGCTCCAGCGAGTGCTGAAACGAGCCGGACTGCCAAGGATACGTTTCCATGATCTGAGACACACCTTCGCAACGATGGCACTCCAGAACGGCGTGGACGTGAAAACCGTCAGCAGTATGCTGGGCCATTACTCGGCGGGCTTCACGCTGGACACCTACGCCCACGTTACCACCGACGCGCAGCTGAAAGCCGCCCAAACCATGGGCAATATCCTATCCCGTGCGGTATAGACCTTTCCGCTATCCGCTCCCGTTGGGGTCAGCGTTTGGGTCAGAAAGTGGCGACATCCGAAAACAACAACTTACGCAAAACAAAAACCCTCGAAATCGTAAGATTTCAAGGGTTTTTGGCACGCCGTGAGGGATTCGAACCCCCGGCCTTCTGGTCCGTAGCCAGACGCTCTATCCAGCTGAGCTAACGGCGCATGTCTCTCCAGACGACTTGCTTATAATAGCACACATTTTTCCAAAATGCAAGAGGTATTTTTGCTTTTTTTGATTTTTTTCTGGTTGTCAACCGGCGGCATTTGTGGTATCTTTAGTAGAAAGAGAAATGTATTTCATCTGCGGAGGGGAAAAGTATGAGCGCAAATTTCAAGACCAGTATGTTTGGCGGCTTCGACCGGGAGGACGTGGTCAGCTATATCGAAAAGACCGCCAAGGAGACGCAGGAGAAGCTGGACGCACTGGAGAGCGAGAACACCCGACTGAAGGCGGATAACGAGCGGATCGAGGAGGCGCTGCGCAGCCTGCACGCACAAACGAAGCAGATGAAGCAGGAGGAGCAGGATCAGGAATCCCTGCAGCGGCGGCTGGACGAGGCGCAGGCCCGCGCCGCGGAGCTGGCAGTACGCTGCGAATCGCTGGAGGCGGAGAACGAGAGCCTGCGCGCCTCCGCCAACGAGTGTGCCCATCTAAAGGAGCACATCGCGGACATCGAGATCAATGCCCACCGGCGGACGGAGGAGTTCCGGGCCGATGCCATCGAAAAGCTCCGGGCTGTCATCGGGCAGCAGCGCACCTGGTGCCAAAAGCAGCGGGGCGCGTATGCCTTTATGAGCGAGGCCATCCTGCAGGACATCCGCCGGGCCGAGGACGTGCTGGAAAACGCCGACTACTCCGGCTTTGACCAGATGATGGCGGATCTGCAGCAGCTGGAGGACACGCTGCAATAAGCGGAAAGATCATAAAAGAGAGCTTTGCGGATTCCGCAAAGCTCTCTTTTTCTGTGATGTAAAATTCCTTTACAGCAGCATGATACCGGCATCTGCGCAGGCTTTTTCGGTATCCTTGTCCCACAGGCTGGCCTGTACCTCGCCAATGTGGCAGGTGCCGATCATGATCATGCACAGGCGGGACTGGCCGATGCCGCCGCCAATGGTCAGGGGCAGCTCGCCGTTCAGCAGCATCTTGTGGAAGGGCAGCTCGCGGCGGTCATTGCAGCCGCGGACGTTCAGCTGATAGTCCATAGCGGCTTCATCCACGCGGATACCCATGGAGGAGATCTCGAAGGAGCTGTCCAGCAGGGGATTGTACAGCAGAATGTCGCCGTTCAGGGACCAGTCGTCATAGTCGGGGGCGCGGCCGTCATGGGGCTTGCCGGAGTGCTTCAGGTTATCGCCGATCTGCATCAGGAACACGGTGTGATGCTCGCGGCAGATGGCATGCTCGCGCTCCTTGGGCGTCAGATCAGGCCAGCGATCCTCCAGCTCCTGAGTGGTAACGAAATAGACCTCACGATCCAGCTTGGTGTGCAGGCTGGGGAAGGCGATCTGCAAAGCGTCATTGGTCTCCACCACGGCGCCCACGATGGCGCGGACAGTCTGCTTCAGGAAATCAACATTGCGATCCTCGCGGGAAATGACCTTTTCCCAGTCCCATTGATCCACATAGACGGAGTGGAGATTGTCCACCTCCTCGTCGCGGCGGATGGCGTTCATATCGGTGAACAGGCCCTTGCCCACATTGAACTCATAGCGCTTCAGCGCCAGACGCTTCCATTTGGCTAGGGAGTGTACCACCTGGCCGTTGGCGCCCACATCGGGGATATCAAAGGAAACAGGGCGCTCCACGCCGTTCAGGTTATCATTCAGACCGGAATCCTCGCGGACAAACAGGGGAGCGGAGACCCGGCGCAGATTCAGCGCCTGACCCAGATTGACCTGAAAGTTACTCTTGATGAACTCGATGGCACGCTGCATCTCATAGACGGACAGCGGCGTCTTGTAACCGGCGGGAATGAAAACCTTACTCATGCCTAAGCACCTCTTTCAAACAAATATGCACTCTATTATAATAAAGTGCCGCCGCCTTGGCAAGAGAAAAATTTCCTAAATCTTGCATAAAAAATCGCCGCATCCTTGTGGATGCGGCGATTTCGGGAAAAAGCTTACTTATAGGACTCGATCATGGCCTTAAAGGCGGGCAGGCTGCGGCGGATCATGTCGTTGGACACGCAGTAGCTCAGGCGGAAGAAGCCGGGGCAGCCGAAGCCGTCAGCGGGAACCACCAGCAGGTTGTGATCCAGCTTGGCCTTCTCGGAGAAAGCGTTGGCGTCACCGTTGGGAGCCTTGACGAACAGATAGAAAGCACCGTCGGGCTTGGCGCACTCATAGCCCATCTCGGTCAGGCTGTTGTACAGCAGGTTGCGGTTCTCATCGTAAGCCACCAGGTCGGGACGCTCCTCGGCGCAGTACTCGATAACCTTCTGCATCAGCGTGGGGGGGCAGACGTGGCCCATGATGCGGGCAGCGCCGGCGATGGCGGCGTACACGTCATGGCTGTCATCAGCGAAGCCGGGGACGTAGACGTAACCGATACGCTCGCCGGGCAGGGACAGGGACTTGGAGTAGGAATAGCACACGATGGTGTTCTTGTACAGGCAGGGGATGAAGGGGACCTTCACGCCGCCGTACACCAGCTCACGGTAAGGCTCGTCAGCGATGATGTAGATGGGATGGCCATACTCGGCGCTCTTGCGCTCCAGCAGGGCGGCCAGACCCTTCAGGGTCTCCTCGGTGTACACGACGCCGGAGGGGTTGTTGGGGGAGTTGACGATGATGGCCTGGGTGTGCCTGGTGATGCGCTTCTCCACCTCGTCCAGATGGATCTGGAACGCCTTGGTGTCGGCGGGAACGACCACCAGCTTGCCGCCGTTGGCGTTGACGAAGGGACGATACTCAGGGAAGAAGGGGGCAATGGCCATGATCTCGGTGTCAGCGTCCACGATCAGCGCCTTGATGATGGAGATCAGGGCGGGAGCGGCGCCGCAGGTGAAGAACAGCTCGCTGGCCTTCACATCCAGACCGAAGCGGGCAGCCAGATCCTTGGCGACAGCGGCGCGGGCCTCTTCAAAGCCGGGTGCCATGGAGTAGCCGTGCAGCTTGATGGAATCGGTCTCGTCCACGATCTTCTTGATGGACTCGTTGACCTTCTTGGGGGCGGGGATGCTGGGATTGCCCAGAGAGTAGTCGTACACCTTATCGGGGCCGACGACCTTGGCCTGCTCCAGACCATAGGCGAACAGCTGACGAATAACAGAGGGGGCGGTACCCAGAGTGTAGTATTCCTGATTGACCATGATAACAGCTCCTATTCTTCTTTTCCTCATTTATATTTCGCATGCGGCTCAAACGCATGCATGACCAACTATTACTATACGAGTGTTTTCCTTGATTGTCAAGTATTTATCAAAGAAAACGAATTTTTAAAGAAAAATTTATGCAGACGAAACAACCACAAGCTCAGTTCAGCTCCATCCGCTGGGCCAGCACGCTGCCGGCGGCGATGGAAGCCAGCTTGGACTCGGCACTGTCGGCACGGGACACCAGCACGATAGGCACCTTAGCACCCAGGATGATACCGGCGTTCTTGGCGTTGCCGAACAGGGAAGCGGCCTTGCCGATGCCGTTGCCCACCTCGTAGTTGGGCACCAGCAGGATGTCGGCATCGCCTGCGCCGGGAGCGGTGTAGTGCTTGTGATGGCAAGCCTCCTTGCTGACCGCCAGATCGAGGGCCACGGGGCCACTCACGTTCATGTTGTACTTGCTCCAGCGCTCGGTCATGTGGGCCAGGGCGTCGGCGTCCACGGTGGACTGGATCTTGGGATTGACGATCTCCGCACCGCAGATGCAGGCGGCGTTGATGCTCTCATAGCCTAGAGCGTGCAGCACCATGGCGGCATTCTCCAGGATCTCGGCCTTCTTGTCCAGATCGGGGAAGGTGTTGACGCCGCCGTCGGTGAGGATCACCATCTTGCCGTAGGCGGGGATCTCGTAGAACATGCAGTGGGTGGTGAGATGGCTGGTACGCAGGCCATGCTCCTTATTGAATACGGCGCGCATCAGGTCGGCGGTGCCCAGGATGCCCTTCATCAGGAAATTGGCCTTACCCTCGGCGCACAGGGCCACGGCCTTGGCGGCGCAGTCGGTATCGCTGTCACCGGCGATGATCTCGTAATCGGCGGGATTCTCGCCCAGACCGGACAGCATGTCATTGATCTCGTCCACATGGCCCACCAGAATGGGGGTAGCGATGCCCTCCTTGCGGGCCTCCACAACAGCCTCGATCACGGGCTGGTCATGAGCGGCGGCCACGGCGATGACGCCGGTCTTACCGCCCTTGGCGGCCTCTAAGATGCCATTGATCGTATTGATCATGTACGTTTCCTCCTGAATTTCTATGATGTGATCAGAAAATTATGGTTACATTTCACATTATACATCCTCATTCCACCATCGTCAACGATAAACCGAAGGATTCAATGAAATATTTTGTAAAACTTCGATGCAAGAAGAAAATGGTTGAAGTAGAGGGGAGAGTATGCTATGATAATAAATTACGGAATACCTTATAGAAATGAGTAAGCATATGAAAACACATGACTTTTATTTCGATCTGCCTCAGGAGCTGATCGCCCAGACGCCTATCGAGCAGCGGGATGCCTCCCGTCTGCTGGTGCTGGATAAGACCACCGGCGTGTGGGAGCACCGGCACTTTTTCGATCTGCCGGAGTATCTCCATCCCGGCGACTGTCTGATCCTCAACGATTCCCGTGTGCTGCCGGCCCGTCTGCTGGGCCAGCGTATGCCGGGCGGCGGCGCGTGCGAGGTACTGCTGCTGATCGACCGGGGCGACAAGACCTGGGAATGTCTGGTGCGGCCCGGCAAGAAGATGCGTAAGGGGGCAAGGCTCTCTTTCGGTGATGGGCAGCTGACCGCCGAGGTCACAGAGGAGCTGCCCGGCGGCAACCGTCTGGTGCGCTTCGATTATGAGGGTATCTTTCTGGAGGTGCTGGATCGTTTGGGGAAAATGCCTCTGCCGCCTTACATCAAAGAGGAGCTGCAGGATCGTGAGCGTTATCAGACCGTGTACTCCAGGGTGTTGGGCAGCGCCGCCGCGCCTACGGCGGGCCTGCATTTCACCAGGGAGCTGCTGGAAAAGGTACAGGCCATGGGCGTCGGCATCGGCTATGTGACGCTGCATGTGGGACTTGGCACCTTCCGCCCGGTGAAAGAGGACGAGATCACCGAGCATGAGATGCACAGCGAGTACTGCATCATCCCCCAGGAGACGGCCGACCTCATCAACCGCACCCGTGCCAGCGGCGGCCGGGTCATCTGCGTAGGCACCACCTCCTGCCGCACGGTGGAATCCTGGGCAGGGGAGGACGGCACCATGCAGGCCAGCGCCGGATGGACGAATATCTTCATCTATCCCGGCTACCGGTTCAAGGCTACGGACGCCCTGATCACCAACTTCCACCTGCCGGAATCCACCCTGATCATGCTGGTGTCGGCGCTGGCGGGCCGCGAGCATATTCTGGCAGCGTATCAGGAGGCGGTAAAGGAGAAGTACCGTTTCTTCTCCTTCGGCGACGCCATGTTCATTCATTGATTAGGAGAGCGATGTATGTTCAAAGTCATTAAAAAACAGGGCCGCGCCCGGCGGGGACAGTTCCAGTGTGCCCACGGCGGCGTGGTACAGACGCCGGTGTTCATGAACGTAGGCACGCAGGCTGCCATCAAGGGCGGCATTGACGCCGTCGACCTGCGGGACGAGCTGGGCTGCCAGATCGAGCTGAGCAACACCTACCACCTGCACCTCCGTCCTGGCGACGAGACGGTAAAGGCGCTGGGCGGTCTCCACAGGTTCATGCGCTGGGATGGCCCTATCCTGACGGACAGCGGCGGCTTTCAAGTATTTTCCCTTGCCAGCCTGCGAAAGATCAAGGAGGAGGGCGTGACCTTCGCCTCACATCTGGACGGACACCGTATTTTCATGGGCCCGGAGGAGAGCATGCGTATCCAGTCCAATCTGGGCAGCGATATCGCCATGGCCTTTGACGAGTGTGTGGAGAATCCCGCCCCCTACGACTACGCCAAGGCCTCCTGCGAGCGGACGCTGCGGTGGCTGGAGCGGTGCAAGGCGGAGCATGACCGGCTCAACAGCCTGCCGGATACGGTGAACCCCAAACAGATGCTGTTCGGCATCAATCAGGGCGCTACCTATGCCGACCTGCGCATCTGGCACATGCAGCAGATCGCCAGAATCGACTGCGACGGCTTCGCCATCGGCGGTCTGGCGGTGGGGGAGCCTACCGAGGTGATGTATGAGATCATCGACGCGGTGGAGCCCTATATGCCCGCGGACAAGCCCCGGTATCTGATGGGGGTGGGTACGCCCAGCAATATCATCGAGGGCGTGGCCCGGGGCGTGGACTTCTTCGACTGCGTGATGCCTGCCCGCAACGCCCGTCACGGCAAGCTGTTCACATGGCAGGGGACTATGAACATCAAAAACGCCCAGTACAAGCTGGACGACGGTCCTATCGACCCCCAGTGTGACTGCCCGGTGTGCCGCAAGTTCAGCCGCGCCTACCTCCGCCATCTGTTCACGGCGCAGGAGATGCTGGGCATGCGTCTGGCGGTGATGCACAACCTGTACTTCTATAATAAGCTGACCGAGCGCATCCGCACGGCACTGGATGCGGATGAATTTGACGCCTTCCGGGCCGAGTACAGCCGCAAGCTGGCGGAAAAAGTGTAAAAAATCCTGGGAAGTGTTGCCAAAACCCTTGCCAAACGGACAAGACTTTTGTATAATAAATAAGATATCTGTGAAAAGGAGTATCCCCTATGTTTGATCTGATTACAACGGCATATGCCGAATCCGGCACCTCCACCGCAGCTGGCGGCGGTATGTCCTCCATCCTGATGATCGTCGTCATGCTGGCGATCTTCTACTTCCTGCTGATCCGTCCTGAGAACAAGCGGAAAAAGCAGGCCGAGGAGATGCGCAGCTCCCTGAAGAAGGGTGACTGGCTGACCACCATCGGCGGCGTGTATGGCCGTGTTGTTTCCATTACCGACCGTACCGTGGTCATCGAGACCAGTGAGGATCGCGTCCGCATTGAGTTCCTGAAGTCCGCTGTCGGCCAGGTCGGTACGCTGGACGAGCAGGCTGCCGCCATGCAGCACGGCGGCAAGAAGGCCAAGAAGGAAGAGGAAGCTCCCGCCGAGGTGGAAGCGCCCAAGGACGAGGCTCCCGTGGAGGATGCCAAGGTCGAGGAAAAGACCGAGGAGTAAGCTTATTCCCATTCGTAAAAATGCAGCTCTCTGGTGAGAGCTGCATTTTTTTGCCCTCTCCCCGCATACAGTGTCAACAGAACGGGAGGGAAGCATATGACATTGGGAAAGCTGTTGGGAAAACGCACCTGGCTGGGACTTGGCACGGCGGCGGCACTGCTGCTGCTTGGCGTCATGCTGGGCGCACTGCTGATCGTAAAGGGAACGCTGCCGTCAGCAATGATGACGGGATGGGTCTGCGGCTGCTGCGGCCTGGCGGCGCTGCTGGGCGGATGCGCGGCAGGGAAGGGAAGCGGCGAGCCGCTGCTGCCGCTGATAGTTGCGCTGCTGCTGTACGGACTGCTGTGGGTCGCGGCGCTGGCCACATCGGAGCCGATCACCTTTGCCGCCAACGGATGGTGGATCACCGGCTGCGTGTGGGGCGGCGGACTGCTGGCCTGCGTGCTGTGCCGGGGCAGAAAACGGAAGAAACGAGCGAAATACCCGGCGAGAGCAGCGGAAAAGAGGCGGAAGCGCGCGGTGACATAATACAGTCAATGGTAAAAATCACGAAAATCTACTTTTGACCGATATTTTTACGAAAATGCAGAAGAAATGTACCTGATACAGGGAAAAAGGACGGATTTTCAATATGTGGTGCCGGATCTGCAATGCCGCACCACATATGGCTGTGATGGGACTGCTCGATGGCCCGGTATACGTTGTTTACATAATGATGTTTACATAACATTTTGACATAAGTGACAAAAATAAAAGAAATCACGGAAAGTTCTTGCGCATCCAGGAAAATTGCCCTATAGTATTTATGGTAACCAAAGGCTTCTATTTGCCCTGCTTGTCTCATAGACTGGAGCGAGGTGAGTGGACAGCCATGAAAATGCGAAAGGTTTTACACGGAGCACAGGCGTCTCGATCGCATATCCTGCGTTTGGTGACGCTGTGTGCCTTTTTTGCGGCCGGGATCATCGTCGGCCAGATCGCCGGCCCGGCTGTCCTGCGGGATGGCGGCAGCGAGCTGACGGAATACCTTCAGAGCTATGCCGGCGCGGCATCGCAGCTTACCGCGGAGCCGGTATCCGTATTGCAGGTGTTTGCCGCCTATTTTCGGGTGCCGCTGCTGTTGCTGTTGCTGGGCTTCTGCACCTTCGGCGCCGTCGTGGTACCTGTGGTATGTGCGGTGCAGGGCTTTTTGCTGTCCTTTGCCGTCAGCTGCTTTGCGGCGGCGTTCGGCAGCGGAGGACTTGCGTTGACGCTGGCCGCCTTCGGGGTACGCGCGGTGCTATTGCTGCCCTGCGTCCTGATGATCGGGCAGTGGGCCTTTGACCGGACGCTTTCCCGCCTGACAGGCGTGAAGCCGTCGGAGGTCAGCCGCAGGCCGGTTTTTGTGTGTTTTGCGCTGCTGCTGTTGGGTGCGGTGCTGGAGCTGTCCGTTGTGCCGCAGCTGATCACCCTGGCACTGAGCAGCGGATTCTGAGAGAGAGGAGGAAACGTATATGGTGGATCATATCGCGGCGTATCGCCGCTATCTGACCGAGGAAAAGCACGCCCAGGCCAATACGCTGAACTCCTACACCCGTGATCTGACCCAGTTCCAGAGCTGGCTCTTGAGCGAGGGCGTCACCGATCTGAAAAGGGTCAAAAAGGAAAACGTCAGCAATTACCTGGAATACATGAGCAGTAAAGGGAAATCGCCTGCCACCATTACCCGTTCCACCGCCTCGATCCGTTCCTTCTATAACTACCTGCTGCAGACGGGGCTGGTGAAAACCAATCCGGCAAAAGCGGTGACTGCCGCGAAGGTGGAGCGAAAATACCCGGAGATCCTGACCAACAAGGAGGTCGAGCTGTTCCTGGAGCAGCCAAAGTGCGTGGACGAAAAGGGCTTCCGGGATCACGCCATGCTGGAGCTGCTGTACGCCACCGGCATCCGCGTTTCGGAGCTGATCGGCCTGAACGTGTCGGACGTAAACCTGACGGTGGGCTTCATCCGCTGCACCAGCCACGGCAAGGAGCGCATCATACCGCTGTACGCGGCCGCTGTCAAGGCGCTGCGGGAGTATATGGAAAACATCCGTCCCCGTATCATCGCCGACGAGAACGAGCCGGCACTGTTCGTCAACATGAACGGCGACCGCATGAGCCGTCAGGGCTTCTGGAAGATCATCAAGTTTTATCAGGAGAAGGCGGAGATCAGCAAGGATATCACGCCCCACACCCTGCGCCACAGCTTTGCGGTGCACCTGCTGGAGAACGGCGCAGACCTGCGCTCTATTCAGGAGATGCTGGGACACGCAGATATCTCCTCCACCCAGATCTACACCCATGTGATCCAAAAGCAGCTGAAGGACGTCTACAACAAAGCACACCCCAGAGCGTAAGCAAATACCGAAAGGCGGCCCTTGGCCGCCTTTTTGCATAAGGTGCGGTCCCGGTACGAATACTGCCCATTTTTCCTTGCACGGTACGGAAAAATGTGGTATACTGTTTCATTATCAGCATGAGAAAGGAGCACGCTCAATGCGAGTTATCGACCTGGAAAACATCAACAGCGCCATGCGGAATGAGACGCAGTTCGTCCTGCGCTGCGAGGAGGTCTTTCACGATAAGATCAGCGCGGCGGCAGCCTCGATCCTGTCCTCCCGCCAGGAGCGCCCTGTGGTGGCGCTGACAGGCCCCTCCGGCTCCGGAAAGACCACCACCGCCCTGCGTCTGGAGGACTATCTGAAGAACCTTGGCGTAAAGGTCTGCGTGATCCATATGGATAATTTCTTCCTGCCGCTGGACCGCCGTCCCCCTGAGCTGACGGACTGGGAATCCCCCTATTGCGTGGATGTGGACAGCCTGATCGGCTGCATCAGTCAGCTGATGGACGGCAAAGAGGTGGACATCCCCTGGTACGACTTCAAGAACGGCACCACCGGCGGCTATACCAAGATGCAGGGCTATACCGATGCCGTCATCATTGCCGAGGGCATCCATATGCTCAACCCGCTGATCTTCGATAAGATCCGCGGCGTAGCCAACGGTGTGTATGTGGCGCCCCGCACCCGTATCATCACCAACGATGACAGGATCGTCCGGCCGGAGCAGCTGCGTGTGGCCCGCCGCATGATCCGCGACTACAACACCCGCGGCCACAGCATCGCTGAAACGGTGGAGCGGGCGCAGAGCGTTGACCGGGGCGAGATCAATTATATCCAGCCCTACAAGGACAACGCCGCCATTCACATCGACACCTTCCACGACTACGAGCCGTGTATTCTGAGCAAGTACCTGAACGAGATTCCCTGCTTCCGCGAGGAGATGACACCGGAATTCCTGGAGGATCACGGCCTGACCGACCTGATGAAGGTGGTTCGCGGCGTACCGCCGCTGCACTGCCCCTATGTACCCCATAACTCACTGGTGCGTGAGTTCGTAGGCGGCAGTTGCTACGAATATTGATCACAATTCTAAAGGAGTGACAGCAATGATCATTACCATCAGCCGTGAATTTGGCAGCGGCGGCCGCGAACTGGGCAAGCGCCTGGCGGAGGCCCTGCACATCCCCTGCTACGACCATCAGATCATCGAGATGATCTCCAAGGAGAACGGCCTGAACGCCGACTATGTGGCCAACGTAGGGGAGAAGTGCATCGAGGCGGCTTATCCCATGACCATCGGCCATCGTCTGGCCATGATGCCCGTTACCGTGATGGATCAGCCCATCCGCGTGGCGGTGGCCCAGCGGCAGCTACTGGAGAAATTCGCCCAGCAGGGCGACTGCGTGATTGTGGGCCGCTGCGCCGATGTGATCCTGAAGGACTACCATCCCCTGAACCTGTTTGTCTATGCGGACATGGACGCTAAGGTGGAGCGCTGCATGAAGCGTGCGCCGGAGGGTGAGCATCTGACCCGCTCCGAGATGGAGAAGGCCATCCGCCGCATCGACAAGGAGCGCGCTCAGAACCACCTGATGTACGCTGATACCAAGTGGGGCACCAAGGAAGCCTACCATCTTTGCGTCAACACCACCCATCGTGAGATCAAGCAGCTGATTCCCGCGCTGGCGCAATTCTGCAAGGACTGGTTCGCCGCCGAGTAACCTGCCATATAAAAGGAGACGCTATGAAGATCCGCTTCAATGACGATCCGAAGATCGTGGAGACGGTGAGGGAAGGGCTGCGGCGCAAGGACGGCTATTGTCCCTGCCGCTTGCAGCGGACGCCGGAAAACATCTGTATGTGTCAGGAGTTCCGGGATCAGATCGCCGACCCGAACTTCGAGGGCTACTGTCACTGTAGGCTGTACTACAAGGAGAAATAAAAGGAAAGCCTCCGCACTGCGGAGGTTTTCTTTTTGCGTATATCATAAAAAGTATCGCCGCCCGCTTGACGCGGACGGCGATACTTTTACCGGGAAACTATGAAAACTGGAAACTGTCAGTTAGAGCGTAGCATGCAGCTTGGCGGCACGCTTCTTACCGTACATGCAGCAGGCAACCACATAGGCGATGGCGCAAACCACACCGATGATGTAAGCGGGGGTCCAGGGAATGTTGAAGCCGATGTGAGCGTTGGCGATGTAGGTCACGCAGATGAAGGTGTAGAAGCCGCCGGGGATCATAGGCATCCAAGCCCACTTGCCCTTGCCGTTCTCAAACATCCATGCAGTGATGCACAGGAAGGCGAACAGGGACAGGGTCTGGTTGGCCCATGCGAAGTAACGCCACAGGATCATAAAGCCGTTGCTGTTGGTCTTGGCGAACACCAGAATGGCGATGACCAGAACGAAGATAGGCACAGCCAGCTTGATACGCTTGCCGTTGGTGGACTGGTCGATGTGCATGGTCTCAGACAGGCTCAGACGCAGTGCACGCAGAGCCGTATCACCGGAGGTGATGGGCAGAACGATAACACCGATCAGGGCGATGATGCCGCCCACATGACCCAGCAGGTACTTGCAGACCACACCGACAGTGCTGGTAGCCAAAGTGGCGTTGGGCTCCTGCAGAGCCATGTTGTACACGCCCATGGCGCCGGCAGCCCAGACCATGGCGATGAAGCCTTCCAACACCATCATGTTATAGAAGGTGTTGCGGCCCTGACGCTCGCTCTTCATGGTACGGGAGATGATAGCGGTCTGGGTGGAGTGGAAGCCGGA
>CAKTIE010000031.1 GCA_934565655.1 uncultured Oscillospiraceae bacterium
ATGATGAACTACTACCTGCCTCTGAAGGGCATCGCCTCCATGCACTGCTCCGCCAACACCGACATGAACGGCGAGAATACCGCCATCTTCTTCGGCCTGTCCGGCACCGGCAAGACCACCTTGTCCACCGACCCCAAGCGCCTGCTGATCGGTGACGACGAGCACGGCTGGGACGATAACGGCGTGTTCAACTTCGAGGGCGGCTGCTACGCCAAGGTCATCAATCTGGACAAGGATTCCGAGCCTGACATTTACAATGCCATCCGCCGTGACGCCCTGCTGGAGAACGTCACCGTGGACGAAAACGGCAAGATCGACTTCAACGACAAGTCCGTCACCGAGAATACCCGCGTCAGCTATCCCATTGACCACATCCAGAACATCGTGCGTCCCGTCTCCGCCGCTCCTGCCGCGAAGAACGTGATCTTCCTGTCCGCCGACGCCTTCGGCGTGCTGCCTCCCGTGTCCATCCTGACCCCGGAGCAGACCCAGTATTACTTCCTGTCCGGCTTCACTGCCAAGCTGGCCGGTACCGAGCGCGGCATCACCGAGCCCACGCCTACCTTCTCCGCCTGCTTCGGCCAGGCCTTCCTGGAGCTGCATCCCACCAAGTATGCCGAGGAGCTGGTGAAGAAGATGGAGCTGTCCGGCGCCAAGGCGTATCTGGTCAACACCGGCTGGAACGGCACCGGCAAGCGCATCTCCATCAAGGATACCCGCGGCATCATCGACGCCATCCTGTCCGGCGCCATCAAGACCGCGCCCACCAAGATGATCCCTCACTTCAACTTTGAGGTGCCTACCGCGCTGCCCGGCGTGGATCCCGCGATCCTCGATCCCCGCGACACCTATGCCGACGCCTCCGAGTGGGAGACCAAGGCGCAGGATCTGGCCAGCCGCTTCGTGAAGAACTTCGCCAAGTACGAGACCAACGAGGCCGGTAGGGCTCTGGTCAAGGCTGGTCCCGAGGCGTAAGCTGCGTCTGCGGCCTGCAAGGCAATACTGAACAAAAATACCGGAAGCTGTCGGCTTCCGGTATTTTTCTGCAGTAAAATATTGACAGAACTGTGCATATATGGTACTTTCAAGAAGAAAATACGATGAAAAGGGGAGAAAAACATGCTGGAAGTAAAGCTTTTGATCTCGGATCTGGATTATGACGGCGTGGTGGATCTGGTGGTGCCTGCGGTGGCCAAGAAGCTCAGGACCCGGAAGGGACTGGTGGGCCGGCTCGCCTGGAAGCAGGAGGAGCTGCTGCGCATGGCCCACAAATTCCTCGACAAAAAGAATCAGGACGAGCGGGATCAGCTTGTGGCGGATATGGCCGCGAAGAAGCGCAGCCTGATCGTAGAGAAGGTCTCGGAGCTGGCAGAGAAAAAGGGCGTGACCGTCCAGATCTGCGATATCTCCGTGAAAAAAATCTGAAAAAGTAAAAAAAATACCGCCGGAGGTGAAACCTTTGGCGGTATTTTTGCGTCTATATACTAGGACAATTCTCAGTGCCTGTTTTTCAGCGCGTTCACCGCGGCGCGAAGGGCGTCCACATTTTCCTGCGTGGTGGCCCAGCTGCCGCAGAAGCGGACGCCGGAGTGGGTCTCATCCACCCGTGTCCAGTACTCATAGCCGAACTCCTTGCCCAGAATGGCCAGTTCATCATCGGGAATGATGGGATACTGCTGGTTGGTGGGGGAGTCGAACAGCAGGGGATAGCCGTTGGAAACAAAGATGTCCCGGATCTGGAAGGCCATATCAATGGCGTTGCGGGCGATCTTGAAATACAGATCGTCGGTGAACAGGGTGTCGAACTGGATGCCCAGCAGACGGCCCTTGGCCAGCATGCCGCCGCGCTGCTTCATCATGAAGCGGAAATCCTTCTTCAGCGCCGGGTTCATGATGACCACCGCCTCGCCGAACAGGGCGCCCACCTTGGTGCCGCCGATGTAGAACACGTCGCACAGACGGGCCAGCTCCGGCAGGGTGATGTCGTTGCTCTCGCACACCAGACCGTAGCCCAGGCGGGCGCCGTCGATAAACAGGGGCAACCCATAGGCGCGGCAGATATCGTAAATGGCCGTCAGCTCCGCCTTGCTGTACAGCATGCCGGTCTCGGTAGGCTGGGAGATGTAGACCATGCCGGGCTGGACGATATGCTCGGTGGACTCATCGTGCTTGTGCCACTCCACATAATCGGCGATCTGCTTTGCGGTGATCTTGCCGTCGTCGGTGGGCAGGGTAATGACCTTGTGGCCGGTGGACTCGATGGCGCCGGTCTCGTGGCAGTTGATGTGGCCGCTGACGGCGGACAGCACACCCTGCCAGGGCCGCAGGATGGAAGCAATGACAGTCGTGTTGGTCTGGGTGCCGCCCACCAGGAAGTGAACGTCGGCATCAGGCGCGTGGCAGGCGGCCTTGATCTTCTCGCGGGCCGAGGCGCAGATCTCATCCTCGCTATAGCCGATGGTCTGCATCATGTTTGTCTTCGCCAACCGTTCCATAATAGCGCTGTGGGCGCCCTCCAGATAGTCACTGTTGAAATAGATCATGATGGATGCTCCTTTTTCAAAGTTTTCCTGACGCTATTCTATCTCATTTGACACATCAAGTAAAGGGAAATTTCCGATACAGCTTGCAAAACACGGCGCAATCTGCTACAATAGCAAAGATGACAAGGAGGCTTGTTAAATGAACAATACAACAAACGACAATTACCGCGGCTATCCCGAAGGCGGCAAGCGCGTCAGCGGCCAGCGGAGCGCCGGTCAGCGCAGCAACGGCCAGCGGAGTGAGGGACAGCCGCCCCGTCGCCGCAGAAGAAAGAAAAAGCAGGGCCGCGCCCTGTATTATCTGATCCTTCTGGTCTTGCTGGGTATTCTGGTGTTCTCCGCCGTGAAGATCATCAGCTATTTCAAGCAGCAGTCCGATGCCGCCGATGCGCAGCAGGAAATCTCGGATAACTACATCACTCCCGGTACGACCTCCAACGGCGACAATACGGGGAACGGCGATGGTTCCGCGGATACGTCGACTGTCACGCCGGATCCGGAGACGATTACCGTCAATTTTACGGAGATGATCGCCGACTATCCCGATGTGGTGGGTTATATCTATTGCGCCAACACCAACCTGAAGAATCCCATCCAGTACGGCAAGGGCAACGACTATTACCTGACCCACGACAGCAAGGGCAACACCAACAACAACGGCAGTATTTTTATGGAAGCCCTCAACAGCAGCAGCTTTTCCGACGGAAATACCATCATTTACGGACACAATATGAAGTCCGGCATGATGTTTGCCGACCTGACCAAGTATAAGGATAAGAGCTATTACAGCAGCCATCCCTATATCTATATCTACACGCCCAGCCAGAACTATCGTCTGGATCTGTATGCCGGTTTCGTCTGCGAGCATGACGACGAGGTGTATTCTACCTCTTTGACCCAGGATCAGCTGAAGGCCATGGCCGCGAAGTCCACCTTCACCTCCAATATCGGTACGCCTACCGGTAAAACGGTCACATTGTCCACCTGCTCCTATGAGTTTGACAATGCCCGCTATGTGGTGATCGGTGCGCTGAATCCCATCAACTGAAATGTGAATCATAAGGAAGAAGCGCCTGTGCGATGCACAGGCGCTTCTTCCTTGTTGGGGGATAAAGGATATGATAGACTTTTCAGTTATCAGGCATAGCGTTCTTCGTGGGGCAGGGCCGCCTTCCGGCAATGCATGCTGCGGAAGATCCGCTGGGCGGGCGTCTCATCCTCCGGTCTGCGGAGGGCAGCGAACATCTTCTCCAGGCGCTCCGGATCGGCCAGCAGCGCCATGGCGGTATCCGCCAGCAGCTTGGGCGTTTTTGCGGTGACTGCGCCGCCGCGCCCCAGGAAAAAGTCCAGATTGTGGCCCTCGCAGCCAGCCACGGTATCCATCAGCACCATAGGCAGGCCGCAGGCGGCGGCTTCTGTGGTGCTCAGGCCGCCGGGCTTGGTCAGGAATACGTCGGCGCTGTGCATCAGCTGCGGCACGTTGTGTACCATGCCGTGGATATGGAGCTGCCGGTTTCCGGCGAAGTGCTTTTGCAGCTTGCCGCACAGCTCCTCGTTGGCGCCGCAGACCACCGTCAGCTCCTGCTCCGGCGTCAGGCGGATGGCCAGCTCCTCCGTCAGCTCCCGGATCGGCCCGCAGCCGATGCTGCCGCACATCATCAGAATGTGCTGGTGATCGGCGGGAATGCCCAGCTCCGCCTTGACGGCAGCCTTATCCGCAGCATGATAAAAGGCCGGTTTGACCGGCAGACCGCTGGCCACCAGCTTTTCACGGGGCACGCCGCAGGCGGCGAACTCGTCCTTCAGCGTCTCGTCCGGAATGAAATAGTAGTCCAGGGCGGAGTCCTCCACACTGGGGCTGCATGTATAGTCGGTGGCCACGAAGCCGGTAAGCAGCGGCATGGGGTGCCGCTCCAGCATGGCCGTCACCGCCAGCGCCGGGAAAACGTGGGTGCAGATGACAGCGTCATAATCCCCGGCGCAGATGAAGCGGTACAGCCGCTCAGAGCCGGAGGTGAGATAGCGGTATACGGTGGTGCCCTCCCGGAACAGAGAGGTGCGGTTCTCCACATTGCGGTAGCCCGCGCCGTACAGCTTCGGCGCGTGACGGTAAATGCGGGAGTGCCAGTCGGCAATAAAGCGGGAGGCATGCCTGGAGATGAATTGCAGCGCCTCCACGATCTCACAGTCTTCTCCCTGAGCCAGATACGCTTCCTGTATGGCCTTGGCGCAGGAGTTATGCCCCTCGCCCGTATTGCAGCTCAGTAGCAGTGTGCGCATGGGTGTCCTTCCTTTCCTGTTTCCGTTGCTGTAAAGCCAATAGCCTTTGCAGCCTTGGACGGTTGTACCGCTGGATGATGATAAAGGGCAGATTGCCCAGCAGAATATAGACGGCGGTGACCGCGATGCCGCCCGCGCCGGGCCAGATGGCAAGGCAGGCGAGCCCTGTCACCGAAAGCAGCGTGTGGATGAATTCCGCCACGCAGGTCTCCTGGATCATGCGCGGCAGGTCGCGGAAGGTGTCCGCCGTCAGCTTCTTCGCGGGCATCAGTCCCGGAAGAATACGGCTCATGTCCGGCACACGGCTCTGCCACTCCTTGACCCGGAGGACGCGGAACAGCTTCTGCTCCCTGGGAAAGCAGCGGTAGGGGAAGGCGTCGCCGCGGAACCATTGCTTGGGCAGCAGCCGTCCCAGCAGAAACGCGGCAATGCCGGTGGCGGCCAGATACAGGGCGCAGCGCAGAAATCTCACAGCTTGTTCCTCCTTCCCTTGTGTCTAGTGTTCCATCTTTTTCCCTATTTTAAAAGGGAAGCTGCAACAAAACCTCAATTCAACATCAAGCTTTGTTGAACTTTCGGCGCAAAAAGTATCCCGGTCCTGATGACCGGGATATTTTTGCTTATAAGGGAAGCCGCACCGTGAAGCGGCATCCGGCCTCCGGAAGGTTTTCCAGCGTGACCGTGCCGCCGCTGAACTCCACGATCTTCTTGACCAGCGGAAGGCCCAAACCGTTGCCGTCCATCACGCGGGAGCTGTCACTCTGGTAGAACTTGTGAAAGACCCGCTCCTGATCCTCCGGCGCGACGCCGGGGCCGTTGTCGTCGATGGTGAACACGGCAAAGCCATCCTCCTGCCGCAATCGCAGGGCGATCATGCCGCCGTGGGGATCGAATTTGATGGCGTTGTCGATGAGGTTGCTCCACACATGGATCAGCAGGCTTTCATAGCCGCTGTATGAGATCTTGTCCAGCTCCACATCGAAATCAATGTCCTTTTCCGTCCACTTCTGCTCCAGCGCCACGATGGCCTGCCGCACCTGTTCATCAAGGCGGAAAACCGTGCGCTGCGGGTGGATGGACTGGTTGTTGATCTTGGACAGCAGCAGAATGTTGCCGGTCAGCGTGGAGAGCCGGTGAGTGTTGAATAGGATCTTTTCAATATAGGCGTCCTGCTCGGCCTGGGACTGCTGGTGATCCTGCAAAAGGGAAGCATAGCCTTCGATGGCGTTGATGGGCGTTTTGAATTCGTGGGATACGTTGGAGATAAAGTCGGTTTGCAGCGTCTCCGTGGCGCCAAGCTCCTTGACCATCAGGTTGAAGCTGGCATAAATGTCGTTGACCTCCTTCAGGCGGCTGCGGCATTGGGCTGTGACCTGGAAGTTGCCGTTGGCCACCTCCTTCATGGCCTTGCCCAGCTGGGTGATGGGATCAATGAAGGAGCGGGAGATGAACTTGGTGATGGCGCCGCCCACCACCACGCTGAACAGAATGGCCCATACGAAGATGGGGATGCTGACCGTAACGCCCAGCCAGCGCCGCAAAAGCCAGCCTGCCAGCTCCGACAGCAGTACCACCACCACGAATTCCGCCATGCAGATCAGGAAGAATTTCACCCGCAGCGTGACCCTTGGGGTAAGCTCCTTTTTCACAGCTTCACCACCTTATAGCCCACGCCACGCATGGTGACAATCTTGAAATCCGGATTGTCCCGGAACCGCTCCCGCAGGCGGCCGATGTGTACATCCACCGTGTGGGTGTCCGTCTCGGAGCTGTAACCCCAGATATCGTCCATCAGCTGCTGGCGGGTGAAGATGCGGCCGGGGAAGGAGACCATTTTGTACAGCAGCATGAACTCCTTCTGCGGCAGCGTCATGGTCTCCTTTCCGGTGTGGACGGACAGGGAGTCACACTCCAGCACCGTGCCGCCGATGACCTGCCGCCGCTCGTTGGCCATCTGTGCCCGACGCAGCAGCGCACCCACCCGCAGCACCATTTCGTTGATGTTGACGGGCTTCACCATATAGTCGTCGCTGCCGGAGAGAAAGCCCAGGCGCATGTCGTCAAAGGCGTCCTTGGCGGTGATCATCATGACAGGCGTGGTCATTCCGGACTCCCGCAGCGCGCTGACCAGCTGATAGCCGTCCATCTTCGGCATCATGATGTCCGAGATGATCAGGTCGTAATAGCTGGTGTCAAGGGCGCTCAGCGCCTCTTCTCCGTTGGAGACGCCCACCACGGCATAGCCGTTTTTGGTCAGAACGTGCTGGAACAGCTGCCGCAGCTCCCGGTCATCCTCGGCGATCAGTATCTTGAACATAGGAACCTCCTGTGTGCTGTTTTGCAGGAATAGTATACCATAAATATTGCATCAGGACATCAACTTTTCTTCAACCGTACCTCAACATCTGTTGAGGTACGGACGGAAAGGCGGAGATGCCAGGATAAACGGGCGGGAAGTCGTTCCCGGGCCGCCGGTATCCGGGGCATATTGCGTGTCCCGCGGCGCATATAGTGGTCAAAAGGACAGGAGGTGCGCCATATGGCAACAGGAAAACGGGTACGGAGCAGCAGGCTGCCGCCGCCACCGCCAAGACCCGGCGCGGCAGGCGGCAGAACACCGGGAAAGCGTCAGCAGCCACGGCACGGCAACACCCGCCGCATGCTGCAGTTACTGGTCAGCGCCGCCGTGCTGGTGGTGGTCGTGACGGTGAAATTCGCCATGCCGGATGTGGCCCGGCAATACGGCGGCGAGGTGCTGCGGCTGATGGGGGAGGACACCGACTTCGTGGCGGCCTTTTCCGCGGCGGGACGTGCCGTTGGCGGCGATGATCTGGCCGACGCCATCAGCGACGTCTGCGTGGCGGTGTTCGGCGCCCAGACAACGCAGGTCAGCCACGAGGTGGATCGCAATGCCGTCGTCTACGGCGACGGCACCACGCCGGAGATCGTGAACATGCTCCAACAGGTGCTGGGCTTTGAGTATCAGAAGCCGGTGGAGGGTACGGTGACCTCCGCCTTCGGCTTCCGCGACCATCCGGTAGAGGGCACGGAGCGGTTCCATTACGGCATGGACATCGGCTGTGAAAAAGGGGAGATCATCCGCGCCTTTGCTGACGGCACCGTTACCGCCATTGCGGAGAGCACGGAGCTGGGGAAGTATATCATTGTGACCCACGCGGGCGGCTATACCACCCTGTATGCCCATTGCAGCCGCATCAACGCCTCGTCGGGCCAGTCGGTCCGCATGGGCGATCCCATCGCTGAGGTGGGCGATACCGGAGACGCCACCGGCTATCACCTGCATTTCGAGCTGCATCAGGACAATATTTATCTGAATCCGGTCTATTATGTCACATAACACGCCTGTCAGGATCCATGTTTCGCCGTCGGCGCCGCTGCTGCTGGCGCTGTTTGTGATGCTGTCCTCGCCGCTGCTGCTTTCGGCGCTGCTGCTGGCGGCGCTCTGCCATGAGCTGGGACATTATTGGATGCTGCGGCGGCTGCGTGCCAGGGTGACGGCGATCCACATCACAGCGCTGGGAGCGGAGATGCAGGTGTCGGGGTGGCTCTCCTACGGCGGCGAGCTGCTGGCGGCAGCCGCCGGGCCGGTGACGAACCTGCTGCTGGCACTGCCGCTGGCCTATGGCGGGCGGCTGTGGGAGGTGCTGTACCTGTTTGCCGGAGCGCAGCTGGTGCTGGGCGTCTTCAATCTGCTGCCCATCCTTCCGCTGGACGGTGGCAGCATGCTCTGGAACCTGCTGGCGTGGTTGACGGAGCCGTACACCGCGGATCGGATCGCCGGTGTTGTCAGCTTCGGCATGGCGGCGCTGCTGACGCTGGCGGCGGCCGCGGCGCTGTGGAAGGGGGGAAGTCCCTTCCTGCTGCTGGCATCGGCGGCGCTGCTATGGCACACCATTACGGTAAATAGGGGTTGCCAAACCACGGCAAAGAAGGTAAAATAAGATGGTATTTTCAAGTATACGACAGGAGAACGACTGTGGATAAAAAGCTGGAACGCATCCTGCCACGGGTGCAGAAGCCTGCCCGCTATGTGGGCGGCGAATATAACGCGGTCATCAAGGATAAAGCGCAGGTGGATACCCGTATCGCCTTCTGCTTCCCGGATACCTACGAGATCGGCATGTCCAATCTGGGCATGCGGATTCTGTACGGCGTCATGAACAATATGGACGGCGTGTGGTGTGAGCGGGTCTTTGCCCCATGGGGCGACATGGAGGAGGAGATGCGCAGGGCGGGTATGCCCCTCTTTGCGCTGGAATCCGGCGACCCCATCACGAATTTCGATATCGTGGCCTTTTCCGTGGGCTATGAGATGGCCTTTACCGCCATCCTCAACATGCTGGATCTGGCGGGGATCCCCCTGCGCAGCGCCCGGCGTGACGGCCTGACCCCGCTGGTGATCGCCGGCGGCACCGCCATGTATAACGCTGAGCCGATCGCTGATTTTATTGACCTTGTCAGTCTGGGTGAGGGCGAGGACATCACCGTGGAGTTGGTGGAGCTGCACCGCAGGGCGCGGCGCGAGGGCTGGAGCAAGGCGGAATTCCTCCGTGCCGCCGCTCAGCTGGACGGTATCTATGTACCCAGTCTGTACGACATTTCCTACCACGACGACGGCACGGTAAGCGCCATCACGCCTCGTGACGGCGCGCCTGCTGTGGTGACCAAGCGCATCGTCCGCGACATGGACAAGGCGTATTTCCCGGTAAATACCATCGTGCCCAGCACAGAGATCGTGCAGGATCGTGTGATGCTGGAGCTGTTCCGGGGCTGCATCCGGGGCTGCCGCTTCTGTCAGGCAGGCTATGTGTACCGCCCTGTCCGCAACCGCAGCCGCGATCTGTGCGCCCGGTACTGTCTGGATTCCTGCAACGACTCCGGCTATCAGGAGGTGACGCTGTCCTCCCTCAGCACCAGCGACTATCCGCCGCTGACCGACCTGTGCGACCAGCTGGAGCCCTTCTGTGAGAGCCGCCATGTGAACCTGTCGCTGCCCAGTCTGCGGGCGGACAACTTCTCCATGGCGCTGATGCAGCGACTGGCCAAGGGCCGCAAGACCGGCCTGACCTTCGCGCCGGAGGCCGGCACCCAGCGCCTGCGGGACGTGATCAACAAGAACGTGACGCTGGAGGCGCTGCTGAACTCCTGCCATACCGCCTTTGCCGGAGGCTATAACGCGGTGAAGCTCTATTTCATGCTGGGCCTGCCCACGGAGACCGACGAGGACGTGCTGGGGATCGCTGATGTGGCGGCCCGCGTCATGCACGCCTGGCGGGAGAGCGCCCCCAACAAGCAGCGGGGCGTCCGCATCACCGTGTCTACCTCTTATTTTGTCCCCAAGCCCCACACGGCCTTCCAATGGGAGCCCCAGATCACCCGCGAGGAATACGAGCGCCGGGTGCAGCTGCTGCGGGAGAATATGACCACCAAGACCGTTACCTACAACTGGCACGACGGGCAGACCTCCTTTATCGAGGCGGTGCTGGCCCGGGGCGACCGGAGACTGGGCAATGTGCTGGAAGCTGTATGGCGTAAAGGCGGACACCTTGACGCATGGGAGGAGTATTTCTCTCTGGAGCGCTGGCTGGAGGCCTTTGACGAGTGCGGCGTTGACCCGGCGTTTTACGCCTATCGCCGCCGGGAAAAGGACGAGCTGATGCCCTGGGACATGATCTCCAGCGGCGTCACCAAGGCGTATCTGTGGCGTGAGCACGAAAACGCCGTGGCGGGCGTTACCACGCCGGACTGCCGTACCCGGTGCAACGGCTGCGGCGCCAACAAGCTGGTAGGAGGGAAGTGCGATGTCTAAGCTGAGACTGCTGTTCGTCAAGGAGGCGCAGGCGTCTTATATTTCCCACCTTGACCTGATGCGCACCTTCCAGCGGTGCTTTCCCCGCACGGAGCTGGACATCAAGCATACCCAGGGCTATCACCCCCATCCCATCATCTCCATTGTCCTGCCGCTGCCGGTGGGACAGAGCAGCGACTGCGAACTGCTGGATTTTGAGGTGACACAGACCAGCGACGGCAGCGGCATCGCGGAGAAGCTGAATACCGGCATGCCAACCGGTATCCGGGTGCTGGACTGCTATGAGGCCAGACGCCCCATTCGCGAGCTGGACAGCCTGCGGGCCGACGTGACGCTGGAATACGACGCCGGTGTGCCGGAGGGTGCGGCGGAGCGCCTGCGGGAGCTGCTGGCACGGGATACGCTGGTGATCCAGAAGCGCACCAAGCGCAAGGAACTGGCGGATGTGGACATTGCGCCTATGATCCGCAAGGCGGATGTGACGGCGGATGAGCATAACGTGTTCATTGATATCACCGTGCAGGCCCAGAATCCCGGACTGAATCCCCAACTGATCGAGAAGGCCATCGCGGCCTATCTTCCGGAGTTGACACCGGACTTCGTCCGGGTGCGCCGCCGTGCCATTCTGGACGCGGATGGACAGGATTTTCGATGATTTTCCCGGAAAAGTGAAAATAATGCTTGCATTTACCGGATTTGTATGGTATCCTATCATGGCGTGAAAAGGGCGGTCCTCTGTCGCCGGTGCGAAAATGCACCCTTGTGATGGCGTTATGAACACCTATAAATACAGGAGGAAAAATCCATGGATCTCATCAAAGCATTGAACGAAAAGCAGCTGAAGGAAGTGCCTCAGGTGCAGGTGGGCGATACCGTCCGCGTGCATGTGAAGGTCAAGGAAGGCTCCCGCGAGCGTATCCAGGTTTTCGAGGGTACCGTTATTGCCAAGAAGCATGGCGGCATCGAGGAGACCATCACCGTCCGCCGTATCTCCTACGGTGTGGGCGTGGAGAAGGTGTTCCCCGTACATTCTCCCTCCATCCAGACCATCGAGACCGTGCGTCACGGTTTCGTGCGCCGCGCCAAGCTGTACTATCTGCGTGACCGCGTCGGCAAGGCCGCCAAGATCCGCGAGAAGCTGTAAGCG
>CAKTIE010000032.1 GCA_934565655.1 uncultured Oscillospiraceae bacterium
AAGCGGGACTACCCGCTGAAAGGCAAAGCCTTCTGCGGCTGCTGCGGTCATGCGCTGTCCCGCACCATGCAGAAAACCTCGTATTACTACTGCCGCCATTCCGAGGCAGACGAAGAAAGCCGCTGCCACAAGATGCGTCTGAACGCCGCAGAGCTGGAACAGGCGGTATTCCTGACGCTGAAAAAGCAAATGGAAGCCGCCGCACCGCTTGCCCCTGACGGTACGCTCCAAGTGGATGCTTCCGTACCGGAACGTGCCGAATATGAGCAGCAAATCGAGGCGCTGCAAGACGGCAAGCGAACCTTGTACGAACGCTACCTCATGGGCGAGATCGACCTGAACACCTACAAGGCAGAAAAGGCTGCGTGTGACGAGCTGCTACTGAAAACGAAAAACGCCTATGCCGCAGTATTAGCACAGGCGAAACAGAAGCAGGACAAACAGACGCGACAGGACAGCCGCAAGGAAGCGTCCAAGGCAATTTTCGATACGGACACGCTGACCACCGAGCTGGCCGAGCTGCTGATCGACCGGGTGCTGGTGTACCCCGATAAGCGCATTGAGATTGCATATAAAATCCAAGACATTTTCGCTTGAGATGGCAGACATGAAAATCGCTTTCTATTGCAGAGTGGACGGACAGGGCTTCGGCTTTGTCCTCCCCGATGAAGCTGACAAGCTCCGCGAGTTTTTCGCCGAGCATCAGGATAAGCCTGCGCTTGAAAATCCATCAAGCGCAAGCTAAAAATTTTTGTCGTGTGCTTGACATACGGGTGTCGGAGATCGTGATACCTGATCTGCCTCATCCCCTTCGCCTTGAGCAGCTTCGGAAAGCTCTCTGTGACGTAGTGAGGCTTGATCAGATCGCCAATCTCATTGACACATACATACTCAAGATAGGCTCCCTGGCCAAGCTGGAAGTGTTCTCCGAAAACATGAGACAGGTGAAATTCACCTTGGAGAATCTGGAGGAATTTCTGGAAATGCCTGAGCTTCCCCAGCCGGAAAAGCGGGCTGATATCCGGCACACCGATGTGGCGCTGCGAAACGTCCGTTTCTCCTACACCGGCGAGGAAAAGGACGAGGTGCTCCACGGCATCGACATGACCCTTCCCGAGGGCAGCTTCACCGCGCTGGTAGGGCCCTCCGGCGGCGGCAAGTCCACCGTGGCCAAGCTGATCGCCCGGTTTTGGGACGTGACCTCCGGCGCCATCACCATCGGCGGCGTCAACGTGAAGGACATGCCCCTGAGCCAGCTGTCGGAGTACGTCAGCTTCGTGACCCAGGATAACTTCCTGTTCCGCTGCTCGCTGCTAGAGAATATCCGGCTGGGCAACCCCAACGCCACCGACGAGGAGGTCAAGGCCGCCGCCCGGGCCGCCCAGTGCGAGGAGTTCATCAGCAAGCTGCCCCAGGGCTACGACACGCCCGCCGGTGAGGCAGGCAAGCGCCTGTCCGGCGGCGAAAAGCAGCGCATCGCCATTGCCCGCATGATGCTGAAGAACGCGCCCATCGTCATTCTGGATGAGGCCACCGCCTTCACCGACCCGGAGAACGAGGATAAGATCCAGCGCAGCATCGCCGCGCTGACCAGGGGCAAGACCCTGCTGGTCATCGCCCACCGGCTGTCCACCATCAAAAACGCCGACAACATCGTGGTGCTGAAAAATGGCGCCATCGTGGCCCAGGGCACGCAGGAGCAGCTGCTGGAGACCTGCCCGCTGTATCAGGACATGTGGCGCTCTCACATCGGCGCGAAGAACTGGGCGGTATCCACCGCCGCAAAGGAGGCGTAAACCATGTTCAAGACTGTAAAACGTATCATCGACTGGTGCGGCGAATTCAAGGGCAAGCTGTATCTGGGCTTCGTCATGACCTTCTTCTCCCACATTTTCGCCGCCATGCCGCTGGCGCTGGCCGCCTACACCGTGGGCTTGCTGATCGAGTCCCAGCAGTCCGGAACGCCCTTCGACACCTCGTGGATCTGGAAATGCATCGTCATTCAGGTCGTACTGGTGCTGCTCCGCTTCCTCTTTGATTACTTCCGCGCCCGGCTGCAGGAGCCCATCAGCTATCAGCTGACCGCCCGCGACCGTCTGGCCATCGGTGACGCGCTGAAGCGCGTGTCGCTGGGCTACTTCCAGCAGGTCAGCAACGGCAACATTTTAAGCTCCATCACCACTGGTCTGTCCACACTGGAGAACATGGGCATCCGCATGATCGACAACTTTGTGGGCGGCTATCTGAACTTTCTGGTGATCTTCGTGTGCCTTGCCGTGTGCAGCCCCGTTACGGCGCTGATCGCGCTGGCCGCCGCGCTGCTGTCCCTGCTGTGCATGCTGCTGATCTCCCATTACAGCCGCATCAACTCCCCCGTGGAGGCACAGGCCAACCGGGACATGACCGGCGCGGTCATTGAGTACGCCCGTGGCCTTGCGGTGGTGAAATCCTTCGGCAAGAGCGGCGCGTCCATGGACGCCGTCACCAGCGCCATCTCCGACAGCAAAAAGATCCATCTGAAGATCGAATGGGGCTACGTCCCCGGCAACGCCCTGCACCTGCTGGCCCTGAAATGCGGCAGCGTAGGGCTGGCGCTGGCGTCGGCGCTCCAGTGCCTGCGGGGTGAGATGAGTTTCTCCCTGATGCTGATGTTCGTGTTCTTCTCCTTCAGCATCTTCGCCAGTCTGGAGCCACTCAGCGACAGTGCCCACACACTGGGCGTCATTGATGACGCCATGGATCAGCTGGACGCCCTGCGGGGCGAAAGCCTCATCGACGCCGACGGCAGGGACGTGAAGCCGGAGCACTTCGACATCACCTTTGACGGCGTCAGCTTCGGCTACGATTCCCGCCAGGTGCTGAAGGACGTCTCCTTCACCATTCCCGAAAAGACCTCCACCGCCATCGTCGGCCCCTCCGGCAGCGGCAAGACCACCATCTGCAGCCTGCTGGCCCGGTTCTACGATCCCCAGTCCGGCCACATCACCGTGGGCGGCCACGACCTGAAGGCGTTCACCTGCGACAGCCTGCTCAGCAACATCTCCATGGTGTTCCAGAATGTGTACCTGTTCCACGACACCATCCGGGCCAACATTCTCTTCGGCAAGCCTGACGCCACCGAGGCGGAGATGATCGAGGCCGCCAAAAAGGCCCGCTGCCACGATTTCATCATGGCCCTGCCCGACGGCTATGACACCGTGGTGGGCGAGGGCGGCGGCACTCTCTCCGGCGGTGAGAAGCAGCGCATCTCCATCGCCCGCGCCATTCTGAAAAACGCCCCCATCATCATTCTGGACGAGGCCACCGCCAGCATCGACCCGGAGAATGAGCACCTGATCCAGCAGGCCATCTCAGAGCTGACCCGGGGTAAGACCATCATCACCATCGCCCACCGTTTGGCCACCATCCAGAACGCCGACCAGATCCTGGTGGTGGAGGATGGCCGCATTGCCGAGCGCGGCACCCACGCGGAGCTGGTGCAGCAGGACGGCCTTTACAGGCGCTTCACCGCCATCCGCCAGCAGGCGGAGGGCTGGCGCATCGCCGCAGAGTGATCCCGCATATTTATAAAAAGGAGCGTTTCATCGAAACGCTCCTTTTTATATCCCCTCTTGCACCCGGAAGCCTTTTGTCGTACAATACACGCAAACGAATGATAACAATAAGGAGGAACCGCAATGCACAACACCTTGAAAGAAAAGCTGGCACAGGGCCGGCAGCCCCTCGGCACCTTCGTCGGCACCGGCAGCCCCGCCGTGGTGGAATGTCTGGGCTGCGCCGGTCTGGACTTTGTCGTTCTGGACAACGAGCACAGCCCCGTGGAGGCGGAGACCACCGCTTCCATGGTCCGGGCCGCGGAGCTGCGGAACGTGACGCCCCTGGCCCGCGTGCGGGAGATCAGCCGTCCCGCCATCCTGAAGCTGCTGGACGTGGGCGTGCAGGGTCTCATCATTCCCGATGTCCGCAGCACCGAGGACGTCCGCCGCATCGTCAGCTATGCCAAATACGCCCCCGTGGGACAGCGGGGCTTCTGCCCCTCCCGCAAGGACGGCTGGGGCACCGATCCCCAGTGCGGCGTGCTGGACACCATGGCCCACTTCAACGCCGAGACGCTGGTGATTCCCCAGTGCGAAACGGCGGAGGCGCTGGCGGAGATCGAGACCATCGTCTCCATGGAGGGTGTGGACGGCATCTTTATCGGCCCCTTTGACCTGTCCATCTCCATGGGCATGCCCGGCGATTTTGAAAACCCACAGTTCTGTGCGGCGCTGGAGCGCATTATGTCCGCCTGCCGCGCTGCCGGGAAGCCCTGCCTGATCTTTGCCGGTGACGGCGCGGGCGCCGCCGCCCGCTTTGCCCAGGGCTATGACGGCGTGGCCATGAGCATCGACGCCGCGCTGATCATCGCCGGCATCAAGGCCCAGATCGCCGCCAGCCGCGGCCAATAAGCCTGTTTTTTTGATTCTGAATGATTATTTAGTTTCTCAATTCTCCCCTGTACCTGTGGATTTTCCGTTCTTTTCCCATACTCCGGCTCATATAGTGGTACTGCTTGAAGGAGTGGTGCGCTATCAAAGAGAATCTGGAGCAACGGGCCGAAGAACTGGCTCTTTACCTGATAGAGAACCGGACGACGGTACGGGCCGCCGCCAAAAAATTCGGTATCAGCAAATCCACCGTCCATAAGGATATCAGCGAGCGGCTGCCGCTGTACAACCGGCCGCTGTGGCTGCAAGTAAAGGCGCTGCTGGAGGAAAACAAGGCCCAGCGCCATATCCGCGGCGGCCTTGCCACCCGGCGGAAATACAAGGGAAAATAAAAACAGGCGGCACTGCCGCCTGTTTTTATTCGTAAATGTTCATTTATTTATGGTACAGCTTCTTAATCTCATACTTGGGCTCGCAGCTGACGTTGATCCCCAGCCGCTTGTACAGCTTCACATCCTCCTCGGAGATGATCACCGAGAAGTGGGCGTCACAGCCCTTCAGGTTCTTCAGCTGGGTCTGCACCATGGCCGCCAGCGGGTTGGTCAATCCGGAGATGGCCAGCGCCAGCAGCACCTCGTCAGAGTGCAGCCGGGGATTGTGATGGCCCAGATAGTCCAGCTTCATAGCGCTGATGGGCGCGATGACGGAGGAGGGGATCAGCTCCAGCTTATGGTCGATGCCCGCCAGATGCTTCAGCGCGTTCAGCAGCAGCGCCGCGGAAGCGCCCAGCAGAGACGAGGTCTTGCCCGTCACCACCGTGCCGTCCGGCAGGGTCATCGCGCCGGCCACGGTGCCGGTCTCCTCCGCCTTTTTCAGGCTGGCCACCACGGCGGGGCACTGCTCCGGCGACACATGGGCCTGCTGCATCAGCAGCTCCAGCTTCCGGATCACGCTCTCGTCGCACTTGCCCTTCACCCGGTCGCAGGCGGCGGTGTAGTACCGCCGCACGATCTCATGGCGGCTGGCGGTCTGGCACACCTCATCGTCCACGATGGCGAAGCCCGCCATGTTGACGCCCATATCCGTGGGGGATTTGTAGGGGGACTCGCCCTGGATCTTCTGGAACATGGCGTTCAGAACCGGGAATACCTCCACGTCGCGGTTATAGTTGACGGTGGTCTTGCCGTAGGCCTCCAGATGGAAGGGGTCGATCATGTTCACGTCGTTCAGATCGGTGGTGGCAGCCTCATAAGCCAGATTCACGGGATGCTTCAGCGGCAGGTTCCAGATGGGGAAGGTCTCATACTTGGCGTAGCCCGCCCGGATGCCCCGCTTGTGCTCATGATACAGCTGGCTCAGACAGGTGGCCATCTTGCCGCTGCCGGGGCCGGGCGCGGTGACCACCACCACGCTGCGGCTGGTCTCGATATACTCGTTGCGGCCCAGGCCCTCGTCGGACACCACATGAGCCACGTCGGAGGGGTAACCGGCGATGGGATAGTGCTTGTAGCTCTTCACGCCCAGGGACTCCAGCCGCTTGATGAACGCCTCGGCGTTGGGCTGCCCGGCGTACTGGGTGATGACCACGCTGCCCACATAGAAGCCCAGGGAGCGGAACACGTCGATGAGCCGCAGCACGTCCTCATCATAGGAGATGCCCAGGTCGCCCCGCATCTTACTCTTTTCGATATCCCCGGCGCAGATGGCCACCACGATCTCCACCTCGTCCTTCATGGTGCCCAGCATGCGGATCTTGCTGTCCGGCTGGAAGCCCGGCAGCACCCGACTGGCGTGATGGTCGTCAAACAGCTTGCCGCCGAACTCCAGATACAACTTACCGCCGAACTGCGCGCGGCGCTGGCGGATGTGCTCCGCCTGCATGGTCAGATACTTCTCGTTGTCAAAGCCCAGTTTCATCCCCATATTCCCCCATTATTCAATATGGTGGGTATTATACTCCATCTGCCGCTCCGAGGAAAGCGGTTTTTCCAAATTCACCCAAAAATGCATGTAGAAATATTCTCCTGAATTTTAGCGAAAGCTACCGTTGCTTTTTTCTCCATAACGCGATATACTGAAAAATACACCCCATTTTGACAAGGAGGACAGCCATGGATCCCTACCGCTTCCATATCATGTGGCGCCGCGTCAACGAGGACGAGTTCCGCGACTTTTTCCAGACCAACGATATTTACGAGGCCAAGGATTTCGCCATGCGGCTGGCCTTTGACGAGACCAACGTGGTCTATGTGCAGGACGTGAAGCGTGACGAGCGTGTCCGGGACTTCGACGCGGAGGTTTACAAGAAATAACCAGCCATATTTTTTCCGCCTCTGCCCATACTGAGGGCAGAGGTGATTTTTTATGGCAAAGCAGCCCTTTCCCCACGACGCCACGCCGGACGTCCACAGCTTTTCCTCGCCGCCGGAAAACGTGCGGGAGCTGATCAACATGTACGGCACCTATAACATCCAGCCTACCGCCGACACGGACAACGTGTTCCCGCTGATCGCGCCGGGCCTGCCCCGTCAGTGGCGGCGCATGAAGCTGGACAAGCACGACGTGGAAAACATGCAGTGATCCCCTGCGGCACGCGCTGCCGCGATCCGTCGGGCGTAAAAGCGGCAGGCTTTTACGCCCGGCCTGCCGTTTCCGCCGCCCGCGCTCCTATAAAATCACCACAAACAGATGAAAAAAGCACCTATGCAGGCGCCGGTCCGGCGTGTAGAATAAGCGCTGTAATATCAATAAGGAATCAGGAAATACATATGCAACAGAGATCAAGATATCAGAACGCCCGCCGCATCCTCATTTTCTGGACGCTGTTCATCGGCATCGGCGCGGTGGGTGGGGCGCTGATGATGCTGCTGGATCCCAGCGGCAAGACCATGGGCATGGACGCCATGCTGCCCTATTTTCAGGTGCTGCCCTTTGCAGAGGTGGTATTTCAGGACTTTACCTTCTCCGGCTGGGCGCTGCTGATCGTCAACGGTCTGACCAACCTGACCGCGGCGGCGCTGCTGCTGGCCCGGAAGCGCGCAGGCGTGGTGCTGGGCGGCATCTTCGGCGTGACGCTGATGCTGTGGATCTGCATCCAGTTCTATATGTTCCCGCTGAACTTCATGTCCACCGCCTACTTATTTTCGGCCTCTGTCAGGCCGCCGCCGGCTACGCGGCGTGGGTATTCCGCAAGCAGGAGGCCTTCACCGTCAACCGGGCCGATTATCCCCACATTGGAGACGATCCCACCCGTCTGGTGGTGTTCTTCTCCCGCATGGGCTATGTGCGGAAGCAGGCCTATGAGGAGGCGAACCGCACCGGCGCCGCCGTCTACGAGATCAAGGCGGCAGAGCGGACGGAGGGTACGCTGGGCTTCTGGTGGTGCGGCCGCTACGGCATGCACAAGTGGGCCATGCCCATCCAGTCGGTGGACATCGACCTGTCCGCCTTCCGCCATGTGACCATCTGCTCCCCCATCTGGGTATTCGCGCTGGCCGCGCCCGTCCGCAGCTTCTGTCAGGCGGCCGCCGGGCAGATCCGGGAGGCAGACTACATACTGGTGCACCATCAGAATGACACCTACGAAAACGCCGCCGAAGAAATGGATCGCCTTCTTGGCGTTACCCATACCGCTCTGCGCAGTATCCAGTGCAGAACGGGCAACTTTAAAGAAACCAGCAAAAGAAAGGAAATGATCGTATGAAAAAGCTGCTGCTTCTTGTGACCATGCTGCTGACGCTGAGCCTGTGCGCCTGCGCCGCCGATACACCGGCTCCCGCGCCGGACGTGACGCCTGATACCCCGCAGGAGCCCCCCAACACACCGGATACGCCGGAGGACGGCCAGACCGTCGACCTTCCGATCCTGAGTGAGATCGACCAGACGGTGCAGGTCGGCACCTCCGGCTCCTATATGACCGCCGTGCAGGCCGCCGTCAAGCTGCTGGACTGGGGCGTCGACACGGGCCTTGACCCCGAGGAGATCCGCGCCGCCACCGCCGCGTGGCTGGGCAATATGGGCAACGATGCCCAGACCGCCTTTGCCGACAAGCTGGCGCTGGTGGACAACGCCTATCAGTCCCTGCTGAAGGACGGCGCGGAGGATCTGCTGTCCTCCGCCGGATGCACCGATACCGCCTATCCCTGGAGCACCGAGCCGGTGGAGAGCATCGAGGCCATCATGGACGCGGCAGGCCTGCGCTCCTGAGCCGCGGTTACACAGGAAGAGCGGACAGTATCTAATGATACTGTCCGCTCTTCCTATTATCCATCGCTCCAGAAGGCCCCAGCGCTTACTTGCCGAAATAGCGGTCTGGCAGACCCACAAATGCCTTTGCTTCGACGAGTTCTGTCATGATAAGGATTGCAGATAAACAGACAGAATTGACAAAGCTGTTTCTTTCTCCCTTGGTGAGCAACTTTCCAGCCGTTCCATTATTTCTTCCTGTCGCTGCGCCAAAAGAGGATTATCTTCCGTGAGAACCTCATCAGGGCTGATATGCAGTGCTTTGCAAATACGCAAAACCGTTTCAACCCGCATATTTACCGTACCACGTTCAATATCGGCATAGGTACGATCAGATAGTCCAGCGGCCTCAGCTACCTCCATTTGTGTTAATCCCAACCGCTTACGGACATCAAATAACTTCCCTCCAATTTTATGAAAGTCAAAAATAAGCATAATTCTTCCTCCCATTTTGCCTTATGTAGGAACTTTACTTCCTAACCCCATTGACAAACAGGAGTCTTTGTGTCATAATTATAGGCAGATTGCTTCCTATTTAAAATTTGCAGAATATTTGACGTAAACAAAAATTAACGAAAGGATTCTTCTATGTATTCTTCTAGTGCTTTCTCTCCTGTCTTAATGATCATCATTATGATTCTGATTCTTGCGGGTCTTGGCTGTATTCCTGCACATATTGCCAAAAATAAGGGATACCGTTTCGGAATTTGGTGGCTTTACGGAACATTCCTTTTTGTTATTTCACTTATCCATATTGCATTGCTTCCCAACAAGAACTTTAAATAATTACTTCCCCAAAAGAGTAAAAAAGCACCCGCTTTCCAGCGGGTGCTTTTTTACTCTTTTTTTACTTACCAAAGTAGCGGTTCAGCAGACCCTCGAAGGCCTTGCCGTGGCGAGCCTCGTCGCGGGCCATCTCGTGGACGGTGTCGTGGATAGCGTCCAGATTGTACTGCTTGGCCAGCTTGGCCAGCTCGAACTTACCGGCGGTAGCGCCATTCTCGGCATCCACGCGCATCTGCAGGTTCTTCTTGGTGCTGTCGGTGATGACCTCGCCCAGCAGCTCAGCGAACTTGGCAGCGTGCTCGGCCTCTTCCAGACCGGCCTTCTCCCAGTACATGCCGATCTCGGGATAGCCCTCACGATGGGCCACACGAGCCATGGCCAGATACATACCTACCTCGGAGCACTCGCCCTCGAAGTTGGCGCGCAGACCGTCGATGATCTCCTTACGGACTTCCTCGGGCACGTTGTCACCGAACACCTTGCCGACGCCCACCACATGCTCGGCCGCCCAGGACTTCTCCTCGGCCTGCAGGGTGAACTTCTCGCCGGAAACGTGGCACACCGGGCACTCAGCGGGGGGAACATCGCCTTCATGAACATAACCGCAAACAGGACAGACCCACTTCTTCATCGTAAATTACCTCCATCATTTTAATTAAATATTTGTTTTGTTCTTATTTTTGACGCCGCTTTTTGTCCAAAAACGGCTATTGTCAACTGTTTTCCGTCTTTGCCAGACAGGCGTTGCAGCGGCCGTAGAAGGTCACGCTGTACCCCTCCTCCCGGCCCACCTGGGCCAGATCCGGCGCGTTGACCGGGATGGGCGGCAGGTCAATGACCGCGCCACAGGTGCGGCAGATGAAATGCCCGTGCGGGGCGACATTGCCGTCGTAGCGATCCTCGCCATCCACGCAGCCGATGACCTGCACCGCACCTTCGCTGCGGAAGCGGGCCAGATTTCGGTACACCGTGGCCAGCGACAGATCGGGGATCTGTGGCTTCAGCTGGGTGTAGACCCATTCGGCCGAGGGGTGGCACTTGGTGGAGCGCAGGCATTGCAGGATGGCTTCCCGCTTGGGACTGTATCGTGTTTCCATGTGCGCTCCTCCTTTTTTAATCGCTAACAATTATTGTTTGCATTAGTATAGTACCACACCCTTTTGGATTTGTAAAGAGGTTTTTTGAAAAAAGTTGAAAAATTTTTCCGCCGCTGCAAAAGGCGCAAAAAGGACGGTATGGCAAAAGCCATACCGTCCTTTACTATATGTGTTTTTGCGGAAATTACTCAGCCTCAGCCAGAGCCTTGGCCTCAGCGATGGCCTTCTCCTGGGCCGCAGCGGGGCAATCCTCGTAGCGGACGAAGTTGAAGGTGAAGGTACCGCGGGACTGGGTCATGGAGCGCAGGTCGATGGCGTAGCTCATCATCTCAGCCATGGGAACCTCGGCCTCCAGCACCTGCTCGCCGTCGCCGGTGGGGTTCATGCCCATAACGCGGCCGCGGCGCTTGTTCAGGTCGCCCATAACGTCGCCCAGATAGCTGTCGGGAATGGTGACCTTCAGCTCGCCGATGGGCTCCATCAGCACGGGCTTGGCCTCGGGCAGAGCGGCCTTGAAGGCCAGGTTGGCGGCCAGCTTGAAGGCGATTTCGGAGGAGTCCACGGGGTGGTAGGAGCCATCCACCAGGGTGGCCTTCAGGAACACCACGGGATAACCGGCCAGCACGCCGTGCAGGCAGCTCTCGCGCAGGCCCTTTTCAACAGCGGGGAAGAAGTTCTTGGGCACGGAGCCGCCGAACACGTTCTCTTCAAAGATCATATCCTCCTGCTCGCTCTGGGGCTCGAAGATGATATGGACATCACCGAACTGGCCGCTGCCGCCGGTCTGCTTCTTATAGCGGCCCTGCTTGCGGACGGTGCTGCGGATCTTCTCGCGGTA
>CAKTIE010000033.1 GCA_934565655.1 uncultured Oscillospiraceae bacterium
TCCAGAGTACCATCGGGATTCACGGCCACCTTACCGGAGGTATCGGGGACCTGCTTAACAGTAACTAAAATTTTCATTTTTCCTTTTACCTCCTGACTTACTTAACGCCCAGATGGCTGGAGATGACCATACGCTGCACCTCGGAAGTGCCCTCGTAGATCTCGGTGATCTTCGCGTCGCGCATCATGCGCTCCACGGGATACTCACGGGTGTAGCCGTAACCACCGAACAGCTGGACAGCGCGGCGGGTCACATCGGAAGCGGCCTCGGCGGCGAACAGCTTAGCCATAGCGGCGTCAGCGGAGTAGGGCTCGTGATTCTGCTTCTTCATAGCAGCGGAGTACACCAGATACTTTGCAGCCTCCATGCGGGTGTGCATGTCAGCCAGCTGGAACTGGGTATTCTGGAACTGGGAGATGCGCTTACCGAACTGGACGCGCTCCTTGGTGTACTTGACAGCCTCGTCAACAGCACCCTCGCCGATACCCAGAGCCTGGGAAGCGATACCGATACGGCCGCCGTCCAAAGTCTTCATGGCGATCTTGAAGCCCTCGCCCTTCTTGCCCAGCATACGATCCTTGGGGATGACGCAATCCTCGAAGATCAGATCGCAGGTGGAGCTGCCGCGGATACCCATCTTCTTCTCGTGCTTGCCCTGAGAGAAGCCCTTGTCGTCCTTCTCCACGATGAAAGCGGAGATCTCCTTCATGGTGCGGCCGCGCTTATCGGTGGTCTTGCCGGTGACGGCGATGATGACGAAGGTATCAGCCACGTTGCCGTTGGTGATGAAGCACTTGGAGCCGTTCAGGATGTAGTTCTCGCCGGACTCATCCAGCACAGCGGTGGTCTGCTGACCCTGGGCGTCGGTACCGGCGCCGGGCTCGGTCAGACCGAAAGCACCGATCTTCTTGCCGGAGCACAGGTCGGGCAGATACTTCATCTTCTGCTCCTCGGTGCCGTTCTCAAAGATGGGGGCGGCGCACAGGGAGGTGTGAGCGGACACGATAACTGCGGTGGTGCCGCAGACCTTGGCCAGCTCCTCAACGCACATAGCGTAGCTGAGGACGTCGGCGCCAGCGCCGCCGTACTCCTTGGGGAAGTAAATGCCCATCATGCCCAGCTTTGCCATCTTCTCGACGGTTTCCATGGGGAAACGCTCTTCCTCGTCGATTTCGGTGGCCAGGGGCTTGACCTCGTTCTCCGCGAACTCGCGGTACATCTTCTGAACGAGCAGCTGTTCCTTAGTCAGATGGAAATCCATACTATTTTCTCCTTTTCCAGAAATTTACTTGTTGTAGTTAAAGAAGCCCTCGCCGGACTTGATGCCCAGCTTGCCGGCACGCACCATCTTGCGGATCAGCACGTTGGCACGGTACTTGCTGTCGTGAGTCTCGTTATACAGCACGTCCATGATGTTCAGCACCACGTCCCAGCCGATCAGATCGCCCAGGTGCAGGGGGCCCATGGGGTGGTTGCAGCCCAGCTGCATAGCGATGTCGATGTCCTCAGCAGAGGCGACGCCCTCCTGCAGGACGCAGACGCCCTCGTTGCAGTAGGGGATCAGGATCTTGTTGACCACGAAGCCAGGAGCCTCGTTGACAACCACGGGGGTCTTGCCGATCTCGACGGACAGATTCTTGATGTAGTCCACCAGCTCAGCGGGGGTGTTGCCGCCGGCGATGACCTCGACCAGCTTCATAGCGGGCACGGGGTTAAAGAAGTGCATACCGATCAGGTTGTGCTTCAGACCCTGAGCCATCTCGGTGATGGACAGAGAAGAAGTGTTGGAAGCGAAGATGGCATCTTCCTTGCAGATGGCATCCAGACGGCCCAGCAGTTCCTTCTTGGTGGCCATGTTCTCGGCGACGCACTCGATGACCAGATCGGCATCGGCAGCAGCCTCGAACTCCTCGACCAGGACGCGGCTCATCAGATCATCAGCGGCTTCCTGAGTCATCTTGCCCTTGGCGACCTTCTTGTTCAGAGAGGCAGCCAGCTTGTCCTTATGACGCTGGGCGCTTGCCACGCTGGAAGCATACATCAGAGCGGTGTGGCCCTTAGCTGCGAAAACCTGGGCAATGCCGCTGCCCATAGTACCGGCACCAAATACTGCGACTTTCATGTGTTTTCCTCCTATAATATATTGTTTAATCATCAGGCGAACCTGTTAATTAACGTGGGGTGAGCTTACTTGTTCTGGTAAGGCTCGTGCTTGCGCTTTTCAAGGAAGGCGGTCATGCCCTCGATCTGGTCGGCGGTCTTGAAGCAGTTGCCGAACAGCTTCTCTTCAATGACGACGGCGTCATCCATCTTGACCTCCAGACCGTCGTTGATGGCCTTCTTGCAGGCGCGGACGGCAATGGGGGCGTTCTTGGCGATGGTCTCGGCCAGCTTCTCGGCGGCGGCCATCAGTTCATCCAGGGGATAAACGGCGTTCACCAGGCCGATGCGCAGGGCTTCGTCCGCCTTGATGTTCTTGGCGGTGTAGATCAGCTGCTTGGCCATGCCGGGGCCCACCAGACGTGCCAGACGCTGGGTGCCGCCGAAGCCGGGGGGGATGCCAAGGCCGGTCTCAGGCTGGCCGAATACGGCGGTATCCGCGCAGATGCGGATGTCGCAGCTCATGCTCAGCTCGCAGCCGCCGCCCAGGGCAAAGCCGTTGATGGCGGCGATGGTGGGGATGGGCAGGGTCTCGATGCGGCGGAACACGTCGTTGCCGTGCTTGCCGAAGGCCTCGCCCTCTTCGGGGGTCAGGGTGCTCATCTCGCCGATGTCAGCGCCGGCCACAAAGGCCTTTTCGCCGCTGCCAGTCAGCACCAGAGCGCGGATCTCGCTGTCAGCATTGACGATATCCACCAGCTCGCCCAGGTCGGTGAGCACGTCGCTGTTCAGGGCGTTCAGCGCCTTGGGACGGTTGATGGTAGCGATCGCGATGTGTCCCTTTTTCTCTAACAGAACATTCGTCATGTTAACTCCTCCTTACTTCCTTTTCGGACAGTGTTTCCTTACCACTTTAACGGAATGAAAACAATGCTCCTCATACAGCCTACATTATAGTACTTCGTCTAAAAATTATCAACCCCCATCGGCACCGCTTTTCGCTTTTTTAGCACATTCCACAAAAGTCAACGAGAGAATTTGCACATTTTGAAGGAGGGTTTTTCCAGCTTCTCAGATAGGGCGTTTTCCTGTTTGCAACGGGGCGGTTTTTGTGGTATAATGTCGACCCTGAACAAGTTGACCATTGGAGGAAATTTCCATGCGGATGAGAAAAAAGAAGAATCTGGTGCCCCGGATGGAGGCCTGCGGCGCGTGGCTGGTGCGGGATCCCTTCGCGCAGAAGGGTCACTGGCGGGAGCTGATGCCGGAGGCGCGGGAGGTGCGGCTGGAGCTGGGCTGCGGCAAGGGCCGCTTTACCGCCGGGACGGCGGCGGCCGAGCCGGACGTGCTGCTGATCGCCGTGGAGAAGGTGCCGGATGCCATGGTGGTGGCCATGGAGCGGGCCAGGGACGCAGGCCTGAAGAACGTCTATTTCGTGGATGTGGACGCGGCGCTGCTGCCGGATATGTTCGAGCCAGGCGAGATCGACCGCATCTACATCAACTTCTGCGATCCGTGGCCCAAGAGCAATCAGGCCAAGCGGCGGCTGACCCATCACAACTTCCTGAACCTGTACCGGAAGGTACTGAAGGACGGCGGTGAGATCCACTTCAAGACCGACAACGACAAGCTGTTTGAGTGGTCGGTGGAGGAGATCCCCCAGTACGGCTGGGAGCTGCGGGAGGTGACCCGCGATCTGCATGCGGACGGCCCCGTGGGTGTCATGACCGACTATGAGAAGAAGTTCTTCGAGCTGGGAAAGAACATCAACCGGTGCGTGGCGGTGGAAATGCCGTGGGAACCGGCCGAGGAAACGGAATAAAGCAAAACGCCTGCCGACAGCAGGCGTTTTGTTTTACATATTATATATGGTAGGCGCTAATTCCGCAGAAACCTTCTCAGGAACCACACCGCCATCACGGCGCACACGGTCTCGGAGATCACCGGCGCGTACCAGATGGCATTGCCGCCCACGGTGAAGGCCAGCACTGCCAGCGCCGCGGCCTGAAACACCAGTCCACGGCCCACGGAGATGCAGATGGCCCCGGCGGGACGCTCCACCGCCGTCAGGAAGCCGCCCATCAGGACGTTGCTGCCCAGCAGCAGATAGCACAATCCGTACCGCCGCAGCGCCCCGGCGGCGTCTGCCACCAGCGCTGGGTTTTCCTTTCCCAGGAAAATACCGGCGATCTGAGGCGCGAAGGCCATCACAGCGGTGCAGATGACCACTGTCATGATCCCCACCGCCGTGAAGCCGTACCGCAGCAATTTGCGGTAGCCCGCTGCGTCCTCCTTGCCGTAGTGGTAGCTCACCAGCGGCTGGCTGCCCTGGGAGATACCCAGCATGGTGTTGATGATCAGGGTATTCACATAGGCGATGATGGTATAGCACACCAGCCCGTCGTCCCCCAGACACCGCAGGATGATGCGGTTGAAGAGGAAGATCATCACGCCGTTGCACAGCTCTGTCACGCCGTCGGCCACGCCGATGGGCAGCAGCCGCTTGTAGATATGCCAATCCATTCTGAACTTCACAAAATGGAAGGTGTTGTGGCCCCGCAGGAAGTGGCGCAGATAGATCACGCAGGTCAGCAGCTGGGAAAGGCCCGTGGCAAAGGCCGCGCCCCACACGCCCCAGTCCAGAAGGAAAATGGCCACATAGTCCAGTACGCAGTTGGTCAGGCATCCGGTGATGACCGTCAGAATGGCAATGCGGGGATACCCGTCGGTTTTGATCAGCACCTCCATGTTGTACGACACGATGAAGCACACCGCAAAGGGCGCAAGCCCCCGCAGATAATCCATGGTGTACTGGTAGGTAACGCCTTTCGCGCCCAGCAGCACGGCGAACGGCTCCAGAAAGACGAACACCAGCACTGTGATGGTCAGGCCGATGCATGTCAGCAGCAGCGTGTTCTGGCTGAACAGGCTGTTGGCCTTTTCACCCTCGCCCTTGCCCAGATAGATGGCGATGATGGTGCTGGTGCCCACGGCGAAGATGATGCCGATGGAAAACAGCACGTTGGTAAACGGCACCGCCAGATTCACCGCCGCCATGGCGTATTCTCCCACGCCCTTGGCGACCATCAGCCCATCCACAATGGAATACAGACTGAACACCATCAGCGACGCCACCGTTGCGGCCACGAAATGTAGAAACTGCGATAAAAGACTGCGCTCATTGAGCATTTTAGATAGTACTCCTCACTTTCCTCCCTCAGCTTGCAAAGGGGTATTATTTCTATTTTAACGAAAATTTTCAACAATGTCAAATAGTCTTTCCGTTAAGGAGATACTATATAAATAAATTGTGCAGAATCTATGTGGAAAAAATAACAAAGCTTGTCAAACCACCGGCGGTCATGTATACTGACACTGTATATTAGAATTTATTATTTGTAATATGGGGGAGTTTGGGCATGGGCATTGCGGACGTCATATCGCTGCTGGGCGGTATCGCGCTGTTTCTGTACGGCATGGCTGTTATGGGAGATAATCTGAAAAAGGTGGCCGGCAGCAAGCTGGAGCTGGTGCTCTATAAGCTGTCGGGCACGCCGCTGAAGGGCGTGCTGCTGGGTACTGCCGTCACCGCCGTGATCCAGTCCTCCTCCGCCACCTCCGTGATGGTGGTGGGCTTCGTCAACTCCGGGATGATGAAGGTGCGGCAGGCCATCGGCGTCATCATGGGCGCGATCCTGGGCACCAGCGTCACCGGCTGGATCCTGTGTCTGAACAGTCTCTCCGGCGGCAGCGGCTGGGTGGACCTGCTGTCCACCGCCACGCTGACGGGTATGTTCGCCATCGTGGGCATCCTGTTGCGGATGGTGAAGGGCAAGCCCAACCGCAAGCATCTGGGCAACATCCTGCTGGGCTTCGCCGTGCTGATGTACGGCATGACCGCCATGTCCGGCGCGGTGGCTCCCCTGAAGGAGAGCGAGGCCTTTATTGATATCCTCACCAAGTTCTCCAACCCTATTCTGGGTATTCTGGTGGGCCTTGCCTTTACCAGCATCCTGCAAAGCGCCAGCGCCGCCGTGGGTATCCTGCAGGTGCTGGCCGGCACCGGCGCCATCACCTTTGAGATCGCCCTGCCCATCACCATGGGCATCGCCATCGGCGCGGCAGTCCCCGTGCTGCTGTCGGCGCTGGGCGCGAATATCAGCGGCAAGCGTACTGCCTTTGTCTATCTGCTGATCGATGTGCTGGGCGTGGCCATCTGGGCGATGCTGTTCTACGCCGCCAATGCCATTTTCCACTTTACATTCCTGTCCGTCGTCATGTCCACCGTCACCGTGGCGCTGATGAACACCCTGTTCCGTCTGGCCACCGTGGTGGTGCTGACCCCCGTCATTCCGCTGCTGGAAAAACTGGTGGTCTGGCTGATCTCCGACAAGGGAGACGAGCTGCTGTCTCAGCACGATATGGACCGTCTGGAGGAGCGCTTCCTCCAGCACCCGGCGCTGGCCATCGAGCAGAGCCGTCTGGTGACCGATTCCATGGCGGAAAAGGCGAAGGACAACCTGCTGCGTGCCATGGCCCTGCGGGGTGAATACAGCAACCGGGGCTATGAGATGGTGGACGAGTCCGAGCAGCTGATCGACCGCTACGAGGACAAGCTGGGCACCTATCTCATGAAGCTGACGGCCCGCTCTCTGTCCCCGGCCCAGACGGAGGAGGTGGCCAAATACCTCCACACCATTTCCGACTTCGAGCGTATCTCCGACCACGCCTGCAACGTGGCCGATGTCTGTCAGGAGATCGACGAGAAGAAGATCGTGTTTTCTGACAGTGCCCTCCATGAGCTGGAGGTGTTGGAGGGCGCGGTGACGGAGATCCTTGGTATTTCCATCGAGGCGTTTACCAGCGGCGATCTGCAGCTGGCCGCCCGGGTGGAGCCGTTGGAGGAGATCATCGACGGCCTGTGCGATGAGATGAAGTCCCACCATGTGGATCGTCTCCAGCAGGGCGTCTGCACGCTGAATCAGGGCTTCGTATTCAACGACCTGCTGACCAACTACGAGCGCGTGGCAGACCATTGCTCCAACATCGCCGTGGCCGTCATCGAGGTGGAGAGCGACAGCTTCGATACCCACGAGTATCTCAACAGCGTCAAGGCCATGAAGGACGCCTCCTTCGCCCGGTACTACGACGAATACAAGAAGAAATACACGTTCTGAGCATCAAAAAAGTACCGTATGGCTCATGCCATACGGTACTTTTTTGCTTATTTCCAATGCTTCAGTGTGGACAGGTATCCGTCGAACTGCGCGCGGCGGACATCCTCCGCCGTACCCTCCGGGTTGGGCATGTGGGCCACCAGAAAATCCAGCAGCGACGCCTTGTCGGCATAGGCAAACTTTCCATCGGCATAGCACCACTTGCAGTAATCCTCGTTGAACGCGCCGTCCGGCTCGCGGCTGGTGGTGCCATCCTCCAGCGGCATCCCGCAGCACTGGCACACCAGCGTCCGGGGCGAGCCCAGCAGCGTATTGATGGATGCGTCCAGCTCCTTCGACAGCAGCTTCAGCGTCTCCACATTGGGCATGGTCTCGCCGTTCTCCCAGCGGGACACCGCCTGACGGGTCACATGCACCCGCTCCGCCAACTCGTTCTGGGACAGGCCCTGCTTCGTCCGCAGCGTCTGAATGATCTCTTTTGTCTCCATTTGACCGCCTCCTTGTGGAAACAGCTTACCACATCCGGCGGGATCTGACAAGCAACCGTCTGTTGCCCCCCTATTCCGCCTTCGGCTTATCCTCCTTATAGGCGAAAATGACGCCCACGGTGATCAGCACCGCGCCGATGATGCTCATGACGGAGATGGGCTCGTCCAGCAGCAGCCAGCCTACGAACACCGTCACAAAGGGAGAGGCGTACAGGTAGTTGTTGGTGACCACCACGCCCAGCGCCTTGAAGGCGATGTTCCAGATGGCGAAGCACACCGCGTTGCCCATCACGCCAAGGAACAGCCAGCTGATCAGCACCTTCACGTCGGTGAACAGCGGCGTCAGCACCGGCATACCGTCGGTCAGCAGCATCAGCGGCACCGCGGTCAGGAAGGCCCACAGGAACACCCGCCGCGTGACGATGAAGTTATCGTACTGCTCGGTATACTTTTTAATAAGGATAGAATAGATGGCCCACATCAATGCCGCCGCCAGGGCCAGCAGGTCGCCCACAGGGCTGAGATGGAAGGACATCTGGCCGTTCAGCACCACCAGCACCACGCCGGCAATAGCGATGACCGCGCCGATGTACACATACTTGCCCAGCCGCTCGTTGCCGCGGCTGAACAGCTGCGCCAGCAGCACCGTCAGAATGGGGCTCATGGCCACCAGAATACTGACGTTGGCGGCGTAGGTGTGATCCAGCGCCGTATTCTGCAGGTAGAAGTAGAAGCTTCCGCCGGTGATGCCGATGAGGATGAACATCAGTTCATCCTTCCAGGGCAGCTTCATGGTCCTGGGCCGCAGGATCCACAGCGTGATATACGCAAGGCCCATCCGCAGGGGGATGATCTGGATGGGCGTGAAGTACACCAGCAGATTCTTGGTCAGCACAAAGCAGCTGCCCCAGACCAATATGGTGATGATGGCAAAGATATGGCCCATCAATTTTGACTTTTCCATGGGAAACGCCTCCTGAGATATTTTTTCATAACATATCTATTATAAGGGGGCGCAATGGGAAAATCCAGAGAAAAAACAAATTTCCGCAAAATTTTCTCTTGTGAAAGGCGGTTGCCCTTTCCGGGGAAACGTGGTATCATAGCGTTGGAACAATTTCCGCGAGGAGGATTCAAAACATGCAGCATGCAACACTGGTGATCATGGCGGCCGGTATGGGCTCCCGTTACGGCGGCAACAAGCAGGTGGACGGCGTCGGCCCCCACGGCGAGATCCTGATGAACTACGGCATCTATGACGCGGCCCGGGCCGGGTTCGATAAGGTGGTGTTCGTTATCAAGCCGGAGATCCGGGAGCTGATCCACCGTCTGGCAGGCGACGCTCTGGAGACGCTGCACACGCCGGACGGCCGCAAGGTGGAATTCTGCTATGCTGAGCAGACCTTCGACTCCGTGCCGGACTTCTATCATATCCCGGAGGGCCGCACCAAGCCCTTCGGTACGGCTCACGCGGTGCTGTGTACCCGCCCCTTTGTCCACGAACCCTTCTGCGTCATCAACGCCGACGACTATTACGGCGTGGACGCCTACCGCACCATGTATGAGGCGCTCCAGACCCTGCCGGAGCAGGGCAAGGCCGTCATGGTGGGCTATCTTCTGAAAAACACCGTCAGCAAGTACGGCACCGTCACCCGCGGCGTATGCCACACGGCGGACGGCTGCCTGACCGATATCCGCGAGACTATGAAGATCCAGCAGTTCCCCGACGGCAGCATCGCTGACATGGCGGACGGCACCCGCCGGGAGCTGGACGGCGACAGCGTGGTATCCATGAACTTCTGGGGCTTCTCCCCCGCCATTTATGAGGACATGGAGCGGTATTTCCACGATTTCCTTCACCATGTGGGGGACGACGTCAAGGCCGAGTGCCTGCTGCCCGCCATGGTGGGCGACCTGATGGACAAGGGCAGGCTGACGGTCTCCGTGCTGCATTCCGCCGACCAGTGGTTCGGCATGACCTATCACGAGGATCGTCCCCGTGTGGCGGCGGCTTTGCAGAAGCTCCACGACGAGGGCGTGTATCCCGACAAGCTGGCGTGAAAACAAACAACAAGGCCGCGGAGTGCAGACTCCGCGGCCTTGCCGGCGATACCCGATGTTTGTTTCCCTCTGCCGTCAGCGGCAGTTGGTGTTGTCCTTCGCGTTCTTGTTGTTCTTGGTATTCTGAGTGTTCTGGGTATTGTTCTGGGTGTTCTGTGCATCCTTGGTGTTCTTGCAATTCTTGTTTTCCATGAATTTGCACCTCCTTTATTTGTGCAAGCCTAGCATTTCCCGCGAAAACGCCGCCTATGCATGGAAAAAATAAAAAATCGCCGCAGAATTGTGTTGACAAACCGGAAAGGAACAGGTATAATACTTCTGCAAAACAAAGAAGGTCGGTGCATCCGCCTCACCTCCCGCCTAAGGCAAAGAGGTCAACAGCGAAGTTTCACAAAGACGCGTAAAAGCGGCTTTTTGGTGTTGCGCGGATGCATGATCGCATTCGCGTTTTATTTTTGATTGGAGGTGCTTGTAGTATTAGCAAGGTAGTGCATCAACTGAACGAGGACATCAACGACCGCGAGATCCGGCTCATCGGCGAAAACGGCGAGCAGATGGGTATCGTGTCGTCGGCCGAGGCGCTGCATATCGCAGAGGAGCGCGGTCTTGATCTGGTCAAGATCTCTCCCCAGGCTGTCCCCCCCGTATGCAAACTCATGAACTATGGCAAGTATCGCTTTGAGCAGAGCAAACGCGAAAAAGAGGCCCGTAAGAACCAGCATGTGGTGGAGATCAAGGAGATCCGCATGTCCCCCGGCATCGACGTGGGCGATTTCAACACCAAGCTGAAGAACGCCCAGAAGTTCCTGGCCGACGGCAACCGCGTCAAGGTGTCCGTCCGGTTCCGCGGCCGCGAGATGGCCCATACGGAGATCGGCCGCGACCTGCTGACCAAGTTCGCCGAGCAGTGCGGCGAGGTGTCCACCATGGAGAAATCCGCCAAGATGGAAGGCCGCAACATGTCCATTTTCCTGGCTCCCAAGGCCGGTAAATAAATTTGTATTCTGTTTGCAATCGCGCAATATAGGAAGGAGAAACAACTATGCCTAAACTGAAGACCCACAGCGGCGCAAAGAAGCGCTTCAATCTGACGAAATCCGGTAAGGTCAAGAGAGCTCACGCATTCAAGAGCCACATCCTGACCAAGAAGGACACCAAGCGCGGTCGTCGCCTGCGCAGCACCACCTATGCTGACTGCACCACCGAGGCGACCATCCGCAAGATGATCCCTTATAAATAAGAGACGGAATCGTTAGAAATAGGAGGCTAATTAGATATGGCACGTGTTAAAGGCGCAATGATGACGCGCAAGAGAAGAAATAAGATGCTGAAGCTGGCCAAGGGCTA
>CAKTIE010000034.1 GCA_934565655.1 uncultured Oscillospiraceae bacterium
GAGGGCACCGAGGTCATCGTGAAGCCCCGCGGCTCCTCCGGCACCGCCGATCCTCTGGATCAGCGCTCCAGCGTGGGCTGGAAGGGCATCCACGCCGCCGCCATCCTGTACGACGAGTACATCGTCCGCGTGGAGTGCGGCAGCAGCTATTCTGCGGAAGATAAAAGCAACTAACGCAAGGAGGAACGAGATATGGCAAAGAAGCAGGAGCAGATGGTCAGCGTGACCATCCCCAGAGGTCGCAAGCAGGAGGAGAACTTCGTGATCGTCTCCGTCAACGGCCGAAGCTGGAAGATCATGAAGGGCGTGCAGGTGCAGGTGCCCGGCTATGTGGCAGAGGTGCTGGAAAACGCCAGAATGATGGCGGATGAGGCCCGCCGCTATGTGGACAGAATGGCCGACTGAGGAGGTGGCGCGCATGGCAAACATCACACCGGCACAGGTACTGGAGCAGGTGGACGCGCTGGTGCCCAACCAGTACGCCAAGGCGGAAAAGCTGCGGTGGCTGGCCCAGGCGGAGGGCTTTGTGCTGCGGGAGATCCGCCGGGTGACCGGCGCGCTCCCTCCGCTGGAGGATGACGCGTCGCTGACGGTGGAGGCCCCCTATGACGAGCTGTACCGCCACTATGTGGAGGCGCAGATCCACTACTGCAACGGCGAAATGGCACGCTATAACAGCGCGGCCGCCAGCTGGAACAACGGCCTGCTGACGTACCGGGACTATGTATGCCGTACCGCCGCGCCGACGCAGGGCGTTAAGGCATTGAAGCTATGCTAATGCGATCGGGGCGGGAGGTTTTTCCTTCCGCCCCGTGTAAGGAAGGAGGAACCACATGTTTCTATCTCAACTGCCTGTTCCGGCGCAGCAGCGCGTGACGGTCAGCAAATTTCTGGGCTATGACGCGCGGCCCCGGACGCCGCTGGGCGCTTTCGCCCGGATGGAAAATCTGTCCGGCGGCGCGTATCCCACGCTGTCGGTGCGGGAAAAGCGCAAGGCCGTCATGGCGCTGGACAAGCCCAACGGTCTGGCCGCCAAGGACTGCCTGATCTGGGTGGACGGCCGCACGCTGTACATCAACGGCGCGGCCATGGATCTGACGCTGACGGACGGAGAAAAGCAATTGGTCAGCATGGGCGCGTATCTGCTGATCTGGCCGGATAAGATGTACGTCAACACACAGGATCTCAGCGACAAGGGCAGTCTGGAGAACACCAGCCGAACCACCGGCACCGTCACCTTTGCCCTGTGCCGCAGCGACGGCACAGAGTATGAGGGCTATACCACCGGCGCGGCGGCCCCCGGCTCCCCCGCCAGCGGCGACCTGTGGCTGGACACCGGCAGCGGCGCACTGATGCAGTACGACGGCATGATATGGCAGGCGGTGGGCGACGTGGCCATGAAGCTCAGCGTCGCCAACATCGGCAAGGGCTTCTCCGCCGGGGACGGCGTGACCGTTTCCGGCTGCACCGGGGCGGCGGTGGACGGCACATGGACGCTGCTGCAATGCAGCGACAACGCCATCGTTATCGGCGCGGCAGCGGCCATTGAGGGTGAACAGACCACCGCCGTGACGGTGCGGCGCTATGTGCCGGACATGGATTTCGTGGTGGAGTGCGGCAACCGGCTGTGGGGCTGCAAATACGGCATCGTGGACGGCAGAAGCGTCAATGCCGTATACGGCAGCGCGCTGGGCGATTTCCGCAACTGGAACACCTTTGCGGGACTTTCCACCGACAGCTATGCCGCCGACCGGGGCAGCGACGGCGTATTCACCGGCGCGGCGGCCTACCTGGGGACGGTGCTGTTTTTCAAGGAGAACAGCATGGAGCGGCTGTACATCAGCGCCGCGGGCGCTCACCAGATCACGTCGCTGCAATGCCCCGGCGTGAAGCAGGGCAGCAGCCGCTCGCTGGCGGTGGCGGACGGCGTACTGTATTTCCACGGCAGCGGCGGCGTGTACGCCTTTGACGGCAGTATGCCGCAGCTGGTATCCGCCTGCTTCGGTGAGGAGCGGTACGAAAGCGCCGTGGGCGGCGCGGTGGAGGGACAGTACTGGCTGTCAGTCCGGCGAAGCGGCGAGGATCACCTTTTTGTCTACGACACCGCACGGAAGCTGTGGCACCGGCAGGACAACCTGCGGGTGAAGCAGTTCGCCGTGACGGACGGCGTGCTGTACGGCCTGACGGCAAGCGGCATCACGGCGCTGTACGGCGGCGGTGAGGAGGACGAAGCCCCCTTGGACTGGTACGCGGAGACCGGCGAGCTGGGGCTGGATACGCCGGAGCACAATTACCTGCAGCGCCTTGAGCTGCGGCTTTGGCCGGACAGCGGCGCATGGGTGGCGGCTCACGTCAGCTACGACGAGGGCCGCACCTGGCAGTACGCGGGCATTCTGCGAGGCGGCAGCCGTCAGGTGCAGGCCGGGCTGATGGCCGTCCGTCCAGTGCGGTGCTCTCAGCTGCGGCTGCGGCTCAGCGGTCACGGCGGCTGCCGCATTTACAGCATCAGCGCCGTGTATGAGAAAGGAAGTGACCTGCCATGAGCGATTTTCCCATGCCGCCCTACCCCAACGGGTCGGTGCAGCAGCAGCTGACACAGCAGTACTCCTATCTCTTTCAGATGGCGCAACAGCTGAACATGGCGCTGGCGGCGCTGGAGGGCGGCACGGTATCGGCCTCCGGAGGCAGCGGCCCGCAGCGAAAGGGCGGCGCGGCGGCTTCCGGCGCTGCTTCGCCCCCGGACAATGAGCAGTTCCAGAATCTGAAGGCCATGATCATCAAGACCGCCCAGCAGGTAACGCGGAGCATGGAGCAGCTGGAGGTGCGGCTGAGCGAGGAGTATGTGGCCGCGTCCCAGTTCGGCACCTATGTGCAGCGGCTGAGCGCCTATCTGGAAGCCAATCCCGAGGCGCTGACACAGTATTACAGCTTTTGCAGCGATCTGGCCGCCAACGTGGCGGCGGTGGACGCCGCCTTTTCCAGCTACCGGCTGGATACGGAGGGCTACATCCGCACAGGTATCGTGTACTATGACGGCCCCGCCCCGGTTTACGGCGTGGCGGTGGGACAGAATCTGACCACCACGGAGATCGACGGCAGACAGGTGGTGGAGCAGAACAACTTCCGGGCCGTATTCACCGCCCAGAAGCTGAGCTTCTGGCAGGACAGCACGGAGATCGCCTATGTGTCCAACAACCGGCTGTATATCACCAGCATCACCGTGCTGGACAGCATCAGCATCGGCTCGTGGCGCATGGAAAGCGGCAGCGGACTGACATTCAAATGGATCGGAGGATAACCATGGCATATACGGAAAAGGATTTCAATCTCAGCTGGGGCGACATCACCATCGGCCAGGCCAACACACTGGTGGTGACCCGGCCCTCGGCCCTGTACAGCTTCTCCTTCCGCTATGACTTTCAGGGCGTCAGCGCCGCCGTCAGCGATGCGGAGTTGACGGTCGTCTCCCAGAACGACACCCGCGTGGTATACAGCTGGACGCCGGAGGAGAGCCTGTCGCTGGCCATTCCCGACAGCGTATCCGGTAGCGGTACGCTGACCATGACGGTGGCCTTCAACAGCAGCATTCCCCAGCTGAGCAACCCCAACTACTGCACCAAGACCTACGCCTTTACCGCCTATGTGCCGGACACCATGCGCCCCAGCGCCACGCTGACGGTGGCGCTGGTGAACGACAACGACCTGCTGAAGCAGTGGGGTCTGTGGGTGCGGGGCATGAGCTGCCTGCAATATGAGGTGCAGGCCAGCGCCGTGGGCGGCGCGTCTCTGGCGGAGTGCCGGTTCACCTTTGCCGGGCAGACCGTGAAGGGCTTTTCCGGCACCACGGCGCCCATCGGCATGGCGGGCACCCTGACGCCTACCGCCACGGTCACCGATTCCCGCGGACGCACCACCACCGTCAGCGCCGCGGCGGTATCGGTATTCGACTATCAGACGCCGTCGCTGCAGACCTCGGTGGCTTTCCGATGCAATGCCGCCGGAGTGGAGGACAGCGGCGGCGCATGCCTGCGGGTGAAAGCCACCGGCTCCTGCTGGCCGCTGGACGGCCGCAACACCGTGACGCTGCGGGCCAGATACCGCAAGGTAGGCGGCACCTACGGCGGCTATACCACGCTGGCGAGCGGTCTGACCACGCAGATCGCCTCCACGCTGGAGAAGGACGCCACCTATGAGGTGGAGCTGTCCGCCATCGACACGGTGGGCAGCGTCCGGGCCGTCAGCTACACCTCCTCCAACGCGGCGGTGGCGTTCCATCTCCGCGCCGGCGGGGTAGGCGCGGCATTCGGCAAGCTGGCAGACAGCCCCTCCCTGCAATGCGCGTGGGACGCAGGCTTCGATGGTGATGTGACCGTAGCGGGCAAGGTAGCGGCAGGCAGCCTGACCGTGGGCGGCAGGACGCTTCTCGATCTGCTGTATCCGGTGGGGGCGCTGTATCTGTCCGCCAACGCCGCCGATCCCGGTACGGTACTGGGCGGCACATGGCAGCGGATCCAGGATCGCTTCCTGCTGGCGGCAGGCGAAGGCTATGCCGCCGGAAGCACCGGCGGCCAGGCACAGCGGACGCTGACGGCCGACCAGCTACCGCCCCACACCCATCGGGTAAACGGCTACACCGACGCGCAGGAGATGAGCCACCGCCACAGCCTGCCCAACATCGCCCAGGGCGGCAGCGGCTCCGGCGCTTATGCCGAAAGCTGGAGCGGCGGCAGCGGCAGCCGCGAGCTGTACACCGATCTCTTCAGCAACACCCATAACCACAGCCTTGATCTGACCTCCCAGGCCACCGGCGGCGGGCAGGCCGTCGATATGATGCCGCCCTATCTGGCGGTATATGTCTGGCAGCGGATCAGCTGAATATTTTTCAAGATAAGGAGAGCACAACTATGGCATCTACTTACCGCCAGGTGGGGTATGGCTCCACTGGCAGCGCCGTCAGCAAGCTGCAGACCGTGCTGAACGAGCACGGCTACGATCTGGCTGTGGACGGCATTTTCGGTGAAAAGACGCGGGCCGCCGTGCGGGACTATCAGCAGAAGAATGGCCTGAAGCTGGACGGTATCGCGGGCAAGGAGACCTGGGGCAGTCTGCTGGCCAAGCCCAGCTATTCCGGCAGCACCGGAAGCGGCAGCGGTTCCTCCGGCACGGTGATGGGCTCCGTCTCCGCAGGCACCGCCGCGGCGCTGAAGGAGCTGGAGAAGGGCTATACCCCCTCCAGCGATGTGGAGGCGGCCCGCAGTCTGCTGGACAGCATGGCGTCGCTGCGGCCCGCCGACTACAAGTCCAGCTTTTCCGCACAGCTGGAGGCGCTGTACCAGGAGATCAGCGGCCGTCCCGGCTTTTCCTATGATCCCGCATCCGACGCGGCATTCCAGTCCTATGCCGCCCAATACGCCCGGCAGGGCCGCGCCGCCATGACGGACACCCTGGGCCAGACCGCCCATCTTACCGGCGGTTACGGCTCCAGCTATGCACAGTCCGCCGCCCAACAGTCCTATCAGCAGCATTTGCAGCAGCTGTCCGACGTGCTGCCGCAGCTGCAGTCGGCAGCCTATAACCGCTACCGTGACGCGGGCGAGGCGCTGCTGGATCGCTACGGCCTGCTGCAGGAGCAGGAGGACGCGGAATACGGCCGCTGGCAGGATGAGGTGGCGGCATGGCAGAAGGAAGTCTCCCAGGCTCAGAGCCAGTATGACCAGATCAGCAGCCGCGACCTGAAAAACTATCAGCTGCTGCTGGACTATTTCGCCGACAAGGCCGCCGCGGAACAGAAGGGCATGCGCACCTCCTCCACCAACGGCTCCGCCGTTTCCAGCATCGGCAACACGGCGTCCCTCAGCTCGGTGGCGGCGGGAAGTCTGGAAAGGACCATGCGCAACTATCTGAAAAGCGGCAGCCCCCAGAAGGCCGAAGCGCTGATCGAGCAGTATAAGGCCCGCATGACCCCGGCGCAGAAAGCCCGTTTCGAGGCGCTTTTCGCTGAATGGGATCATCCTCTCCACTGGTAAACGCCCCGTTTCTCTTCCGCCGGTCGGGAAAAATGTAGTTGCTTTTAGCGGCAGGATATGGTAGTATGTGGATAAGCGCTGTGATGCCTGACATCCGGCGCTGTTCCCCACAGGCCGCGCATCGAGCACCCGGCCAAGCGAAAGGAGAAGAAAATGAAAGAAAAATTTGACTGCTTTATGCAGGCTCTTCCTATGAGCGGACGCACTTTTACCCGGCTGCTGGTTCTGACCCTGTCTCTGGTGCTGGTTCTGGCACTGGCGGGCTGCGGCGGCGGCAGCGACACCCCCGATGATCCCGACAATTCGACCGATGATCCCGCTGTGGTAGAGCCCAGCATTGAGGATCGCGTGGAGCCGGATCCCATTGTGGAGCCGGAGGGCATGGAGGCCACCTTCACCAAGTACAAGGATGTATACGCATGGCTGGACATTCCCGAATTCAAGACCGCGCTGGGCACCAGCACCGATCTGTCCTACCCCGTGGCGCAGCACCCCACTGACCGCGAGTTCTATCTGAACCGCGATCTGGACGGCAACACCAACAAGGCCGGCACCATCTTCAGCGAGGCGACCTGCGAGGGCAAGACCATCAACAGCCGCGACCTGAACGACCCTGTCACCGTGCTGTACGGCCATAATATGGCCAACCGCACCATGTTCGGTGGCTTGCAGACCTTTGTCAGCAAGATGGACTTCAGCCAGCAGCATCTGGTATACATGTATCAGAAGGATCGCCGCGTGACCTATCAGATCGTGGGCGGCATGCAGTATGACCTGAGCCACATCATCTACTATCACGACTTCTCCAACGACGAAGTGTTCAACAGCTTCTTCGACCAGCTGTGGAAGGAGACCGAGGGTTCCACCAACCTGGATAAGGACAACAAGCCCGTAGCCGGTGACAAGGTGCTGATCCTGTCGGTGTGCAAGAACGGCGATGACAACCATCGTTACCTGATCGTCTGCAAGATGATCGAGGACACCGCCGATCCCACCACCTGGGCGCTGAAGGATACCGCGGCGGCGGATACCAAGACCAACTAAATCATAAAAAGCACCCTGTTCCTTGCGGAACAGGGTGCTTTTATGATTTAGATAAAAGAGAAGAGAGAAAAGTGAAAAGTTGCGGTGTGCCGCTGACGCGGCACAATGAAAAAGCAAAGTCTCTGGCCTGACCAGAGACTTTGTTTTTTACTCCGTAAAGTGGACGTGGGTGAAGATGTGATCCTGGCAGAAGCAGTGATAGCCTGCGCACTTGCTGCAATAGCGGAATTGCAGGTCGGGATAGTCCGTATCCGTGCGGCCGCAGACGGCGCACTTGTGGTGATAGCCCTGCTTCTGCTCCTGCTTTTGCTGCTGTTGGGCGGCCCGCTTGAACTGCACCGTCTGGGGACGATGGCGGTAGGCGGCGCGGCCGGCCATATAGTGGACCTCCGGCCAGATGAACACGGCGAAGTTCAGCAGTGCGATCACCGGCAGCAGCGCACCGCCCCAGTTGCCCGCGATCAGGCTGCGCAGCACGTCATAGGCAAACAGCGCCGCGTCCAGATACGCCAGCCACTTCATCTTGATGGGGATGATGAAGAACAGCAGCACCTGCGTATCCGGGAACAGGAATGCGAAGGCAAAGAACATGGACAGGTTCACATAATAGGAGCCCGCCACGGTATAGCTCTGGCCGGAGATGAGGCTGGCGATCAGTACGCCCACCGCCGTCAGCAGTACGCCGCTGATGTAGTAGAGGGTGAACTTGGCAGTGCCCCACTGGCGCTCCAGCGTGGAGCCGATCCAGTAGTAGAAATACAGGCTGATCAGCAGCCAGAAGATACCGCTGCTGGTGGGAACGAACACATAAGTGATGATGCGCCACAGCTCGCCCTTCAGCACGGCGGCGGTATTCAGCGTCAGGAACGCCAGGGCGTTGGCGTCGTTGGGCTGCGTGAACATCATAAGCAGATATACGATGACATTTCCGGCCACCACATAGAGCATCAGGTTGGGGATGCCGAAACGGGGGTGCCGCGCGCAGAAGCGCTGCACCGCGTCATAGAGTTTTTTCAAGAAAGGTTCCTCCTGTGATTTCAGATCGGGATTTGTGTTACATTGTACCCTATATGGCAGGAAAAGTCATTACTATTTTTTGAATAATTGGAGAAAGAGTTGTTTCGCTCTCCGGCATAGCATTTACCTTGTTTCCACAGCGCCCTCTTAAAACAATCCCTCCGTCAAAATCTTCGATTTTGACACCTCCCTTTACACAAGGGAGGCTTTTATTCTCCCTCCCCACGAAATTGTATCAATCCGCAAAAAAAGAGCAGCCCGCCGGGACGGCGGGCCGCTCTTTTTCAGAGATATGGTACAGAAGAGGATCGCGTTTATTTACCGGCCTTGGCAGCCTCGCGTCCGGCGCGGAAGGCCTTCAGGTTCAGCTCCTTCACCTTGGCGGGGACGGTCTCGGCCACGATCTGCTCCCAGTCGATTTCGGGGCAGCCCAGAGAATCGCACATGGCGCCGAACAGCACCACGTTCATGCACTTGGCGTTGCCCAGCTGGATGGCGATATCGCTGGCGGGAACGGCGATGGTCTTGAAGTTCTTCTGCATAGCCTCGATGCAGCCCTCGGGATACTCCTCGGCGCCGGAGGCGATGGTGGTGGACTTGATGGCGTAGTCATTGATGACGGCCACACCGTCGGGATTCAGGAACTCCGCGTAGCGGACGGCTTCCATCTTCTCCAGTGCCACCATGATGTCAGCCTCGCCCTTGCCGAACACGGGGCCGTACACCTTGTCGCCCCAGCGGACCTGGGTGGACACGGAGCCGCCGCGCTGGGCCATACCGTGGACCTCGCTCTGCTTGACATCATAACCGGCCTTCATAAAACCGTTGGACATGATCTTGGAGATCAGGATCGCGCCCTGACCGCCAACGCCAACCAACAGACAGCTCTTTACGTTAGACATGTTACTTCTCCTCCTTTTCGATAGCACCAACGGGGCAGGCCTGGGCGCAGACGGTGCAGCCCACGCACTGGGTGCGGTCCACAGCCGCCTTGCCGTTCTCCAGAGAGATGGCGGGGCAGCCCACCTTCAGGCAGCTCTTGCAGCCCACGCACTTGTCGGTATTGACCACACACATGCCCAGATCGTGCTTCACGCGCTTGATCAGCAGGCAGGGACGGCGGGTAACGATGGCGGGGTGCTTGCCCTCATTCAGGGCGGCCACGGCGGTGTTGACGGTGGCCTTCATGGCGGCCAGATCCTGAGGATCCACGGTCAACACGGGATCGAAGCCATAGGTCTTGAAGATGCTCTCCACGCTCAGCATGGGGGCCTCCTCGCCCATCAGGGTGAAGCCGGAGCCGGGGTTGTCCTGATGGCCGGTCATGCCGGTGATGCGGTTATCCAGCACGCAGGGGATCATGCGGCCGTTGTTGTAGATGATCTCGGCAGCGCCGGTCATGCCGCTGTGGAAGAAGGTGGAGTCGCCCATGACGCCGAACACCACCTTATCGGTGACGCCCTCGCGCTGGAAGGACTTGGCCATGCCCATGCCGGCGGAGAAGCCGCCGCCCATGCAGATGCACACGTCCATGCAGTTCAGGGGAGGCGCGAAGCCCAGGGTGTAGCAGCCGATATCGCCGGTGACCACATAGTTCTTGTTCTTGGACAGGGTGTAGAAGAAGCCGCGGTGGGGGCAGCCGGGGCACAGTGCGGGAGGACGCTTGGCCACCTGCACATCGGTGATGGTCTTGTAGTTGGGCTTGATACCCAGCACGCGCTCACGCACCAGCTCGGTGTTCAGCTCGTACATGACGCCGGTCAGCTCCTTGCCGACGCAGTCGATACCGGCGGCCTTGATCTCGTTCTCCATGAACGGCTCCAGCTCTTCGATAACGTACAGCTTCTCCACCTTGGAGGCGAAGTCGCGGATCAGGTTCATGGGCAGAGGATAGGTCAGGCCCAGCTTCAGGAAGGAGGTGCCCTCAGGGAACACTTCCTTGGCATACTCATAGGCGATAGAGGCGGTGATGACGCCCACCTTGCCGTCGCCCATCTCCAGCTTGTTCAGGCCGTTCTCCAGAGCGGTGGTGCAGCCGTACTCGGCCAGCTTCACCAGACGCTCCTCCACGATGGGGTGATTGGCGTAGGCGTTGGCGGGAGCGCAGACGAACTTGCGGGTGTTGCGCTTGTACTCGGGGGCCACATGCTCGGTGCGCTCACCGAACTCCACCAGGCCCTTGGAGTGACAGACGCGGGTGGTGGTGCGGTACAGCACGGGGGTATCGAACTTCTCGGAGATCTCGCAGGCCAGCTTCACGAAGTCCTTGCACTCCTGGGCGTCAGAGGGCTCCACCATGGCGATCTTGGCGGCGCGGGCATAGTGGCGGTTGTCCTGCTCGTTCTGGGAGGAATGGCAGGAGGGGTCGTCAGCGGAGACCACCACGAAGGCGCCGTTGACGCCCATGTAACCGGCGGTGAACAGGGGGTCGGCGGCTACGTTCAGGCCCACCATCTTCATGGTGCAGAAGGCACGGGAACCGGCCACGGCAGCGCCGTAAGCCACCTCGGCGGCGACCTTCTCGTTGGGAGCCCACTCGCAGTACACGTCCTTGCCGTACTGGGGCATGTTCTCCAGGATCTCGGTGCTGGGGGTGCCGGG
>CAKTIE010000035.1 GCA_934565655.1 uncultured Oscillospiraceae bacterium
TCGTGCGCCGCGCCAAGCTGTACTATCTGCGTGACCGCGTCGGCAAGGCCGCCAAGATCCGCGAGAAGCTGTAAGCGTATTCGATCCAAGAAAGACCGCTCACATCTGTGGGCGGTTTTTTCCTTTTCTTTTCAGGAAAACTGTGGTATAATAATAACAATTATGAATTGCGAGGTGACACGCCATGCAGATAGAAGGATTGAGCTGGTTTCCCGGCCATATGACGAAAACCAAGCGCATGATCACGGCGGAGATCAAGAACATGGACGCGGTGTGCGAGATACTGGACGCCCGCATCCCGCTGTCCAGCCGTAACCCGGACGTGGACGAAATGACGGCGGGAAAGCCCCGCATGGTGGTGCTGAACCGCGTGGATCAGGCCGACCCCAAGGAGACAAAGCGGTGGGCCGCCTATTTCCGGGGAAAGGGCTATGCGGTGCTGGAGGCCAACGCCAAGGGCGGCGCAGGTACGGCGCAGTTTGCCGCCGCCGTCCGTGAGCTTCTGAAGGACAAGCTGGCCGCTTATGCCGAAAAGGGGCAGGTGGGCCGCACCGTCCGCGTGATGGTGCTGGGCATCCCCAACGTGGGCAAATCCACCTTTATCAATAAGGTGGCCCACCGCAAGACCGCCAAGGCGGAGGATCGCCCCGGCGTGACCCGCTCCAAGCAGTGGGTGCCGGTGGATCGCACGCTGGAGCTGCTGGACACCCCTGGCATCCTGTGGCCCAAGTTCGATGACGTAGAGGTTGGCAAGCGCCTTGCCTTTACAGGCGCCATCAAGGATGATGTGATGGATATCGAGGAACTGGCCTGCTATCTGATGGAGTATCTGGGGAGGCACTACGCCGAGATCCTGACCGAACGGTATAAGATCGAGGCAGAAGAAGGCGACACCGGCTACGACCTGCTGACCAAGGCGGGCCGGAAGCGGGGGTTCCTGATGCGGGGCGCGGAGGTGGACACCGAGCGCATGGCCCGCATCCTGCTGGACGAGTTCCGGGGCGGCAAGCTGGGCCGCTTCACGCTGGAAACGGTGGAGGAGGTGCAGGGATGAACTGCCCAAGCTGTGGAAAAGAGATGGAGCGGGGAAAGATCATCACCTCATACAGCCGGGGTCTGTTTTTCCTGCCGCCGGACGGCGATATCGACGCCATTATCCTGACGAAGAAGTATATCACCCGGCAGAACGGCATCGTGCTGGACGGCCCCTATAATACCGCTTTCCCCAATGAATCCAGCTTTTCCGCCTGCGTCTGCCGCGACTGCCGCAAGATCACGCTGACCTATTGAAAGGAGCGCCTATGGAGCTTTGGACATACGAACAGGAGGCCTGGGCCCAGGGCTGCGAGACGGTCTGCGGCGTGGACGAGGCCGGTGCGGGGCCGCTGATGGGCCCGGTATACGCGGCGGCGGTGATCCTGCCCCGTGAGTGCGTGATCGAGGGCCTGAACGATTCCAAAAAGCTGACGGAAAAGAAGCGGGAAGCGCTGTACGACGTGATTACCGCCACGGCGCTTGCCTGGTCGGTGGCCAGTGTCAGCGCCGCGGAGATCGACGCCACCGACATTCTCTCCGCCCGGATGAAGGCCATGCAGCTGGCCATCGACGGACTGTCCCTGAAGCCGGACATGTCCCTGATCGACGGCAACCGTGACCACGGACAGCACGCCGCCATCACCGTGCCCCACCGCTGCATCGTGGAGGGAGACGGCCATTCCGCCTCCATCGCGGCGGCTTCTATTCTGGCAAAGGTCAGCCGTGACCGGTATGTGACCGACGTGCTGGATAAGGCATATCCCCAGTATCAGTTCGCCAGGCACAAGGGCTACGGTACGAAACTGCACTATGCCATGCTGGATGAGTACGGCCCCTGTCCCGAGCACCGCATGACCTTTCTGAAAAAATGGGAGGCCAGACGGTGAGCCGGGCGGAGGGCATGCAGGGCGAAGCCATGGTGGCCCGCTATCTGCGGGAGAACGGGTACAGGCTGGCGGCCCACGGCTACCGCAGCCGCTACGGTGAGATCGACCTGATCGCTTGGGACGGCGACGTACTGTGCTTTGTGGAGGTCAAGACCCGCACCAATGTGGACATGGCGCTGCCCCGTGAGTATGTGACGGCGCAGAAGCAGAACAGGCTGCGCAAGACCGCTATGATGTATCTGGCGGAGAAGCGGCTGGACTGCTGCGCCCGGTTCGACGTGGCGGAGGTCTATGCCGAGCACGGCTTTGACGAGGCCCGCATAGAATACATCAAAAATGCTTTTCAATAAGGAGATTAACAAAAATGCTTTTCAATAAGGAGATTAACGCGATGATATCCTATTTTGACGCCCATTGTGATACCGTTTACCGCTACATGGAGACCGGTGAGGCTTCCGCCTTGGAGTACGGCGAGAGTCGGGAGGAACAGCGCCGCTATTATGCAGCCTCCGGTCATCTGCGGAAGAACGGCGGCCATATCGATCTGGAGCGGGGACGGCAGTTCCGCCGCTGCGCCCAGTTCTTCGCCCTGTTCCACGATGCGGCGGAAGCTCCGGCTGACGGCATGTGGGCCCAGTGCCAGCGGATGCACGACTTCTTCCTGCGGGAGATGGCGGATAACGCCGACATCGCACGCCACTGCCGCACCGGCGCGGAGGTGGATGAAGCGGTGGCCCAGGGCAAGGTGGCCGCGCTGCTGAGCATCGAGGGCGCCGACCTCATCGACTGTGACGTACATAGGATTGAAACGGTGGCCGGTTGGGGCGTGCGGCTCCTGAACCCGGTGTGGAACCGGGCCAATGTGCTGTCCGGCACCAATGCCGAGGAGCCGGAGCGTGGCCTGTCCGCGGAGGGACGAGACTTCATCCGCGTGATGGAGGAGTACGGCATCTATCCCGACGTGTCCCACCTGTCCGACGCGGGCTTCTGGGATCTTGTCCGTATGGCGCGGCGGCCCATCATCGCGTCCCATTCCAACGCACGGGCCATCTGTCCCCATCGCCGCAACCTGACGGACGACCAGTTCCGGGCGATCCGTGACCTGGGCGGCGTGGTAGGACTGAACCTCTATCTGCATTTTGTGGGTGAGCCCACCATGGACGCGCTGGTGGCCCATGTGGAGCATTTTCTGGCGCTGGGCGGAGAGAAAACGCTGTGTCTGGGCGGCGATATGGACGGCTGCGAGGCGCTGGCGGGCGGCATGACCGGCATGCAGGATATGCCGAAGCTGTACGACGCGCTGAAAGCACGGGGCTATGGCGAGCCGCTGCTGGAGGATATTTTCTGGAACAATCTGCGCCGCCTGATCTGACGGGAAGGAGGGATTTATGGCACTGTACGCAATAGGTGATCTGCATTTGTCCTTGAACTCGGACAAGTCTATGGATATTTTCGGTGATGGCTGGCATGATTATGTCAACCGCATCCGGGAAGGCTTCGCGCCGCTGCATGACGACGATGTGACGGTGCTGTGCGGCGATCTCAGCTGGGGCATGAGTCTGGAGGAGTCGCTGCTGGATTTCCGGTTCATCAACGCCCTGCCGGGGAAGAAGATCCTTTTGAAGGGGAACCACGACTACTGGTGGAACACCGCCGCCAAGATGAAGCGTTTTTTCGCCGACAACAGGCTGGACACCTTCGAGATCCTGCACAACAACTGCCTTTCCTACAACGATATCGCCCTGTGCGGCACACGGGGCTGGTTCTATGAGCTGGACAATCAGGGCACCCACAATGAAAAGGTGCTCCTGCGGGAGATAGGGCGTCTTGAGACCTCGCTGAAGGAGGCGGGGGATCGGGAGAAGCTGTGTTTTCTCCACTATCCGCCCATCTATCAGGGCTATGAGTGCCCGGAGATCCTGCGGCTTTTGAAGGAATATGAGGTAAAGGCCTGCTATTACGGCCATCTGCATGGCGCTTCCCGCCGGCGCGCCATCGAAGGAACGCGCAGCGGCACCCTGTTTTCGCTGGTGGCCGGTGATTTTCTGGGGTTTATTCCTAAAAAAATTTGCGAATAATGCAAAAAGGTATGGAAATTCCATTTGTTTTCTGATATCATATAAACTTGGCTTGACAATAATGTATTCTTATGTCATCAAAATATAGACGTAAACTGGAGGAAAAGCAACAATGACTGTCAAGAGCTGTGAAAAACTGGAGAAGAGCAAGGTCGCTCTGACCATCGAGGTGGGCGCCGAGGAGTTCGAGGCCGCCGTCAACAAGGCGTATCTGAAGATGCGCGGCAAGATGAATATTCCCGGCTTCCGTCCCGGCAAGGCTCCCCGCAAGATGATCGAGAGCATGTACGGCGCCGAGGTCTTTTATGAGGAAGCCGTCAACGCCATTCTGCCCGACGCTTACGAGAGCGCCGTGGGCGAGCAGAAGCTGGAGGTCGTTGGCTATCCCCAGGTGGAGATCGAGAGCGTGGGCAAGGAAGGCGCGACCTTCAAGTGCACCGTCGCCGTGTATCCCGAGGTGGAGCTGGGCCAGTACAAGGGCCTGGAGGCCGTGAAGGCTGAGGTCAAGGTCATGGCCGCCGATGTGAACGCCCGCCTGAAGGAGATGGCCGACCGCAACAGCCGTCTGGTGGCCGTGGAGCGCGCCGTTAAGAAGGGCGATACCGCCAACATCGACTTCGAGGGCTTTGACCAGGGCGTCGCCTTCGACGGCGGCAAGGGCGAGGCCTTTGATCTGGAGATCGGCTCCGGCAGCTTCGTTCCCGGCTTCGAGGATCAGCTCATCGGCATGAAGGCCGGCGAGGAGAAGGACATCGACATCACCTTCCCCGAGAACTATACCCCCGAGCTGGCCGGCAAGCCCGTGGTGTTCCACGTCAAGGTCAACGAGGTCAAGGTCAAGGAGCTGCCCGCCATCGACGACGAGTTTGCCAAGGACGTGTCCGAGTTCGACACCCTGAAGGAGCTGAAGGCCGACATCAAGAAGAAGATGACCGAGGAGCGCACCACCGCTGCCCAGCACGCCTTTGAGGATGTGCTGATGACCAAGGTGGCCGAGGGCATCAAGGCTGACATCCCCGACGAGATGATCGAGCTGCAGGCCCACCAGATGCTGGAGGGCTTCAAGCAGCAGCTGGCCTCCCAGGGCATCCCCTTCGATCAGTACACCAAGATGACCGGCATGAACGAGGAACAGATCATCATGGACGCCAAGGAGCCCGCCGCCAATCAGGTGAGAATGGATCTGGCCATCCGCGCCATCATCAAGGCTGAGGGTCTGGAGGTCTCCGACGAGGAAGTGGAGAACGAGATGAAGACCGTGGCCGAGAAGTACGGCATGGATCTGGAGACTGTCAAGAAGTACCTGCGCGCCGATGACGTGAAGGAGCAGGTCATGCGCGAGAAGGTCATCAAGGTCGTGGCGGATTCCGCCATCGCGGTTGCCCCCGAGGTCAAGGAAGAGGAGACCAAGACCGAGGAAGACGAAGAGAAGAAAGACTAAATCACATATCAGGGTGGGTATACTTTGACTATCTTTCGTAACGGAGGTATTTTACAATGAGTTTGGTTCCCTATGTTGTTGAGCAGACCAACCGCGGCGAGCGGTCCTATGATATCTTTTCCCGTCTGCTGAATGACCGCATTATCTTCCTGGGCGAAGAAGTGAATGATACCACCGCCAGCCTGGTCGTGGCCCAGCTGCTGTATCTGGAGGCACAGGATCCTGACAAGGATATCCAGATGTATATCAACAGCCCCGGCGGCAGCGTAACGGCCGGTATGGCAATCTATGACACCATGCAGTACATCAAGTGCGATGTATCCACCATCTGCATCGGCATGGCCGCCAGCATGGGCGCGTTCCTGCTGTCCTGCGGCGCCAAGGGCAAGCGCATCGCGCTGCCCAATGCCGAGGTGATGATCCACCAGCCCTCCGCCGGTACCCAGGGTAAGGTCACCGATATGGAGATCGACGTGGAGCACTTCCTGAAGATCAAGCAGCGTATCAACAAGATCCTTGCCGAGAATACCGGCAAGACGCCGGAGCGGATCAAGGCCGACTCCGAGCGGGATAACTGGATGATCGCGGAGGAAGCACGGGAATACGGTTTGGTGGACAAGGTAATCTACAAGCGCTGAGTGAGGTAGCATATGGCTGATAATTCAAAATCCCTGCGCTGCTCCTTCTGCGGAAAGACGGAGAATCAGGTGCACCGCATGATCCAGGGCCCCGGTGTCCGGATCTGCGACGAATGCGTGCAGCTGTGCCTGTCTCTGCTGGACGACGGCTATGAGGTGGAACCGGAAACGGTGGAAAGCCTCGACCAGCTGCCGACGCCGCAGGAGATCAAGGCGGTGCTGGATGAATATGTGGTGGGGCAGGAGGCGGCCAAGATCACGCTGTCTGTCTCCGTGTACAATCACTATAAGCGCATTTTCTTCGGCGGCGGCGAGGATGTGGAGCTGCAGAAGAGCAACATCCTGATGATCGGCCCCACCGGCAGCGGCAAGACCCTGTTTGCCCAGACGCTGGCCCGGGTGCTGAAGGTTCCCTTCGCCATCGCGGACGCCACCACGCTGACGGAAGCCGGCTATGTGGGCGACGACGTGGAGAACATCCTGCTGCGGCTTCTGCAGGCGGCGGAATTCGATGTGGAGCTGGCCGAGCGGGGCATCATCTATGTGGATGAGATCGACAAGATCGCCCGCAAGAGCGAGAATACCTCCATCACCCGCGACGTCTCCGGCGAGGGTGTGCAGCAGGCGCTGCTGAAGATCCTGGAGGGCACCGTGGCCAACGTACCGCCTCAGGGCGGCCGCAAGCACCCCCATCAGGAGTTCATCCAGATCGACACCCATAATATTCTGTTTATCTGTGGCGGCGCGTTCGACGGCCTGGAGAAGATCATCGAGCGCCGCACCGACCGCAAGGGCATCGGCTTTGACGCCGTGGTGGAGAGCAAGGCGGAGCGCCAGCAGGGCGCGCTGCTGAAGGAGGCACAGCCTCACGATCTGCTGAAGTTCGGCATCATCCCCGAGCTGGTGGGCCGCCTGCCGGTGATCGCCGCCTTGGACGGCCTGACCCGTGACGATCTGGTGACCATTCTGACCCAGCCCAAGAACGCGCTGGTGAAGCAGTATCAGAAGCTGCTGGAGTACGACGATGTGAAGCTGGACTTCACGCCGGACGCGCTGGAGGCCATAGCAGACAAGGCCATCGAGCGCAATATCGGCGCCCGCGGCCTGCGGGCCATCATGGAAAGCGTGCTGACAAAGCTCATGTACGACATTCCCTCCGATCCCACCATCGCGCAGGTGACCATCACCGCCGACTGCGTCAACAACGGCGCACAGCCGGAGATCGTTCACGATCCCGGACGCTCTGCCAGGCGGGCAAAATTAAAGACCGGAAAGCAGCCGGAGAAGAGATCCTCCGCACCGGCCTCTTAAAGTGTGAACAGGGGAGAGGCAGACGCCTCTCCCCCTGCGCTTTTTTCCGGCAACGGAAACACGATTCCCCGGCAAAGGAGAACCTTTTATGGAACGAACGACTTTGAATATCCCTGTCATTGCCCTGCGGGGCCTGACAGTTTTCCCGGATCTGACGCTGAGCTTTGATGTGGAGCGTGAGATCTCCATCTACGCGCTGGACAGCGCCATGGAGAGCGATGAACGCGCCATCTTTCTGGTGACCCAGCGCGAGATCTCTACCACCGCGCCTACGGAGGACGATCTGTACAGCGTAGGCACCATCTGCCGCATCCTGCAGATCCTCAAGACCTCCGAGACCAGCGTCCGCGTGATCGTCGAGGGCCGTCAGCGCGCCCGTATCCACCGCCTGTGGCAGAATAAGCCCTTTCTGCAGGCCAATGTGGAGCTGCTGGAGGAGGATTTCCCCGGTCGCATGACGCCCCGCATGGAGGCGCTGATCCGGCAGACCTATGTGATCTTCGGCGAGTATAAGGAACTGGTCACCAACCTGAATGACGACTTTGTCTCCGCCGTGCTGGACTGCCGTGATCCCGGCCATCTGGCGGATTTCATCGCGCAGAATATCAATCTGCGTCACGGTGACCGCCAGCGTATTCTGGAGGAGTTGAACCCTGTCAAGCGGCTGCGGCTGCTGAATGAGATCCTGGCTCACGAGGTGGAGGTCATCTCCCTTGAGGTGGAGATGGAGCACAAGGTGCGCTCCCGCGTGGCGCAGGTGCAGAAGGACATGATCCTGCGGGAGCAGCTGAAGGTTCTGCAGCACGAGTTGGGCGATGACGGCGACGAGGAGATCGCCGAGTATACGGAGAAGATCGAGAAGCTGAAGCTGCCGGAGGAGATCCACAAAAAGCTGATGAAGGAAGTGGATCGCCTTGCCAAGCAGCCCTACGGCAGCGCCGAGGCATCGGTGATCCGCAATTATCTGGATGTCTGCCTGGATATGCCGTGGCATAAGACCACCAGGGACCGGGCCGATGTGGCCAAGGCACGGGCGATTCTGGACAAGGAGCACTTTGGCCTGGATAAGGTCAAGGAGCGTATTCTGGAGTTCATCGCCGTACAGCAGATCAACCCCGATGCCAAGGGCAAGATTTTGTGTCTGGTCGGCCCTCCCGGTGTGGGCAAGACCTCCATCGCCATCTCCGTGGCCAAGGCCATGAACCGCAAGCTGGCCCGCCTCAGTCTGGGCGGCGTGCGGGATGAGGCGGATATCCGCGGCCACCGCAAGACCTATATCGGCGCCATGCCGGGCCGCATCATCGACGCCATGACCCGCGCAGGCTCCATGAACCCGCTGCTGGTGCTGGATGAGATCGACAAGCTGGCCAGCGACATGCGGGGCGACCCCGCCTCGGCGCTGCTGGAGGTGTTCGACAGCGAGCAGAACTATGCCTTCCGGGATCACTTCCTGGAGATCCCTGTTGACCTGAGCCGCGTCATGTTCATCACCACCGCCAATACGCTGGGCACCATCCCCCGGCCGCTGCTGGATCGTATGGAGGTCATTGAGCTGTCCAGCTATACCGACGAGGAAAAGCTCCAGATCGCCAAGCGGCACCTGCTGCCCAAGCAGCTGAAGGAGCACGGCTTGAAGCGGACGCAGTTCCACATGACCGACGGCGCCATCCGCCGCACCATCACCGACTATACGCGGGAATCCGGCGTCCGTATTCTGGAGCGGCAGATCGGCAAGCTGTGCCGTAAGGCTGCTATGCAGCTGGTGACTGAAGATGTAAAGCGTATCAACATTACAGAGAAAAACCTGCCAGATTACCTGGGAACGGTTCGTTATACGCCCTCGGTACATATCACCCGCGACGAAGTCGGCGTGGTCAATGGCCTCGCCTGGACGGAGGTGGGCGGCGAGATCCTTGAAGTCGAGGTCAACGTGATGGACGGCAGCGGAAAGCTGGAGCTGACCGGCAATCTGGGAACGGTCATGCAGGAATCCGCCAAGGCGGCGCTCAGCTGCCTGCGCAGCCGCACGGAGGCGCTGCGTCTGGAGAAGGATTTCTATAAGACGAAGGATATCCATATCCACTTCCCAGAGGCCGCTACCCCCAAGGACGGCCCCTCCGCCGGTATCGCCATTACCACGGCCATGCTGTCGGCGCTGACGGGCCGCAAGGTCCGGGGCGACGTGGCCATGACCGGCGAGGTAACGCTGCGGGGCCGGGTGCTGCCCATCGGCGGCCTGAAGGAAAAGACCATGGCCGCCCTGCGCAACGGCGTCAAGACGGTGATCATTCCCAAGGAAAACGAGAAGGATCTGGATGAGATCGACCAGACCGTCCGCAAGGCGCTGCACTTCATTCCGGTAGAGACGGTGGACGCGGTGTTCGCCGCCGCGCTGGTGCCGGAGACGAAGGAGGACGCGGTGGAGCACATGGCGGCCATTGCCGCCGACACGCCCTATCAGGAGGTGCGCCATGGCCATCAACTTTAATAAGGCGGAGTTCGTCCTGTCCGCGGTGAAGCCTTCCACCTTCATCCGGGATGGCAGGCCGCAGGTGACCTTTGCCGGCCGCTCCAATGTGGGAAAGTCCTCCGTGATCAACCGGCTTCTGAACCGGAAGAATTTCGCCCGCGTAGGCGCGACCCCCGGCAAGACCACCCAGATCAACTATTTCCGCATTGACGACAAGATCTATTTCACCGACCTGCCCGGCTACGGCTATGCCAAGGTCTCCAAGGATGAGCGTGACCGTTGGGGCCGTCTGATGGAGAACTATTTTGCCGAGGAAGGGCTGATCTCCCTGGGCGTGCTGATTGTGGACGCCCGCCACAAGCCTACCGCCGACGATGTGACCATGTGTGACTACTTCAAGTCCACCGAGTGTCCCATGGTGGTGGTGGCCAATAAGCTGGACAAGCTGAAAAAGAGCGAGATCGAGCCGAATCTGGCCTTGATCCGCCAGACGCTGACGCTGGATGACAGCGTGCAGCTGATCCCGTTCTCGGCCGAGAAGGGGATCGGAAAAACCGAGCTGCTGGCCGCCATCGGCCAATGGTGCGGCAAATAAAGAAAAAAGAGACCGCGTGAATTGCTGGGTGTACGTAAGACAGTATTGCGCCGAGATTGACGAAGCGGCACGAAACCGCATGGAGCTGATCGTGCGGTCACTGGCAGAGCAAAACGGCGTGACCGAGCAACTGAAAGCCGAAAACCAAATGGAATGGGTGCGGCAGATGAACGCTTGCAAGGCACAGGCAGAGGAGATTGTGAAAGCGGAATTGAT
>CAKTIE010000036.1 GCA_934565655.1 uncultured Oscillospiraceae bacterium
ACCGAGCTGGCCAAGGCCGAGATGAAGCGCCAGTTCACCATCGGCATCGTGGACGATGTGACCAACATGTCCCTGCCTGAGGATCCCAACTGTCCCAACACCGCCGCGGAAGGCACCATCGAGTGCAAGTTCTGGGGTCTGGGCGGCGACGGTACCGTGGGCGCCAACAAGAACTCCATCAAGATCATCGGTGACCATACCGACAAGTATGTTCAGGCGTACTTCCAGTACGACTCCAAGAAGACCGGCGGCGTCACCATCAGCCATCTGCGCTTCGGTGACAAGCCCATCCGTTCCCCCTACTATATCAACAAGGCTGACTTCGTGGCCTGCCACAACCCCAGCTATGTGACCAAGGGCTTCAAGATGGTGCAGGACGTCAAGCCCGGCGGCGTGTATATGATCAACTGCCAGTGGGACTTCGACGAGCTGAACCACCACATGGACGCTGCCTCCAAGCGCTATATCGCCCGCAACAACATCCAGCTCTATACCATCAACGCCATTGATCTGGCCATCGAGATCGGTATGGGCAAGCGCAACAACACCATCCTCCAGTCCGCGTTCTTCTCTCTGGCCAAGGTCATGCCCGAGGAAGAGGCCATCACCTACATGAAGGAGAAGGCCAAGGCCTCCTACCTGAAGAAGGGTCAGGACATCGTGGACATGAACTACAAGGCCATCGATCTGGGCGCCACCGCCTATAAGAAGATCGACGTTCCCGCCGACTGGGCCAACGCTGTGGACGACAAGCCCGCCAAGCAGCTGCATGGCAAGCCCGAGCTGGTGAAGATGGTCAAGGAGATCCTGGAGCCCGTGGGCAAGATGGACGGCGACAGCCTGCCCGTTTCCGCCTTCGTGGATCACGTGGACGGCCAGTTCGAGCTGGGCGCTGCCGCTTATGAGAAGCGCGGCGTGGCCGTGTCCGTCCCCACCTGGGACGCTGCCAAGTGCATCCAGTGCAACCAGTGCGCTTACTGCTGCCCCCACGCCACCATCCGTCCCTTCGCGCTGACCGCCGACGAGGCCGCCAAGGCTCCCGAGGCTGCCAAGATCGTGGACGTCAAGGCCGGCAAGGGCAAGGGCGTGTATCAGTTCACCATGGCCATCAGTCCTCTGGACTGCATGGGCTGCGGCGTCTGCATCGGCGCCTGCCCCGTCAACGCCCTGACCATGGTGGCTCAGGAAGGCGAGCTGCCCCAGCAGGATGTGTTCGACTACTGCGTGGCCGAGGTGTCCGAGAAGAAGGATATGCAGGACAACACCGTCAAGGGCAGCCAGTTCAAGCAGCCCATGCTGGAGTTCTCCGGCTCCTGCGCCGGCTGCGCCGAGACCAGCTATGCCCGTCTCGTCACCCAGCTGTTCGGCGACCATATGTATGTTTCCAACGCCACCGGCTGCTCCTCCATCTGGGGCGGTCCCGCGGCTACCTCTCCCTACTGCACCAACAAGGAAGGCCACGGCCCCGCATGGTGCAACTCCCTGTTCGAGGATAACGCGGAGCACGGCCTGGGCATGTACACCGGCCAGAACAAGATCCGTCAGGATCTGGCCGATGAAACCCGCCAGCTGATCGCCGTCGAGTGGGCACAGCCCGCCCTGAAGGAAGCCGCCCAGAAGTGGCTGGACACCATGGACGACGGCACCGCCAACGCCGAGCCTGCCAAGGCCTATGTCAAGGCCCTGGAGGAGAGCATCTGCACCGTGGACGAGCTGGCTGCCGTTCCTCAGTTCGCTGAGCACGCTGCCGAGCTGAAGGCCAAGGGCGCTCTGTTCTGCGACTGCGCCGCCTGCACGCTGGTGGCCGACATCCTCAGCAAGAAGGAATATCTGGCCAAGAAGTCCATGTGGATCTTCGGCGGCGACGGCTGGGCCTACGATATCGGCTACGGCGGACTGGATCACGTCATCGCCTCCAAGCAGGATGTGAACATCTTCGTGTTCGATACCGAGGTGTACTCCAACACCGGCGGCCAGGCCTCCAAGGCTTCCAACATCGGTCAGGTGGCACAGTTCGCCGCGGCCGGTAAGGAAGTGAAGAAGAAGAGCCTTGCCGAGATCGCCATGCAGTACGGCTACGTCTATGTGGCACAGGTGGCCATGGGCGCCAACCCCGCGCAGACCATCAAGGCCATCACCGAGGCCGAGGCCTATCACGGCCCGTCCCTGATCATCGGCTACAGCCCCTGCGAGATGCACTCCATCAAGGGCGGCATGATGAACTGCCAGAAGGAAATGAAGAAGGCCGTGGACTGCGGTTATTGGAACCTGTTCCGCTATAACCCCGAGGGCGAGAAGAAGTTCACGCTGGACTCCAAGGCCCCTGCCGGCGGCTATCAGGACTTCCTGATGAACGAGGCCCGCTACTCCCGCCTGACCCGCGAGTTCCCCGAGCGCGCGACGGTTCTGTTCCAGCGCAACGAGGACGAGGCCAAGGCCCGTTACGAGCACCTGCTGAAGCTCATCGAGATGTACGACAAATAAGCGTAAAGCATAAGAAAAGCACCCCTTTCGGGGTGCTTTTCTTTATGCAGTGAAAAGTGAAGAGAGAAAAGAAGCGGTATGCCGCCGCTGGCGGCATGAATAAAACATGGGGCGCAAAGACGCCCCGTGTGCAAAAAACCAAAGGCCCCCTTGTGTAAAGGGGGCTGTCAGCCGCAAGGCTGACTGGGGGATTGACCGTAATCCGTCAACCCCTCCGTCAACGCTTCGCGTTGCCACCTCCCCTTACACAGGGGAGGCTTTGATTGCCTCGCCCGACTATCTTTCCACCGCGCTGCTTATAAAGCCCCGGCAAACAACGCCGGGCCGCTGCTGACGCAGCGGCCCGGTCTTTTGATTCACCTTATTCGTTGGTGTAGTTATCGAAATAGCCCTGGATGTAGATGATGGGGGTGCCCTTGTCGCCGCTGCCGCTGGTCAGGTCGCACAGGGAGCCGATCAGGTCGGTGAGGTTGCGGGGCGTGGTGCCCTCGGACACCATATTGCCCACCAGGCTGACCTTGGCGTCCTTCTGGCGGATCTTCTCGGCCACGGCCTTCTGCAGGGCCTCGCCGGTCAGGTCACCGAAATCGTGGTCGGCCAGATACTTCAGCTTCAGTTCGTTGGGGGTGCCGACGAGACCGGCGGTATAGCCGGGGGCCACCACAGGGTCGGCCAGCTCCCAGATCTTACCGGCGGGATCCTTGAAGGCGCCGTCGCCGTAGACCATGGCCTCGATCTGCTTGCCGGTGGCTTCGCTCATGGCCTTGCCGATGCCCTCGGCCACGGCCATGGCGTCACGGGGGAACAGCTTGACCCGCTGATCGTCGGCCTTGTTGCTGCCCAGCAGGCCGTACTGGGGGTTATAGCCGCTGCCGTCCACGGGGGCGGTCAGCAGGTCGTCCAGACCCAGCACCGTTTTTGCGCCGGAGGCCTTCAGCAGGCGCTTGCTGCGCGCGCGGGTATGGATATCGCAGCAGATCACGGTGTCGGTATAGTCCAGCACCGCCTGCACACGGTTGGCGAACACGATCTCCGCCTCGGCGCCGGCAGCCTCGATGATGGACTTATAGAAGTCCACATAATCCACGCCGGTGAAGGGATGGATCACCGCGCCGAAGGCGTCGCGGAAGCGCTTCAGATCCAGCACATCGTGCCAGGGGTCGATGCCCGCCTCGTCCAGCTGATCCATGGACACCAGATGGTTGCCCACCTCGTCGGAGGGATAGCTGAGCATCAGCACCACCTTCTTGCAGCCGCCTGCGATGCCCTGCAGCAGCAGGGAGAAGCGGTTGCGGCTGAGAATGGGGAACGTGACGCCAACGGTCTGGCCGCCGGTCTTGGCCCGGACGTCGGCGCTGATCTGCTCCACGGTGGCGTAGTTGCCCTGGCAGCGGGCCACCACGGACTCGGTGATGGCCACCACGTCCTTGTCGTGCGGCTCGATGCCGTTTTCACGCAGCGCGTTCAGCACGGTCTCCACAGTAACGGCCACGGCATCGTCGCCCTGGCGGAAAATGGGCGCGCGCACGCCCCGTACAACAGTTCCCAACGTTCTCATATTCCTTCATCCTTTCACAGTCCGTCAATTGCGTTTTGCAATTCATTATATCAGGCATAAGTTCATAAGTGAAATGCCGATTTTTAATATTCGACATAAGCGAAATTTATTCCACGTAGAAAAGAGCCGTTCCGGCGTTCTGCCGGAGCGGCTCTCTTTGCCGTATGGATCTGTTTTACTCCGCCAGCAGGGCTTCCGCCTCCGCCAGCGACGGCATGGCCGGGATAGCGCCCCGCCGGGTGACGCATACCGCCGCCGTGGCGTTGCCCCACCGGGCGCAGTCTAACCCGTCATCGACGGTCAGCGCCTCCGGCGCTTTGCCCAGCGCCAGCATCCGGTGCAGGAAGCCGCCCCAGAAGGCGTCCCCCGCGCCGGTGGTGTCCACCGCGTTGACGGCAAAGCCCGGCACGGCCCCCATGCCCGATGCCGCGGCGACAAAAGCGCCCGCCGCGCCCAGCGTCACCGCCGCGCACTTCACGCCACGGGACAGCAGCACCGCTGCCGCCGCGGCAGGGTCGGACTCGTCGGTCAGCAGGGCCGTCTCCTCGTCCGAAAGCTTCATCACGTCGGCATAGGGCACCATGCTGCGCATGTGCCGCGCGGCGGTCTCCGCGTCCGGCCACAGGGCGGCGCGGTAGTTGGGATCGTAGGAGATCACCGCTCCGGCGGCCTTGGCCCGCTCCACCGCGGCAAAGGTGGCGCTGCGGGCCGGTTCGTCCGTCAGGGACAGGGAGCCCACATGCAGCACCCGGCAGCTGTCCAGCACGGCGGCGTTCAGCTCCTCCGGCCGCAGGCAGGTGTCCGCGCCGGGCTTCCGGGCGAAGGAGAAGCTCCGTTCTCCCCTGTCGTTCAGCGCCACGAAGGCCAGGGTGGTGAACACGTCCTCCGCCATCACCAGCCCCGACACGTCGATGCCCGCCTCCTGCAGCGTCTGCCGCAGGAATCGGCCATGCATGTCATCGCCCACCTTGCCCAGAAAGGCCGTCGCCCTTCCGAACCGGGCCGCCGCCGTCAGCACATTGGCGGGCGCGCCGCCGGGATTGCGCTCGAAAAGCCGCATGCCGCTATCGGAAACGCCGCTGTCGGTGAAATCGATCAGCAGCTCGCCCAGCGCCGCGATATCGTACCGGGCGCTCATTCCGCCGCCTCCGGATACTCGTTGCACAGCAGGCGGTAGGGCGGCTCGTCCTCCTCGATGGCCGGGAAGCGGCCCACAGGAGGATTGAAGCGGTTATCGGTGTTGTCGTCGTTGCACTGGCTGACCTCGCCGATCAGCACATTGCCGGTGCCCAGCTCCACCTCGAAATCGTGATAGAGATAGGGCTGGATGGAGATGCTCATGCCCGGCTCCAGCCGCAGCTGCGTTCCGGCGGGGACGGTGCGGGTAACGCCGTCCATGTGGACGGTCACGTCGCTGTCCCGGTCGAGCTCCTCATCGGGCAGGGAGTTATACACCCGGATCAGCAGCGTGCCGCCGCCCCGGTTGATGATGTCCTCCATCTTGTGCCAGTGGAAGTGGTTGGGGGAATACTGCCCCTCCTTGAGAAACAGCAGCTTTTCCGCGTAGGTCTTGGGATATTTGTCCGCCATGGCCAGATTTCCGTTGCGCAGGGTGATGAGGGAGAAGCCCACCTTCTCAAAATCCCCCAGACCGTAGTCGGTGATGTCCCAGCCCAGCATATTGTGGCGGATCTCGTCATACTCGTGGCCCTTATTGGCCCATTCCTCCGGCGTAAAGTGACAGAAGGGCGGCAGAGAGAACCGGTATTCCTTCACCATGGCCTCCAGCTCCCGCAGGGCGCGATTGATCTCCGAACGTTTCATCTGTGTCTCCTCCCCGTATTGATAGATATGATATGGTGCTTATACCGATACCTTCCGGACGCCGCTGTTGGATTTCAGGAATGTCAGCGCCTCGTCATGAGTGATGGGCGGCTCCAGCTTGGCGGTGATCTCCATGCGGAGATACCCCTCGTCCCGGCTGAGACTGCTCTCCACCACCTGACCGTTGTGGGCTTGCAGCAGGGCGTCGAACTGCGCCTGCAGCTCCGGCGTGTCCTCCATCTCCACCAGAATCTCCTGCGTGGTCAGGGCGTCGGCCCCTACCGGGAAGCGATGCAGGATGATCTGGATGGCCACCAGAATGGCCGCCTCGATCAGGCCCAGCCAGTACATGCCCGCGCCCACCGCCATGCCGATGGCGGCGGTGCCCCACATGCCCGCCGCCGTGGTCAGGCCGCGGATGGAGTTGCCGTTTTTGAAGATCACGCCCGCGCCCAGGAAGGAAATGCCGCTGACCACCTGTGCGGCGATGCGGGCCGGGTCCGCGCCCCGCAGTCCGTCGGTGCCGATGGCCGTATCCACAAAGGCATATTTGGACAGTATCATGAACAGGGCCGAGGTGCAGGCGATGATGCAGTGAGTGCGGACGCCCGCCTCCTTCTGCCGCTTACTGCGCTCCAGTCCCACCAGCGCGCCCAGCGCCGCCGACAGCAGCAGCCGTATCAGAAATTCCAGATTATCAAACAGTGTCAGTGTGCTCTCCGGCAGATAAGTGCTCAATCCTGCCAACATGGAACATCGTCTCCTTTCACGCAAGCTTTCAAGCGATGTAATACGTTATTTTACCACGCCTGCGCGGGATTGCAACAGTAACTTTTGCGGCTATGGTCATTTTGCCATATGAGACGCGAAATTTTTGTAAGATGTGCAAAATCACCGAAAACGTTTCCAATTTCTCGGTGTGAATTGTTGACAAATCGAAAAACCGTGACTATAATAACACTATTCAGGCGGGCTAATGTTGCGCGCCTTGAAAAATTTACATGGAGGATCATTTGTTATGAAGAAGTTTCTTGCGCTTCTGCTTGCCCTGGTGATGGCTCTTAGTCTTGTCGCCTGTGGCGGCGACAAGACTAAGACTGACGGTCAGTCGGACGGCGATACCACCCAGTATCCCGAGTATTTCACCGGTATGGATCAGCTGATCGCTGACGCTCAGGCTGAGGGCGAGCTGGTCGTTTACGGCTCCTGCGAGGAAGAGTATCTGGCCGCTGCCTGCCAGCACTTCGAGGAGCTGTTCGGCATCAAGACCACCTATCAGCGTCTGTCCACCGGTGAGGTGCAGGCCAAGATCGAAGAAGAGAACGGCAACCCCTCCGCCGATGTCTGGTTCGGCGGCACCACCGATCCCTACAACATGTGCGCCGCGGAAGGCCTGCTGGAGCCCTATGAGGCTGTCAACGCTTCCCACCTGATCAGCGACATGTACAAGGACGCCGACAACAACTGGTTCGGTATCTATAAGGGCATCCTGGGCTTCATGGTCAACACCGACGAGCTGGCCCGCCTGAATCAGGAAGCGCCCGCTGACTGGGCTGACCTGCTGAAGGAAGAGTACAAGGGCGAGATCTGGCTGTCCAACTACAACACCGCCGGTACCGCCAAGCTGGTTGTCAACACCATGATCCAGAAGATGGGCCATGACGAGGGCATCCAGTACCTGGTCGACCTGGACAAGAACATCGAGGTCTACACCAAGTCCGGCTCCGGCCCCAGCAAGAACGTTGGTACCGGTGAGTGCATCGTGGGCATCGGCTTCCTGCATGACGGCATCACCCAGATCGTGGACAACGGCTACACCAACGTGGGCCTGGTGATCCCCTCCAGCGGCACCTCCTTCGAGGTTGGCGCTACCGCCATCTTCAAGGGCGCTGCCCACTCCAACGCCGCCAAGCTGTGGATCGAGTACGCGCTGTCCCCCGAGTGCGTTGAGCTGGCTGCCAAGAACGGCTCCTATCAGTTCCTGGTGATCGACAACGCCGAGCAGCCCTCTCAGGCTGCCGAGTTCGGTCTGGATCCCAACAACGTCATGGAGTATGACTTCGAGGATGCCAAGGCCAACACCGCCACCTATGTTGAGGAAGTCATGAACGCTCTGGCCGCCGCCGGCGCCAACACCACCGATACCGGCCGTTTCCAGACCGAGTGATCTGACAACAGTACATAACGGTTTTATTACCCAACAACCTCTGAGGGGCGGCGGCTTATGCCGCCGCCCCTTTTCTACTCTTTTGAAACTGAACCTACCATTCCTTTCGGGATGAGAAAGGAGCTGTCTATGGCAAGGACCCAAAGCGCGGCGCTGGACCGGAAAAAGCTGATGGCCGATCCCATCATGGTGACCACCATCGTCGTGCTGATCGCATTTCTGACTTTGTTTATCCTCTACCCGCTGGCCATTCTGCTGGTGGATAGTTTTGTGGGAGACGGCACCTTCGGCGTGTCCATCTTCCAGCGCATTTTCGCCATGCCGACCTTTACCAAGGCCATCACCAACACGCTGAAGGTGGGCTTTCTGGTGGGCATTCTCTCCGCGCTGATCGGATTGCTGTTCGCCTATGTGGAGGTCTATGTCCGCATGGGCAAGTTCGTGGGCGGCCTGTTCAAGGTGGTTTCCATGCTGCCGGTGGTCTCCCCTCCCTTCGTGCTGTCCCTTTCCATGATCATGCTGTTCGGCAAGGCGGGCATCATCACCCGTTTCCTGCTGGGCATCTATGACAACAGCGTGTATGGCTTCTGGGGCATCGTCATCGTCCAGACGCTGACCTTCTTCCCCGTGTGCTACATGATGCTGAAGGGCCTGCTGAAGAACATCGACCCCTCGCTGGAGGAGGCCGCCCGGGATATGGGCGCGTCCCGCTGGAAGGTGTTCACCAGCGTGACCCTGCCGCTGATGCTGCCGGGTCTGGGCAACGCATTCCTGGTGACGTTCATCGAGTCCATCGCTGACTTCGCCAACCCCATGATCATCGGCGGCTCCTACGACACGCTGGCCACCACCATCTACCTGCAGATCACCGGCTCCTATGACAAGCCCGGCGCGGCAGCCATGGCCGTGGTGCTGCTGTGCATCACGCTGGCCATGTTCATCGTGCAGAAGTACTATCTGGAGCGCAAGACCGCCGCCACCCTGACCGGTAAGGCGTCCCGCGCCCGCATGCTGATCGAGGACAAGAGCGTCAAGATCCCGCTGACCGTTCTGTGCGCGCTGGCCGCCAGCTTCGTCATCATCATGTATCTGTGCGTGCCCATCGGCGCGTTCTTCCCCACCTGGGGCTTCAAGTTCTTCCCGCTGACCGGCAAGTGGTTCCAGCTGGTGTTCACCCGCTACCACGGCTTCCAGGCCTTCCGGGATTCCTTCGTGCTGAGCCTGATCTCCGCGCCCATCACGGCGCTGCTGAGCATGATCATCTCCTATCTGGTGGTGAAGCGGAAGTTCAAGTCCAAGGGCTTTATCGAGGCGGTGTCCATGCTGGCCATGGCCGTGCCCGGCACGGTGCTGGGCGTGGGCTATATCCGCGGCTTCTCCAGCGGCGTATTCGGCACCGGCTTTTTGCAGGGCCTGTACGGCACGGGACTGATCCTGATCATCGTGTTCGTGGTGCGCTCGCTGCCCACCGGCACGCGAAGCGGTATCTCCGCCCTGCGGCAGATCGACAAATCCATCGAGGAATCCGCCTATGACATGGGCGCGGACAGCTTCAAGGTGTTCATGACCGTGACGCTGCCGCTGATCAAGGATTCCTTCCTCAGCGGTCTGGTGACGGCCTTCGTCCGCAGCATCACCGCCATCTCCGCCATCATCCTGCTGGTGACGCCGCAGTTCCTGCTGATCACCGTGCAGATCAACGAATTCGCCGAAAAGGGCTCCTACAGTCTGGCCTGCGCCTT
>CAKTIE010000037.1 GCA_934565655.1 uncultured Oscillospiraceae bacterium
AAGCTGTTCAGCTTCATGTCCGGCACGTCCTTCACGGTGTTCTCCACCGCCACGATCACGTCGGAGAGCTTGCCCACGCCGGAGGGCTCGATGAGGATGCGGTCGGGCTGGAACTTCTCATGGACCTCCTTCAGGGCCTTGTTGAAGTCGCCCACCAGAGAGCAGCAGATGCAGCCGGAGGACATCTCGCTGACCTGCACGCCGCTGTCTTTCAGGAAGCCGCCGTCAATGGAGATCTCGCCGAATTCGTTTTCGATCAGCACCAGCTTTTCGCCCTGATAGGCCTCGGCCAGCAGCTTCTTGATCAGCGTGGTCTTGCCTGCGCCAAGGAATCCGGAGATAATGTCGATTTTTGTCATAGTATACCCTTCTTTTCTTCTGCTGTGGAAAGCAGCATATATTTTTTCTCCTATATCATATCCTTTTTTGAAAAAAATGCAAGCCTTTGGGAAAAAGTCATTGTTGCCAAACGGTAAACTTTGATGTATAATACCATGGAATGAGTCCTCCGCAGGCAGCTGCGGAGCCGGTCTCGCGCAATGGATACCCACGAATCATGTCAGGCGGGGAACCGAGCAGCATTAAGAGGGATAGACATGTGCCGCGAGGAAGCCGGTTCCGTGGCTGCGCGTGGAGGACTTTTTTCTATTTTTGCGAATTTTTACGAAAGGAGACGGCGGAATGTATCAGGCACTGTACCGCAAGTGGCGGCCCAGGACCTTTTCGGAGGTGGTGGGTCAGGCCCATATTACCGATACCCTGCAGCGGCAGGTGGCCGAGGGCCGCGTGGGTCATGCTTATCTCTTCACCGGCACCCGCGGCACCGGAAAGACCACCTGCGCCCGGATACTGGCCAAGGCCGTCAACTGTGAGCATCCCGTCGACGGCGCGCCCTGCTGTGAGTGCGACGCCTGCCGCGGCATCGACAGCGGCACGCTGCTGGATGTGACGGAGCTGGACGCCGCCTCCAACAACGGTGTGGATCAGGTGCGTGCATTGCGGGAGGAGGCGGTCTATACCCCCTCCGTGCTGAAAAAGCGGGTGTATATCATCGACGAGGTACACATGCTGTCCATCGCCGCCTTCAACGCCCTGCTGAAAATTCTGGAGGAGCCGCCGGAGCACCTGCTGTTCATTCTGGCCACCACGGAGCTGCACAAGGTCCCGGCTACCATTCTCTCCCGCTGCCAGCGGTTTTCCTTCAAGCGGCTGCTGCCCCGCGATATCCAGCAGCAGCTGCTGCACATCGCGGTGGAGGAGAACATCGACCTGAGCCCCGACGGCGCGGAGCTGCTGGCCCGGATGGCCAACGGCGCCATGCGTGACGCCCTGTCGCTGCTGGATCAGTGCCGGGCGGTGGAGGGCGCCATCGACAACGCCGCCGTGCTGGAGGTGCTGGGCCTTGCCGGAGCGGTGCAGACGGTGCAGCTGATGCGGTGCGTGCTGGACAGGCGCACCGGCGACGCGCTGGCGCTGTTTGACCAGCTGTACCGGGGCGGCAAGGACGTGGCGGCGCTGCTCAGCGAGCTGAGCGACCTTGCCCGTGACATGACCATTCTCAGGGCCGCGCCCGACGGCGGCAGCGCCCTGCTGACGGGACTTTATGACCGCAAGACCCTCTCGGAGCTGGCTGGCGATCAGCCGATGACGCGGTTTTTGTATCTGACGGACACCTTGCAGCAGTGCTGCGCGGCGCTGCCGGACAGCATCCGGCCCCGCACCGACGCGGAGCTGTGCCTGCTGAAGCTGTGCGACGAGACCCTCAGCGGCGACCTGACGGCCCTGTGCCAGCGGGTGGCGGCGCTGGAAAAGGGCGGCGTTCCCCAGGCGGCCCCGGCGGCGCGAAAGACCTCGCGGCCCGCACCGGAACCCCGGCCCGCGCCTGTGCGGGAGCTTCCCATCGAGACGCGGTACGATGAAGCGCCGCCTCCCCCCGAGGAGTACGGCGAGCGGGTGTTTGATATTCCGGAGGAAATACCTGTGCCCGCACCGGTGCGGCAGCCGCCGCGGCGCGACGCTGCGGCACAGCCTGCGTCGGCGGAGAGCGCGGACGGCGACACATCCGTGTGGCTGCGGCTCATCGACCAGTATAAGGGCCGGCTGAGCGTGAAGGACCGGGTATTTCTCAACATGGCCAGCGGCGTGGTGGCGGACGGCTGCCTGACGGTGCTGTGCCAGAACGATTTCGTGAAGGCCTCGCTGGACAGTGAGGCGGTGCTGTCGGTGCTGCGGGACGTGACCGCCAGAGAGCTGGGTACGCCCATCCGGGTGCAGCTGGCGGTGGGCGAGGCCCCGAAGGCCGCGGCAAGACCGGCGGCCCAGCCCCGCAGAGCGGAGCCCCGGAGCGCACCGGCGGAACCGGCGCAGCCTGCCCCTCCGGCGGAGACGCCGCCGTGGGAGGCACCGAAAAAAGCGGACGCATTGGATGAGCTGACGGCCAAGGGCCAGCAGCTGGAACACTTCAAGATCAAATAAGGAGACGAATGATATGGCAAAGGGTTACAGTGCAAGAGGCGGCTTTGGCGGCAGCCAGGGCCAGATGATGCGCCAGCAGCAGATGCAGCAGAAGATCATGCAGATGCAGCAGCAGATGGCCAAGGCGCAGGAGGATGTGGAGAATACCGACTTTACCGCCAGCGTGGGTGGCGGCGCGGTACAGGCCGTCGTCAGCGGCAAGAAGGAGCTGAAGGCCCTGACCATTCAGCCGGACGCCGTGGATCCGCAGGATGTGGAGATGCTGCAGGATCTGGTGATCTCCGCCGTCAACGAGGCGCTGCGCCAGGCGGACGAGGCCATGAACAACTCCATGAACAGCCTGACTGGCGGCCTGAACATCCCTGGCCTGCTGTAAAAACAGACACAGAACAGCCGCGGCGAATCGCCGCGGCTGTTCTTGCGTTTCGGGACGATGTATGATAGGATGAAAGCAGACAGACCGGAAAAACGATATTTGAGGAGGTATTACTATGCTGGCGCTATTTGCTCAATACCTATTGCAGCCGATCCCGCTGATCCTGACAGTAGTTCCCCCAATCGTGATTTTCTTGATCGCTCGCAGATATGTCTGGCTTAGTATCCTGCTGACGGCGCTGGTCGAGCTGGTCATCAACTGGGGCAACTTCTGCTATTATGAATCCCGCGGCCTGATGATCGTGTTCACGCTGATGCAGCTTGCCGTGATGGCAGCGATCATACTGCTGCTGAAAGCGGTCGTCCCGAAAAGAAAACAGTAGCGCGTTCCCTGTCGCACGGCAATGGGGGCTGCCTACAATAAAAGCGCCTGCCCAACGATTTGGGCAGGCGCTTTTTCAGATGGTGTGATGCTCAGAAATCAATGGTGCCGTTGATGACGTGCAGGTCATAGGGCTCGTAGACCACCTTGCGGTAGGCGTCCACGTCCATCTTCACGCCCGTCCAGTCGCTGTGGATCTCGCCGTTCTGCTTGATCAGCACATCGTACAGAATGTCGTAGGTGACGCCGTCCTCGCCCGTCTCCACGATGGTGGAATAGGGGAGGGTCTTGTGGTACGTCAGGTGCAGGCCCTTGTATTCAAAGTGGAAGCCGTTGCGCATGCGGCAGCCGTCCAGTCCCTTATAGGTGAACAGGCGGCGCAGATCGTGGAGGATCTGGTCATGCTCCTCGTCGTACAGGTTCTCCGGCGTGGTCTCGGTATAGTCGTACCGGAACTGGACGGGGATGCCGTAGGGCAGGAAGCGCTCCACATAGGCGGGCAGCTTGTCGGCGGGATAGCGCTTGTAGAGCACACAGTTGATGCGGGTGCGGCAGGCGATGCGGCCCAGCACCTCGTCGGGGCTCTCCTCCACATACTTCTGCAAATGGCGGGAGATGTTCATGCAGGTGATCTTGTCCTTGTTGCGCTCCGTAAAGGCCACCATCTCGTCCAGCGTGGTATGCTCCTGCACCGGGAAGGTGGTGTTGATATACACCTTGTGGGTGGTGGGGATGGCGTCCAGCATCTGCTGCAGGGCGTTCAGATCCGCCAGCGGCTCGCCGCCGGTGAACACGAAGTCGCAGCGGGGCGTGATGGCGTCCAGCGTGTGGATGGAGTCGATGATCTTCTCCAGAGAGAAGCCGGTGCAATCGGCGTATTCCTGCTTATTGATACAGAAGGGGCAGTGATTCTGACAGTCATAGGGGACGAACACCGTGACTGTGGCGCCGCCTTCACGGGTCTTGTAAGGATGAGTCATGTATGTGCAAAACCTTTCCGTGTGAATATTCTTCAATATTTTATACCGGTGCGGCAAGAAATGCAAGAAAAAAAGCGAAAAATAGGTTGTTTAGTTATTAACAAAGGATGCTGGGCCGTTTTTTGCGGCTTTTTCATTGACAGGCATTCCATTATGCGGTAAATTGTTCGTAAAAACAAGCGGAAGGAGCGGATAGATGTGAAGATCCGAAACGAATTGCTCTCGCAGGTGCGCAGCTATGCCGGGCATACGCCCCACGCAGCGGCGGATACGCTGGACTGCTCGCTGGGCGTGAACCCCTACGGCTTCCCGGCGGCGGTGAAGGAGGCCTTTGCCGCCTTTGATCCCGAGCGGTTCTATCACTATCCCCACTCCGACGCGCCCCGGAAGGCCATCGTGGACTACTGGGCGGACTATGCCTTTATCGAGCCGGAGAACATCGTCCTGACCGACGGCAGTGTGTCGGCCCTGTACCTGCTGTGCAACATCCTGGCCAAGAAGGGCGCGGAGGTGGTGGGCTTCCTGCCCACCTTCACCGATATGGTGGAGTATTCCCGCATGATGGCCATGCGATACGTGGGCATCCCCGCCCGGCGGGAGGACGGCTGGTGCATGGAGGTGTCCGATCTGGTGGACGCCATCAGCGGCGACACCAGCCTGGTCTACATCGACCGGCCCAACAACCCCACCGGCCAGACGCTGCCGTTGGCGGACATCAGCCGGGTGCTGGACAAGTGCGAGGAGCTGGGCGTCTACGCCATCGTGGACGAAGCCTACGGCGACTTTCTGCCCCGGGAGGAGTCGGCGGTGACGCTGGGCCCGAAATACAAGAACATCATCATTGTCCGCACCTTCTCCAAGGGCTTCGGCCTGGCGGGACTGCGGGCGGGGTACATCATTACCTGTCAGGAGCTGATCCGCTACATCAGCAAGGTATCCAACCCCTACATGATGAGCGAGCTGTCCCGCGAGCTGGCGGCTGCCGCCCTCAGCGACCGCACCTATGCCGACAGCCATGGCCCGGATTTCGCCGCCATGAAGCGCGCCCTGCGGGATGTCTGCGGGGAGAACCTCACCATGGCGGTCACCGACGACCGGGTGCCCATCTGTCTTTTGCAGCATAAGGACCCCCGCGCCGACTTGCAGGAGCTGCTGATGGCGGAGGGCGTGCTGACCTGCTCCGGCGGGGAGTTTGAGCCGCTGGAGCGCAGCAGCGTCCGGCTGCGGGTGCCCCGCGCTCAGGAGATGGAAAAGCTGCTCCGCGCGGTGGAAAAAGTGAATAACGGATGAAACGTGAAGCACCCCCGGCGGCCTATGCCGCCGGGGGTGGTGTATGTTAAAATGCGGCCGTGCGTCGCTCATTCAAAGGCTCCCCTGTGTAAGGGGAGCTGGCACGGCGTCAGCCGTGACTGAGGGGTTGACCGGTTTACGACAATCCCTCCGGCGCTTCGCGCCACCTCCCTTTACACAAGGGAGGCTTTGGCCCTATGCCGCGCGGGAGGGTTCACTGCTTTCTGCGGCGGTTTCGGAAGCCTTGCCCGACTTATGGTAATTGTGCAGCACGATGCCCAGCAGGATCAGCGCCGCGCCGATGACGCCCTGCACGCCCATGCGCTCTTTAAGGAAGATGGCACTCAGCACCGCGGTGGACAGGGGATTGATGGCGCACAGCTGGGCGGCCCGGTCAGCGGTGGTGTACCGCTGGGCCACCGGCTGGAAGGTGAAGCCGAAGCAGGAGCACACCAGCGCCAGCGCCAGTATCACGCCCCATTCCGTGCCGTTCTGGGGCAGATGGGGCGTTCCCGCCAGCGGCGAGGCGATGGCGGCGAACAGGCCCAGAAAGCCGATCTGGAACATGCCCAGCAGAATGGTGTCCCCCTTCTGGGAGAACCTTCCGGTAAGGATGATGCCGCAGGCGTACAGACAGGCCTCCAGCAGGCACAGGGCCTCGCCCAGGCCGAACCCGGCGATGCCGTCCTTCAGCGTCAGGAAGCCTACGCCCGCCAGCGTTACCGCCGCGCACAGCAGCGTCCGGTGATCCGGGGCCTTCCGGTGCAGCACCGCTTCAAACAGCGGCACGATCACGATGGCCGTGTTCACCAGAAACGACACGTTGGAGGCGGTGGTCTTGGTCAGGGCGAAGGTTTCGCAGGTCATGACGGCAAAAAAGACCGCGCCTAGGATCATGCCGTGCAGCAGGTCGGTTCTGGTGACGGTGCGCAGCTTCTTCCAGAAGATGACGCACAGCACCACAAAGGCCAGACCGAACCGCACCGCCAGCAGGTTCAGCGGGCTCATGCTCTCCAGTCCCACCTTGGCGAACAGCAGCGACGTGCTTCTGGCGAAGATCACGGCGGCCAGCAGCCATTCGGCAGCTCTCTTGCTCATTTGGTATCCCTCCCGTTTATCCAATGCTCTCCCTGTGAAACGCGCCGCTGGGGCAAGGCGCGGGCCTTGCCCCTGACGGCTGGATGGGGGAGAGAAAAGCTTGTTACTTGGCGGCGGCCGCGGCTGCCTTCAGCTCCGTCCGCGCGGGACGGCTGTTGGTCAGGCAGTTGACGGCCACCACGAACCCGGCACCTGCCGCCATGGACAGGACCAGCAGCGCCGTGCTGCTTCCTGTGCAGCCCAGCCAGGCGAACAGCACCACCAGAGCCAGACACACAAGGGCGACGGTCACGCAGACGTTGTTTCGTACATTCTTTTTCATGGTTTTGTCCTCCTATTACAATAAGTTTTGGTTGGAAGCCCCGCATCCGGCTGGGTTTCTTTCCTTCTCATGCCTAAGCTA
>CAKTIE010000038.1 GCA_934565655.1 uncultured Oscillospiraceae bacterium
ACGTCCACCTGGCCGGAGGCCAGACGGGCAAAGGCGCTGGCGTAGGAATCGGACTGCACGGCGCTCTTCAGATCAGAGATGCCCTTGCCGTAGTGATCCTGCAGCCACAGAGCGGGATAGATGTAACCGGCGGGGGAGGAGGTGCCCATGATGCTCCAGTTGGCGCTGTCCAGATCCTCCCAAGTCAGCTCCTCGCCGTTGTTGACCTTGGCCAGCAGCTCCTGACCCTTGGCAGAGGGACCGGCGATGAACAGGGCGCGATAGGAAACAGCCTGATTCTCGGAAGCCTCAGTGGGCTGGCCGTCGTTCCAATCCTTGGCGTTGTCGGAATCCTTGCTCAGGCCGTTGCGGGTAGCGGTCAGGATAACGTCGGCGCCGTCATCATACAGCACATAGGTGCCGCCGGGGATCAGGCCAACGTCGATGGTGCCGGCCTCAAGGCCCTCGCCAACGGCTTCGTAGGTGGTGCCGACGGTGATCTCCACATCGCCCACCTCATAGCCCTGAGCGGCCAGCTCGTCCTTCAGCATCTGCTTCAGGGGCTCGGTAGCGGTGATGATCTCCTCAGGCTCACGGGAAGGAACGAAAGCGACCTTCAGGGTCTCGATCTTCTTGGAACCCTCGGCATCGCCCTGCTGATCGTTGGCAGCATTGCCGCCGCAGGCCACGAGAGACAGGGTCATGACCAGCGCCAGCAGAAGCGCAAAAATCTTCTTCATTGTTTTTCCTCCAATTTTATCATATTGTTCCTGTGTCCGGGCGGCAGGCCCGAAGCACGATACCGCATGATACGCACAAGGCGCACCATACCGTTACTCAGTATAGCACACCTTTGTGAGGAAAAATTTTCTCTTTTGGTAAAAAAAGTAATATCTTGTCAGCGGCGGCCGCCGTCGAAATAGAAGGCCACCAGCTCCTCGAACGCCAGGATCACATGACCGAAGAACGTATTGGGCAGGCTTCCCGCCAGCGTCTGCTTCGAGCCGTCCACCACGAATACGATATCCGACATCTGGGCCAGCGTGGAGTCGCTGCGCTTGGTGAAGGTGACGATCCGGTGGCCGTTCTGCCGGGCGTGGCGTACGTCGTTCAGCACCGGGGCGGTCTCGCCGCTCTGGCTGACGGCGAACATTACCGGAGGCGCGTCCTGATCGTCTGGCAGGTGATGGGCGTCGCGGAACAGCATATAGTCGTAGAAATGCACATTATTGAATACCATAAAGCCGCAGATGGACAGCCGCTGGGCGATGTAGGAGCCGACGATGTTGGAAAAGCCCTCTCCGGTGGTGAACAGCTTGGCCGTGCGGGAGCGGTCCATCAGCTGACAGAAGCCGGTGATCAGCTCGTCGGAGTAGTTGTCGATGAGACTTTTGAGGGTGTCGGTATTGTGTACCTCACCGTGGGAATCAAACTGGCGGCTGAGGTAGTAGTACAGCTCGCTGTATCCGTCAAAGCCCAGCCGCTTGCACATTTTGACGATGGAGGTGGTGGAGAGAAAGTTCTCGTTGGCGATCTGCTGGATGCCCACGCGCTTCTCGCCCCGCTCGATATGCGCGGTGATGCTGGTGATCACCTTTTTCTCATCCTCCGAAAGCAGGTTCGTCAGCAGAAAATAGCCGTCTCCCATACAATACACCCTCCTCATCACATACTATATGATATGATATTATAGCAAAATCCGCCGCATCATGCAATATGAAGAACCGCGGGGATCAGATCTTGTGTGTTTCTTCTCTGCAGTTTGCCGCCGCAGCCTGAAATGAATCCGAAAAAATCATGTGAGAAGGATGTACTTTTCCGCGATTTTCAGGTTCATTTTGGGTCAGCATGAGAGAATGGACGTAAATGGAGGTGAAGCGCCTTGCGTATCCTGATCGTGGAGGATGAAGTGACCATCGCCCGTGCGCTGAAGGTCATGCTGGAAAAGAACAAATACGCCGTGGATGTGGTGCATAACGGGAACGATGCGCTGTTTGACTTATTTTGATGTGAATGTTTTATACGACTAAGGTAGACAAGAGGTCTAAATGGTCGCGTAGTTCTTCCTGTCCGCCAAACCGGAATACAGCAACTTTTTAAGCTTGAATCCGCCCGCCCAGCGGGTAGCTTTTTGTTCCGCGCATAAGCGCGAAACTGCCCCAAGGTGAAAAAACAACGCCCGCACCGATCGTTTGACCGGTGCGGGCGTTGATACATGTAAGTTTAAAGAATTTAAAGACTGCAATCAGACCTTCCACCCGGCGGCCTGTTGGCGCTCGACAACGAAGCGGCGGTAGATCCCATCCACGGCGACCAGCTGGTCGTGGGTGCCATGCTGAACGATCTGGCCGTGGTCGAGCACGAAAATCTGATCGGCATGGCGCACGGTTTTCAGCCGGTGGGCGATCATGATGACCGTCTTATTATGGGTCAACTCGGCAACGGCCTCCATCAGCTCCTTCTCGTTCTCCGGGTCAACGTTGGCCGTGGCCTCGTCCAGAATGATGATGGGTGCGTCCTTCATGATGGCCCGGGCGATGGAGATGCGCTGGCGTTCACCGCCAGAAAGGGTCGCGCCGCCCTCGCCGATGACGGTGTCAAAGCCCTCCGGCAGGGTCATGATGAAGTCATAGCACCGGGCCTTCTTCGTGGCCTCCTTCACCTCCTCCAGAGAAGCGTCGGGCTTGCCGAAGCGGATGTTGTTGGCGATAGTGTCCGAGAAGAGATACGTCCGCTGGAACACAAAGGAGAAGTTGCGGATCAAACTATCATAGCTGTATTGACGCACGTCATGGCCGCCAAGGCTCACACTGCCCGACTGCACGTCCCAGAAGCGGGCCATCAGATTGCACAGCGTGGTTTTGCCGCTGCCGGAGGGGCCGACGATGGCGACGGTGGTCTTCTCCGGAATGGTCAGGGACACGTTGCGGAGGATGGCCTTGCTGTCACAGGAGAAGTCCACATGGTGCAGGGCGATATCCTCATGCTCCGGCGTCAGCTCCTCGCCGTCGATGTCCATGGGCTCCACACTGAGAATGGCATTGGCCTTATCCACGCCGATGTCGATGGATCGGAACAGGGAGGAAAAGCTGCCGGCGCTGTCCAGCTGCTCAAAAAGGATAAACGAGCAGATCAGCATCAGCAGGCAGTTGCTAAGCGCCATGGTGCCGCCGAAGTAAAAGGCGATGGCCGCGGCGCAGACGGCAATGCCGGTTAGCTTGTTGATGACAAACTGCGCCAGCATATAGAGCACCGACGGAAGTTCCATGCCGAAGGACGCCCTGCGCGCTTCCTCCACCGCGGCATGTACCTGGGTGGTGGAGTCGTGGGTCAGGTCAAAGTTCTTGACCTCGGCGATGCCCTGCACATATTCCAACACCTTGGAGACCAGCCGCTCGTCGGCGTTGAATTTCCGCTGGGCCAGCGCCTGCTCCGCCCGCTGCATAGCGGCGTTGACGGCGAAGAACAGCACCAGTCCCGCCAGCGTGATCAGTCCCATGCGCCAGTCAAAGAGAAACATCATGACGGCGATAATGCCGGAGGTCAGGAAGCCGCGGGTCGTGACCATCACCACACGGGTGGCGACATTGGCCATATTCTCCATGGTGTTGGTGGTGACGGAGGTCACCTCACCCAGGCTGTTGTCGTTGAACCAGCCCATGGGAAGATACCGCAGGTGCTCGGCGATCTCGATACGCTTATTGGCGCAGGCGCGGTAGCCCGCCTCGGTCTGCAGCATGGTAGACTTCATTTTGATGGCAATGGTCACCATCAGCGAGACGACGATGACGCCAAGGCTCGTCCACAGTGTGGCCATGGTGACGTTCTTGTCCAGCAGCGCCTGAATGACGATGGCAGCGGCAGGGATACGCATGGCGGAGCAGATGGCGCTGACCACGCCCAGCCAGATGGATGCCACAAACATTTTGCGGTTATCCGCGCCGCAGAAGGCGAAGAATTTTTTCAGTGTCTGGAACATCACGCCACCTCCCCATCGCCTTTGACGCTGATATGGGCTTCCCACATGGCCTTATAGAGCGGGCAGGACGCAAAAAGCTCCGCCTGTGTGCCGACGGCTTCCATGTTACCCTGATTGACGACGATGATCTGGTCGGCATCGGCAATGGTGGACAGCCGGTGGGCAATGATCAGCAGGGTCTTGCCCTGCACCAGCCGTGTCAGCGCCGACTGAATGACCGCCTCGTTCTCCGGGTCGGTGTAGGAGGTAGCTTCGTTCCGATTAGCACAACCAGCGCAAACCCGCATAAAACCGGGACTTTTCAAAAATCTAAAGACAATTAAACATCTCTATAATCACACCTGAAATGCCTTTTTCGTAAGTCTGCGACGAAAAAGGCATTTCTTTTTGCCCAAGGAAAGGAGGTGACACTATGTACTTTACTTCCGGCCAGAATCGGGCCTTTGAACGGCTGATGCAGGAAAAGCCCGGTTTCGATCACTACGACGGCGGCGGGGCGGACGCGCCGGAGGATTGCGGCACCTGCCGCTTTTATCGCCCGGATTGGAAATATCAATTCTGCGTCTATGCAGAGTGTCCCTATCAGCCGGGCAAGCTCACCGGTCTTGCAGCGGGGCCAAATTCACTGTGAAAGGAGCTGATTTTGATATGGCAGTATTCCGCGTAGAAAAGAATCGAGGCTACACGGTGATGTCAAATCACCACCTGCGGAACAAGGCCCTGTCCCTGAAAGCCAAGGGCCTGCTGTCGCAAAATCCACACACATTCCCTTAGAAACAAATTGAGAGGAACAGTATTCCCGGACAAGCCGGATCTGTTCCTCTCTGGATAATTCTATGGGGAGAGCCGCGTCAATCTCTCTGGCAAGCTGGGCGTTCCCAGCTTTCTCGTAAAGCTCCACGCTGACCCTTGACTATGCCCAAACGCTGTATGAAAAGAAGCTGCTGACCTATCCGAGAACGGACAGCCAATACCTCACCGACGATATGCTGCCCACCGTGGAAAGCCTTGTGTCCGGCCTGTGGGATAAGGTGCCGTTTGCCAAGGGCCTGAACCTTTCCCCGCAGTTTGAACGCATCTTAAACAGCAAAAAGGTGTCCGACCACCACGCCATCATCCCCACCGCTGAATTTGTGAAACAGGGCTTTGACGGACTGGCCGAGAGCGAAAGAAAGCTGCTGTCCCTGATCTGCTGTAAGCTCCTGTGTGCTGTGGCCGGGCCGCAGACCCTTTCCAAGCTGAAACGTATGACGGATTCTGACTATGACAGCCAGAAATTCTATTTCACAGACGAGAACG
>CAKTIE010000039.1 GCA_934565655.1 uncultured Oscillospiraceae bacterium
CGCTCCAGGCAGGTGCGGTGGTCGCCGGTGATGTAGGGCTCGCACTCGGCGGCGTTGATGATGACGTAGTCCACCTTGCCCAGCGCGGAAGAGATCTTCACATGGGTGGGGAAGGTAGCGCCGCCCTGGCCGACGATGCCTGCGTTCTTGACGATCTCCACCAGCTGCTCACCCGTCAGGTTCTCGGGGTCAGCCGCGGGCTTCACGTCTTCACTGATGGTGTCCTGGAAATCGTTCTCAATCACCACGGACATCATGGTACCGCCCATGGAATAGGGGCGGGGCTCCACTGCCTTTACCGTGCCGGACACGCTGGCGTGGATGGGTGCGGATACGAATCCGCCGGGTTCACCGATCCTCTGTCCAATTTTTACCTTGTCGCCCACTGCAACAATGGGTTTGCAAGGCGCACCGATGTGCATAGACATGGGGATGACCACCTCAGCCGGAGCTTCCAGCTTTTCGATGGCCTTTTCATTGGTCGCGGCCTTCATGTCATTGGGATGAACGCCGCCAAAGAAAGCTTGTGCCATTGTCTTCACCTCATCTTACTGCATTCGTATCTGATGGTGAAATGCCCACGCGCGGTGTTCCAATTCCGTGCGCCGGGATCTCACCATCGGCTACTTCAGGTGGTTAGACCACCTCACACTGCGTTTTATCATACAACAAAAACTCGCTGTTGTCCAGTCTTATGCGGGAATTCTTCCTGAAATTTTGCCTTTTTTGTCGGTAACTTAGCCCTTTTCACCGGAAACACGGCCGCTCTTGCGTTTCGCGCTTTCGTGTGCTACAATATATGGTAACAGCTCGGAATTTCCGGCAGGCACAAGGCCTGTCGGCGGAGTGATAAGAAAGGAGCGGTTCCATGCTTGACCGTGTACAATTGAAGATGGAGGCCAGGGCCATCACCAAAAACGCCAGGGTCTCGGCCTATCTGTTCACATTACTGTATCTGGCCATCGGTCTGGTGCTGGACAGCCTGGACTGGCTGACCTCCGGCAGCAGCGACGTGCTTGTCTATATGGAGACCTATATGCCGGAGGTGGACGTCAGCTTTTACCCCACCTCGCCCCTGTCCCTGCCGCCGGTGGTATCGGGCTTCATCTCCATCGTGGTGTCGCTGGTGGCGGTGGTGCTCAGCGCCGGTTATATCCTGTACGCCATGAGCGTCCGCAAGGGACTGGAGACCCCCTACGCCACCATGTTTGACGGCTTCCTGTTTGCGGGAAAGATCATCCTGCTGTCCATCGTGCAGTATATCTTCATCTTCCTGTGGTCGCTGCTGTTCATCATCCCCGGCTTCATCGCCGGATACCGCTACCGCTTCGCCCTGTACAACCTGTGTGAGAATCCGGAGATGGGCGTGATGGAGGCGCTGAACATGAGCAAAGCCCAGACACGGGGCCACAAGTGGGAGCTGTTCGTGCTGGACCTGAGCTGGATCGGCTGGAACATCCTGTGCGCCCTGACGCTGGGCATCCTGAGCATCTGGATCACGCCCTATATCCAGCAGACGGACATCGGGTATTTCCAGGCCATCAAGGAGATGTCCGGCATCGGCTATCAGTCGCCCCGGGACGACGAATTCCGCTCCGACGACCGCTTCGACGGTCCCCAGGAGCCCCGGTGGTAAGCTACGCAATAACGAAATAGAGGAGCCTGCCGCGCCGCGGCAGGCTCCCTTTTTCTCATATTTTGTCAGAGTTTTCAACACTTTGTCTGGTTTTTGACGATTTGCACAAGGAAGATGTGCATTATTTGTGAATTTCCCGGTTTGATTTTCGACAGTTTTCCGATATAATGGGAGATACGCAGCAGCCCCGGCGCGGCAGCGCCGGTGATTTGCCGCCTTGTGGTTTATATGGTGGGAAAAGGAGAGGGTGGACGCCCTCTCTTTTCCTGTTTGTTTGAGGGATTGTCCTTTACGCGGCGGCCTGAGGTCAGGCCGCCCTACGAAGTTCTATCGATGGTCGTTCCGTAGGGCGGGGTGACCTCACCCCGCCGCATGCCGTCGGAGACAAAACAAAAAGCTGCCCGGGCGGGCAGCTTTTTTGTTACGCTTCATTTTTCTTACGCTTCATACGGATGCTCAAGCTCCTCGGGCTTGCGGAGGAACTTGCGGAAATCGTTGCAGAAGGCGGCGTATTCATAGCCGGTGCAGATCCGCTCGTCCATCACCACGCCAAGGGGCATGATCTTCTTGTTGAGATTGCCGCTCATGTAATCCGGCACAGGCTTGCCCATGCAGACAAACACGCTGGTGGTACCGAATTCATAGCAGTGATGGTGGATGTAGCTGGTCTTGATGGAGGCCAGATTGGTGATGAACATGCTGGTGTGGAAGGGGCTGAGGTCGATGATCTTCCGGGGCAGCAGGCCCAGCTTATCCAGATGGTACGCCAGCCAGATGACGATTTTGGGCAGCAGGGGAATGGCGAACATCATGCGGGCGAATTTGTCGGTGCTGTTCTTCTGCTCGGTGGCGGAATTGGCCGATACCGCGTCGGTGATCTTCTGCTGGATGGTGAATACGGTATCCTCCGGTGTCAGGAAGATCTTCAGGGACGTTTCGTCGGGCCGTCCGTCCGCCAGCTTCTTCAAAATCACGAAGGACACGCAGAAGTGGTTCCGCTTATAGACCTTGCTGTTCATGATGAAGTAGTTCAGCTTGGGGTTATACATCACCGCCCGGTAATAGGCGGCGATGATCACGGCCATATGGTTGATCCGGACGCCGCTGCGGCGCTTCTCCCGGATATAGGACTTGATCAGCTCCTCATCAATATACTCGGTGATGGTGTTCTGGGCGTCATACCGCTTGGGCATGATATAGGGGATGGCCGCCACGATGGGGGGCAGGTCTTTGACACGGGTGCCGTCAGGACGCATAGGCTGGTTCCTCGATTCTGTGGTTTTCTCTGTTTTCTGTTTCCATTATACGGTACGCTTCCCCCGATTGCAACAGAAGACGGCAGATTTTTTCCTTTACCTTTGCCGCGGAATTTGGTATACTATAATTTATTATAGAAGGAAACGAAAGGAGTCGACAGACCATGAAGTTTCCCGTCTGGCATGTGGCGCAGACGGACTGCGCCGCCGTGGAACGGCTGATGGACGCGGGCTACCCCTATCTGGTATCCGGCGTATTGGCCAGCCGCGGCGTGAACTGTCCGGAGCAGGCCACGGAATATCTGACCCAGGAGACCACGCTGGCCCACTCGCCCTTCCTGATGAAGGACATGGACAAGGCGGCGGCCCGGATCGACCGGGCGCTGTCCGACGGCGAGCGGATCGCCATTTTCGGCGACTATGACGTGGACGGCATCACCGCCACCTGCATCATGGTGGATTATCTGAAAAGCCGGGGCGCCGACGTGGTGCACTACATCCCCCGGCGCATCGAGGACGGCTACGGCCTCAGCTGCGAGGCCATCGAGGGGCTGCGCAAGGGCGGCGCCACGCTGCTGGTGACGGTGGACTGCGGCATCACCGGCGTGGAGGAGGTGGCCTACGCCCGCTCCATCGGCATGGACGTGGTGGTCACCGACCA
>CAKTIE010000040.1 GCA_934565655.1 uncultured Oscillospiraceae bacterium
TTGGGAGCCCACTCGCAGTACACGTCCTTGCCGTACTGGGGCATGTTCTCCAGGATCTCGGTGCTGGGGGTGCCGGGGTACGCGGAACAGACTTTGATACCGGCTTCGTAGACGCCACGTGCGGTGGCCTCGTTACCGGACATCAGATGTTTCATAGTTTTCTTCCACCTTTCTTCTTTTCTTCTTACATTGCTCTATATGTCACTTACAATTGGAAAACGGGATCAATAAACGCTGGCCTCCTGCTCGCCATGGAGCACACGCAGCGCGCCCTCGGCCAGAGAACGCATCTCCTCCTCGCCGGGCAGGCGGATAGTCCGGGCGATCTTGCCCACATAGGCGGTGATATCGTCGCAGAAGAACTGCTCATAGGCCATGCCGCCGGTGAACACGATGGCGTCCACGTCGAAGTGCAGCACGGCGGCCATAGCGCCGATATCCTTGGAAAGCTGATAGACCAGAGCCTGATAGGCCTCCACATACTTGGGATCGCCCCCCACCACCTTGGCGCAGATCACGCGGAAATCGGTGGTGCCCAGATAGGACAGCATACCGGCGCGGCGGCCGAAGGTCTTTTTCACCTCGTCCTTGGTCTTGCCGGAGAAGCAGTAGCTGATGAGCTGGTTGACGGGCAGGCCGCCGGCGCGATCCATGCCCATGGAGCCCTCGTCCTTCACGTTGCACACGTCGACGACACGGCCCTTCTGGTGAGCGCCCACACTGACGCCGCCGCCCAGATGGCACACGATCAGGTTCACGTCCTCGTACTTCTTGCCCAGCTCCTTGGCGGCCTTGCGGCCGATGGACTTGTGGTTCAGGGCGTGGAACTGGCACAGACGGCGGAACTCGGCAAAGCCGGTATAGTGGGCGATCTCGGTCATCTCGTCCACGCATACGGGGTCCACAAAGAAGGCGGGGACGCCCACCATGTCGCCCAGCTTCTTGGCCAGATACGCACCCAGGTTGGAGGGATGCTCGCCATAGGGCGCGGTCTCCACATCGTGCATCACCTTGTCGTTGACGGCATAGGTGCCGCTGGGGATGGGACGGTACAGACCGCCGCGGCCGCACACCGCGTCAAAGTCCTCCAGCTGATAGCCAGCCTCGGTAACGGCGTTCAGGATGGCGTTCTTGCGGTAGTCTGCCTGGTCGATGACCCGCTCAAACTGATCCAGCTCCTCGGCGGAGTGGTCAATGCCCAGCTTGAAAAGCTGCTGGTCCTCCTCGAACACGGCGATCTTGGTGCTGGTGGCGCCGGGGTTGATGACAAGGATCTTCATATGGGGGTTCCCTCTCTTTCTTTTTATTTCATCGAATACTTCGTCAAAATTTCACCGAATCACTTAATGAACTATTCACAGTATTGCACTTTCCTTCCCGTTTGTCAACGGCGTTGACCCCTCTTTTCCCGCGTCTTTTCAAATATCAGCATTATAAACAAAAAAAGAAAGCGTTCGGTCGTGAAATCGACCAAACGCTTTTCTTATATCATGCGTGCTTTTCCAGGCCCCGCAGCAGGATCTCCGCCATGGCGATGCCGCGGGCGGCAATATCGAACTTCCCCTCGTAAATGCGCCATTCCAGCAGCATGCCGCGGTGCAGCGTCACCAGATACTCCACCACCGTGTCATTGTCATACTGCCCGTCAATGAAGCCGTCCCGGCGGCACAGCTCCGCCAGCTCGGAAAGCACCCGGTAATAGATGCGGTGCTCGTTGCGCTGCAGCGCACCCTGCTCCGGGTACTTCATGGCGTGAATGAACGCCTTATACAGCACCGGGTCGCTGCTGCTGATCCGCAGGGACTGCCCCACGAAGTCCAGCAGCTTTTCCCGGGAGGTCCTGGCGGTATCCGCCAGATATTCCGCCTCCAGCGTCAGATACGCCGCGTCCACGTGGCTGGTAACCTGGATGGCCAGCTCGTCCTTGCTTTTGAAGTAGTGGTAAATATTGCCTACGGAGCAGCCCGCCTTCTGGGCGATCTCCTCCACAGAGACATTTTCAAAGCCCTCCCGGTCAAACAGGTCCAGCGCCACATTCTGGATGCGGCTGCGCATCTCCAGCGCCTGCTGTTTGCGGGGGGTCAACTTTTCTGCCATAATCAGTGAACCCCTCAATGAATTATTCTATATTGTATCATATCCCGAAACCCGGCCTGTGTCAAGCATTTGTCTGTTTACACTGCGAAAGTCGGAGGATTGGTGCGATTCCGCATCCCTTCGTAGGGCGGGGTGACCACACCCCGCCGCACAAATCGGTACGGTAAACGGTGTGTAGGGGCCGGCGTCCCCGACGGCCCACCCATATTACGATAGCTTTTCCGCATGGCGGCGGGGCGTCGGGGACGCCGCCCCCTACAACGCCTTACGACAATCTCCCTCACCATCGGATATGGAAAAACGGCCGTCTTTCGACGGCCGTTTTTCTTATTTGTGGCTGCAATGGCCGCCGCAGTGTGCGCAGCTGCCGGTGCAGGCTCCGGAGCAAAGGCTCTTGCCCTGCTTTTTGTTTTTAATGAGGGAGTGGACAATGGAAGTGACAATGGCGATCAGAACAAGACAAATCAGAATATCAGCCAGCATGGCAAGCGCTCCTTTCTCAGAATTGATAAGTACGGGATTTTGCGAAGTGGATTACATCTTCACGCTCAGCTTGGTGGCGTCCTTGTAGGGGCGGAACAGCATGTACAGCAGGCCAGCCAGAACGATGACAGCCACGATGGTGCCGATGATGCTGCCGGCGCCGATGAACCAGCCGCCGAACTGGTTGATCATCAGGGCGATCAGGTAAGCGAAGCCGCACTGATAGCCGATGGCGAACCAGGTCCACTTGCGGTTGTTCATCTCACGCTTGATGGCGCCGATGGCCGCGAAGCAGGGAGC